>JAFVFB010000019.1 GCA_017475705.1 Alphaproteobacteria bacterium
AAAAGATGTAATTTAGGCAAACAAATAGTGTAGTTTTAGGTGGTAAAAAACAAGCGAGACAAACAAATGATATTTGCTTATCTCGCTGATTTTAAATTACTTAGATTAAAATCTAATGCTTAATACTCATCCTCGTTGAAGCAGGTCAAACTACTTAATTATCAGTATTTTAGGGCTAAATTTGCACTTTTCGGGGACAGCTATTTGACCATCAAAAGCGTTAAAACGCTATTGGTTTTAGGCTTCTTAGCCTCCCTTTTGCCGTTATTATCGCTATAATTGCGGTGCAAATGTACAACTTTTCTGCGATATATACTCATCTTCTTTAGGAATATTTCTTCTATCCTCTCAGATTATAACATATTTTATCAGAATGTCAGTAATTCACCAAATAAAAATATCTTCTTTTGCCTTAACAAGTCATAGTTAATGGATGGTTCTGTTCCATCAAGCAAAGCAAACTGACACCTCTTTAGAATCTTTCCCATAAAGTTATGCCCTCCGCTATAAATTCCTATATAATGTATTGCGTTTCGTGCTGCTTGGATTTCAGTGTTTAATTCGGATTGATTCTTCTTGATTTTGCCTTGTCTTACTCTCTTCAAGTATTGCAGTTCTGTATAACGAGCGACTTTTTCCCTCGCTGCCTCTAATTCTTCATTCTTACTGCCCCAATAAATGCTTGTACCTTCATAAACGGTTGTGCTATTTTCAATAATGATTGCATTTCTTGGTATGGATTTTAGTTTATCGGAAAAGTCTTTATTGCCTTTGCATTTTGACCATATAACATAAAGCATCCACTCAGCCCTAAACTCATTCCAATCACTTCTTATAAGGTTTTGGTTTGCGTTTTTGACCCGTTTCTTGGCGGTGTAGCCGTTACGCTCATAGAGCAACTGATATTGAATCCGTTTACATTCCTCAGTATTCTTTGAGAATTGACCACAAAGGTAAGCACTTTCACTTGTTTGGAAAGTGTGACCGTGGAAAAAGAACGGATAGCCGCCACATTGGTTTCCAAAGTCTAATACAATACCGTCTTTCTCATCGTCAGCACCTTTGAAAGCCCAACAATCGTATTGGGTGGCATCGTATTCATCAATGCTATCCCAATCAGTATTGATATGGAACAGGTCATTCCGTTTAGCCTTTGTGATAGCCTCTTTGTTCTTTTTGTTTGTAGCAATAATCTCTTTTGCTTCTTTTGGCAGTTTTTTTGTTTCATATTCAATCTGATACACCAACTTTTGAAGGGATGCGAAAGACTTTACCTTGCGAATTTCCCCGTCATACTCTATGTAACCCTGCACGTCTGATTCAAAAACTTCTTTGGCATCATCTTGTTCAAGTTGTTCTACTGTTAAATTTAGGGCATTTGCTATTTTAGCTAATACTGCATCTGTTATTTTCTGCTTGCCGTTAATGATACGGTTGATAGTAGCAAATGTTACACCGCTTAACTCTGCCAATTTGGATTGTGTGAGACCTAATGCTAAAAGCTGCTGCCTAATTTTGTCTTTTGTTTCCATAAACAGTTATTTGATATGACAGCGCAAAGATAGGATTTTCATTTGATATTTACATCATAATTTGGACAAAAATATGATTTTTTATGATACAGCAAGAAAAAAGCGACCACCGAATAGCTCCGATAGTCGCCCCAATCTGCCAATCAAACCAAACAAACCTCTTTTCAGTTGCAGTAAAGACAAGG
>JAFVFB010000020.1 GCA_017475705.1 Alphaproteobacteria bacterium
TATTTTTACATTTTTGGTTAGCTGCCAGCATACTGGGGCGAATTTTGTAGGATTGCACAATTTTAGGGGGTGGGGATTTGGTAATTGTTTGTGCTATCTGTTTTGGGTTAGTTCTGCTTTGATTTCGTTAATACGGTTTTTAGTCTCTGATATTTTGCTTTTTAATTGATTGGCGTTCTGTTCTTGCTACCAGTTTTTATCTTTGTAAGGCGTGCTTTTTATCCCTTTTGATTGTAAATCAGCAACCATTTTATCAAGTTTGCCTTTCCACATTTTCTTGAACCAATTGGTGTTTCCGAAAAGTTTTACAATTGTGGGGCTTATAGCATAGTAAATGTGAATAAAGGCTCTGCCATACCATGTTTCAGCAAGGGTGTAGTCACGATAGCGGCGTAAAGTCCAAACCTGAGGGCAGTCATAAGAACCGTATACACAGGTCGCTACATAGCAGCCGCCACCTTTGGTAAGACTTTTTACACTTGGTCTTTCGGGTATAACATAATTGGAATCGAGTTCTTTGATTTTATTATGGTATCCCATTATTTTATCAATTCTTTTTTCACGAGCTGCATTAGTGAGAGACCACTCCTTAGACCAATAAGCTTTACCGCTAACATATTCCCTAGTCCACGAGCAGGATTTAATAACAGCTTCGGTTATCTGAATAAGATTATTGTAACGCTGAATGTTGTTTTTGGGTACTTCGTCGTCAATCTTTACTGCTAATTCAAGCAATGCAATACAATTATCACAGGCTGTCGTAAATCTCTCCCATTCATATTTGCTGGGGTGTCCATCATCTCCCTGATAATTCTTTATAATACTTGGCCAGGCGTCGCAGACCGCACTATTGATGAGTGTAGCAATTTTACCATTAAATTCTGTTGCTGTAATGCCGCATTTCTTTATTAGTTGGAGTGCATACATTTGTGTATTGACTGCATTAGTCGAAACAGAATTAGCGTTAGAAGTATCAGGATACTTTGTAAAATTATTACAGCAAAGAGACACTAAAGCAATTGAAAGTTTTGATATTTCATCTGCCGCCTGTTTTTTGATTTCTTCAATTTTATCCTCTGGAGCGTAATCAATAGCTTTTGAAAAACATTGCACGCTTTCCTCGATTCGTAGCTTTGCAAGAGTTGATTGCCAACCCGCTGCTTTACCCTTTAAAAACCAAGCTTCATAATTCTCAGGTTCAATCTCAATGATTTTATTACAATAATTCTCTGCTTCCGTCTTGTTTTCAGCTTCATAAGCACTAACAGCCATAGTATAGAAATTTTTTATTGAAGCTGAATTATCAACTTTTACCGTACTGCCTGATACATCAACTGTTCCCTCAATCATCATTTTTTTTGCTTCTTCAACAGAATACTTTGTTTCACAAGCTTGACAAATATAGTATCCGTCTTTTTTTATCATATCTCCGCTTCCGCAGAGTTCACAAACAAGTTTTTTCATAGATATTCCTCCTTGATAAATGATTTTTATTTGCAGTTTCCCTGCTACCCCTACTATAACATATTTTGTAGGA
>JAFVFB010000001.1 GCA_017475705.1 Alphaproteobacteria bacterium
ATGTGGGGCAGACGGTCACTTTGGCAGAAGATGTGGTTGATAATCGCACCAAAGTCAAAATCGGTGACGGATATTGGATAGCCGCTTGCGAAAAACCACTCAAGAGAGGCAACAACGCCAAAGTAGTCGGTGTTAAAGACGGCGTCATTTTGGTAATTGAGTAATTTTATCAAAAAAAAGGGTGGCGCCCGAAAGCACCACCCCTCTTTTTATTGATGTAAGTTTAACTGCACGCGCATTTCTGATCTTCCCATCTTACAAAATAGACCAGAAGTGCTGCCACCTGCCAAGGCAGGATGGTGAAATTTGTCTTCTGATCTATAATGCAAATTATCTGGTCAACCAGACAGCAGATAAAGAATAGCATTATCCCTGTTGAAGGCACTCCATCGTAGAACAGTATCACAATCAAATAGTCCACCAGTGCCATAAACCAGATAAGGGCGAGGGCGCCGGTGTATTTGATCAGGCCTTTGATATAATCGCGGCCTTTGTACCCCATTGTGTAGAGATACTTGTGATACACCACGAGGATAGCGATGAATGTGTCGAGAAACACGTTAAACACCAGACTGTCAACCAGTAGATTAGTAATCAGACACATAGCTGCCAGCAGGCAGTTCGTGCGAGTTAAGAATTCCTTTCTCATTTTTCTGTTTTTTATTGTTTACAAAGAAAAAAAACAATAACCAAGGTAGATTCCCAAGTAAACCACCCAAGTGGCAATTGCCACGATTGCAGCCATTGGCCAGCTGGAGTAATAATTTGCTTTCTTAACCATATAACCGCCGCCCAATGCAGAAATGGCGATATAGATAATTAAAGATAGCTGCCCGAGGAAGGCATAAAACAACTGCCATCCCTCCAATTTACCTTCTTTGACCGGCTCAATTAGCCAATCGAGCCAACCATAAGCTACGGACATCCAGCCCGAAAGCTGGGGAAGATCGCATGGATCATTGTAGTATCCGTGTGCGTTTGTGGCACCAGGACTTACAAAAAACCACAAAAATACCAACAACACAGCGGCCATCATAAGGCAACCACCGGTGATCTCTTGAAGATGTTCTTTTCTCATAATGTTTTTGTTTTTTTTAATTGTTATTTAATGTTAATTGAATAAGCATTTCAAAACAAAAAATTATGGAGAAAAACACAGAAAAAATGTTGCAGTTTTTAACCCACATCAATAAATCCATAATCTTCTCCATAATAATTTTGTTTATGTTTATATGGTACATTTTTTGTCATAAATGTCAAGAAAAAAAGACCGGAAACGGGGTTGAAAATAATGGAAGCGGTATGTTTCGATAAGTGAGGATTCATCGCTCCTAACGTTATCATGAGGCATTGCCGAATGATCCGGTGGTGCAGGGGATCACATCGTTTCGGCGGAACGATCGGATTCTTCGCTACAATCAGAATGACGTTACTTTTTTCATTGTCATACTCGAGCGTAGCGAGGGTATCTCAGGACTTAATGCGAGATTTTGCAGTATTAAAAAGAATTTCTTACTATTATTGCCGAATCAGTGCTTGTTGCCTTAGATCCCCTCCTTCGTTAACACTCAGTCGAGGATGACAGGAAATATGAAACGCGCGAGGAATGACAAGAAAAAGCAAAACCCGCTGATTTATTTATCAGCGGGTTTTAGGTTAAAGAGTTACTTGACTGCTTCTACTGCTTGAATCAGTTCTTCCAGTCGGCGAGGTTTATGCTCCACCGATTTTTGCAGTACAGCCTTGTAAGAGCCATCTTCAAATAGGCTGACCAACACTTCAAGGCGCATATTTGAGGAAATCAAATCCACTTGTTGCTTCAAGGTATGATCACGGTTGTCAAAAACAACATCGACTAAAGGATGCTGCTCAAAGCGCCATTTTTTGCCGTTTTCAACTTGGGTGCAAGAAAGCACCAATAGTGTCACAACAGTCGTTTGGGCATCTTCCGGTATCCACGAAACGGTAACCCCTTCTAACAAAAATTTTTTCATAATTGTAATATTAGTGAATATATAAATGATAACTTTTTCGTCATTAACATACTCTCATTTTAGCATGATGGCAAGGAATTTTTAAAAACGGCAAATATTATTTTTTTTGTGACAAATGGTATGCAGCATCAGACAAGCGCAGTACCAAATATCCGGCGTTCTGCTCAGCCGGCATATTGGTGGTTTTGCATTCACGTTCGCTATCGTAAAGCGCTTTCATAATTCGCAATATGCGCGGACGATTCC
>JAFVFB010000021.1 GCA_017475705.1 Alphaproteobacteria bacterium
AGCAGATAAGCTTGATAACCAAGGTGCTATTGATAATAGCGGTACGGTTACTGTAGCTGACTTAGCTAATGCCGGAGAAATTGACAATGCTGGTATACTTGCCGTTGAAGATGGCTCAAATGATGGTGACATCAAAGGTGATGGTACTATGACGATTGCTAGAGATTTTGCAAACAATGGTAGCATTGAACAAGGTCAAATTGATGTCGCCGAAGATGCTAAAGTCAACAACAGCAGTGATATAACAGCAGATAAGCTTGATAACCAAGGTGCTATTGATAATAGCGGTACGGTTACTGTAGCTGACTTAGCTAATGCCGGAGAAGTTGATAATGCTGGTACGCTCGCTGTTAAAGATGGTACGAATGATGGTGACATCAAAGGAGATGGTACTATGACTGTTGCTGGCGATTTTGCGAACAATGGTAAGATCACACAAAAGAATATTGATATTCTTAGCGATGGCGTATTGACATCTGAAGTTACTAAAATTGTTGCTGCCGATGGCATTAATAATGATGGTGAGCTCAATATTCATGGTGCTAGGAATGAAAATGATATTCGTGGTTCGGGTGTTGTTAATATTAATAGTGCAATGGCCTTGGTTGGTCAAATCGGTGGCAGTAATACAGTGAATGTTAATGAAGGGCTGTTGACACTAGAACAAGATAATGTTTTGGGTTCTGGCATTATTCTTAATGTCGCTGCACAAGATAAAGATGCTGCATTAGCTGTTGACGATAAAACGATTAATGTTAAAGAAGTTCACTTTGGAGAAAATTCTACAGTAAACTTTGATATCAAGAGTTTGAGTGATTTCGGCCAGATTGTGGCAGATACCATTACAATTGCTCAAGGTGCAAAGCTACATGCGACATTGGGGCAGGGATTGGCTACTATGAATGAGCCTTCGTTCTTCCCACTCCTTAAAGCAACAAATACCGACTTTAATAACTTTACTGATAGTTATGAAATGGCTGCGAACAATATGTACCAGTTTGAGAAAGAAGGTCTGGATGGTATGTATAAAATTACTCTGATTAAAACAGCAGCTGATGTGGCTGAAGATGTTGATGCTCATAGAGATATTGTTGATGCTGCACATGCTTGGGTCGATGGTAATCGTTTTGCAGATGAAAAAGGTCAAGGCATTGCAGATGAGTTGGCTAAGTTAGCCCAAGAAGATGCTAAAGGATTTAAGAAAGCTCTAGAGTCTTTGGTGCCTTCTGCCGCACCGATTGTTAAGACGCTAAGCTTAGAGCATGCTCAGTATCTGCACGATATGTTGGTTAATCATCTTTATGGTCAAGGTGAACAACAAGGCATAGGATCTGGCGATGAGGTACAAACGATAGACGCATCTGCTTGGGTTAAAACCTATGCTGCTCACTCTAGATTGGATGCTCATAATTATGTTGCGGGATTTGATATCAATCGTCGCGGCGCGGTATTCGGTCTAGATAAGCTCATTCGTAAAGGATTGAGAGCCGGATTTGGTTATGGTACTGATACTACAAAGGCTAAATCTAGTCAGCGTCGTGATAAAGTTCATACGCATTCTGTCTTCGTTTATGGCCAATATAAGCCAAGTGATTGGTATGTTGATAGTTTGATGAGCTATAGCAGAGGTAAATATAGTGAAGATAAATATTCTATGAATCATAAGTATCATGCGTCATATGATGTTGATGATATCTATGCTGATGCTAAAACTGGTTATAATTTCAATCTGTACAATAAATGGGTCGTAACACCAGAAGGTGGGTTGGAATACCATTATATCGATCGTGGTAGCTATCATGATAATGCAAGACAAAAAGTCTCATCTCATGATATGCATGTTCTGACAGCGGCTGGTGGTGTTAAGGTTTCCACTGAGTTTGAAGTTGATGAAAATGTATTGTCTCGTTCAGCTAAAGTTCGTCCAGAAGTATATCTTGGGGCAAGCTATGATATGGTTTCTGATCGCGATCGTGCCTTTGTCAGCCTTGCTAATGGTTCTGATTATACAGTTCATGGTAATCAATTAGGACGTTTTGCTGTGGAAACTAAAGTTGGAGTGAAAGCCAGCTTTGAAGACAAAGTCGATGTTAGCCTGCATTATATGGGCAATTATCGCAGTAATTACCGTGCACATGCCGGTATGTTGGAACTCAAAGTCCGCTTTTAGGGCGGCCTTGAGCTCTCTTCTTGTTAAGAGTGCGTTACGGCTCCTTGTGGCGCATTCTTAACACCTCTCATTAATATTAGGTTTTCTCTTAAAACAAAAAGATGCAATTTTCGAGTTGCATCTTTTTTGGGATTAGTGAGAGAATTTATTTAGGACGATGGGCTTTAATATCTGCTAAAATATTGGAGAAAACTTGTTTTGCTTTGATATCTTCTATGTTATATTTTAATTTTAAACGCCAATTAGCGTATTCATCAATTGTACCTGGCGCATTATCTAATTTAGTTTGGGTATATATGTCACAAAGACGTACTAAATATAGTGCACTGTTGGTGCTTGCGCCGTAAATATTAATAATTTTTTCAATATCTTCTGGTATATTTTCTCCCGTTTCAACAGTTTCTTGCATTTTCTTTTGCATTGGCGCGGTGAGTATACCTTCTTTTGCAAAAGCTTTTATCATATTTATTCTATCTTGACGTCGTCCTGACAAATTGGCTTGGTATTGTTCGTAGTTTACATATAAGCCACATTGCTTGAAGACTTCAATATCTTCATTTTTCCAAAAACCATAAGAAGTTGCTTGATCATGGGTTGAGGATTGGGATAATGACATATACATATATTCTTTGGGAGGAATAAAAGTACCATCTTTTTCTTTTTGGCGGAAAAAAACTTTATAGGAGAGCAAACCATGCTCTGCCATATATTCTCGAAAACCTTCTGGTACTGTTCCTAAATCTTCTCCTATTAATAGACATTTAGCGCGATTGCTTTCTAGAGCAAGAATAGCTGTGAGTACTTTTATGTCATAATATACATAGCAGCCTTGTACAACAGGATTGTCTGCTGTAAAAAAGCCCCAAAATAATCGACGTAACCCCATTGCATGGTCTATCCTTAGAGCACCGGCGTATTGCATATTTTCTCTTGCTAAGCGGATGAACGGGGCATAGTGTTGCTGTGCTAATATCTGTGGATGGTATGGTGTGAATCCCCAACTTTGACCACGTGGTCGCATTGGGTCAGCTGGTGCTCCTATTCCTGTTTCTAGCACATATGCAGAGGGGTTTTCCCATACTTCAGCTCCATTTGAAGCTGCACCAATCGGCATATCGGCGTATAGGCCAATTTTCATTCCTAATGATTTGGCTAGTGCTTGAACGGATTTCACTTGTTTGTCTGCAAGCCAATGGCAGTAAGCGAAAAAGTCTATACGTTTTTGGTTTAGATCGCGAAAAGATTGGGTGGCTGGTGAATTTATATCATTTAATTCATTGGGCCAAAGACGCCAGAAGGGTTCTTTTGAATTCACTTCTAATAGGGTTTCAAATAAACATAGGTTGTTTAATTCTGAGCCTTTTTGTTGTTTATATTCATGGAAGGCTTTATGTCGCATAAGTGAATTTTCGGCTAAAAAATGTTCATACATCATGCCAAGTAAGCGGAGCTTTAGCTGTAATGCTGCAGCATAAATTACGTTATCAGAATCATTTAATCGCTTAATTTCATTTTGAACTTCAGGTTTTTTTATAGTCATTTGCACTTCTGCTGAATTTTGAAAGTCTGGTTCACTTCTGAGGTCCAAGTATGCATAATTGATGAATAGACGACTTAATGAGCGATAGGGAGATACATCTCCTTTTAAGGCATTGAATAGAGGGGAAGGCAAGGTGTATGGACTCATTACTCCTAAGGGATTGATGCCGACAATGTCTCCACCATTGGCTGCTGTATGTTTTATAATTTCACTTAAATCGCCAAAATCTCCTATACCAAGGCTATTTTTTGAGCGCAAAGCATAGAGCATAAGAGAGATACCGTAGAGGTGATCTTTATTTTTTATATATGATGGCTGATAACACAATGTTGGTGCATAAACGAGCAGAGATGTTGCTTTTATCTGATTGTCTTGTGTCGCAGTAAGAGTATAATAACCAGTGGTCAGCGGTGTATGTATGCTTATTAAATTTTTATCATGGCTCTCTTGTTGCCAGATGATATTTTTATTTTCATCATATAGAGATAGTTGATAGGTACCGTTGCCATTTAGTTCAAATTCTATATTTTCTCCAGTAAAAAATGCTACAGTGTCTTTTAATAAGGGTTGGGATGTTACTTTTTTTAGAGAAGATTCTATTTCAGCGTTGTTATTTGCTGGTAATCCCATCGCATTCAGAAAAAAACGTCGTACATCATCAGTCGTCTCATGTGTTTTGCCAGTTTTATCAATATATGACGATGATATACCAGCAGCTTCTGCTAAAGTTTGTAATTTATCCATTCTGTTTCTCCTTTTTTTCTATGTATAAAATTACTTTCTTTCTTTAACAATATTTTTTTAGGATTATATACATAATATATAAGAAAAATAATAATAAGGAGCATATCATGAATCTCGAAGAAACCATCCAATACTTAGGAAAATGCCGTTGGTGTAATTTTAAAGAAGACATCAAACAGGGGCGTATTAATGATATTAGTTTGGAAACACTACCCTATGATAATGGAAATAAACTATTTGTTATAGGAGAGGTCCGACTAAAAGACGATGTTGTGCGCTATTTTTCTATGCCTTTAGCAAAGAAGAAGGAGTGTCCAGATACTATGGATACTTTGCAGATTAATGGTGAGGTGTATACAGATGCTCTCATCGAACCGGATTTTTGGCAAACTTTTATGAAATTGATGAATGATAACAATGGAATAGTGCATTTCCCTAATGGTTGGTTGCTAAAACGACATGACATTTTTAATGCAGATGCGATTGATGGGTGTGCAGAGCAGCCTTCACAAGCTTTAGGTGTGGAACAAAGTAATACGACACTTAATGTAGGTGATGGACGATTAGCATTTAAGTTGGAAAGAATGCTGGAGTTTTCGCAAGAGGTTAATTCAGAAATAGAAATGAATGAAAAACTCATGCGTGAAAAATGTGAGGTTATGCCGAAAAGTTTTGGTGGCTTTATTTGGCAAATGCCTGATGGAAGAACAGCTTCTTCAGGTATTGTACAGGAATTTGTGCATAATAAAGGTGATATGTGGAACTATCTTTTGAATTATTTGCAGCAAAAAATGCAAGAGGGATATTTACAACAAAGAAAATTGACGGCAGAAAATTGTCCGGAATTTATGAGTCTTATCAATACATTGTCTCGTAAAACTCAAGAGATGGGTGAGTGTTTTACTAGGGCTGATTTAAATCCTCATTTTACGCCAGAACCGGTTAGTGAAACGTTTATTCGTAATTATGAAAAGCAGTTTCAGGTGTTAAGATATCAAGCTAAACGTAATATCGAAAATAATATTAATCGGTTGCCGTATGATACTGGAATTCAAGCAAAAGAAATTTTGAGCAATTGGGATACTAGTACTTTAAATTTTGTGCAATCTAGATTGGATAAAATTCGAAAATCTGCGGATAAAGGTATGCTTAATCGTGTCCACGGAGATTTCCATTTAGGGCAAGTTATGGTGACGCCGGATAATGATTTGCGCTTTATTGATTTTGCAGGAGAGCCAGGTCTTTCTATGGTCGAAAGACAGCAAAAACATCTTTCGGTCAGAGATGTTGCTGGAATGTATCGCTCTATTAAGGGGTATTTGAGTGCGGTTGCGGTCGAAAATTTTGCTCAGCAGGTTACAGATGATATTTCTATGCAGCATCGTAAGCATTGGGGGCAAGAGGCTATCAAACCACTTATTGATGCTGCAGCACAAACGTTTCTGGGGAGTAAAACCTTGCAAAATGATAATTGGTTGGCTTTGGAGGTCCTGCGGAAGAATTTTTATGAAATAGATTATGAACTTAATAATCGTCCGGAGATGGCATACGTACCAATTAATGGTCTCATCGATTTATTAGGAACTGGGGGGCATATGGCCGTAAATGAAAAAATCAAATTTCTAAAGCAAAAAAGCTTATAAGCTGTTGTTTTCTTATATGTAAAAGTCCTCCTTGATGGTGGACTTTTATGATATTTATGTGAAAATTTTTATTAAAATACTTGCGTAATCTATTAAATGTTCCTAAATAAGTCTAAGATTTAACGATGAATAAAGATTGAAAAATGAGTACCACAGAAGACTACTATACTATTCTCGGTGTTGAGAAAACTGCATCAGCAGATGAAATTAAAAAGGCTTACCGTAAGTTGGCAATGCAATATCACCCAGACCGTAATCCTGATAATAAAGAAGCTGAGGCAAAATTTAAGGATATAAATGAAGCCTATGAAGTATTGAAAGACGCGCAAAAACGGGCAGCATATGACCGATATGGGCATCAGGCATTTGCGAATGGAATGGGCGGTAATGCAGAAGCCAATCCGTTTAATGGATTTGATTTTACAGGTGCTGGGTTTGCAGATGTGTTTTCAGATATTTTTTCTGAATTTACGGGGCAGGGAAGACGTTCTCGTCAACGTTCTTATGCTGAGCGCGGAGATGATATTCGCTATGATATGACGCTGACCTTGGAAGAGGCTTTCCAAGGGGTAGAAAAGGAAATATCTATTACCACCTCAAAAGAGTGTGATGCTTGTCATGGGCACGGTACTGCTGATGGTAAGGAACCACCTGTTTGTGCAACTTGTCAAGGAAGTGGAAAAGTTCGTACTCAACAAGGTGGCTTTTTTGTTTTTGAAACGACATGTCCACAGTGCCGTGGTACAGGAAGAGTCGTCTTGGAAAAATGTAAAAAATGCAGAGGTAGTGGTAAGGAAAAAATTGATAAATCGTTAAAAATCAAAATTCCTGCTGGCATTGAAAGTGGTACAAGAATGCGTGTGGCTGGTGAGGGTGAAATTGGTAAAAATGGTGGTCCAAAGGGGGACTTATATGTTTTTATTTCTATTAAACCTCATAAAATGTTTGCTCGTGATGGTTCAGATTTGTTTGTAGAAAAACCTATTTCTATGGTGCAGGCTGCTTTAGGTGGAAACTTTAAACTTTCTGGTATTGATGGGCAGAAAATTGATGTTAATATAAAGGCGGGTACGCAACCGAATGATAGATTGCGCTTGAAAAATAATGGTATGCGTTATATAAATTCGGACAAGAGGGGTGATTTGTATGTGCAATTTAAGGTTGTTATTCCAACTAAATTGACATCGGAACAAAAGGATTGTTTGCAAAAATTTGCTGATAGTGCCTCTGCGGAAGAAAAAGGATTTTGGTCTAAGCTTTTTGAATAAAATGAGCAGAATCACTGCTTTGAAGTGGCCTTTTCTCACTAAATTCTTGACATTTTGTATTTTTTGTGCTATAATTTGTCTGTGTCTGGAATTATTGGGGGTGGCGTTATGGCTGATGTCGAGGATTTTCTTATCAAATCAGATCGTATCGTTTTGAGCGACATGCAGCAGGCAGCAATTGAGGCTGCTTTGGTGATGGTAAAAGATTGGCTTTTTATGCGCTATAAAAAAGGGTCATTTATTAATTATAGTCCGATAGGGCTTGATTTAATAAATTATTTTGAATGTGAAAAAGCGTTACAAAGTTTTTACCATATAAAAGTTTTGATTGCACCAAGGGTAGAATTTAATCAGTTGGTAAAAAAAATAGTGCAAGATGGTATTGTCCATCTTAAATCTAGTCAAAAGTTTCAGACTTCTGATGAAAATGAGGCTTTGTCTTCATTCATGTCGTATTGTGATCATAGAGAAGATTTTTATAATAATAAGCAGATGACAGCGGAGGTTTTGCAGTATATTGAAGAACCTATTGTTTTTTTGACAGATGATGATGTCTCTAAAATAGATTTGTTGCGGTATTGTGTGGCTCATAAAATCATTATCGCTTTAAAATTGTTGGGATGTGAAGATGAAGTTCGCGATGGGCTTGAATTGTGCTTGAAGGAAGGCGTTATATATGATGATTATTGGGATAGTGAGAAGGAAATTCTGGTGCGATTAAAAAAATTGCGTAAGGATATGGCTCTTGATCTGGCTCAGGTGGTTACTGATGATGATATTCGTCAAATAGAAGATACGATACAACAAAGGTTAAATTCCAGTGATGATGCCGCACAAATAGCGTATCATTTATACGATAGATATAAAAATAAATGTCTGGTTGAATGGCTTAATTTTGTTAGTGATTTGGATGATGAAAAAGATATTTTTGAACTAGTACGTGCAGAAAAAAATGACCTATCCATTAATGTAAATCATTTAAGGTTGGCTCAGGAATTTAAAAGTTTGAGAAATTATATTCAAGAAAAAGTACCTATGGCACTATCTAAGTTTTCAGGTTCTACAGAAAGCTTAAAAGATGGATTGGTCAAGTTTTTTAAGGATTGTTATAAGCGTTCTCAACAATGACTCACTAAAATAAGTAAGGCAATAAGTAGGCTGTAGGTTAAAAGTATTGCTGGAGTGATGGTTATGTTTTGATGCTGAATGACACCCGTAAATAAAGGAGATGTTAGTAATATCGCTACAACATAGCCAGGATTTGGGGCAAGTCTTAAGGCAATGGTTTTGGCAATAATTAAAATAGTACTGAAAAGTATGAGCCAGCTTCCTTCTTTTAAGTTTGGTAGTCTGGCATATTGGTCCTTTTTTTCTATGGTTTGTTGGTGTTGTTCTTTTATGAACATTAAGCTATTAAAAAATCCACTAATAAAGCACGATACTGTTAGATAATAGATTATGCCATCGGTTGTTGACCCGCCGCGTAAAGCTATATATCGTGTTGCAATACTCATTAACGCTAAAGCTAATACGGCTGGATACAGATACTTTTCCGCTTGCTTGCTAATATGTACTTTCATCATTTGCCAGAAACTTATGGTGTATCCGATTAATAAAATCATTAAGGTTAGAAAATAATGTGGAGATTGTAATAAATTTTTGAATTCATTTATTTCTAGGGCCCACCATAAAAAAGTTGTGATGAGTACGCTAGTCGTCATAAAACCGGAACAGGCATGTCCACTATATTTTGATGAAGCGAAAAATATATGGCTGTCATATATTCCTATCAATATTCCTTGAACGATTAGTATAGACCAGTAGTCCCAAGATAATTGCCATGTAACGGTTGTTGCGAAGGGTAATATGCAGAAAGCAATGCCAAAGCCACGCCATATGCCAAGGATATAACCATTGTAATGGCGTTTATCATTATAGGTTGTATAGATAGCGTTAGTTATTGCATATAGGAAACTTAGTAAAATCCACATGCTATCAATGTATGCTCTACAGAGGAATTTTAAAGAGTAAGAATGTCGTTATTTCTTATTAATCATTTTTTTCTTAAAGCTGCCGTCAGATTTTTTCTTAAAGGAATATGGTTCATAGTTAGTTCTTTTATGTGTCTTTTGGGTGAATTTGATGGTTCCTGTAGTAGAATTTTTCGGCAAAGCTTGATTTTTGATAGCGTTTTTCTTTTTCTTTTCAACAGAAAAGCCAAATTTCCCTATGCGACGGCCTAATGTGTAGTAAAATCCGTGTGCATATGCTAGTAATCCCGCTTTTTCTAAATCTAGAGCACCGTCTTCATTGATATATTTATCATCAATATTAACAGAAACAACTTCGGCTAAAAACATATCATGTGTTCCGAAAGGGCGTATCTCTATTACTTTACATTCTATGGAAATGGGGCATTCGGCAATTTGAGGTGCTTTGATTTTTTGACAAGGTTCTGGGGTTAAACCAGTTAAGGCAAATTTATCTATATCGCGTCCAGATTTGACACCGACGGTGTCAACTGCAGATGCTATCTTCCAAGTGGGAATATTGATTACAAATTCTTTGTTTTGGCTTATTAATGTATGCGTGTATCTTGATGGACGGATAGAAACATAAGTTATAACAGGGTCTGAACAAATTATTCCCGTCCAAGCTGCGGTCATAACATTGTTGTGGTTTTTGTCTCCAGATGTCACTAATGCCGGAGGAAGAGGAGATAACATTGTTCCGGGGCGCCATGCTACTTTTGTCATATTATTTCTCCTGGTTGATAGATAAATTATTAAATGGGGTTGCGGTACGTTCTAAAACTCCTTGAATGAAAGAAATAACCATACCATAATTTGTTATGTTTATATTTTGTTGGTAAGCTTGTTTTAATCTGCGCTGCATTTCTTGCTGATTTAGAATACAACCACCGCAGTGAATGATTAAATCATATGATGTTATATCTTCTGGAAAATCTTGGCCAGATATAAAATCAATATCTAATTGTTTTTTGGTATATTTTTTTAATAAATTGGGAATTTTTACTCTACCAATATCATTGCATGTGATGTGGTGAGCACAACCTTCAGCAATTAA
This sequence comes from Alphaproteobacteria bacterium, assembly GCA_017475705.1. Taxonomy (GTDB): domain Bacteria; phylum Pseudomonadota; class Alphaproteobacteria; order RF32; family CAG-239; genus CAG-267. The sequence continues at coordinate 10,453 of JAFVFB010000021.1, forward strand.
TATTTTGGAGCCATCTTTCAATTTATTGATGTGTCTTACACCGGCTAAAAGTTGGGAAAAATTTCCTTTTGCATGTGCAAATAGCATTGAAAAAGTGGTGAGGGGAATGTCGCTTGGGACTATAGCTGCCACTTCTTTAATGGCTTGAGAGTCTGTGACAATCAATTTGGGTGATATGTTTAATATACTTAAGGTTGGTTCTAATTCTTCTGTTTTGATAATAAGCACGATGGCATTGAGATCTAAAGCTTCGCGTATTGTTTGTGTTTGAGGCATGATTAAACGCCCCTTTGGAGCAGCAATGTCCATCGGCGTAATAAGAATAAGAGTGTCTCGAGAATTTATTAGTCCAGATAATAGTTGAGGTTCTTTTTTAGATGACAGTAAATGTGTAATAATGCATTTTCTGAGTTCTTCTATGCCTTGTCCTGTTAAGGCTGAAATACGTATTCCTTTATATTTTTTTATTAAGCTATCTCGAGGATCCGTTGTCGAAAAGTAATCGGCATAGTTAAAAACAGTAATTAATTTTGGGTGAGTTGTCTTTAGTTGCTTTAGTTTATTTTCTGTTTCTATCAATGAGTCATCTTTGCCGACGACATAAAGAATTATATCTGCTCGGTTAATTATTTTTTTACTGGTTTGTATTCTTAAGGCACCTAATTCTCCTGTGTCATCCAATCCTGCAGTGTCGTAAATAGTGACAGGGCCGGCAGGTATCATTTCATAAGCTTTGGCCACAGCATCAGTCGTTGTACCAGGGATGTCAGAGACAATAGATAGACTTTGTTGAGTGATGCTGTTGAGAAGTGACGATTTTCCGGCATTACGATTGCCGATGATAGCGATGACAGGACGTAAACCTGAATGAGCGATAGAGAGGGGCATAGTTATTCCTTTCTTCTTTGCTTTTTATTTATGGTAAAATCGGAGATTGCTTTTTCCCAATCGATAGACCTTAAATCTGTGGGGAGAATTAATCCCTGCGGATGTCGGGAGGTAAATAAAATATGCAATGGGGCATTTGATTTTTGGTATTTTTCATACCAAGTGAGAGCAATGCTGTTTTGTGCAGATGGTGTATATGAAGCGACAGTTATTCCTTGAGCTGATAAATGACTTATTGTGTTATGATTGAGCCAAGAATAGGGCGCCCAATAAGCATTAAAGACTACTAAATATGGTTTGTTTTGACTTATTTTTTCTTTAATTTGCGGGGTTAGTTCTTGCCAAGTTGGTATTTTTTCATCTTTAGCTGGTATGATGCTTATCAATAATCCGCAGGTTAGCCAGAGAATAATAATGGCTATGGTCGTGTGCTGTTGGACTTTATCAAATATCTTTTCTTTTTCTGTCAAAGAACGGCGGTGATTTGTTGCCTCTATGATAGCAAGTGGATATATATACCATAAACTTGCTAATAACAGCCCGAAAATAAGTAATGTTAATAGAGCAGTCCAATGGTATGCCATCCAAATTATCCAATACATTATGAGCAGGTAAAAAGTCATGTAAATACCGTTTAATAGGTGCATTTTATGAGGAAGAATTGTTAGTTTTTTTCTAAAAATATAACAGGTCATTGGGATGGTTAACATGCCTAGCCATATGGTAAGATATAAGATGAAGATAACCATATGAGGTTGGTTAAAAATTTGATTAAATGTTTCTTCTTTATAAGGGGTAGGAATAGCTGCTGCGAGTATAACGGAGCATAAGCCGATAAAAAAACCTCGTTTGACTGTTCTTTTTAATGGGCGGAATAAATCGAAATCCATGTATCCCAATAGGTGGGTTAGATAAGAAATAGCTAATAAAAAGGCAGTACAGGTTATCCATGGATTTACATAGATAGTACACCAATTTGCATGTTGATTGTATAGAGCTAAGAGTACAATTCCGATGAAGTTTCCTACAGCATAACGATATAAAATTTTAAGGCTGTTTGGGCGTGTACTTAGGAGAGTGATTAGTCTTTGTAATAAATAGAATACTCCAGGCATTAAGTTGAGTAATACTCCAAATAAAAAGGCTATTCTGTAATCTGGCTTTGAGGGGTGTTGTGTTGTTTTGGATGCTATTTGTGGTGTAATGACAGTGCGAATGGTTTCGTTTTCGTCAAAGGCGGCTGAGATGGCTATTTCATTAGTTAAGAGGGTATTTTGTGAATCAATTTGATTTGTAGCAGCATTTTTTATTGCTGGAGCGGCTTTGAATGTGACACTAATTTCATCTTTTTTAATGGTATATTGCGGTGAAAAAAAGTTTGTCTGGATGCTATCTTCGGCCATTACGGCGACATTATTGTATGTTTTGGAGGTTTGGAAATTTATCGTTAACTTTTTGCTTTCTGGGTCATAAATAGCTGATTTTAGATGTACATGTTCATTCTTTTCGGGGGGTAAGTGTGCAAAAGCTTGCATCACAAAATTTGTGTGCATCGATGATAATTCTTCCGGTGCGGCTTCTATAGACAGATTATTGTGGCTTATGACGTTGTGGCAATCTTTGGTTTTGGCACGGCACAGTTGAAAGCTGAAGCTTCCGTTGATATTCATATCGCGGGTTAAGTCTCGGCGGTAAAATTGGATAGGAAATTTAACATTATTTATTAGTATACGAGCGGTTTCCTGATTGTTTATGACTTCGTAGGCCAGAGGATAATATAATTTATATTTACTGATATTTAAGTCTTCTTTAGGGTTTTCGTTTAAGATAAAATGTGGTTTAGAAGAGGAATTTAGGTAATCCCCATTTATGTACCAACCTGTCGGAACATATACTTCTAGAACACCATTGATAATTTCTTTATTGCCTAAAGCGGCTGTATCTACCAATAAACGAGAACGAAGGCCATTTTCTAGCTCGACTAATTTTTCACGAGAACCATCATTTTGTATAGGTAACTTCTTTAATGCACGATAAAAATCCCTTATATTGAAATGTAATAAAGCTAATGTGATTTCTTCTATGATATTATTGTTTGTAGGTTCATAATTTTTGTCGCGGCGACGTACTGGTTCTCCATATTCTCCTCTGTCATAACCTAAATATTTGTATGGTGTGTAGTGCACAGCATATTCGTTTTCTCCGGTTTTTTTATATTGGTTAGAATATTTTGGAGCATATTCATTATCTTTAGCAATAATCGGAGCGTCTTTTAATAATAATGTTGTGGCTTTGATTTTTTGTTCAAGTCTTTCTGTGGCATATACATAGCGTCTTTTAAGCTTTACGGCAGTTTTGATGAAAGGGGCTATTTTTTCTAATGTTTCGAGTTTGCTTTGAGGCCACATGCGATGTAAGAAATATACAATATTGTCATTTATTTTTTCTTGTGGGTAGAGTTTATCAATTAGATAGAAAACCACAAATAACTTGATGAATTCGTTGTCAGCCTTAATGAGTGGTTTGTTCTTGTCATAGTTGGCTATTTGTTCGGATATTTCTTGTTCAAAGGGTAAAGGAGGAATATTGGCACTATAGCTTATATTTGGGTTGAAAACAGCAATGCTTAACCCTATATAAACTATCAAATGGCAAATAAACTTTTTCATGTTATTTTGTTGTTGCATTTTCAAAATCTTTATATATTTTGTAGTGACAGTATATAAGTTAAATTGAAAAAGGCAATAGACTTTTTAGGGAAAGATATATTTCATGGTTAAAAATGATGAACAGGATGATACAAATCCAGTGTCTTTGTCAGGTGGATTATCTGGTATGACGTCTAATGAAGTAGGGCGGTCTGCTTTATTTACTTCAGAATCTCTTGTGGGTAAGTGTTTAGTATATATTGGTGTTCAGGCGCAAGAGATATATCAAAAATCTGTGATTTATGTTACAGAATGTACTGCGGATATTGTACGTGGTATCATGATTAATAAGTTACTGTTTGGAACAGCAACAATTGAATGTAAAACCAAAGATTGCGAAAATGAAAGTGCTTTGAAACAGGTTTATGAAGATTTATATCAAGGAGGTCCAGAAAATCCAGCACATGGTTATGTTATTTTTCCTAAAGCTGAGGTTACTTCTAAAGATCCTTTTGCAGAAATTCATGGTAATATAGCTGTTTCTACTTCTTTCGGTATTTTACAGGAAATTTTGGATGGAGAGGGGCCTTCTAAGAAGATTATTGCTATGGGGCATTGTCTTTGGCATAGGGGACAGCTTGAATGGGAAATTTTTAATAATCAATGGCTTATTGTTCCTGCAGATGAACAAATGATGTTTGATGTTGCTTTGGAAAAGCGTTGGCAATTTGCTTGTAACATGAGTGGTGTTGAGTTAGAAACGATGATTCCGCAGATTGGGCTGGCGTAAGGTATTACTTTATATTTAAAATCTTGAGAGTTGTTTTAAAAGCATTTTTCTATCAGCTTGTTGAAAAGACTAAAATTCCAGTGATAATATATTTGTGGTTACCACAGCACCATGATTCGTTCCTGAAGCTTGACAGGCATTCAGTGTTAAAAGTATAGATATGACCAGCAGAATTTTCATTTTTTTCTTTCAATTAGCTTTTCCTCTAAAATATAGGGAAAAGTGTAAATAAATGTTTAATATTTAAAAAAAACTTGATAGTTCTTTTCTGTAGCGATTTTTAAGGGACTGATGTTACAATGCGATATATTAGGGTTTTTGTCTGTTTATTCTCTGTTTTGTTGTGTAATAATGCTGAAGCGGGATTTAGGGATTATGTGCAAACTTTTAAAGCTGATGTTAAAGACACATGGAATGATGGGCGTATTAGTGCCTATCTTCCTATATATGCTTGGCATAATCGCTTAACTTATGATCAAAAACATATCGATAAATATAATGAGAATCCATGGGGCTTTGGTATTGGTAAATATGCTTATAAGGGTGATGATTGGCATGGCCTTTATGCAATGGCTTTTAAGGACTCTAATGATTATGCAGAAACTTTTTTCGGATATGCTTTTATTCGTAATATTCCGCTTAATTGTGCTAATACATGGCATTTAGGTTATGGTTATACTTTAGGTATCACCCAGAGACATGAGTATAAATATATTCCTGTTCCTTTGCCTTTGCCTTTGGCATCTATCAGCTATCAGCAAGTTTCTTTGCAAGCGGCGTATGTCCCTGGCGTTAAAAATGATGGTAATGTCCTATTTACATGGCTGAAATTCGACTTTTAAATTCATTGATCTTCAAAATCTATTTGACTTTTATCTTCAAGAAGTGTACTTTTCTTATACAGTTTTTATTATTTAAATTTGTAATTATGGAATTGGAAAAATCTTTATGGAACCTTTCTCTTGCTATGCAATCTTTGGAAGACAAAAGTGCAGAAGAGATTTTGATGTGTTATTATAGAGCTAGGTCTCTATATAGAAAAGCTGCTGATGAGAATGTCAGTGACACGGTGATTCAGTGGGCACGGATGCTTCTGGATAATATTATTCAAGAAGTCAAAAAGCGTAAACTTGAAGTTGGTTCTTCTTTATTCGTACAAATAGAGGCTGATGGTACCTTTGTGCATGGTTATGAGGAGCTTAAAGCATTTTTGGCAAGCTTTGAATTTAATACTATGATACAAATAGGTGATGAGTTGGTGAAGTATTGTGCAAGTGAAGAACAGCGGCGTGCTCTTATTGAATTGCAAAGAGCTATTGTAATGGATGGCAACGGCTAGTTCATTTCTCTTAAAAAGGCTTTGGGGTAATCTGAGGCCTTTTTTGTATGAAAGACATATATATAGTTCATGTTGGCAATTATATCGGGGCGTATCGGTGCGGAAAGTGTCCAACAATAACCTATGCCTCGGCTGATAAATTTATCGATTTCGTGAAGTCTTTGCGAGAAGATTATCCCGAGTATCGGTTAAGATGTGTGAGAAACTGGGGAATCGAGGAAGAAGTCAGAAAAATTATTGATAGGGATAAAATTTTACAACAAAGAATCGGTAAATTTATGCGCTAAACAGAGTGGGGCTAAATGTTTAATTCAAACTGTGCTAAAAAATCATTATAAGTGGGTAGAAAAAGGCAAAAAACAGTATTTTTAAGAAAAAAATAAAGCTCTTAAATTCTACCAAAAAAGCCGCAAAACCTTTGGAAAATCAAGAGCTTATACATGGTGCACTCGGCGGGGTTCGAACTCACAACCTTCTGATCCGTAGTCAGATGCTCTATCCAGTTGAGCTACGAGCGCATAACTAGGGATAGTTATTAAATCATGTTTTTTGTTTTGTAAAGCTTTTTTTTTGTTTTTTTGTGATTTTTTTGATAATTACTTATATCACAATGATTTATTTTATTTGTATATAACTTTTGCAGAGGTTGGATCTGTTGTTTAAGTATATATTTATTAAAATGTAAAATAGAAAAATGTTTTCTTTCTGTTTATAACTTATAAATAGTTTTGCGAAAGGCTTTTTTTATTTTTATATTTTAGTCGTAATTTGAAGGTATTTTTATATAGAGGTTTTGATGAATATTCAGGATATCACAGATATTGATACAGCTTTAGGAAAATTAGCCGATTTATGCGGAATCGAATATCAATCAGAACCGGAAGTTAAGGTCGGTATGCTTAAAGCTATGGGAATACTCCACGACGATTTTAACTATTCATCTCTGCAGGGGCGTGATGCAAAACAAAATCTAGAACTTGTTAAAGCTCTAATTAAAGAGAAAATGGATGCCAACTTCATTAATATTGTACATCATGTCCCTGTCTTGAGACAGAATAAGGTAGGAAGTATAGAGGTGTCTTTACCGGATGGTGTACAAAAATTACATTGGCACTTTTTTGAAGATGAAAATCCTAAAAAATATTATTCAGGTTCTGTTGAGTTTGATGATGCCGAGAAGATTTATAGTGGTGATATTGCTGTTAATGATTTAGAGCCGTGTGCAGAGCAGGGGAATGATAATAATCATCATATTATTAATGGAATTACCTATCGAAAGTATCGTTTTAAATTTCCATTTGAGGTGCGTTTAGGCTATCATCATGCAGAATTTTCTTACGTGGATAAGAATGGCATTGAACATGCCCAACGAACACATCTTATTTCTGCTCCGGAAAAGTGCTATGATGCTTTGGGAATTAAAGATGGTAAAAAAACATGGGGCGTTCCGGTGCAATTGTATGAGCAAGTTAGTGAAAATAATTTAGGAATTGGTAATTATAGTGACTTAGCTCAATTGGGGTATATCCTAGGTAAAAATGGTGCAGGCATTATGGGGGTTAATCCCTTGCATGCCAATCGTGGTGATCAGCCAGAAAATGCATCTCCTTATTCGCCAGATAGTCGGATGTTTTTTAATTATCTCTATCTTGATGTGACTGCCGTTGAAGAATTTAAGACTAGTGCAGATATTCAGTCTTATTATTATGGTAGTGAGTTTCAAAATAAGCTTAAGCGTAATCGGCGGCGTGCTTATGTGGATTATACTGTAACACAAGAGCTTGTAGATGATATTTTAGTGCGTTGTTATAAAGAGTTTAAACATAAGAAAGATTCAGAGGATTATAATCGATTTAAGGTCTTTTGTGATAGTCAAGACGGTATACTGGATATGTATGCTACTTTTAGAGCGTTAAGTAAATATTTTTCGAAACATAAACCAGCATTGTTGGACTGGACGTGTTGGCCGGAAGAATATAAAAAAACAAATTCTGTAGCAGTGCAAAAATTTGTTGCGGCACATCAAGATGAAATAGAGTTCTTTAAATATAGTCAATATCAATGTTCAAAGCAGATTGAGGAAGTTAAAGAGACTTGTTTGAATGCGGGAATGAAAATCGGACTTTATATGGATATGGCGGTTGGGGCTTCTCCTAAAGGTTTTGAGGCCTGGTATTATAAGGATCTGTTTATAAAAGGTTCGGCCGGTGCTACACCAGATGAATTATCTCCAGCTGGACAGGTCTGGAATGTTTTAGGATTTAACCCGGCTAAGTTGCAGGAGCAGGGGTACGAGCCGTATCGTCGCATTTTAGAAGCCAATATGAAATATGCAGGTTGTATGCGCATTGATCATGTCTTGCAGTTAAATCGTCTTTATTTTTATCCTACGAATGGGGCACCTGGAACGTTTGTTTATTATAATGCTAATGAACTGATGGCCATTGTCGCTTTAGAAAGTCATCGTCATAGGACTATGATTATAGGTGAAGATATTGGCGCCACGACTGAAGAATTTCGCCGTCAAATGGAAGAGTATGGTATTCTCTCATATAAAGTTTTGCCATTTGAAAGGGAAAGTAATGTCTTTTATTCAATGCGGCGTCCAGAGGATTATCAATCTCTTTCAGTTTGTGCAACGTCAACTCATGATACGCCGACACTTATTAATCAGTGGAATGTTCAAGACATATGGCAAAAAAAGATGTTGGGTTTTTATAATGATTCGATAATAAATCGTATGTTTGATCAATATGCATCACAACGCGAATCGATGAATTGGATGCTAGAGCATTATGGATGTTGGCAAGAGGTTGGGGGACAAAAGAGTGCACATCCTCGCGAAGAAGCTAATTATGTTCCAGAAAAATATATTCAAGCAACAGCCGCGTTTATGGCTCGGTCTAATTCTGCTATTATGCTTATGCCTTTTGCTGATATTTTTGGGGTGAGTGAAATGGGAAATATTCCTGGTACTCTAGATGTTGATATGACACTTTCTGATAAAAAGTCATTAATGGAAGTGCAAGGAAATGATGGGCGGTTTTATCCTAACTGGCGCAAGAAAATGCATATTCCGGTGGAACACATTGAAGATGTTGAAAAATTTCGTGAGATTGTATCTATTCTGAATAAATATAGGTCGGATGGAAACGATGGAAGAGGGCGCTATTATCAGTTTGAGCGTTTGGGAGCTAATGCTTCTTCTTCATTAGATTTTGATAAAGCATATCGTTTATATAATATTTATAGGCATCGAGATGAATATAAGTTGTCACAAATTTTGGAGCATCGTTACAATGAAAGCTTTAAATCTCGTTTGGACACACGAAAAAAGGATGTCTTGGAACGGTTTGATGAAGCTTTAAAGGCTTATAAATCCTATGTGAAAAAAGAAGGTCGCGTGGGATAGAATTGTTGTGAAATTAATCACAGTGTCAATTGAATACTTGCTTTTTTATAAATCTGTAATATAACAAAAACAATAGTGGTTTTGTATTGTAGAAGTTTTATTATGACAGTGACAACACCTAAAATTGGTACTATATATAAAATTGCAGGGTTTATAGCATTTATTCTGCTGAGTTATTTAGGATTACGCAGTTATAAGATATCTGTAGAAAAGCTTAAGATTAATGCATGTATAGAAGAAGTTGGTGAATTAATGAATAATACTATTCAGGCTTATTCATCTCAAAAAGATTATAATGGATATGACTATAGTACGGCGGTATCATTAAAGCTTATACCGCGTAGAATGTTTAAGGTAGGGTATAGAGAAGCTGTTAATGCTTATATGGGAGGGGTTGATGTCTTTTATTCCTCTTTGTATGAAATGGATGATAATAAATCTTTTGAAATATCTTTTCAAGGACTTAGCAGTTTTGGTTGCCGTGAGTTAATGAAGGTGGCATGGGATGAGCAGCAAGGTATTAGTTTTATTGCTGTGGGAGGGTATAAAGTTGCGACTCCTAGCGGTGTACTTGATGAAATTCTGATCGATACGCCGCAGCAAGAAATAAAAAAATCAAATATTTTCAAAGCTCAGGATTTGGCAGGCGCTAGTGAGAAAAGTATAGAAAATGCATGTCAATGTGATGAGAATACATGCTCTGTCGTATGGAAATTTAAGTAAGTTGCTTTTTTGATGTATTATCATTTGGAATACGTTGTTAAATAATGCTTGAAAAATTTATCTAATATGATATAAGGCATGGCAGTTTAATTTAAATTAATGGATACGATAATGACAGAAGAAATCAGTGAACAACGGCAAAGTCGTCTTAATAAGCTTTCTAAACTTGAAGATATGGGGTATAATCCATATCCATATAGATTTGTCCCTAATAGCTATGCTCAGCCTCTGCAAGAAAAATACCAAAATCTGCAAGCCGGTGAAAATACGGAGGATAGAGTAACAGTTGCAGGACGTGCCATGGCTGTTAGAAATGATGGTATGTTTATTGATATGAAGGATAAAACTGGTAGAATTCAGCTTTTTTGTCATAAATCGCATTTGGATGAAGATAATTTAAAATTACTCAAATGCCTTGATGTTGGTGATGTCGTTGGTGTTACTGGGTTTATTCGCCGAACGCCACGTGGTGAGTTATCCGTTGCGGCAGAAAAATTCGATATAATAGCCAAATCCTTGGAGCCTTTGCCTGAAAAATTTCATGGATTGACAGATGTTGAAACGCGCTATCGTAAGCGTTATGTCGATTTAATAATAAATGATGAAGCTAAACAAACCCTGTTGATGCGGTGCAAAATAGTATCTGCGGTGCGTGCATTTTTTAATTCTGAAGATTTCTTGGAAGTAGAAACACCGACATTCCATCCAATTATGGGAGGAGCAAATGCAAAGCCATTTGTGACACACTATAATGCGCTTGATAATGATTTTTATTTACGCGTTGCTCCAGAGTTGTATTTGAAAAAATTGATCGTCGGTGGTTTTGATCGTGTTTTTGAAATTGGTAAAAATTATCGCAATGAGGGTATTGATAAAAATCATGTTCCAGAGTTTACGGGTTTAGAAGCTTACATGGCGTATGGTGATTATAATGATATGGCAGAGTTGATGTCTCGCTTGGTTCGTTATGTTGTTAAGAATGTGTTTGGGACAGATAAGCTGGTATTATCAGGACATGAAATTGATTTTTCAAAACCATTTCCTAAGGTTTCAATCATCGATTTAATTAAGAAAGAAACAGGAGCAGACTTTTTGAGTGTAGATACTGTTGATGATGCTAAAAAATTGGCTCATACTGTAGGGGTTGATGCAGATCATTGCTCATGTTGGGGAAAGGTTGTTCAAGAAGTCTTTGATGAAAAAGTTGAGCAGACTTTGATTGAACCAATTCATGTTATGGATATGCCACGAGATATTTCTCCTTTGGCAAAAACGCATCGAGATAATCCAAGGTTAGTGGAACACTTTGATACTTATTTACTAGGAATGGAGTTGGGGTGTGCTTATTCTGAATTGTCCAACCCATTGGAGCAGTTGGAACGTTTTAAAGATCAGGCTGCCGAGCGGGAATGCGGTGATGAAGAGGCGCAAATGCTTGATGAGAGCTTTATTGATGCTTTGTCTTATGGATTTGTCCCGACCACAGGTATGGGTATGGGAATGGATAGATTGGCTAAGCTCTTAACAGGTGCGGCTACGCTACGTGATGTCATTTTGTTTCCGACATTGAAAAAACGTGATTAATTTTATGAAAATTCAAAGGAAGGACGACCTAAAAGTCGTCCTTTTCTTTTATGCGTAAGAATTCTTCTGTTGCTGTTTGCGCTTAACGATGATTGTTTCCCCTAGCTGGGGCAGATTATTTCTTGTCCGAGCAACATTTGTTAATTTATTACGAGCTTTATTTTTACTATTTGGAATTTTTGCAACAATTTCTTCTTCTGTAGTTTTTCCTTTGAAACAATCTGCATTTCCTCTATTATATGCAGTATACATCACAGCTAATTGTGTGGGTAATGTCAGATTATCAAAAGTTGCTTTGCCGATTGCCCTCTGACATGAACGATATGCATATTCAATGTCTGTATTAAATATTTTTCTCATATCGTCTTCGGTTAATTTTACTTTTGCAACTTGAGGGGCCGCTATATTATAACCAGCACCCGGTATCTTTGATGCTTTTAGGTTTGTATGTTTTAGGGCTTCTTCTAAAGATGCGCTAGGGTGTTGTTTTTGGTAGCTTTTTGCTTTTTTGAGTTCTGTACGCATAAAGTCAAACTGATTTTCCAATTCTGTAGCTGATAGAGATGTCTTATTAGCCAGTTTTACATAGTTGGATTTGTAGTTATTCATAATTTTTTCGTTGTTTACTTCATCGTATAGCATAATTAGGTGGCCAGAACCGAAGGTGGGATTACCTTTATAATCTAAAGTCGTTATATAACTTTTACTTTCAAAGTGAGAATAGTAGGTATATGCAGTATCAAGCAGCTCCGCTTTGCTGGCGGCTGGTCTGTCAGGAAGGTTATCATAGGCTATTTTTCCAGATTTTATCAATTGATTTGCCAATTTTTGCTGTTGAGCCAGTGCTTCTCTTTCTGCTTTTTGAGCGGAAATTTTTTTATTGAATTTCTCTTTCAAAGCAGGGAAAGCGTTATCTTGATGAGCTAAACTTTCTTGCTGTTGCCAGAATTGTTTTTCAGCTATGGTGTAGTCTTCTGAATTTTTACTTGCAATAGTCTTGTCAACTTTTTGATTAAATGATTCAGCATTCTCTTCAGCAGCAATATTATAAGGGGAATTCTTAGAAAAAATGGTAGATGTATTTGTTTGTATTGGTGTCGATAGGGGGGGCTGAGATGCTGTTGCATTTGCTTTGTTCTTTTTAGCAAAAATTGCATCTTTTTTCTTTTTAATTGCGGCTTTTACTTTATTAATTGAATTTTGTGCGTTTTGTTTTATTTTATCAATTCTCTGTTTGAACTTATTGGGGCGTTGTGTTTGCGTAATTTTTGTATTTTCCTCGTTTTTATCATTGGCAATTGGCTCTAGTTCTATATCGTCAAAAGTTGTTTGTTCTTCAGAAATAGGATCAGAGGAAATGTTTTCATCTGTATTTATTGGGGAAGATGCTGAATTTATTTGTTGGTCTTTACTTTCTTCTGCTTTTTCTGGTTCTACAGTAGTGTCTTGATTTGTCTCAGACTGATTGTTTGTGGTTGTTTGTTCTAGAATTTCTTGTTGATCAAATGAAGTTTTATCAGGGCGTGATGAAAGAGGTGATGATGGCACTTCTTCTTTTTCACTGGTGGCTTTGGCGACTATTTCTGCAGGAATGTCTTCTTGTAAAAAATAGGCAATTGCATTTCTTGAATTTCTATAATTTTCGCCTATATCTTCCATTAAATATGCAGGTTCCATCATAGCTCTGACCATGATGGTATATGCCTTTTCTGAGCCATACTTTTGTACCATCGTTTTGGCTAAATCTTTATCTAAATTAAGCCGCGTTAACCAAATTTCCATGCTGGCATATCGATGTTGTTCTTCTAATATCTCAGCTAATTCAAGAAGATCAGGGCGTCTTGGTGTTCTTGGTGCCATAATCCACCTCCATATTTATATCAAACTTATTATCGATATTGTAGCAGTTTTTTCATTGCCTGTCAATAAAAATAGGATATTTACAAAATTTGTATGGTCATAATTTTTTTGGTATTATTTAGATTATGTTAACTAAATTAAAAATAGAATATATTTATGCAGGCGAGGGGGAACTCTTAACGGCATATGTTGAAAATATAATAAGGAAATGAAACATGACTACAAATGCACAAGTTGATTTTTTGAATGATATCAAAGATAAAAAAGTTTCGGTAACTGTTTTTTTGATTAATGGTGTAAAACTACAAGGTGTAATTACTTGGTTTGACAATTCTTCGCTATTACTTAGACGTGATGGTCATACTCAACTTGTTTATACCCATGCCGTATCAACTATTATGCCTGCGACACCAATTGATGTGGTTGAAGAATAATTTTGCTTGATATTGAAAAAAATAAAAAAACAAAGACAGCTGTTATTTGCCCTATAGTGAAAGATAATTCGGGTGTTTGTTCTGTTGATGATATTTATAGAATCGCAGAGGAGGCGTGTGGATTGGTGGTTGCTATGGGGCAAATTGTTGTTTGGCGTGATGTTGTTAAACTTAACAAAATTAATGCTGGTATGTATTTTGGAAGTGGTACTATCCAGCGTTTTAAAGAACAATGTATTGCGCATGATGTAGAACTATTGGTTGTCAACGCTGAATTATCTCCTGTGCAACAACGTAATTTAGAAAAAGAATTGCGGCTAAAAGTTATTGATAGGACAGCTGTTATCTTGGAAATTTTCGGTAGACGTGCTCAAACTAAAGAAGGTAAGTTACAAGTGGAATTAGCTCATTTAACTTATCAACGTGGTCGATTGGTGCGTAGTTGGACTCACCTGGAAAGACAAAGAGGAGGAGGGGGCTTTTTAGGCGGTCCTGGGGAAACTCAAATAGAGTTGGATAGGCGTTTTTTGGATAATCGTATTATTAAGATTAAGCGAGAATTGGAAAAGGTTACAAAGACAAGAACAATTCAGCGATCAGCACGGATTAAAGTTCCTTTCCCGGTTGTTGCGTTGGTGGGGTATACTAACGCAGGAAAATCTACATTATTTAATTACCTGACAAACGCTAATGTCGTTGCGCAAGACATGTTGTTTGCTACGTTGGATCCTACAATGCGTAAATTAAAGCTTGGTCATAATATGGAAATAATTCTTTCTGATACAGTTGGTTTTATTTCTCAGTTGCCGCATGAACTGATCATGGCGTTTCGGGCAACATTGGAAGAGGTTTTGGTCGCAGATGTTATTTTGCATGTTATTGATGTTTCTAACCCTAGGTATAAAGAGCAGAAAAAAGATGTTATAAAGGTTTTACATGAGTTAGGGCTAGAAAAAATAGAGCATACATCAAGATATATTGAAGTGTGTAATAAAGTGGATGTGTTAGAAGAAAAAGTCTTAAAAGGAATAAAAAAAGGAATATTGGTTTCAGCTCTGTCTGGATTTGGTGTCCCTAATTTATTGGAATGCTTGAAATCTCATTTTTTGATGAAATCCAAAATTCAAACGGTTGAGGTAGATATTGCCGATGGTTCTAAGTTGGCTGAAATCTATCGTACCGCGGAGGTCTTAACAAGACAGGAAACAGAAAATAAGATAGTCCTTACTATTAGTTTGAAGCCATAAATCATTTAATTGTCTTGATTTTGTGTGTAAAATATGGTACACTGGTCATGATTAATGGAGGAGATAAATAATGTTTGAACAATATCAAAAGCGCCCCAATGAACAATATCTTCTTAAAGAGTATTTAGAGACAGGTAAAAGTCCGGTTATTTTGACTATGGCGGATAGATCTTTTGTCGTTCCTTTCGGATATGTAAATCGTTTTCGTAGCACAGATGAAGCGATTAGTGAATTTAAAAAGGATTTATTTGATTTTCAAGAGCAAGAGACTAAAAAATATCAAGATCGTCACGAAATACCTGTTAGGCTATCTATTGACAATGCAACATATGTGGTACCGGCATCTTGGCATGGTCATTTTAACCAAGAAGTGTTAGTTAAAAAAGTTTTGGACCAAGCAGAAGTAAAATATCATGCGGTGATTAATGCTTATCGTAAGCTGGCTAAACTGAATTTAATTGAAACCTCTGTTGTTATGTCTTCGAAGGCCCTTGATCAATATACTTCTCTGCTAAATGAGCATAGTATTTATGCCGGATTGGGAGCTGATTTTGCAGTAACACAAAAAGTTTTGCAATTTTTTGAAACTCAGGGTGATAAATATTTGCCAAAATTTAAAATTACAGCAAGCAAAGCAAGAGAAAAACTTGCTAAAGCTATCTTAGAAAATGAAGTTCGGTTGGCAAAAAAAGTTCATTCTAGATATTTAAAATTTGCATTTTTAACAGCTACATTGGGTATTGTAGGTACATCGTTTGTAAATTATGCAGCTAGAAATGAAAATAAAAAAGAGGTATCTGTTAAAGATAATCCTAGTATAAAAGTTGGCTCTTATGTGTATAAAGATTTTTTAGGAAATTATCATACTGATTTGTATGGAAATCTTCAAAGGATTAAGGATCTGCGTGCAGATATTATGGCTCTTATTGTTGCAATAGAAGGGTATTCAGAGGAGGCTTTTTTAGAGGGGAATAAAAATCCTACTATTGGGACAGGTTTTACAGTCCATATTGAAGAAGATGGTCAACGTAAAATGGTCAAAATGGGTGATGTTACAAATCCCGAGCAAGATGCAGAATATAATGTTCGCTATATAGAAAAAGAATTTATTCCGATTTTGGGGGATAAAGTCGGACGAAGTCTCTCTGATGAAGAAATTTTGACTTGTATCGGTGCAGGCTATTGTTGGGGAACGAAAGGATTTAAAAAATCTAAGTTTTTTCAATCTATAAAAGATAAAGAGCCTCTAGAGGAACAAATGCGTAAATTGAGTGGTTTTAGAACGCCTTTAGGATTGTTAAAGCGTTCATATTTGTTATCGCAAGTATTAAGTTCTTCTTGGTCTGCGGCTGACTTATTAGATATGCCTATTTATAAGATTGTTGATGAAACGAAAAATATAAATGCTTTTCTGGATTGTGCTATTTATACGAAAGATTATGATGCCTACATGCCATGTGATAAGGTTTTTAATATCAAAAAGGGTAAGTTATGTGCACAGCCTATAATTAGTTCCGATGATTTTTGTGTCAGGTTTTATAAAGATCGTTCTCAAAAGGTGTTATCTGAACTAATTAAACAAGCAAATATAAGCGGGCGGTTATATAAGAAAGTACGAGATTTCTTACCAGAAGATATGGTAAAATCTATAGAAAATGAGACTTCTTATTTTGATAAAGATGCTCATAAGATGTTTAAGATGCTATTACGGGAACAACGTAGAAAAATGTTATGATACATTAATTTGTGCAAAAGTTTTTGATCGTACTTGCTGTGTTTTGAAAAAAGCGACAATCTAGTTTTATATTTTAGTTTATGGAGAAATAACGATGGTAAAGACATTGGTGGTTATTCCGGCTCGATATGGGTCGTCACGTTTTCCTGGTAAGCCGTTAGCAAAAATTGCCGGTAAGGAGATGTTGTTGCGTGTGGTTGAAATTGCAAAAAAAGGAACAGAAGCTTGCGATGCACAAATTGTGGTAGCTACGGAAGATGGACGTATCTTAAATTTTTGTAAGGAACATGATATTTTGTGTCTTATGACATCAGATGCGTGTAAAACGGGGTCGGATCGGGTATGTGAGGCGGTGAAGATGCTCAACGTTAAGCCTGAATTGATTATTAATTTGCAGGGAGATAATCCTGTTTGTCCACCGTGGTTTATTAAAGAATTAATAAAAGCTTTTGAAGAAGATCCTATGGTTGATTTGGTCACTCCTATCACACAACTCTCTTGGGAAGCGTTGGATAAATTGCGTGAGAGCAAAAAAACGACACCATTTTCTGGTACAACCTGTGTCGTTGATAAAGATGGATATGCTTTATGGTTTTCTAAAAATATTATTCCTGCTATTCGCAAAGAGGCCGATTTGAGAACTAAACAAATAAAAAGTCCTGTGTATCGGCATATTGGGCTATATGGTTATAAATCAGATTCTTTGTTCAAATTTAAGCAATTAGATGAGTCTGATTATGAAAAATTAGAAGGTTTAGAGCAACTTAGATTTCTGGAAAATGGAATGAGAATTAAAACAGCTATTGTCGATTATGGGCATTTTGAAGGTATGAGTGGGGTTGATTCTCCTGAGGATATACTACGCGCAGAGGCGTTATTTGCTAAATATGGTGAGTTTTAATTAAATGATAAAGGATAGGGAGCATGACAACAAGAATCATTATTGCACGGCATGGGAATACTTTTACAAAAGAGCAAACACCGTTGAGGGTTGGTGCTCGTACGGATTTACCATTAGTTGAAACAGAGCGCGGTACAAATATTGGTAAATATATGAAAATGAATACATTTTATCCTGCAGCTGTATTTGCTGCACCATTACATCGTACGCTGGAGACAGCTCGTTTGGCTATCGCTGCGTTAGATAAAGATGTTCCGCTTATTGTTGATAATCGTTTTACAGAAATAGATTATGGGCCAGATGAGGGAAAAACAGATGAAGAAGTTATTGCTCGTATCGGTCAAAAAGCTATAGATGATTGGAATACTCAAGCTATTGTTCCTCATGGATGGAATGTCTCAGTGGAAGCAATTATTAAAGCATGGCATGATTTTGCACTTGAAGTTGAAACGAACTATCATGATAAAACAGTGCTAGTGGTTAGTTCCAATGGAATTATTCGTTTTGCACCGTATTTAACAGGTGATTTTCATAAGTTTTCGGAAGAATATAATATAAAAGTTGGTACGGGAAGTGTTTGTGTCCTTGAAAAAAATGATGGCGAAACATTTTGGGCTGTAAAAGCTTGGGGCTTGAAACCAAAAGAATTTTTGTCGCAGTAGCGGTCTAAGTAAATTTAGTATTATAAATTTAACTAGGTGCGTTTTAAGTTATTTTTGTGCCTTTAGTCTCCATAATATACATTATGCGACAAACCGTACTCCCAATTTCCCCGTTTTTTAATTGTAAAAAAAAGGAACGAACTATGCGAAAATTTGGAATTAAGCTTTGGTCATTGGATTTTATACGAAATGCAGATTTTGTTAAATCGGTAGAAATTGCTCTTAAGGAAAAAAATTGGTTTGGATATGTGGAGCTTTTTGCATTACCAGACAGTTTTGATATTGTTAAAGATAAAGTCCTGCGCCTTAAAGGCTTTGAAACAATTATCCATGCTCCACATGCCCGGCAAAATTTTAATACGTCAGATGCTTCTGAATTTAAGGCAAACCAACAACGCTTGGCAGATGCACAATATTTTGCAGATTTGCTTGATGCCTCGACGATTATTGTTCATCCTGGATTTAATATGGCACCAGCAAGTCTTGATGAAAATATCAAGCAATTTAAATGCTTTAATGAAAAACGCATAGCTGTAGAAAATCTTCCCTACGTATGTTCTTCTACACATCGTCATTTGGTGGGTGTTACGCCAGATGAAATTAAAAGATTTTTGGTTGAAGTTAAATGCCAATTTTGCCTAGATTTTTCTCATGCTATTTGTGGTGCTAATTATCTTAAAACGGATATCTACAAGACTTTGCAAGAATTTGTTGATTTGAGGCCGTGCATGTATCATCTTTGTGATGGAGATATTGCTTCAACAGTTGATGCTCATTTACACTATGGTGAAGGTAATTATGATTTAAGGCGATTGGTTGGTTATACAGAGGAAAATGCCTTGATTACAATGGAAACAGGGCATGGTATCCCCTCCTCTGTTGGGCCATGGTTAAATGATTTAACCTATCTTCGTGCATTGATAGAGTGAGATAAAAAAAGTCTTGCATTTTATTTTATAAATCTTTATATATGCGGTTAATGGAGAGATGGCAGAGTGGTCGAATGCGGTTGACTCGAAATCAATTGTACTCGTAAGGGTACCGGGAGTTCGAATCTCCCTCTCTCCGCCAATAAAGATAAGTCGTCAGAAATGGCGATTTTTTTTTGTAATATGGTAACCGCCAGCTGGGCTGGCAGGTCACTTTTTTACTATTTACGTTTGTTTCTTTTTGCTGCAAACCAGGCTAATATAGTCGGTAATATGTATTTTTTGAAAATATTAATAATTTGCTGTTGCTTTCTGGTTCCTAAGCTACACCAGCCTTTCCAACATCTTTTTATGAAATTTTCTTTTTTGACAACAATCTGTTTACCTGCTGAAGTGCCCTCTTCTACTATTTTTTCGGGGAATACCCAGGGTTTTATTGAGCAGGCTAATGGTTTTAATAATTCTTCTATTTCTTCATCAGGCATATAGGCTCCATGCAAGCGCTTTAAATTTCCATCGGATGCTAAAAATAGGCAGTCTCCTCGACCAATAAGTATTTCGGCACCAGGCATATCTAAGATTGTTTGTGAATCTATTCTTGAGGCCATTTTATAGGCTAATCTGGTAGGAAAATTTGCTTTTAGCACCCCTGTAACGACATCGACGGAAGGTCTTTGAGTAGCTAATAATAAATGTATACCAGCGGCTCTTGCTTTTTGTGCTAAGCGCATAACATCTTTTTCTACGGATTTATCTACGGCCATTAAATCAGCAAATTCATCAATTACACATACAATGTATGGGAGATGTCCATCTCCTTTTTCGTTGTATTCGGCGAGATTTTTAGACATGTTTTCAGAAAAGATATCATATCGCTTGTCCATTTCTTGTGCTAACCAAGACAGGACCTTTACGGCATCAGTGCTTTCAGTGATAACAGGTCCCATCATATATTTTTGGTTATTATAAACACTAAATTCTATTTTTTTAGGATCGATCAAAACAAATTTTAAATCGGCAGGTTTTTTTGCAGAAATTAATGATAACATAAAAGTATTTAAGCCGACGGATTTACCAGAACCGGTTGTGCCGCCAATTAGCAAATGCGGCATTTTTGCTAAGTCAGCGAAGATTGGAGTTCCTTTAATATCTGCGCCTAGACAGATAGGAAGAGCGTATTTTTCTTTAGCTTTTTCAAATTCTGCAGAATTGAGTATTTGTTTAAAATTTACAGTTTCAAAATTTTCTGCGGGGAATTCAAATAAAATGGCATTGCTACTTTCTGCTGGTTCTACGCGTAGTGATGTTGTTCCTAGTTCTCTGCGGATATCTTCTAAAGCTGTCGTAATATTTTTTAATTTAGTTCCAGGAGCTGGTTCAAATTCTATGATTTTTAATAATGGACCGCGTGTTTCATTAATAATTTCTCCGGAAATTGCATAATTTTGTAAAACAGTTTTTAAATTTGCCATATCTTTTCCTTTACTTTAAGATTGTTTTGTTTGTCATTATATTTAAAAGAAATGCATAAAATCAATATATTCTTTTAAAAATATGTTTTTTGTGTATTATTGGGGAGATATAAAAGAAAAAGCTTGTTTTTTTTAATCTTTTGCGCTAAGAAACGGGAAGATTTAATTTTTTGAGAGAGGATAACAATGTCTAATCCATTGGATACAAAAATAATAAGTAAATTGGCTGAGATCTTGGATAGAACAAATCTAACAGAGTTAGAATATGAGGATGAGGGATGCCGAATCTCGTTGGTTAGAAATCCGAATGCGGCTGTTATTACATCTAATGTCGCTCCGGTGGTTTCTCCTGCGTTACCAGCTGCTGTTGCTCCTGTTAACGCGACTGATGCTACGCCGGTCACTAATGATGAGGATTATACTAATAGTCCAAATGCCGTTAAATCTCCAATGGTGGGTGTGGTTTATCTTTCTGCTGATCCTAAAACTCCGAATTATGTTAAGCCGGGGGATAGCGTTACAGAAGGCGATACGGTTTGCTTGGTAGAGGCCATGAAGACTTTTAATCCTGTAAAGGCGCATAAAAGTGGTAAAGTTACCAAAATATTGGTTGATTCAGGTGATCCTGTTGAATATGGTGAGCCTTTGGTTGTGATTGAATAAGCTCTAGGAGTACTCTATCTTATGTTTGAAAAAGTTTTGATTGCTAATCGCGGAGAACTTGCTTTACGTATTCATAGAGCTTGTCGAGAAATGGGAATTCGCACAGTTGCTGTCCATTCAGAAGCGGATGCTAATGCTATGCATGTCCGTTTGGCTGATGAGGCGGTTTGTATTGGACCGGCACGTTCTGCTGAATCATACTTAAATAAACAAGCTATTATTTCTGCAGCGCTAATTACTGGTGCTGATGCTATTCATCCAGGGTTTGGCTTTTTATCTGAAAATGCAGATTTTGCAGAAATGGTTGAACTTCATGGTATTACTTTTATTGGGCCAACTGCAGAACAAATGCGTTTGTTAGGTGATAAAATTACAGCACGTCAGGCAGCTATTGAAGCAGGTTTGCCGATTACTCCTGGTTCGGCAGCTCTTGAAAGTGTAGAAGATGCCCGAGTTTGGGCTAATAAAATTGGCTATCCTGTTATTATTAAAGCTAAAGATGGTGGTGGCGGTAAAGGTATGAAGGTTGCTTTTTCTGATGAGGATATTGCTGAGGCTTATACGATGGCCAAGGCAGAAGCAAAAGCCGCATTTCCTTCTGATGTTGTCTATATGGAAAAGTATCTACAGCATCCTCGTCATATTGAAATGCAAATTTTAGCCGATAAATATGGTAATGTTATTCATTTAGGGGAAAGAGATTGTTCTATTCAAAGAAATCATCAAAAAGTTATTGAAGAATGCCCTTCCCCTGCTCTTAATCAATCTCAGCGGCAGGAAATTGGACAGATTGTTTGTAATGCTATCAAAAAAATTGGTTATCAAAATGCTGGTACACTAGAGTTTATGTACGAGGATGGCAAGTTTTACTTTTTGGAGATGAATACGCGTTTGCAAGTGGAACATCCAATTACTGAAGCCGTTTCAGGTATTGATATCGTTAAAGAGCAAATACGTATTGCATCAGGGGCTGCTTTGGGGTATACGCAAGAGGATATACAGTTTAGAGGACATGCTATAGAATGCCGGATAAATGCAGAAGATCCTGATACTTTTGCCCCTTGTCCTGGAAAAATTACTGAATGGCATGCGCCGGGGGGATTGGGAATTCGAGTTGATTCTGAAATATATTCAGGATACACAATTCCTCCTTTCTATGATAGTATGATTGCTAAGTTAATTGTGCATGCAAAAACACGTAATGCTGCTTTGATGCGGTTGAGGCGTGCTTTGGAGGAATTTATTATCATGGGGGTTAAAACAACTATTCCATTGCATCAGAATATTATTTCTCAACATGAGTTTATAGACGGTCAATATAATATTCATTGGTTGACCGAATATATGAATAAACATCAGAAAAAGGCTTAAATATGCAGGAAAAATTGTCGGTTAAAAAGGTTTATGCTAATTCTTGTCGATATGTCGCACGACATATGGTTGCGTTTATTTTTTTGACAGGCTTTTATTTTTTAGGCAGTTTGTTGCCCATGATTATAGGTGCAACTTCATTTAGGATGTTGATGCTACCTTATTATTATTTATTCTTGTATTTTGCTGCAGGGTTTTATTATAAACAGCAAATTTTGTGGGATAAACGGATATTTTTTTCTGCAGGATTGCGTTTTTTGACTGCTATTCTGCTTTTTTTAGCAGCAATTCTTTTAAGTAATTTTGCTATAAATTTCTTTTTAGATTTTTTGCGGGCTTCTTTTGGAGGAGGAAAGCTGTTGGTGCAAATTATCTTAAAAAGTACAGCATGGCTCATTGGTAAATATATTTTTATATTTTTGTTATTTATTTCCTTTTTTGTTGTTCCTTCATTTGCGTTTGTTTCGGAAATTACAGGAAAAAGCCGTTCTTTGTTAACGACCTATGTCAAGACCAAAGGGAATATGTTGCGTATTGGTTTTGTTGCGGCAATAGCTTTTGTTCTGCTTTTAGTTGCAATGATTACGCTGACATTAGTTAGTCCTTTTGTGGCAGAATTTGCTCGAACGGTCGTCCTAGTCTTTATTACGCTGGTATATTTTAAGATGTATGATTTCTTTTATAAGTCTCACGTAAAGGTTTCAGAACCAGAACCTCAGGTTGTCGACCCTATAGAAACAAATGATGATATATTGTTGGCAAAAGAGAATGGCGCTCTAAAAAAGACAGATAATGCTGAAGTAGACTTTAGTTGAGGGAAAGATAGATGCTTATAAAAGATAAAGATATTTTGGCTGAAGAGGTGACAACGGAGAATGCTAGTCGTCCCTGTAAGTGCTACATAAAAAAAGAAAATATGCGTGCAGCTTGGGGTGATGCGTTTGATTATTATATCCGAGGTATTACAGAAAAATATTTACAATTTCGTGGACGTGCATCTAGATTGGAATTTTGGGGATTTATGGCTGTATCAGGTATTGTTTTTATACCGCTGTATTTGTTAGGTGATTATGTGCACATGCCCCTCCTGCCCTATTATTACTTGCTTTCGACTGCTATTCCTACGGTTGCTGTTGCTGCGAGGCGATTGCACGATGTTAATAAAAATGCTTTTTTGTATCTTGGCTTGATTGTCTTAATGCCTTTATTGGGGTTGTTCATTGGCTATTGGGCTGTTATCCCTTTGGGATTGGCTATTGTCTGGTTAATTATCTTGTTTTCTCGACCTACAGATCTTAAAGAGGGCGTTTATGGTGCACCAAATCCTAGTGATGAGATATATGGTGATGATAATCTGCATATTATTTGTAAGTTTCGTTCCATATCATTGCTTTTAGGTATTATTTTATTATCTCTAACATATATCCAGTTTGATAATTGGAGCCGGCAAGCTGAATATTTAGCTACAAATGATCTAATACTGGAACGTATTGAAGATGCCGGTAAAAAGGCGGGGCTTTCATCTCAGCAGATTGAGGAAGCACAAAAAGTTATGAAGAATACGCTTAAGTCTTGGAATGGAAAAGTTGTGCAGCCTGAGGATATTACTCGTGAGATAGAAAAGTCTTTGCAAAGTGCTAGAAAAACAGAAAATTAAGATGATCTTTGTTGTATAAATTTATTGACAATTTTTTGTTTTGTGTCTATATCAAACTTGTTTGAATAGAATTGTATATATTATTAATTATATTGTTATGAGATTTTTAAATTTAATTCGAGAAGGAAAGCACCAAGCTATTCTTGATTTTGTGGCTAATGAGCCATATTTGCAGTCTTATGAGCAGACAGCTCTTATCGAGCGGGGTAATCCTGATGAGATTATGTGTTTTATTGCTTATCATTCTTTTGATTTCGCTCCTTTTAAGGCTTTTTTAAAAAGAGGTAAGCTTAATGAAATTCGCTTTTATTTGGCGCGTAATCGTGCTATTTATGATGCGGATTTAATCATAAATGCAGGAAAAGGGGTGCTTGATGAGTTTATTGATTATTTGCTTCGGCACTCAGCTGAGTATACAGAAGCTGAACTGACTGATATACAAATCAAGTTAATTCTTACTGATGCTCATTGTATGCTTAGACGTTATTTATGTCAGACTGAGTTAACAGCTCAGGCGCAATGTTTTTTGCAGCAAAGGGGCAATAAGTTGGATAATTTGGTTTATAGCCTTTGTTGGAGTAAATAAATTCTTTGTAAGAGACTTATCTTTGTTAAGGTAAGTCTTTTTTGTTAATCCCAAGGGCGATTTTGGTGGCTGTATTGATAGAAAATACCTTTATTTAAATCTATAAACCCACCATGATGTAATGGTATGATTTTATTATCAAGTTCTACTTGATGTCGTTTAAATTTAATTCTTTTTTGGCAGGTACATATTTGTTTTTGGCAAGTAAGAGTATCTGTCGTATTTTTTATTTTCTCTTTTGAAGGATGTTGTCCGGTCCAAATATATGTGAAAAATTTATTTTTGTGCCAAGGGGTTGGTATTAGCCGGTTATCATTTGTACGGCAGGCAAATGTTTGTCCACCTTTATCAAACACAAAATCTGCTTTGGGTGCAGTAATAAATGTATAAAATCCTAGTATAATGGAAATTATTCCCCAGTAGCGCCATTTTTGTTGCCATATACATAACCATAATATACCTAAAGTGATTAATAGGATTCCTGTGTCAGGTAGTTGTGTTAAATTTTCACCTGTATGGGCTCCTGGTAAAGCACTTACCCATTGTGTGATATCGTTTAATGTATCAATCCCCCACCCTAAAGGTTTTAATGTGTATGGGGAAATTCCTAATGGTAGGCATAGTAAAAATAGTAAAATCATCGGCATAATCCAGAAAGCAATGATTGGTCCAGCCAAGAAATTTCCTAGAGTCGTATAGATGGATATTTGATGGAAATAGTATAGGCTATATGGTAAAGTCATTAAACTGGCTATGGTATCTGTTATGATTATTGTTATAAAATAAGAATTTATCCTTTTCCAATGAGTTTGTGATGCATACCATGATTTTATTTGCGTTGATTTTTTGTTATAGAAAGAAATTAGCCCTAATGTAGCAGAAAAAGACATTAAGAATCCCGGAGATAAAGTTGCTGCAGGAGTTATACTTACTACAACGATTACCGCAAAAGCCCATAATCTTAAAGATATTGCGCGGCGATTGAATAGTATTGCTAATAATATTAAAGATGTCATGGTAAAGGCTCT
This sequence comes from Alphaproteobacteria bacterium, assembly GCA_017475705.1. GTDB lineage: Bacteria > Pseudomonadota > Alphaproteobacteria > RF32 > CAG-239 > CAG-267. The sequence goes on from JAFVFB010000021.1 coordinate 36,382, forward strand.
TATGCATGAAGTACTTTGTCCTGAGATTAAAAAATATAAAAATGTAAGAAGTAGCGAAATTAATGCAGCAGGTTTGCGTAAATCATATTGTCCATGGCTAAACGGTAATATTAAAATTTGTACTAGAAAAAAGACTAATATAGCGATCATTCCCATGTGCATGCCTGATATGGCGAGAATATGGGCTAATCCTGATGTACGATAATTTGTATTTTGTTCTGTAGTAATGGATTTTTTGTTGCCGATTGTTAGTGCTTTTATAATCCCGCCCTGCTCTTTGGTGGTATTGTTATCAATAATGTTTTCTATTTTTTGTCTTAGCTTATTTATTTTATCTTTAATTGTAGAGGATTTGTATATACATTTAGCTTCAAATATCGGGCTGATCGTGTAGCCAGTGGCGCTTATTTCCTGATAAAATTGCGTCCTTTTATGATTATAATTTCCTAGAGGGTTTTGCTCATAGTGTTTGGGAAAATTGGCTACCATTTCGATGCATGTTCCTTTTTTTAACCAGTCTTTTTCTTGTCTGGTGCTGATACGAAATTGTCCTTTTAACTTTCGTTCGAAATTATCTGCATGACTTATAGTGAGACGAATATTACCGGCAGTGTTACGATCAATTTCTTCAATATAGCCATATAAGTAACTTACTTCAGGCATTTGCATTTCAATTTTGTTGGTGGTGTATAGGGTGTTAGCTTTGGCTATCATTATTCCTAACATGAAAGTTGTTGCATAGGTGAGCAGTTTGAAAAATTTTTGATTGCGGTATAAATAGAGTAGCAGCAAGATTGCTTCAAAATAAAAAATAAGTGTCCAGATGGATAATTCCCAAGGAAAAGCTAGATAAAAAGCTGCGCCCAAAGCATAGCATACTGCGTACCAAATTATAAGACTTTCAGATTCATTCTGATAATTTTCAATGATGTAAAGTTTTAGTCGAAGAAATTGTTTTCTAACCCACCATCTCACTTTATTTTTTTCCTTTTGATTTTCTGTAATATAATTTCTGCGGCCTTTAAGCTGGGGTGCTTTTTCCCCATCCCTAAAGCTTCCTGTAGTTTTAGAAATCCATCTTGTTCTTGTTGATAACATTGGGAATTTTTATCAAGTAAAAGTTCTGTCGTTTTCACTAATGTTTCTTTATTACAATTATTTTGTAGTAATTCAGGAACAATCGGCTGATTGAGTATAAGGTTGGTTAGATTGACATATTTTATTTTAGTTAAGTGTTTAACCAGCCAAGCAGTCAATGGTGGAACTTTATAAGCGATAAGATGAGGAACTTTGATTATGGCCAATTCTAATGCTACAGTGCCGGAAGCTGCAATCGCGGCGACAGATGCATGTGCGGCAGAATATCTTTCATCTTGTGTGTTGATGACTAAGATATCTGATTGTGCCTTTTTGATGATATCACGTACTCTTGTTTCAACTGTTTTGACAGTGGGTAATACGAAAAATAGTTCAGGATGTCTCTTTTTGAGGATAGCTGCAGTTTCTAGAAATATTGGTAATAAATGGCTCACCTCATTGTGGCGAGATCCTGGTAATAGTAAAATAACTTTTTGGTCTGATGCAATATGATATTTTTGGATAAAGTCATGAGAATTGGCTTCTATCATTGAGCTTTCTATAACAGGATGCCCAACAAAATCTGTTGGTAGATGGTAAGGTGTAAAATAGGCGGGTTCATTGGGAAAAAGAGTTAATAGATGGTCAATATATTTATGCATTGTTTTAGCTCTTCCTTTTTTCCATGCCCAAACTTGTGGTGCTACATAATGAAATTGCCAAATATTAATGTTTTTTTTGCGTATTGCTTTATGAATGCGAGCGGAAAAACTCCAGCTATCGATGGTTATGACTGCATCAGGTTGTTTCTCTTTTATATCTTCAACTGTTTCTCTAATATGGTGTAGAACTTTTGGAATACTGGGAATAACTTCTATTAAGCCCATAATAGATAAATCAGAAATATCAAAAAGTGAGGTCATCCCCTCTTTTTCCATGTTATCCCCACCTACTCCTGCAAATTCAATATTCGGCTCGAGCTGTTTTAAGGCGCGCATTAATCTGGCTCCGAGCATATCTCCTGAGGGTTCTCCTGCAATTAAATAAACTAACATTGTTGATACTCCGAAGGGATAATTCCTTTTATAAATAGTCCGTATTTATTTGCTAAATTAATAACTTCTTGCTCATTTACGATAAGGGTATTTCCTGCATGAATAGCCAATCCCTTAAGCCCATATTTATGTGCATTTTCGATGGTGTTTGTACCAATTGTTGGCAAATCAATGCGTAAATCTTGTTGCGGCTTGCGCATTTTGACTAAAATGGCAGATTTCCCTTTGCGTTGATAATTTGAGCATCTTTCTATTAGTTTATCTGTTCCTTCTATCCCTTCCACACCAAGAACTAATCCTTGTTGAACAACAACAGATTGGCCAACATCCAATTTACCAAGGATCTCAGCTACTTCTACACCACGTCGAATGTCTTCTTCATCTTCTTTATCAGGTTTTTTCTTGGTAAGTAATCCTTCTTTTACCAATAATTCAGGAATAATTTCTTGAATTCCGATAACGTGCATCCCTTCATGTTCTATTTCTTTAATTAGCGCGCGTAAAATTCCATCATCGCCGAGAGATTTTGTACCTATTCTGGCAAAAAAAGCAGTTGTGCGTAAATCGGGGATTAATTCAGAAAGTGTCGGGCGTTTAATTGTTCCAATTAATATAATTTCTTTAACACCTTCTTCTTTAAATCGCTTAAAACCAGTGCCTGCTTGGCCAATTCTTATCCATTCGTATGCCATATCTGGAGTGAATATGTCAGGATTAGCATTCCCCTGTATAGCTAGGGCATAGTATGGAATTTGATGATTTTGGCACCATGAAATGATTTGTTTAGGCAGTGCCCCCCCTCCAGCGACAATACCTAATTTTTTTTCAGGGGCTGATAATGAGTTCTTTAGTGAAGGCATTGGGTTCATGGTTGTTTCCTTATAATGCAAAGATAATTACTCTATGTAAGGTTATAACTTTTATTTTTTTATGCAAAATATTAAAAAATATTATTGACAATTATTTTTTTCGTGTCTATATGTTGTTTGTTATTTGATATCGCGGGATAGAGCAGCCCGGTAGCTCGTCAGGCTCATAACCTGAAGGTCGTTGGTTCAAATCCTTCTCCCGCAACCAGTAATAACAAAGGCTTTTGAGAAATCAAGAGCCTTTAATTTTTGCCTGAATGGGACACTTTAGTAGACAACCCAAAAGGAAATAAAATAGTCTTGACATTGTTTTATATTAATGTATCTATCGTCCTAGGATATGGAGATTAATATGACTTTTTCATGCGGAATAGATTTTGGTACAACGAATACGGCTGCAGCTTTGACTAAAAATGGTAAACAACCGATTTTAGTACCTTTGGAAAATAATGAGACAACAATTCCAAGTGCCTTATTTTTTGCTGCTGATAAAAAAATATATTTCGGCCGACAAGCAATGAAGATGTATACGGATGGAGAACTAGGTCGTTGTATGCGTAGTCTGAAGCGTGTTTTAGGTTCAGATTTAATGTCTACCGGCACATACATTTATAACAGAAGAACTTCTTTTACGGAAATTTTAGGTTATTTTTTGCAAAATGTTAAAAACAAGCTTGATATTGCTGCAGAAAATGATGTTGACAGTGTTGTTTTAGGTCGTCCGGTGCATTTTCGTGATAATGATGAAGCAGGTGATATAAGGGCAGAAAACGAATTACGCAAAATTGCTACCAATGTAGGATTTAAAAATATAGAATTTCAATATGAACCTATAGCCGCGGCATTTGCTCATGAAAATATTATAGAAAATGAAAAACTTGCTTGCGTTGTTGATATTGGCGGAGGTACTTCTGATTTTACGATATTGCGTGTCGGCAAGCGGTTGATGAGTAAAACTGATCGTAAAGATGACATCTTAGCCAGTACTGGTGTGCGTATTGGCGGTAATGACTTTGATAAAGATTTATCGTTAAAATGTTTTATGCCTACTTTCGGATACAGGACTCAGCAAGGCGGACAGACTAAATATGATAAAATCATTGATTTGCCAATCTCTCCCTACCATACAATGGCAGAATGGAGTTCCATTAACTCTATGTACAATTATAAAGAATTGAATGCTGCTAAAAAAATGCTTTATAATGCAATAGAAAAGGAAAAAGTAAGACGTTTTGTTGAATTAATCGAAAAAGAGCGTGGATATTCATTGATGAATGTAGTTGAAAATACCAAAATGAAACTAACCGATGTATCTGATGTAAAGGTTAAGTTAGACTTTATTTCAGATTCTCCGTCGGTTACTGCAACTTGCTCGGATTTTGAAAATTCATTAAATTGGGATATTAAGAGGGTGTTTGAACAAATTGATGAATGCGTCAAGCAAGCTCAAGTAAAAGCAGATGATATTGAGTTAGTTATTTTAACCGGTGGTTCTACGGAAATTCCATATATCCAGCGATTAGTATCAAATTACTTTCCAAATGCTGAGTTATCTCAAGAAAACAAGTTATCAAGTGTCGGTATGGGGCTAGCTTACGATAGTATGCGAAAATACAATAATTAGAATTGCTCTTCGATGCAATTGCAAATTTGATAGATTGGTAAAATGTAAAGATTTATTAAATGGATTACTTATCATTTTTTTTGAAACAGAATAATCAAAAGCCCATCATATCATGATGGGCTTTTGATTAGAAACCTAGAGGCTTATTTGCCTCATAGATTGTTATATCTCCAGCAACTTGTACTTGTTGTAGTATTTTTTGTTTGCTGGTCCATGCAGTAGCGGATAGCTTTGCCAAAGCTTTGTCTTCAAGTAAGCGATATACAAAATAGCCTCCTCGCTTCTCATCTTTCATAACAAACAGCAATTCATCTTGCTGCTTTTTGTCTTTGCGCTTTATTAAGGCACAAGCATTTGGCATCTTTCCTTTAATTGCGCCGTAGTGATCACGATACTCCCACCCATCTTCACTTTTAATAAACAGATATTGAGGGGTGTTGTAGCTTGCAGATGCGCGAATCAGCATTTTTTGTTGGGGGAAATAATAGCAATAATTATTGTAGTTTGTTCCTAAATAATAATCGCCATCTTCCGTCCAATGTGTAAACATATCAAAAATTCCGATATGTTCACCATTGATAGTAAATGCTGTTACTTGATGGTTCGCGTCTGCACATGAAATAGTGTTCTCATCAGCGCTAATCTCAGTGTACTGATTGGGCATAACGATTGTTTTGTCGGTCAATTCGTTTTGCACACCAGTTAAGATCTTTCCTTCATCGTTTTTCACGGTAAAGGTGACTAGTTGATCAGTTAGCGGTTTAATCTCCGATTTATAACCGCACGAAGCGACGATCAAGGCCACCAGCCCCATCGTAATGAATACTAATTTCTTCATAATTTAAAAATTTTTATTTAAACACTTCTGATTATAATGATTTTTTTTTGAAAAGCAAGTTTTTTTTTGACAAAAAAATTTTAAATACTGTTATTCCGATTTTATAATATGAGCAGCCAGTTGTGATGATAACTTTTCTGCTGTGGTTATTTTAACAGGTTTTTCACGCATTTGCTGCTGATATTGTTGTCTAAACTCGTATACTTTATCTATTAAAGGCAAAAGGATTTCTGGTTTAGCAACATCCGTATCAGATATCATTTCGGCATAGCCCTTGGCAACAAAGTTTTTTGCATTTAATGTCTGCTCTCCGCGTGAGGATGTGTTGGGTAAGGGAACTAAAATCATTGGCTTATTCAAACTGGCTAATTCAAAAATTGAATTTGAACCCGCTCGTGATATAACGACATCGGCCAAAGCCATAAGATCTTTTAGTTCTGTATCTACATATTCGTATTGTTGGTATCCTTCTCTTTTTAACTGAGGATTATAACCATTCTTACCAGCTATATGTATAACTTGATATTTTTTTAATAGTTGTGATAAATTTTGGGCAACAGCATTATTCAGACTTTGTGCTCCTAAGCTACCCCCAATAAACATGATAGTTGGTTTGTTATCGCATAGATGGGCAAATTTTGCCCCCTGCTCTTTGTTACCGTCAAAAAGGCGGCTAGATAAAACCGGACCGACACATTGAACTTTATTTTTGTGTTTAATGGTGTTAATCGTTTCTTCAAAAGTAGTGAAAAAGGTGCTTACAAAAGGTAAGCTCATTTTATTGGCTAGCCCCGGTGTAATGTCCGATTCATGCATAAATATTTTTTTGCGATTTAAAAAACCACCAATAACCACAGGAAAGGAAACGAAGCCACCTTTGGAGAAAATTATATCTGGGTTTATTTTATGAATTAGGTACATCGCTTGCACGCAGCCTATGGGAATCTTTACCATATCAAGTATGTTTTGCAGAGAAAAATAACGTCTTAATTTTCCGGTTAAAATAGAGTGGTATTTGACAGAAGGATATTTTTTTATTAATTCTTCTTCCATGCCTCCTTGTGAACCAATATAGAAAATTTGCCAGCCACGATCGATAAAGTATGGTATCAAAGCTAAATTTAACGTGATGTGTCCAGCTGAGCCGCCGCCGGTGAAAATGATTTTAGGCATCTTTTTCTCCTAAATTTTCTATTTCTAAAGGTATGTTTTCTTTTTGGGTCTGTTGAATTAATGCTATATCCGTATCATTTAAGGTTAGGTTAATATTTTTTCCTGTTTTTGCGCCCAAAATTTTCATCTTTTCGGCATGAGACAGAGCTCCACCCTTCCCTGCAAGCTTAATCATCGCATTAGTGTAGGCTGTATTGGCTTGATTAATACCACGCTCAAGTGTTTTCATATCTTCAACAAAGGAAGCCAGTTTATCATAAATTTTACCGCCTAGTTCTGCTATCTTTTGAACATTATGATTTTGGTTATCTATTTTCCATAAATTTTCTATGGTGCGTAGTGTTGGCAGTAATGACAGTGGAGTGGCTAAGATGATATTTTTTTTGTATGCATAATCATATAAATAGCGGTCATATTCTAAGGCTGCAATATATGCGCTCTCTACTGGGATAAACATTATTACATAATTTAATGTACGTTCTTTTAATAGCTTTTGATATTCTTTGGCGGATAATTCATCTATATGGGATTTTATCGCCTGAACATTTTTTTGAAGAAATTTCTGCTGGCAGTCTTCATCTTCGGTGTTTACTGCATCAAGGTAATCCGTTAGGGAAACTTTTGAATCTACTATTATATCACGGTTTTCTGGTAAATGAATAATAACATCTGGGCGATATATCTTTTTTTCTTCATTAGTAAAAGATTCTTGAGTTTCATAGTCTTGTCCCTTGCGTAGGCCTGATATCTCAAGAATGCGGTTTAGCTGACATTCCCCCCAGTTTCCTTGTGCCTTCTTTCCACCTTTTAAGGCTTCTGCTAAATTTTGAGCATCTTTACTTAGGGTGAGATTCATGTGTGCTAGGTTATTTAATTGAGCATCTAAATTCGACTTATTTTTGATACTTTCTTCTCTGGTAGCAATTACTTCTGCTTTGAAAGCCTTTAGTTGTTCGGCAAAAGGGTTTATAACAGCACTTAAAGTATTTTTCTGTTCTTTAGAAAAACTTTCGTGTTGTGCGTTAATAATGTCTGTTGATATTGCTTTAAATTTTAACACTAAATCATCTTTTATTTTTTCTAGATAGGTGATTTTTTCATTAAGATTTGATTCTTTTGCAGTTGCCGTTGCTTGGTATATAGAATATTCCTTCTCGATGGCCTGTGCCATAGATTGCCACTTTTCTCTTTCTGTTTCTGTTTTGATTAGAGTATTGCTGATGTCTTCTATTTTTTGTTTTAATAAAGATAATTCGATCTGCCTCTGCAACTCTATATCTGTATATTGAGTTAACCTGGTATTGCTTACTCTCAGTTTTTTATGCTGACGCAAATAGAGTATGCAGAGAATTAAAAATAGCAGGCAGAAGCCAATTGTTATAAAAGGGATATATTGTTCTTCTAAAGTCCAATTTATAGTCATTTTTTCCTCGTATTATATTTATGGTGTATTATATCGTTTGCTTTTGTTCTTGCAAATCTTTTTAGTGTTTTTTTCAGCTATATTTTTCTATACTTATTATTTGTGTTGTTCTTGTAGAAAAATGTTGCAAATATAAAATTATCTCTTTATTTTAAAGTCAGTTTTATGTTTTACACACTTTGTGATGTATAAACTTTTCGGGAGATACTTATGCGGAAATATTCTAATGATTGTGGTTTCAAAAATTCTTTTGGTTTCTACGATGCGCGCTCTAGAGAGATAGTTTTAAAACGTCCGTGTTTTAATAAGAAAGATATTGCTGAAATTTATGCATGGATGGATCAGAACACCTCTCTACTTAAATTTTCGATGGGAATTGGAGCTGTTGAGAGCATTGTTGCGGAAGATAGCGAAAATCTTTATGCTTCTGCACGAGATATTATTCGCCAAAGTGTTCAAGAAACGATGTTGATAGACAATGATATTCTTCTAAATTTATTTGATCGTTTGTTGCATATGAAAGCTCTATATAGTATATCTCTAAAGTGTTTTATTTTTGATGAAGATGTTACTTTATTTAATGATTTGATGTATCTTTTGAAAAATACTAAGTTTTTATGGCACCTTGATTTGAGTGGCAGTTATTTTACTGATGAACAGCTGTTACAGTTGGCAGAGTTTGTGACGGCTTCAAATATTGCGCATCTGGCTTGGCCGGCTCCCAGAATGAGTGAAAATTTGGTGGATAAAATATATCCAATGTTTAAGGATAATCGGTCTTTGGTTGTCGTGAGGGGAATGCCTTTTAATTTTAAGAAAATCTCATTGGATAATCGGCAACGACTTTTTGATTTATTGCGGCGGCCGGCAACTATAGGTGAAAATGAGATAAAAGTTATTAGGAGCTATGCAGAATCTATCAAGTTAGCTCTTGCTTATGAAAAACAGCGTTTATATGATATGGAAAATTTATTGGAAGCAATCTTATCTTAAGCTATTTCTTTAGCTAATATTCTTTATTGCAATGCATGCTATAGTTATTTTGTAATGTTGATAAGTTGTTTTTATCATCTATGTTGCTATATGCTTTGGATTTTAGCTTTTCAATATTATTTTTCAAGTCAATACACTTACATGCTTTGAGATATAAAGCTAATTCTCGACGTTTTGCTGCAAACCAGTCGCCATTACATTCCTCTTCTAGAGAAGTGCGGTTGGCAATCAAATCTGCGGTTTTATTGATTTCTACAGCACAAGAACTTTCGACATAAGTTATTCTTGGAGCAAGGCATTTATAATTTATTCCTTCAATAATAATGGTGTCTAATTCCTTATTTTGGTTATCTCCGTAAAAATAATCTCCTGAAATAATTGTATTATTCTTGATTTTGAGCTTATATATGGGGATGCTATTATTCATTTCCCAGATGGCAGCATCTCCATTTAATTGGTCATTTTTATAGGTTGCTTTGAATATGTAGCCACTACCTATCTGAGTGGATAGTCCTTCTTTTTTGCCATCGACATATGTATATATGGCTTTTAATTGTCCGTCTGTTGCGTATTCATTAACAGTACCATTTAATTTTCCTTTGGCATATTGCCTTTCTGTCTGTAATTTACCATTTTCATAAAATGAACGATTTAGACCGTGTAAATATCCATTTACAGTATTATATTCTCTTATAATTACTCCATTTTTATATTTGTGCATTGTTCCTGTAATGGGGTTGTTTGCTTTATCTGTACAATAATTTTTTTGGCATCTGATATCTTCTGGAATACGATAAATTTTCTTTTCTTCAGTATTTTGTTGAGCTTGTGCTATGGAGGTTAAAACAGTAATAAAAGCTAAGATGAAAAATTTGTTTATAAGCATATTTTGCTCCTCTATCAATTTATTATATTTCACCACTAATAGCTTAAAATGCCGTTAATTTTTGATGAAAAATCCGCTGATTATTTGAGATCAGCGGATTTGATTTTACTTGCTAAAACTTAAGCTTCGTATTTGTGTGGCATTTCAGCTTCTGCACAGAATTTTGTAATAGCATCTGACAAAGGCATTACTTCCTGTTTTTCTGAGCCTAAGCGACGAATTGTAACACTCTTTTCAGCCTCTTCTTTAGCACCGACAACTATGATAATAGGTGTCTTTTCTACAGAATGTTCTCTAACTTTATAACTAATTTTTTCGTTGCGTAAATCTGTTTTAACTGTTAATCCAGCTAATCTCATAGATTTCGCAACTTCTTCTGCATATGTGTTAAATTGTGAGGTGACAGGTGCCACGACTATTTGTTCTGGTGAGAGCCACAGCGGTAAATGTCCTGCATGATGTTCAATTAATATTCCTAAAAAGCGTTCAATAGAACCGAACAATGCTCTGTGCAACATAACCGGTTGGTGTTTCTCTCCATCTTCTCCAATATATGATATATCAAAACGTTGTGGCAAATTCATATCTACCTGGATGGTACCACACTGCCATTCTCGTCCAATGGCATCTCTTAGTATAAATTCCAGTTTGGGACCATAAAAAGCTCCCTCTCCTTCGTTTATTTCATATTCGTAGCCATGGCGTTCTAGTGCTTGTGCAAGTGATTTCTCGCATAAATCCCATATTTCATCAGATCCAATGCGTTTTTCAGGTCTGGTAGAAAGATAAATTTTTATCTTTTCGAAGCCAAAATCTTTATAAATATCAAAGATTAATTTCATGGTTGAAATACATTCGCTTTCCATTTGTTCTGGAGTGCAGAATATGTGGGCATCATCTTGCGTAAATTCACGTACACGCATTAAGCCCATTAATGCTCCAGAGGCCTCGTAACGATTAACCTTGCCAAATTCAGCTATTCTTAATGGTAAATCACGGTAACTTTTTATACCTTGTTTATATACCAGTAATCCGCCTGGACAGTTCATTGGTTTAATGCAAAACCATTTTTTGTCTTCCGTTTGACCAGAATAATTGTGGGCACCATATTTTTCCCAGTGGCCTGATGTTTCCCATAAAACTCTGTCCATTACGCGTGGCGTACTAATTTCAATGTATCCGTTATGTTCTTGCCTATTTCTCATATACTCAATGAGTTTGCGATATATCTTGTAGCCTTTATCATGCCAAAAAACAGCACCTGGTGCGTACTCTGGTTCAAAATGGAATAAGTCCATCTCTTTTCCAAGTTTTCTGTGGTCTCTTTTAGCAGCTTCTTCTATCCTTTCAAGATATTCTTTCAATTCTTTTTTATCGGTCCAGGCTGTTGCATAAATACGTTGAAGCATCTCATTTTTTGCATCTCCTCGCCAATAGGCACCAGCTACTTTCATTAGTTTGAATGCGTCACCGATATAGGAGGTCGAAGGAACATGAGGTCCACGACATAAGTCGACATATGCACCTTGTCTATATAATGAAATTTCTGCATCTTCAGGTAGATCTTCTATAATTTCTACTTTATAGTGTTCTCCGCGGCTGTCAAACAATGTAATTGCTTCAGCTCTGCTGACGACTTCCCTCTCGATTTTTTCGTCACGCTTTATAATTTCATGCATTTTAGCTTCTATTAATGCAAAATCTTCCGTTGTAAAAGGCTCTTTGCGTGCGAAATCATAATAAAAACCATCTTCAATGAATGGTCCTATTGTTACTTGTACCGTTGGCCATAGTTCTTTTACAGCCTCAGCCATGACATGAGAACAGGAATGGCGTAGGATTTCTAATCCTTGTTTGTCTTTTGCGGTAATAATTCTAACTTTTGAATCTGTTGTTATAAGGGTATTTAAATCTTTGAGTGTACCATTAATTTCAATAGCTAATGCAGCTCTGGCTAGATTATGACTGATATTTTCTGCTAATTCTCGTCCGGAAATCTGGGCCTCGAATTCTTTTACACTGCCGTCTGGCAGTTCTATTTTTATCATATTTTACCCCTATAAAATTCAATTTGTTATATTATCATTTATCAATTGATGATAAACTTTGAGAGTCTTATCACACATTATTTGTTTTGTAAAGTTTTCTTTTATAAAATTTTGTGCAGCTTGTGATATTTTTTGTTGTTCTGCTTCTGATAAGTCCAATGCCCATTCTATTTTGTTTGCTAAATCGGTGGCATCCCCAGCAATAAAGTGGCGACCTGTAATTCCGTCTTTTATATTGTCTAGTGATCCTCCTATATTTGAGGCAATAACTAATTTTCCCATTGCCTCTCCTTCTGCAGCTATTCTGCCGAATGCTTCAGGATCTAGTGATGCTGAAATGATTATATCACAGGCTTTCATTAGTGCCGGAACGTCATCTGTATGGCGTATGAAAGTATAGTAATTGTTCATTTGATATTGCTTAATTTTATCTATCAAACCTTTTGTGTATTTTGTTCGTCCTTGGTCATCTCCTGTCAATATGCAGTGAAAATCATTTCTTTCTTTTAATTTTGCAAGAGCATCAATAAGTAATTCTTGTCCTTTCCAACGTGTTAACCTTCCGATTAACAAGATTATTTTTTTATCAGTTGGAAGGTCATATTGCTCAATTGTACTTTTTAATCTTTCTGCCGTAATGATGTTGGGATTAAATTTTTCGATATCGACACACCTATGGATGAATTCTATCTTATTTTCTGGTACTTGGTATGTTTCCATAATGTGCTTTTTAATATGTGAAGAAATTACAATAACTTTTTCTCCTAAGGTCATAATTTTATTGTATATTTTTTTTATTTTACAAGGACCTAATCCGTATGTCCCATGAAAAGTTGTTATAAAATGTATATCTGTCTTTTTGGCAGCTAAATATGCACTCCAGGCTGGTGCTCTCGATCTTGCATGAATAATGTTAATGTGCTTTTTTTTAATTATCTCTGCTAGTCGATAGGAATTTTTTATTATCGTAAAAGGATTTTTGCTTTTCAATGGCAACTTAATGTGTTCAATCCCAAGTCTTTCAAGCTGGTATTCTAAACGTCCGCCTGCAGAGGCTACATAGTTTTCAATTCCTTTATCTTTCAGTGCTTCAGCTATTTGTATCGTACCAAGCTCAACCCCTCCTTGACCTAATTCTGGCAAAACTTGTAATATGATCGGTTTGTTTACTCTATCTTTACTCATTTTATGCTTATATCCTTTTAGAAAATAATATTGGTTAGGAGTACTTATGTCTCGTTATTCATATGCTTTTGAATGTGGACATACAACTCTTTGTGAGTATGTTATGCCGTCACTTCCAAAAACTCAAAGTTTTACCATCGTTTATGCACATGGTTTTTGTTCTGATCCTTGGGGAAGAAAACCTGAAGAAATAAAAAAATGGTGCCTCATTCATAATGTCGGTTTCTTTCGGTATGAAATTGCTGGACACGGCAGTGATGCTGCTCATTTTACAGACACAACTATAAACACTTACAAGTCACAATTGTTTGAAATAATTGAAAAAGTTATTTCTGAACCAATTGTGGTTATAGGTTCATCGTTAGGTGGGTGGCTAGCACTTCTGGCGTCTTGTTCTTATCCGTCACGTATTCAGGGGTTTGTAGGTTTAGCTGCTGCTCCGGATTTTTTGAAGACATATTTCGAAAATAATTTTACACCATATTATCAAAATCTTATTAAAGAACGTGGACAAATTGAGTTTACAGTTGATGATTTTACTTATACCATAACTCAAAGGATGTTGGATTCAGTGCCAGGGAACTTATTACTAGAAAATGATGTTATTCCTTTTAAAGGAAAAGTTAGGCTGTTACAAGGTCTTAAGGATACCTCTCTTGATTGGCGTACAGCAGTGTCTATTGCTCAGAAATTGGAAACAACTGATGTACAACTTCGGTTGATGAAAGCGTCGAATCATCATTTAGGTAGTGATGATGATATATACGCTATCCATCAGATTCTAGATGATTTTTTAATAAAAAATGATGGTTAAAAAGTTAAGTTAGGTTTTACAATGTCTTATGATTTAATGTTTCAAAAAGCTATTAAATTGCATAATGAAGGGGCATTACAACAAGCAGAGGAAATTTATCAGCAACTTTTGCAAGTTATGCCTGAAAATTCTGATGTATGGAATTTGTTGGGATTAATTGCTCAGAGTCAAGGTAATTTGTTACATGCAAGAGATTGTTTTTTGTCTGCTATTAGATTTGCACCAGCTCCTTTTTATGCGCATTTTTTTAATTTAGGTTTAACCTATAAATCATTGAATAAGCCAAATGAATCTATAGAAGCCTTGCAACGAGCGACAAGCTTAAATACAGATTTTTTGGAGGGGTGGAATTTACTAGGTGTTTTATACGCTGAAAATTCTGATTTATCAGAGGCAAAAAAATGTTTTTTCAATGCGTTAAGTATAGATCCTAATTTTATAGATGCTCTTGCAAATCTATATTATTATACTAGAAATTATGATAAATTACAGGCACTTGCTAATGAAAAGTGTGATAATTTTATGGCGCAACTGAATACTGGCTTGCTGTCTAATAATGTCAATGATAAAGAAAAATATGCCTTGCGTGCCTACAACATTGATTCTAATCGGCTTGAAGCCTTGTTGCTATTGGTAGAGTGTTATCAGCAAAAAAAAGATGTTGATAATACGTTAAAATTTTCTCATAAGGTATTGAATATAGATAAAAATAATGTATATGCCGTTATTTCCCTTGCCGATGTTTATTCCGTTATGGGGCAATTAGAAGAGGCTGAAAAATATTATTTAAGAAGTTTTTCTTTGACGCGTAGTAGCGTCAGGGCACATGTCAATTATGGGGCTCTACTATATCAGCAGAAGCGTCTATCTGAGGCTTTGGAACACTATCGTGCTGCTGTACAATTAGATCCTAACTTACCAGAAATTAGCTATAATTTAGCCCTAATCTTAAAAGATATGGGTGATTTTGAGGAGGCTTTGGGGTTGATGTTTCATGCTCATTTAAAAGATCCCGATAATGACTTGTTTTCTATTAATATTTTGGAAACGTTAGTAGAATTTTATCAACTTAAACCGCAAATAGCGCTTAAAATTGCAGAAAACTGGTGTAAGCAAGAGCCTGACAGCGTCTTTTCAAAGAAAATTCTTAGTTCTTTCAATGGTATAATTCCAAAAGATGAATATTTGTATGATGAAATTTTATTTGACCAGTTTGCTGATACTTATGATTATACAATGAAATCCCTTAATTATAATGTTATTAATTTATTTCAAAAAGTACACGGTCCTGTTATAGGCGACATTTTAGATTTGGGTTGTGGTACGGGATTAGCAGCTAAGATATTGAAAAATTGTGATAATAATTTTGATGGCGTCGATATTTCTAAAAATATGTTGAAAATAGCTCAGAAAAAAAATCTTTATCGTCATTTATATCAACAGGATCTTATATATTTTTTACAACATACTGATTTATCGTCGTATTCAATGGCTTTGGCTTTTGATGTGTTTTGTTATTTTGGTGATTTGTCTTTGGTATTTAAATCTCTTCAAGGTATTAAACTTTGCTTTTCAATAGAATTGGCAGATGAAAATAATCCTGTAGATTTCTATGCTGTTGCAAATGGGCGTTGCAAACATCAAAAATATTATGTTGAAGCCTTACTAAAAAAATTTCACTATAATAATGTTAAATCCTATTCACATATCATAAGGGAAGAGAAAGGAAAAGAAGTTTATGGGGTTCTTTTCATAGCTGAATGAGTTATTTATCAGCATAAATACCATTTAGAAATTATATTTCAGCTCTAATATACCGAGATGAGCTTTAT
>JAFVFB010000022.1 GCA_017475705.1 Alphaproteobacteria bacterium
CTGCTTCTTAGCACCCGACCGTGAAAAACCCTCAGATATTCTTCAATATCGTCTTCCCTGCCGGTGAAACGCTTTATATGATACTCTTTTCTTAAAGTCAATACTTTTTTTAAAAAAATTTCGCTTTTTATTACTCTTCTCTGTAAAAATTTTTTAAACCCTTGTTTATATTTGTTTTAAAATATGAAAGAACTGTTGTTAAAATTTGCGGTTTATTAACTTATTGATGTTAACCTTGTTTATAATAAGAATTTCTACAGAGAAATTTGGGTGATTTTAGGTGACTTCTTTGGAGAGGTATTCATGGAGTTTGACTTTTTTACTTTTGGGGGGGCCGTATTTTGGGAAGATGTCTTCTTCTACCAAAGATGGCGAATCCAACGTAATTGCTTTACAAAAAAATACAGGCTTCTCGACTCTTGGGATATTCGCCGAGCAAGCGGCTCATTTGAAACATGCCAAAGAGCTTTTGTTAAGTATATTAAGAGTTATGAGATTCCACCACAACGTGGAAAAATGGTTATTTTGTTGCATGGCTACGGCGACAGTAAGAATATCTTCAAACCCCTATGGCGCAAATTGGTTTTAACCAATGCAACGGTGGCAGCGCTTAATTTTCCTTCTTTGTTTCGTTCTTCTCTTGCTAGCGCTTATCAGTTGTTGTTTTTTTTGAACCATGTTGATGATATTAATGAAGTCTCATTTGTTACAAAGGGAGCCGGCAATCTGATCTTACAAAGAGCTCTTAACTTGCCAATGGAGCAACAAACGTTCCGCACCAAGATGCGCGTAGGAAACGTGGTTGAAATTAACCCAACAATCAAGGAGAATCTGCTGTGTGAGATTCTTTCTAAATTCCGTATTTTCCGATTTTTATTAGGACCGATGATTAGTGAATTTAAGGAAGAAAACATTAAGCGAATGGTTAGCTTGCCTGCCGATATTAAAACATTAAAGATATTCTCCGACTCCAAGTTGACCAGACTTTATCTGAGAATGCTCAAATTATGCCGCATTCCTGTTGATGCACCAAAATATCCGAAAAAAGGGACACTCTATATCCGCGGAACAACTTTTTATACCCTTCAGAACCAAGAAATTCTTAATTATACCGTGAAATTTATTAATAACGGAAAAATTTAACGATATTGTAATATTTTTTTAGTTTTTTTTGTGTTATAATTAGTCAGTGAAGGAACTTTACCCGAGGCACACATGAAGTCGGTAATAGGTACAATTGTTACATTTATTGGGATATATGTCATTGTTCGTAATGATATACTGGCTTTCTTTGCCCAAGATTCCTTTTTTATTTTTGCATTGTGTTCTATTGTAATCATGCTAATTGTAGCCGTGACCGTGCTGGGACTGCCAAAGTTTGGAAAGAGAGGTGAGCATGATGATACGTAAAATTAATTCTCTCTTTGCTATGGCATTAAGTGTTTTATTGGTGGGATTACCACGAATGGCTTCTGCCTGCGACCCATTAGAAGTTCTACTTGATCAGGGAAATAAATTTCTACTTAGAAGTGCTTTTAATACCATTAAAGAAGTATGCTGTAGAGTGGCGGCCGACTCGTGGGCAATTTTTGCACCAAGCTTGCAGGGAGTGGTGGCTATCGGGATTGCCATCTACATTGCAATGTATACCTTGCGTAACCTAGGCTCGTTTTCTCATCAAGATACTGCTGCTTATTTGACCGGCGCTAAAGGCGGTGTGTTACCATTGTTAATCAAAGGCGCATTCATTATCTTTCTATTAAACGAATCTAACGCGCAAACAACGTATAAATGGATGATAACTCCTATTCTACAGGCCGGTGCGGATATAGGCGGTGCTTTTAAAGGATTTAATTCTCAAGCTGGCAGTAATTTGGATATGCTGTTTAATTTTGTTATTTCACAAGCTGAATCTTTTAATAGTAGAGCTTATCGGATTGTCGCGATGGGACGGCTGCTGCTTTGCGCTGTACACCTGCCGGAAAGTTTGTGGGATTGGTATTGGATTTTGCTGCCTTTCGGTGCAACACTTTATGTTTTTGGTTGGCTGATTATTATCGGCGTTTCGTTCTATTTCTTGGATATATTGTTCCGCCTTGGTGTGGGCTGCATTATGCTACCGATGGCTCTGGCCTGCGCTGTTTCTAAATATACCTCGCATTATACAAAGCAAACATGGAATTTGTTTATTAATGTGGCATTCAACTTTGTTATGCTGAGCATTATTGTTGAATTTACAATGAAAATGATTGAAAGCTCGCTGGGCTTTTTGAGTGGACCAGCGATTATCGGTGCTGCTGGTGGCCTATTTGCTAAGTTGAGTGGTTCAGAAATTACTGAGGCAGTTGTTAAAGATTTGGTGCAGGCACTTTCTGTAAAAGGTTTTGTTTATATGTCTTTGAGTTGCCTGATTGCTTTTAAATTATGTATGGATGTTGAATCACTAACTGAAAAAATCTCTAGTACAAGAGCAACTGGGCAATTGGCTCAAAATGTTAGCGGCGAGGCAGGCAAAAAAGTTAATAACATTGCACAAACACCATTTAGAGAATTTAAGAATATTACTGGTGCTGTCGGCAAAGAAATGGTTGACTCCACCGCTGATCGGCTGAGAAATACAACACTTGCAAGAAAAACCAGACAGTTATGGCGTGATACAAGAGCAAGAGTTAAAAGAGGATTGAGAATAAACAATTAAGGACTGAGAACTTGGGAGTAAATTAAAATGTTTGGGACGTTTGACATAAAAGAGCTTTGGGGAGGAAAAATGAAAAATATTTTCCTGCTTGTAGCTGCTTTGTTGTTAAACGGATGCGGCGGTGATGATGCGACAGCTTGCCTCACCATACAAGATAATATTAGTGGTTGTGTATTGTGCGGCTTTTTCCGTATACTACAGCAGTCTGCTGTCCATTTAGCTGATGCATCATGGCAAAGTTTGGCAAAGCCTCTTTCTATTTTGGTACTGGTTATTGCTGCAATATATGTGGCGGTTAGTACATTGAAAATGGTTAGCTCTTTTGGAAAGCAAAATGTGGCTGACTATCTAACCAGCGAAAAGAATGGTTTATTCTTGATGCTCTTTAAGGCAACGGTGATTTATTTCCTGCTAGCTAATGGAATCGATATTATTCTACAATATCTTATCCATCCTCTTATTTCTGCCGCGGTTGAAATATCATATAAACTGGCGCCAAGCCCCGTTATTACGGCGGGTACGGTGAAAGACCTTTCTTGGAATGGAATTTTTAATATGGTTATCAGCGGTGTCGAATCCTTTAACCAGTCTGTCTATATGGTTGTGGGATTGGGTGAAGCTCTTGCTTGTACTGCCACTATCGGTGGATTGTTCCATTGGCAATTTTTGATGCTGATTTACGGAACGATGATTTTTGTATTTGGGTGGTTACTCTTGGCTGGTATTTCGTTCTATCTGGTGGATATTGTTATTCGTCTGACTTTTGCTGCAATTTTGTTGCCAGTCGGTATTGCGTGCGCCATTTCTAAACTTTCGGTTACTTATACAAAGAATATTTGGAATCTGTTTTTGAATGTTTTCTTTAGCTTAATTATCTTGGGAATCGTACTTTCCATTACATTACAGGTTGTATTGCTCTGTGTTGGCGGCAACTTAGGAGCATCGGCTACTGTTGGCACTTATCAGGCAAGCTTTGTTCGTGCTATCGATGAAAATTCCATACATACAGTGGCGGCAATGATTCAATCTTTCGGATATTTCTTACTGACGGCTGTTTGCTTTTGTGTTATCTATCAACTTGTATCGCAAATGGGGCAACTGGCAGAAAAGATTTCTGATACTTTTGGATTTACTCCGGCAAGCCAAGCTATGGCTCCTATTGCTAAGGCACCGCTGCAAGATGCTAAGCGTATCGGCTCTTGGGCTGGCGGCATAGCAACCGGTACGACAACAGGACTGGCAAAGCAAATTGGACATGATGTTTCTAGAGCAACCCGATTGGATAAACTCTATAAATGGAGCGGCAATAAAGCAAACGCCGTCCGTGGCATAGTAACCGGTACCGGTAGCCAAGGGTATAAAGCATGGTGGCATAAAATTGGACGGTGAGGTGTGTGATGATAAACTTTTTGAAATATAAACTTTATAGTTTGCTCTCCTCTGATAAATTGCGGTCAATTATGCTATTTGCTGCTGTCTTTTTACTTTCAGGTTGCGATAATGCTGAAGATACTTCTGCAGGTAAAGATAATAATATTTCAGAGCAAGCAAATTGTTGGCAAACACAGATTGCTCATACCGTGACGCATGCTTTAGATACCCTTTATAAATTTTCTGCTGATAAGGTGGTTAAAGGTGGGGCTAATCTGGTTTTGGTCGGCTTTGCGGTTTGGCTGGCTTTCAAATTGCTAAAGGTTCTCGGCTCTTTTAAGGAGGAAAATTTGGGTGAAGTCTGGACGGAGATTTTGCAAAAACTCGTTTTATGCGCCGGCTGTGCCTTTTGTGTAGCATCAGCAGATAGGATGACCGGAGCGATTAACTCGCTTATCTTGCCGCTGTATACGACTATCCTCGAATTAGGGGCTAGGACAATGGAATATGGCAAAACCAGTACACAGGGCTTTAACTTAGGTGAAATATTCGGCCAGCTGCTCTTTGCTCATTCTAATGATGCTTGCGCTATTGTACCTAAGGAATTAAGTATTGCAGCACTTGATGGCGGATCCACCAATATTAATACTCTTTCTGACTGCATGATTTGCCGAATTAATGACCGTCTTAATGTGGGGGTGCAACTCGGTATTAACATGATTGTAAGCATGCGTTTGGGAGCACTGCTTATCGGCATTTTCGTAATAGTACTCTTTACAGCAGCAAAATTGTTCTTTGTACTTTATTTGGTTGATGCTTTATTTAGATTAAACTTTGCGGTTTACCTCTTGCCGGTATTAATTATGGGAATTCCTTTTAAGTTCACACGGAAATGGAGCAAACAGGGATTGCTACTCTTCTTAAATTCGGCTGGTATTATGCTCTTTCTGGGCATGCTTATCAGTATTGCTGTGCGCGCTATTGAGGCATCGATTACCGGTGGATATGATTATGATTCTTTTGAAGGATTAGGTACGCCACTGCAGACAATTACGCTGCTTTCTATCCTGCTTATCAATATTCCAGGAATGGGGGTCGCAATGGCCGATAAGTTCATTGGCGGCGGAATGGGACTCGAATTCCAAAAGAAAATTTCAAAATTTGTGATGAACTCCCTTAAAAAAGCTGGCGGTGCGGCTATCGGAACCTTATCAAGCGGGGCAACATCTTTGATGACAAAAGCAATGGAAAGACATGAAGTAACTAGAGAAGTACTGACAAATATCAAACAAAAAAATAGCAGTGTCAGTAATACTCTTAATTCTTTAGCGGGGTACAATGATGACTGATAAGATGAGAAATAGTGTATCCTTCAATTGGTATGGCAACGGGTGCGGATTGCTGATATTTGCCATTGTGATGATTGTATGTTGCTGTGGCGCTGATGTTGCTCTGGCTTATGAAATTGATTTATCCCGCGATAAGTATACGCCGGATCTTTACCTTTCTTATTGCGGACAACAACATTTTGTTGAAAAATATGCTATGGTCAACTCTGGTTGCTGGTCTTGCAGTATTATTAATTCGTTGATGCGTTCTCTAACCGGTGCGGCAAACGCGCTATCGCCGCATGTTATCGAATTAGCAAAAATTATTACCCTCTATGGCGCGGCTGTATGGTTGGCATTTTACTTTTTGAAATCTGTTTCTTCTGCGGCAGCTCAGGATCCAGCAAAGAATTTAGATGGTGCATTAGTCTTTATGTTTAAAATCGCATTTGTTTATTTTATGATTGTGCATGGTATCGGCTTTTTGGTGCAATGGATTGTTAACCCCCTGTTGGGAATCGGTATTGATATAAGTAGAGGGCTTAATACTATGCAGGGTAGTGCCTCGAGTGTTGCAAGTGCTACACAAAGCGCGAACTTTGATAGTATTGTAGCATTGCATCAACTCAATGACAACGTGACTATGATGGCAGAACAAGTTAATGCAGGTGCATCTGAAATGATGAAATTTGCCGATATGATTATTTGTAATGCTGTACATGGAAGAAATTCTTATACCACTTTTGTGGTGGCAGAAAAAGTACTTTCTGTTAAAATTCAACTTATTGACCCACTCCTATGGCTGAGCGGTGCGGTGTTGTATGTATTGGGATTTGGTATTTTGCTGATTGCCTCTTTTTATATGTTTGATGTGGCATTTAATGTTTCTGTAACGCTGTTGATTATGCCTTTGGGATTAGCACTATGGCCCTTTGGCTGGACCAGAGATAAACTTAAACCAATGATTGAAAGCATTGCTTATTACACCGGCATCTTCATCTTTTTGCCGCTAGGAATTTTGCTCTCAGTGAAGCTGATTAAGAATGTGGCCACTGATGTATTTTCCGGCGCTGGTGCAGCTATCAACTTTATTCAGGCTTTCGAAGAGGATAATGCTGATATTATTAGTGATAATCTGGGATTTTTCTCAATCGGATTCTTAAAAATCTTGCTATGCTATATTATTGCTATTCGTGTGGTGCCGCTGATGGCTGACGAATTTTGTACACACTTCTTTGGCAATAGCTTACTTGGTAGCCCCCTTTCTGAAAAAATTACGCAAGGTGTAGATATACTAAAAAAGAAAACTATCGGCAGAGTGTCTAAATACGGGCAAAATGTTGCAAAACATCAGGTCGGTGAAATGGTTAAAAAATCCGGCGATAAAAATGGTAACTTTTTGGACCGCGCTATCTATAACTATGGTAAAAGCGTGGCCAAAACAAAGAAGTAACTAAGCAAGGAGCAGACGATGAAAAAGATAAAATATAATTTCAGAAAAATCCTGCCACTTGTGGTGATGATAGGAATGTTGGCTTTGAGCTCGGCTGATGCTTATGGGCTTAGCCTTAACCCTATCTCTTGGGCTAAAGGTGGCTTTAATGCCATTAAAGATGCGGCTTTTGATGTGGCGACATCCACGGCAGCGGCTATTTTAGGGATTGATAAGATTGAATGTGCTATTCCCGTGGTGCGGTCAAACCCCAATTGCCTGTTTTGCCCGATGTTTGAAATTTTGTTTAACTCCAGTGCCAGTGTCGCCTCCCTCTCTTATGCCTTTTTTAAATCTGATTTAGGGCAGCTCATCCTTATTTTTTTAGCGGTATCCTTGGCTTTTATTACACTTAGAAATTTGGCTTCTATGGGAGCTAGAGATAGCGGCGCGATTATGAATGAATTTTTTAGCCGAGCTTTTGTATGCGCTGCAATTTATGTTATTATAACTCGTGACTACTATAATATACTAAACATGACTATCGTACCAATTATCCATGATGGATTAAGCTTTGTTGGCTTGACGAGTTCGTGCCCCACATCACACCACCTTTCCGGTATGATAGGATTGATGGGAGCAGGCGGACAAACTATGCCACATGAAATCGGTACTATGATTGTGACATCTGTTTGCAATATCGAAAAAGAAATTAATGTATTGTTTGATTATGGAGATTGGGCTTGGTGCCGTGGTATGGGGCCAGATAGAATATTCAAGGTGTTACCACACCCGATATATCTCATTGATGGAATATTGCTTTATGTTGGTGGACTGTGCTTTATGATTGCATATCCTTGGATATTGGCCGATGCCGTTTTGCAACTTGGTATTTCTTTGGCTCTGTTGCCTTTTGGAATAGCCGGATATGCCTTTAACGGAACGAAAAAATATCTGCCGAAATTGTTTAGCTGGATTTTGCATTCGCTGTTTGTCTTTATCTTTATGTCTATCTTAATGCAGTGCTTGCTGGGGTATGTATCAAAACTATTGGGGGTCATTTTCTGGAGCGTGGGAGATTACTCCATCTTCTTTACTGACCCCAACCGCGGTATCGCTTTCTTTGGGCCAAATATGATGAAGGTTATCTTTATTTTGGCTATTGGGTGGGTCTATATGCCGTTTATGAAAGATTTGGCCGAAAAATTTGCTGAAGGTTCTGGACTTTCTGCAGGGGCTAAAGTGGGTAGTCTGGCAACAAATAGCATTGAAAATGCGGCCGGAAAAGTGAGCAACTATGCAGCAAGCGCCACCGGTAATGCAATGATGACGACGGCACGTTTGACCGGAAGAAGATTTAATACCGGCGTACGACAGGGTACAATGTTTTTAACTAATACATTTGGCAGGACTAATATTAACGGCGATAAGACGATAAAGTTGCTTGGCACTCAGTTCACTGTCGAAAAAAATAATAATGGAAAATCTTATCTTAAACGTGAAAGAACTGTCGGCGGTAGGCGTTATGTGATGGTGTCTGATAAATATACTACCATTAACCAAGTTTATGATGAAAACGGAAACCTCATCAAAAATGAAGCTACCTTTAAGCATAATTTTGCGAATAAATATTTGTTTAACGAAGATGGACAGGTTAATGTGGGGTCATTGCAAGCTCTGCTTGATTCAAGATTAGGACAAGATCCACAGTTTAGGCAAGCCATTATGGAACAAATCGCTGTTAATGCACTTAAGAAAAAAGGATATGATATCGGGACCTATTATTCAAAAAGAAATGTTGTCTTTGACCCTAATGACCCCACTAAAATTTCTATCCAGCAAATAGACCACCAAGGACAGGTTACAAGCTTTGGAATAAAGGTTAATACCGCAACCGGACAAACCGCAACCTCTTTTAATCGGGATACAACTAAAACAGCACCTCTGCACAGAACAGAAAGAAAAGCAAAAACAAAACTTCATAAGATGTTTATCAACAATGGCGGACATCTGACCAATGCCGGAACGATGGCTTTTGACACTTGGCTCGGAACGCATTATGAAATGCTAACGGACCCACGAACCGGTGAAGAATATTATATTCGTGAGCGTAAAAAATATTGGTTATTCGGACCAAAAGAAATTAAAGAATTTCATGCTAATAATACGGTTCGACATGTTTCTAATACAGGTATGTCAGCCGCTGAACAACAGGCAAGAATTGCTCAGAAATTAGGTGGTGCCAATCATAAAAACACATGGTTGCATAGCTATTCTAGCTTTGTAAATGACGCTGGTGACACTGTTTATACCCAAAACTTACGTAGCTTTTGGAATGTGAAAAATTATGGCAGAATAGTAAAAGGAAGCTTATCCTTTGCCGGAAAGGCGCTATTTAAGAGTACGCCTCAAGCGGCTGTGCGTTTGGCTACTTCTGCTCTAACAACACCGTTTGTGCCAGTTATCGGGGCAGCATTTTTCTCCCCACTTGCCGCTGCAGGTGTGGCTGCGGCTTATGTGGCGGCTAAACCAGCAAAAACTGCTCAAGCTATCCGGCACCCTTCACGCTCACTTAAAGATTTTGGACGCAGTATGAGCCGAAGAGTTCGCGGTATTGGAAGCCTCTATGCTAATGATTGGCAATCTTCTTTTGACAATGCTATCCAAACCGGCGATGTAAAACAATATTCTGCAAGTGGAAAAACTGTGGTTGATGCCGTTAGCGGACAGACTGTTTCTTCCAAACTCAATTATTATACCGAAGTAAAAGGTATTAACGGAGAACATGTTATTATTGATAATACCACCGGCGATAAAAAAGATTTAAGCAAAAAACGCGTGCACAATAAAGACTTCTACTTTAATAACGGCGTTGTTGAAATGCATACTTACGGCGCGCTCTATGATGATGGGACAACCATCAGCGAAACAACAAAATTTAAATATTCTAAAGACGCTCAGTATGGACACGATAGTATATTAAGTAATGATGATAGTCAGCAGATTGTTGACGAACGAGGCAATATATCTAACCGCTTGCAACCAACACTGGCCAATGGCAATAGTAACCCGCTCGACCTTAGGTATGGACTCGATGATATTGCAGGGGTTTTGACGATTGATGGACAGGCCACTCAAGACTTCGTCATCCATAATGTGTTGCAAGAAGGAAGAAAACGTCGGACAAATAAGATGTCTACCAGCTTTTTAGGTAGGCTTAATACACGGAGACATAGAGGTACTTCGACAGAAGGTGAAGATGCAGAGCTTGATGATGAGACAGAGGAAATAGAGGAGACAGAAGATCCTGAAACAGAACCAGAGACAGAGCCTGAAACAGAACCGGAAACAGAACCGGAAGACGAAGAATAACCGAATTTCTGCGCTGGGCGTCATCGATTTTTTTTGAGCAGCAATTTTTGCTGCTCTTTCTTTATGGTCGACAAAAGTTATACAGATTTTATTTTTTTTATTCTTTTTGACTTGCATATTTTTTTGGCAAGATTATTATTATTGTAAAATTATTTTTTATCATGAGGTGTATTGCTATGGAAGAAATTGTATTCCCAAATCAGATTAGAGTTCATCGTAAAATGCGCGGCGTTTCTATGCAGGATCTGGCCGATAAATTGGGCATTAGCTTGTCTGCTGTTTCTAAAATTGAAAAAGGATATAGACGCCTTAACCAAGAACAGCTCATTTTGGTTGCCGAAATATTAGACTGTGCTTTACAGGATTTGTATGTTAATGAACAAAATTCTCAGCGTGAAGTGGTTATGGCTTGGAGAAAAGAACAAGAACGCAGACAGGAAATTAATAAAAGTAGCGGCTTAAAAGTGTTAGGTGCGGCATTGCGCTACATCCGTAATGATAAATCTTTGACACTTATGGAAGT
Organism: Alphaproteobacteria bacterium; assembly: GCA_017475705.1. Lineage (GTDB taxonomy): Bacteria > Pseudomonadota > Alphaproteobacteria > RF32 > CAG-239 > CAG-267. The sequence goes on from JAFVFB010000022.1 coordinate 10,725, forward strand.
TGCTGAAAACGCAGAAATGACTTTGTCTGTGTACCATCGAATTGAAATGGGACAACGTGAAGTTTCTGACAAAGAATATAGAAATATCGCCAAAGCATTAAGTATGGATGTTGATGCCTTGAAAGCTGAAATTAGAAGACTCGATGAAGCTGGAGCTCTTGAAGAAATTATCTTACACAATGATACGAAATATAAAGTCAACACCATGCCGAGAATTGCTAATGACCATAGCAATTATATTGATGTAGAGGCTCTGAAAGTACCGGTATTCGGAACGTCTGGTAATGATGGCTCCATTTTGGTTGATAAATCTTCATCATCTAAAGAAGCAACCAAGCCAGCTATACTGTTGGATAAAAGAGATGTATATGGCGTAAGCTTGTGCACAAGAAGATTGGGATCTATCTTGTCTAATCGTGCTGTGATGTTTGTGGCACCTTCTGAAGTGGCGAGTGTGGGCGATATCGCACTGTATTATAAAACAGAACAACAGGCCTTTGTGGTTAGTGTGAGAGAAGACGAAACAGGACAGCTCTATGGCTTGATGTGGAACCCTGAAGAACGTATCTACTTTAATAATGATGACTTTAAGAAAATCCATAAGGTAGTGGATATTGCTTTGTAAAAAAAAGTAAGCTTTCTTTTGTGTTATCATTGTGATTATGGTTCGTAATTTTATGTAGAGGTTTGGCTCGTGGAAAACTTAAGCGATGTTGAATTTGGGAGCGATAAAAGCTCTGAAGAAGCGCCGATTTTGGTTGCTCAACGGTATTTGAATATTTTTAGGCAGGTACACATTTTTAAGAAAGAAAAGCGTAATCAGTTTGATGATGAGCTGTTGGCTTTGCCTAAAAATATTACTGACCTCTTTAAGAAAATGCCTGGCGGACGGCTGTTGGTTGAACATATAGAAGATGTTAAAACCCAAAGAGGTATCGCTTTCGAAAAATCTAAACGAGAGGATTTTGTGAGCGGAAATGATGAGCCTTCTGCCAATACACTACAAGAAACAACAGCGATAAACGCACAGATAGCATCAAATGCCGCCCCGGCGGTTAGTAATGTGGTGATGGATACCTCCTTTGCCGAGACTTTTGCGACAGCTATGGCTGACGCTTTCAAGCAATTGCCAGTTGGTAATAACGGAGAGAATTCTGTGGCAACGGTGCTCCCAACTGATTTTAGCAAAGCTTTTGAATTGATTGCAGAGGAAATCAAATCCTCTCGCGCTTCTTTGCTTGATGTATTGCAGGAAACGCGGAGTATTACGGACTCGGTTATAGCTTCTCAGGTTTCTATATCTAGAATGCTGGAAAGCCTTTTATCTTCACAGGATAATAGAGGGCAAACAGACGCTCATTCGGCGCAGTTTAATGAAAAAATTATCGCATCACAAACGGCAATAACAAAATTGCTAGAAAACTTGTGCTCTTCTTATACACAAAATGTTTCCGCAAGCCAGCTGTTTTCCGAAAGTCTGGAAACAAGACTCGCTCAATTTAAGGAACAAATGACCTCTTACCTTAGCCAATCTCTGGCAGATATTCGCAAAACCGTTGAGACAGACCATAACCAACTAGTTGAAGCTCTAATCGCACAAACAGAGGAAAAAGCCGCCATCAATTATGATGACCGTAAAACAGAAATAGTTGAAGAGACACCATCCGCGCCGTCAATTGTGACCGAACAGATGCCGGAAACAAAAGAAGAACTTGAACCGGTTATGGCTGCAGAAAAAACTGAATATGTAGATAATAATGCGGAAAATTCAGATGCGCTTGTGGCTCCTGTTGAAAAAAAGAAGAAAAAGAAGAAAAAGAA
>JAFVFB010000023.1 GCA_017475705.1 Alphaproteobacteria bacterium
ACATTTTCCCATACATCATTTTTTCCAGTTTTTTCATAAACTATGCTAGGAATATATCATAAATTTTCCCTTAATGCAATAGAAAAAGAATCGGCTATAAATCAAAATATCCCTGAGCCTGGCGCAGAATTTTTTCGGCCTCTTTGCTGTAATTTCCCTCATTATCATGCGTATATAGCGGAGGAAGGATTTTGGTGGGAGCATGGCTACCCTTTTCTGCTACGATTAGAATACGTTTTGCCTGTTGCCCCTCTTTTGAATACAATGGCAAAATCTGGATATTTCCGGCTTTATTATGCAGAGCCAATAGAATTTCATTAAGGGCTTCTGTGCGGTTAATGATTGCAAAATAACCTTTGGGCTTGAGCATTTTCAGACAAGCCGATAGCCACTTATTTAAATCAAAATTTTGCATATTATGCGCATATTTTTTACTCTCATTCGGAGAAGGCATGTCATGGTCACTGTAGGGTGGATTTGTCACCACTACATCAAAAATACCAGCCTTATCATTATTTTTTTCTCTGATATCGCATAATTCATAGCGTAAAAAATCAAAGCCGTTGGCCGTGGCACTTTGATTTGATAAATCAACCAAATTGCTTTGGATTTCAAACCCTGTTATTTCTATTTTTTGGGCTTTTAATCGTGCTGCTAGACATAAAGAGACGGCACCTGTTCCGGAACCGATGTCTGCTATTTTTGCCCCTGATTTTATTTTATCTACCGCTACCATTGAGGCTAGAAATACCGCATCAATGGCTGCTCGATAGCCATTTATCGGCTGATATATTTTTACAGTTTTATTAAGCAAATAATCTTCGGTATAATCCATTTTATGCTCTATAAAAACAATAAAAGACTTAAAAAAGTTTTGCCCTTTTTAAGTCTTCCTTTTTCATCTCGTTTTTAATTAGTATGCGCTGGGAGCAGTTTTTGCTTCATCAGCATTTACTTTAACCCACTTTTCATCAGCTTCACTATCCGATGAAATAGCCCCTTGTGGGCATTCTGAAATGCATACACCACAATCAATACAAGTATCTGGATCAACAACATACTGATTTTCTGCAATGTGAAAGGCTTCTACTGGGCAAACACCAGCACAAGTTCCGCACTTAACGCACATATCTCCATTTACAACAGAAGGCATCTATCTATCTCCTAAAAATTAAAAATTGTTTTCCTTCTTTGTTTATAAGCTTTGTTTCTTAATTGCAAGAAGAATTTGCGTTTTGTCTTTTAAAAAGATTGAAATTATAAAAAATATCGCTATGATGGGCGAAAATGATTTATCTTTGAGGGTATGTAAAATGACAAATATTAAGGTCAGATTTGCACCAAGTCCAACCGGTTGGATGCATATCGGCAACACGCGTACGGCACTGTTTAACTATTTGTGGACCAAAAAAATGGGTGGCAAGTTGCTACTTAGAATCGATGATACAGATAAACTCCGCTCAAAAAAAGAATATGAAGATGGAATTCGTGATGCCCTTAATTGGCTCGGTATTTCTTGGGATGAAGAAGCTCGCCAATCAGCGCGTTTTGACCGTTATAATGAAGTCGTTGAAAAATTAAAGCAAGCCGGCCGTATTTATGCATGCTATGATACACCAGAAGAGCTTGAATTTAAGCGTAAGCGGTTGCTTGCCAAGGGACTACCGCCGATTTATGACAGACAAGCTTTGAGTTATACAGCCGAAGATATTGCTAAATTTAAAGCAGAAGGACGTAAACCGCACTATCGTTTTAAGCTTATTGATGAAGAAATTGCTTGGAATGACGTGGTGCGCGGTGTTTGTAAATATGATGCGGCAAAACTTTCAGACCCGATTATCATTCGTGAAGACGGCAGTTACCTTTATCATCTGCCTTCGGTTATTGACGATGTTGATTTTAAGATTACCCATATTGTCCGCGGTGAAGACCATGTTACCAATACGGCGGCTCAAATTCAGATGTTTAAGGCTATCGGCGGTACTGTTCCAACTTTTGCGCATTTGCCGCTCTTAACCGGTAAAGAAGGCAAGCTTTCCAAACGCTTGGGCAGTCTCGGTGTGCGTGAATTGCGTGCAGAAGGGGTTGAGGCCATGGCTATTTGCTCTTTCTTAGCAAAACTCGGCACTTCAGATGCGATTACACCATTTTATTCATTGGCTGATTTAGCTCAGACGCTTGATTTTGCTAAAATCGGTCGTGCTCAGCCTAAGTTTGATGAAGAAGAGTTAAAGAAATTTAATACTCACCTCGTCCGCAATATGCCTTATTCGGCGTTGAAAGATAATTTTGGTGTCAGTGAAAATTTCTGGAATGAAGTCCGTGGCAATTTAGATAAGGCTGAAGATGTAAAAATCTGGGATAACATTTGTAATAAAGAAATTACTCCGGTTATGGAAGATATTACCTATACTTCCCAAGCAGCTGAAATGCTGCCTAAAGGCAACTTTAATGCGGATACCTTCAACGCTTGGATAAACGAGGTTAAAGCAGCTACCGGTCGTAAAGGTAAAGATTTATTCCACCCGATCCGCATGGCTTTAACCGCAGAAGCTAATGGGCCGGAAATTAAAACACTCCTTCCGCTTATCGGCTATGAAAAAGCCTACAAGCGACTTAAAGGTGAAAAAGCATAAAAAAAAGCCCCTAAAAGGGGCTTTTTTATTGATATCTCAACGCATCTATCGGGTTTAAGCGCATGGCTTTTAATGCCGGCATCAATCCTGAAATGATGCCCACCACAACTGCAACGGTAACTGAAACTATTACTGACCAGATTGATATTGGAACTTCGTAATTTAGTATATATCCACCTATCTGCGAAAAAATAACCCCAAATATCATGCCTATAAAACTACCGATAAAAGATATTAATATCGACTCAGCTAAAAATTGCAACATAATCCAATTATTTGGCGCACCTAGGGCTTTGCGGGTGCCGATTTCACGCGTGCGCTCGGTGACGGATACCAGCATCATGTTCATAATACCGATACTGCCGACAATCAGCGAAATAGAAGCAATCACTGCCAATAGTGCTGATAAAATAAAACCGACCGAACGCACTTTTTCCACCATTTCCGTCATCAAACGAATGGTGAAATCATTTTTAACCCCTTCCTTTAAGCGGTGTCTGGTGCGTAACATATACTCCACACGCTTGGAAACACGTTCCATCTTGTCTTCGCTGACAGCTTTGACAAAGGCTATATTGGTATATTGCGGTCGCTCAGAACCTTCTAACCGCTGGCGAACTGTGGTCCAGGGCATTAATATCACATTGTCTTGGTCATCCCCCATTAAACCATCACCCTTCTCTTTGAGTGTACCTATTACGGTAAAGGGTTTACCTTTGAGGCGCATTGTTTTGCCAAGAGGATTTTGTAAACCAAATAACTCATCTACGACGGTTTGCCCTATCACAATATAAGGTTTTGCGGCTTTGACATCTTTTTCTGTAAACATTATACCATCTTCGATTTCCCAATTATTTATCACTATAAACTCTGGATTTGTGCCTCTAACGCTTACGCCATAATTGCTTGAGCCATATACCGCCTGCACCGCTGCCGGCATAATAAATGAAGTAGCTTCTACATCTTTTAACTCTTTTAAGGCTGTTATATCTGCAACAGTCACACTTGGTAGCCCCCTACCGCCACGAACACCGCCACTGACAATTTCTGCCGGTCCGATGACGATTAAATTGCTGCCTATAGATTCAAAACTCTTGGTAATGTAAGTTTGTACAGCTTGACCGGCTGAAACCATCATCACCACTGCGGCTACACCAATCATTATGCCTAACATGGTTAAAAAAGTGCGGAGCTTATAGGCGGTGATTGATATCCACGCTTCTTTTAATATTGCTTTTAACATGGCTTATCCTTTTCTTTGCTATATTCTTTGCGCAGGCCATCATAGACTTTGTGCCCATCGCTAATTTTTATCATGCGGGTAGCATAGTCGGCCACATCATCTTCATGCGTGACTAACACAATGGTTATTCCCTGTTTATTTAAGGTCGTAAATAGCTCCATTATTTCATCTGATGTTTTGCTATCTAGGTTTCCTGTTGGCTCATCCGCAAAAATAATGGCTGGATTGTTTATTAGTGCTCGCGCAATAGCAACTCTTTGCTGCATACCACCAGAAATTTGTGATGGTAAACGGCTTTGATAGCCTTTCAAATTGACGCGGTTCAGCATTTCTATAGCGCGTTTATAGCGTGTGCGCTCATTGATATTTTGATAGACAAGCGGCAAAGAGACATTATCCGCAATCGTTCGCTTCATCATCAGATTAAAGTTCTGAAAAACAAAACCAATGGTCTGGCCGCGAATTTTTGCTAAGGCTATATCATCTTTGGTTGAAACATCTTGACCATTCAATATATATGTGCCAGAAGTTGGCTTATCCAGACAACCTAATATGTTCATTAAAGTTGATTTACCAGAGCCTGATGGACCCATGATAGCAACAAACTCCCCTGAATTAACAGAAAAATTAATGTCTTTTAACACACTTTGACTATTGCCGCCTTCCATAAAATATGTTTTGCAGACGTGCTGAACCTCTATGACGGGCTGAGTTTTTGTCATGGGCGTTTCCTCGGTTCATTGGCTTCAATGATGACCTCTTCTCCTAATTTTAAGCCCGATTTTATTTCTATATTGGTCATATCGGATAGGCCTTTGGTGATGACACGCGGCACAATCTTACCTTTTTCAAAGAGATACACAATATCTTGATTTTCGGCAATGTCTCCCACCTTTTTCATTTCCATTTCGGCTTTAACGGCAGATGAAGGCTTGAATTGTAGGGCCATGGCTGAAATCATCAAAACATCGTTGGCTTCTTCTGCTTTAATGGTTACAGAGGCCGTCATACCGGGCAATAATTTGCGCGAGGAATTATCTATCTCTATTATCACTGTGTACATGACAACATTGGATACCTCTGTTGGTGATAAGCGTACTTGGCGAATTTTGCCATAAAACTTATCGTTAGGATATGCATCAACGGTAAAAGTTGCCGGCATATCCGGCTTAATATAACCAATATCAGCTTCCGATATACTGGCTTCTATCTGCATTTTTGATAAATCTTCTGCGACTTCAAATAAGGTTGGGGTGGAAAAACTGGCTGCGACTGTCTGTCCTTGCTCTATTTCTTTGGAAATTACCGTACCGGAAACAGGTGATTTGATTGTCGCATATTCAAAATTTTTCTTGGCAATGTTATAATCCGCTTTGGCACTTAAGACATTAGCCGAAGCTTCTTTATAGGCGACTTCGGCATCTTCTAATGAAGCAGAAGATGTAAGCTTATCTTGATATAATTTTTTTATTCGGTCAAAATTTAATTTGGCTTTACTTTCTTTGGCTTTGGCTAATTCATAATTTGCCTCTGATTTTTCCATATTCTCACGCAAAGTTGAAGAATCTAACAATGCCAGAACTTGCCCCTCTTCGACATCATCATTATAATCTGCTAACACTTGCTCTACAATTCCTGAAACCTGCGTTCCCACTGTGACGGTGTTTATTGGGTTTATAGTACCAGTGGCAGTTACCTCATATGCTAGATTGCCTTTGGTGACTTTGCTCATCTCAAAATTAGTAGGACCGAGGCGAGATTGACCACGGCTTAAGAGCATAGAAGCTATTAATGCGAGGGCGATGATTGCGGCGATTATATATATAATTTTCTTTTTTTTACTCATTAGAATCTCCCTATTGAACGATATAAGGTGGCTTTGTTAATTAATACAGTATAAAAGGCATTGACTAAGGCATCACGAGCTTCTGCTAGTTGTGATTCTGCGGTTAATAAATTGATGATATCTGTGCTACCGACTTCATATGATTTGAAGGCAACACGCTCATTTTCTTGTGCGCTCTTTAGCACTTTCTTGCTGACTTCATGCGATTTAAGAGCGGTTTGATAATTATGGTAGGCACTCCAAACCTCATTTTTAATTTTGTTGCGCACAGCATCTAAATTATAGCGCTCTTGCTCACGGCGATGTTTAGCCGCAGTAATTTTATAGCTGGTATCAAAGCCCGTAAATAATGGCAATTGATAGTTTATGCCGATTGAATTATCGCGATTATAAGAACGCGTGGAACGCCAGCTGTTATTATAATCACTCTCGGCTGATAGTGAAAAGGAACCATAACGCGATGCTTTTAATTCGCGTAACGATGAATTGGCCGCATTTAAGACCATCTCTTGGGCTTTAATCTCATCCCTTTCACGAGAGGCAATTTCTATCATCTTATCAAGCGTGTCTTTTTTGTTTAGGGCGGTTAGGTCTCTATCTTTAGGGGGTTGCTTTAGTTTAAATTTGGTTTGCGGTGGAAGATTTAAGGTCATTGCTAAGTCTCCTTCGTACTGCTTAACCGCATTTTCCATCTCTAACACTTGCAACTTTGACTGTTCATAACTGGTCTGTGTTTGTAATTTATCATTTAAGGCGGCAAGACCTACTTCATACTTACGGCTCGCCTCATCATATGATTTTTTATACATTGCCTCATTGGCACGGGCACTCTTTAAATCTTCACGCGCACCAAGTAATTTGAAGTAGTTAGTGTGTATACTTAAGACTAAGTTTTGTAATGCTGAATTATAGGCAAAACCAGCATTGGCCAGATAATAGCGAAAACTATCTATCCGTGCTGAGCGGCCACCGAAATCATATAACAACAAGGACAGACCTAAATTGATATGGTACGGATCATTTTCGGTGTGATGACGGCCTTGGTATTTGATTGTTCCCTTGTTTATGCCAGCACCTAGATTGATATTGGGAAAATATTCTGATTTAGCGGCACCTAAATTGGCCTCACTTTCTTTTAACCCCATATAATCAGCATTGAGTTCCGGATTATTACAAATGCCAATCTTTAGTAAATCTATTAGTGATAATTCTTTGTTAACCGAGATGTCATGCTCTAAACAACCATCTGGACTTTTGACCATATATATTTCTCTATCTTCTGCAGCACTGACAGAATTGAACTGCAACAAGAACAATGTCACGAACAGATATATACCTTTGTGTTTGCTCATTTTTTACCCTTTACAGACTTATAAAATTTGTTTAATATTACATAATAATGTTTTAATAAAAGTTTAAGCCCTTGGCGTATGGTGTTATTTTAAAAGGATTTTTTTATGAATAATGAGCGGAAAAATTATGTTATCTGGTTGAAAAATATTTTAGATGACGGGGTGGCTTTGAGCGATATTAAAGCGGCAGTACCTGTAAATGAAAGGGCTTTTTTTAATATGCTTGTGATGACAGCCCTGCGACAATTGGCTTTTATTAAAACTGATGTATTACCGCGATTTGTGCGAAAAAGAATCCCTCAAAAACAAAATATTTTAAATTTTGTGCTTTATTTGGGCTGTACGGAATTGCTTTTTTTGGAAACACCTGACTATGCTTGTATAAATTCTTATGTTGAAGTTGCCAAAAAGCTTTGCGACAAATTTGGCGCAAACTTTGTGAATGCAGTTCTGCGCAATGTCGTACGAAATAAACAGCAGCTACTGACCGATAGAAAAACGATGTTCTTTAGCAAAGAATTTGTTAAAATTTTGAAACAGGATTATACTCCGGCAGAAATTGCTGATATGGAGAAATTTGCTCAAATAGAGGCTCCTCTTGATTTAACACTTAAGGCAGGTGTCGAAACTGAAAACTTTGCAGAAGCCATACGGCTCCCGAGTGGGACGCTTCGCTTACCGGCGCATACTGCTGTGACAGAGGTATATGGTTATAACGATGGATTATGGTGGGTGCAAGATGCAGCCTCAGCTCTGGCGGTTAAAGCATTGGCAGATATTCGCGGCAAAAAAGTGCTGGATTTATGCGCAGCACCTGGAGGAAAGACTGCTCAGTTGCTTGATGCAGGCGCCATCGTTACCGCTGTTGATGTATCCGCTAAAAGATTAGAGAGATTGAAAGAAAATATTAAACGACTGCATCTTGAAAAAAGCTTAAATGTGATTTGTGCTGATGCACTTGATTTGAATGTAGATGAAAAATTTGACGTTATTTTGGTGGACGCTCCCTGCTCTGCTACCGGTACCTTCCGCCGACATCCGGAAATTATGAATAATAAAACAATACAAGATGTGAAAACTCAGGCGACACTGCAACAGAAAATATTAAACCACTGTGTTGTTTGGCTTAAAGACAATGGTATGCTGGTCTATGCAACTTGCTCTCTGGCAAAACTTGAAGGAGAAAAACAGATTAAAAACTTCTTGCAAACGCATACGGATTTTGATGTTTGTCCTATCCAGATTCCCGGTACAGAAAAAATGATAACAAAAGAAGGCTTTTTGAGAGTACTGCCACAAAATTTTGGTGAATGTTCCGGTGCAGATGGATTTTTTGTTGCCGCTTTGCAAAGGAAAATTTAATAATCTGGTGTTATTATGATCTTAACATAATAAAATTTGCGGGAGCATAGCTATGGATAATATAATGATTTATGGTATTTGCGCTTTGTTTGGGTGTTTCTTTGCCTTGACATTTTTGCTCAGCCGTTTGAAAACTGATGTGTTTCCTGAAAACTATGAATTTCAGCTCGATCCTTTTTGGTATGTTTGGGGCATGATGGGAATCGGCTCTATTGCTGTTTATTGCCTGTTTCCACCGCTTGCAGATATGGTGCACCGCTATACTTTTTGGCAACTTATATTGCCTTTGATTTTTGCTGGCGGAATCTATATGACTTATCTATTTGATATTGATTGGCTTTCCAACCTGCTTACTTTGGCAGCCGCTGTAACTATCAGTTTTTTGCAGCCAGATGACTATGCTTTGTTACCTCAAAAACTTTCATTATGGCAAGAAAGGCTTGTTGTCGCATTGGTTTTATTTGCGATATCTAAAGGTTTAGGACTACTCAATGGATTAGGAGGAATCGCTGCCATGCAATTTTGCGCAGTGATGATTGCCGCGGTATGCTTGGCTTATTTTGGTGCATTACCGAGATTCTTTGCTGTGCTCGCTTTAGCGTACTTAGGGACAATGGTTGCCTTTGCTTTTTTCAGTTGGCCACCGGAGAAAATTGTGATGAGTCATGGTGGTTTTTCTGCTATCGGTTTTGTTTTGGCCTGTTTTATGCTGGCTGCTGCAAATGAATTTGCTGAATCTTCTATGCTTATTGCTTGCTCTTATTTGTTTACAGAAATCGGGGTCGCCTTTTATAACCACTTTTTGCTACGGGATAAAACGGAACAGTTGTTTATGAGCACTTCTTATTATACCACTTCTGAACAAGGAAAGTTTGAACTTGGTGTGGCTCGCGGTGTGCTGAAAATTTTGGCTCTTGATGTATTACTTGCTTGTGCCCAAATTTCTGCATCAGACCGGTTTGCATTGCTGTTTTTTGCAGTGATTGTCAATTTGTGGTTTCTCTCTATTTTGGCTGGAAAAACAAAACCTGAAGAACTTTTTTCTTTGACTAAAATGGGAAAGAATGCCGTCAAAAAAATTTTCAAAAAAAAGAAAGATAACCTTTAACGGAGCTCACTATGGAAAATTTTATTAAAATTCTGTTTCGTAGCGATGCAAAAGAAAAACGTAGCTTGCCTAAAGTGCAAATGCTTAAAATTGTGGTTGTGGAATTTGCAGAATATGGTAATTATGGCTTTGCTAAAGGATTAGTTAGACTCCTGCAGAAAAATCCTTGTTTTAGCGTGCGCTATTTTGATGAACCATTCGAAAAAAACTTCCTTGACTTACAAGGGCGAAATTTCTTTGATCTTGTTGATGCCGGCAATACTATTTTGCAAAAATTAAATGCTGATGTCGTGATTTGGGGATACCAGGAAAATGAAAATATCCGGCTTAATTTCCAAACGGCTAACGCTTACTCTGACTGGCATAATGTTTCTTGCTCTATTTTGGAAAGTGTGTTTGTTGCCGCCGAATTTTTTGAGCATGCTAACTTTTTCCCTGAAGTGCTTGAAAATATTATTACCGGTGTTATCGCCACGGCAATCAGTGAACAACGCATTGACCTCAAATTTTTAAAACAAAAATTGCTTAAAACGGTCATCACAAAACTTAATACTGGACAGGTTGGACAAGCTGATAAAATTATGTTTTCACCTTATGTGATGAATGCTGTCGGACTAATCTATTTGAGTTTTGCTCAACATGATTTAAGCAAACGAACATTTAATGCTATTAAGGAACTTTTTAGCAATGCATTAGCGTATCAAAACCAAATTATGCAAAATGTCCATTTGGGCTGCATCTATAAAAATATTGCTCAGCTCTATGAAACTGCGCTGAAATTAGATTTGGATGGGCATTGGCTATTGTTCCGCGAGGCTATTACTAATTATCGTACGGCACAAAAATATCTGGATCATTATAACTACCCTTATGATTTTGCCCTTATTGCATTTAAGCTATCCCAACTCTACTTCCAATATTGGAAGTTCAGTAACGATACCCAAGCGTTGCGTGATGCTGTCTATTTTTTACGTGAGGCAGAAAAAACTTATACGCAGATTAGCTTCCCTGAATTGTGGTCTAAAATCGAGGGATATTTAGGATATTATCTTTCACTACTGGGCATGTTTTCTAAAAGCACAGATATTTCTCTGCTTGCAATTAAAAGCTATAAAAATAAGCAAATTGTCTATCGACAGGAATTGTATCCAGTTATGTGGGCTAAAATTCAGGAAAATATCGCTAATGTCTATTATAATATCGGAAAAAATGCCCATGATAAAAAAGCTTTTTCTGAGGCTGTGTCTTACTATCAATCTGCTTTGAAAGTCTATGAAAATAAAAAAATGCAAAATGAAATGAACATCGTACATAGCAGTATGGATAAAGCTCTGAAGGCTTGGAAAGAATAAATTTGCTACGAGTATCTAGAAATATTTCGACACTTATAAAAAAATATACGTAGAGCGATAGAGAAGAAAGGCTTTAGCCTGCAAACGAAAAATTAAGAAAATAAGATATAGAGTAAAAAAAAGAACGTTGTAGAGCTAGCGATGAAAAGGATTATCTTTTTATTTTTTCTGTTATTTATGGTGGTTCCGGTATTGGCAGCAGATACGATGGTGGTGTTTAACCTAAAGACCCTTATTTATCATAAAGCAACTTGTATCGCTGCCAGAAGATGTACAAAAAGTTGCGTGAAAATGCCTAAAGAAGAGGCAGAAAAACTTGGTCGCGCTTGCGATATTTGCGGCGGATAAGAGAGAGAAGAAGCATTAGGGAAATAGTGCTTTTCGACTATTTTTCACTTCAATAACGGAGTGCCGGTCGATAACCTTTTCGTGGATTTAAAATAAAAAAAGCACCATAAAGGTGCAGCTTTTGTTCTAATGGCGGGAGCGACGGGGCTCGAACCCGCGACCCCATGCGTGACAGGCATGTATTCTAACCAACTGAACTACGCCCCCATCAGAACAAACATTCTTATACCCAACAAAATTCATAAATGCAAGCCTTTTTTTTATTTTTGTTCGCTTTTTTCATAAAAAAGTGTTTGCCGTAATTTATATGGCAACTTTATCCCCCTAACAACAGGATGATTATTCTCGTATAACTGCCAATCTTGCTCTTTTAATGCCGCTAAATTAAGACGAGTTTCTTTTATCAACCAGAGACGGTTGTCACTCTTTTCTATATAAACATGACCCAATGTGAAAGAAGTACTCTTCCCAGCTACTAATTTTTGTAACTGCATTTTTAATGATGACGAATCTGGGGTGTATTCTTGCTGACCTAAACGCTGTATCAACTCCCGTAGCATATAAAACTTTAATTCATCATGCCAGCTTAAAAATTCTTGATAGTCAAATGAACAACCAACTGAAGACCAAAAATGTACCTTAGTCATCATTTTTTCCGTCACAACGGCCGCTATAAAATTACGCGTCTGCTGAATATTTTCTATTGCTAACGATAAACGTTCCGGTGTTATCCCAGATTTTTGCTCTAACTCCGGTAAAAACTTCCGCATTCGTACTCGCAAAAAATCTGTGCACTGATTTGATTCATCTTCTACCCATGTTATCCCCTTTTGATTGAGATAGGATTTGAGCTCCTCCGGCCGCGTTTTCAATAACGGACGAAGTAAATAAATCTCCTTAAAAGGGGTTACCTCTTGCATTGATGATAAACCATATGTCCCACTGCCGCGCTCTAAACGCATTAAAAATGTTTCTGCCTGATCATATAAATGATGCGCCAGTACAAGGTATTTCACTTGCTGACGAGAACACCAATCATACATCAAATTATAGCGCGCTTGACGTGCTTTTTCTTCTATACCGGTTTTGGGCTTGCGACCTTTCCACTCCAATATATGATGCTCTATGCCGTTTTGCTGCATTATTGATGCGACATATTCTGCTTCCTGCCGAGATGTCGGGCGTAGACCATGATCCACCGTTAAAGCAATAAACTGATATGACGGATTTTGCTCCTGCAACATTAAAATGCAACTTAAAGAATCTGCCCCACCAGACACCCCTACTGCTATCCGCTGCGGCTCAATTTGATGACGATGTAAAAATTCTGGCGTTACTTGCAAGACAGTGCCTTTGCTTCATCTTCTGCGCGTTTGGCAATATCAGGGCTGACTTTCCCAAAAATAGTCGGAATATTGATAAACGCCGTGCATGCTTCTGTCTTTTTACCTAAACCCTTCATGGATAGACCTAGCTTCAGTAGGCAATCCGGACCTTTGGTACCTTCCGGATATTTGCTATATCCGTTTTTAAATGCTACAGCGGCTTTGGCAAAATTCTGCTGCTTATAGTAGACCTCTCCTAACCAATATTGTGCATTGCCGGCTAAGGCATCTTTGGGATAGGAACCTAAAAATTGTGAAAACTTCAATTCTGCATCACTTAACTTGTTATTTTTAAGATCTGTTAAAGCTTGCTCATATAAATCTTTTGAAGAAACTCCTGCTGGGGCTTTGGGTAGTACCGATGGTACTGCTGTTGATTTTAGTGCTGCAGCATTGGTTGATGATGATGCTGGAGCTGCACTATCCCCTTGTCGCTTTATCTGATTAAAACGGAGCTCAATATCTTTATCTATCATCTCCATCTTTTTTTCTAACGTGTTGAGGCGATACTCTATATTTTCCACCTTGCCATTCATATCGCGAATTAGCTGGTCATACTCACCCATACGTACTTGTACATTTGAAACGGACTCTGCCGGAGCTGTCCTATCATTCTTATCACGATATAATTGCCGTTGAATAACAACTATATCATCTTTTATGCGATTAACCTCCGCCTGCAATGAACTTGTATCTTCCCACGCAGCATATGATGGTGTGGCAATTAGCAAGCCTAAACAATATAGATAAAATCTTTTCATTATTCGCCTCTGTATAATCCTAAACTCTTATAAAATATATTCTATTATTTTTATAACTCAACAAAAAAAAACGTACCCTTGCGGATACGTTTTTTGACATCTTGCTAAATTAACTTACTTGCTTAATTCAACAACTGTTACGCCACGACGGCTCTTTGCATAAGCTTCTTCGGTATCACCTGGGAAAGCATATTCTTTGCCATAAGATACTGTAGCGATTCTGTCAGCACTGATGCCTTGAGATACTAAATACTGTTTAACAGCTTCAGCACGGCGTTCACCCAATGCTAAGTTGTATTCAGCTGTACCTCTCTTGTCGCAGTAGCCTTGAACAACAACATTTACTTTGTCGTTCTTCTTCAACCATGCAACTTGAGAATCTAAAGCAGCAACAGCTTCTGAAGATAATGCAGAGCTATCAAATGCAAAGTAAACTGTTGTGTATGCATTTTCAGCAAACTCACGAGCGAGTTTAGACTGACAGTCACTACCACCAAACCAACTACTTGTTGTAGAACAGCCTGATAATAAAACAACTGCACAAAGCAAGCTTAAAAGTTTTTTCATTTATTTTCTCCATATGGTTAAAATTCATTCAGTTGTTCTTCGAGCCGTCCACTGGACGTCCTCTAATCAACTAGACACAGTTAATCTAAGAAATAAAAGTAAATTTTTCAATAACAAACTAAACTTTTTGTGTATAAAACCTCTATTTTAGTTTAGATTTTGCTTAATATGTTGGCTATAGACCATAATTTTTTAGAATTTTTTCCCGTTGGGTATCAACATCAAAGTTGGGACGTACATTTAGTTGCGGTGCGATTCGGGAAATTATTTTACCACCTGTTGGCACAGAATTCCAACCGGACGTGACAAATCCATAGGTTTCTTTTAATGGTTTAGGATAGTCCATAACAACCATTACTGAATATTTGGGGTCTGTAATTGGAAATGCCGATACAAATGATGTGATATTCTGCCCTTGAATGTAGCGACCATTCTTATCCAACTTGTTTGCAGAACCGGTCTTTCCGGCTACATCATAGCCAGGAACATTAGCATTTTTGCCGGAGCCATAAATTACAACATCACGCAATAACTTACGCATATCCATGGAAGTTTGCTTAGAGATGACACGGCGTGTCTTCCTGAATGTATTTTCTTGAGTGAGTGTGGGAGGAGTATATAAACCACCATTCAAAACCGCAGAAAATGCTGTTATAATATGTATTGGCGTGACAGAAATGCCATAGCCGTAGGCCGCTGTCGCGACAGTGTCATCTTGCCAGCTTCTTTCGCTGCGGTGTAATGGACGGCCTTTTTCATATATTTCTAAATTTTCTATTTTATCAAAGAAACCCATGTTTTTGAAAAATTTTATCTGCAATTTTTTGCCGACTCTTAAAGCCATTAAGGCAGAGGCAATGTTGGAAGAATATATCAGTGTTTCACCAACTGTCAGCCACTTGGCCGGAACACGATAGTCTGTGATTTTATGCCATCCCATTTTTAGAGGTTTTGTTGCATCAAAGCTATCAGTTATTTTTATCTTGCCGCTATCTAGCCCCATAGCTGTGTTGAAAACCTTAAATACCGAACCGGCTTCATATACCCCTAAAGTGGCAAAATTAAACTTTATATCTGGATCGGTGAAATCTCGCTTATTTAAGTCATAATCTGGGACAGAGGCTAAAGCAATTATTTCAGATGTATTGATATCCATTACAATAGCCGTGACGCGCTCGGCTTTAAACTTCTCTTTCGCCTTTATAAGTTCATCCCTAACGGCATATTGCACTCCTAAATCTATGGTAAGACGGAGATCTTTGGTGGAGTTATTGAGGCGGTTGTTAAGAGATTTTTCTAAACCCGCGATACCTTCGTTATCTATATCTGTATTGCCCAAGACATGCGATAATAGCTCCTTTTGCGGATATACACGAATTTCACTGGGTTCAAACTCTAATTCTGGAAAACCAAGCGCATTAACTTTGGCTTGCTGCTGTGGGGTCATATTACGGCGAAGATAAGCAAATTTTGATCTACGCGTTAGAATTTTTAAGAAAGCTTCATATGATGTATCTGGAAAAACCTCTGATAACTTTTGGGCTATTTCTTGCGGATTGGATATTTTGTACGGGTAGGTAATCAAATTTACTGTTGGCAAATTGGTTGCAACAATCACACCATTTCTATCCGTGATGTTTGCACGCTTAACCGGCGACATTCCCCTGAGACGTGGGCGATAATAAGAAATGCTTTCTTGATTAAATTGAATACCATTGACCAAGCAGACATTAAATATGCGCGCAATGATGACGATGTAAATAAAGATAAATAACCCGATGACACATAAAATCCGGTTATGGCAAACATTAACTGCTTCATCTTCTGTTTCCCATCCAAAACTACTGGAGGAAAAATATATCTCTTGACCAGGTAAATATGTAAATGTTTTTTTCTTCTTTGAAAGACCTAACTTAACCACTTTATTCTCATTAACAAATTAGCGTTCCGAATTTACGAGCTTACGTAGTTCGCGATTGTTTTTAGCAAACATCGTCGGATTTCCTATCAGCTCTCCTTCTAATGGTAATGCAGAATAGTTAATAATTTGTTCAGGTTTGATAAAATCTAAAGAAATATATTTGCCAGCTAGTTCCCGCAAACGCTCAGGATTGTTTAGCTCACTCCAATCTGCCTCTAATATATGAATATCACGTATATCATCCCTGATGTCACGATTTATTTGTGCCAATTCTTTTTCCAAATTTTGCACATCATTGGTTAGAACAAAGTAATATGAACCAATGACAACGGTTATCAAACACCATAAAATTGAAATCGCGGTTTTTACGTTACTCATTATTTGTTTCCTTTCTTTTAATGGCATATCTTAGTTTGGCAGAACGAGCTCTTGGATTTGAAACACACTCCTGCTCGGTAGGCTTGATTGCCTTTGAGGCATAACTGAATGGTTTGTCTTTATCTACAATCTGTTCAACTGACTTATAACGAGATAGGTGAACTTTTTTTTCTGTTTTTTCTGCAAAAAAATTTTTCACTATTCTATCTTCTAAAGAGTGAAAATCGACAACGACCAATCGGGCGCCTGGTGATAAAATATCGGTTGCAGCTTGCAAGCCTTGTCGTAATTCATTTAATTCATCATTAACAGCAATTCTTAGCGCTTGAAATGTGCGCGTTGCCGGATCTATCTGGCCAGTACGTTTAGGCATGACTTTGTATATTATTTCTGCAAGCTCGGTTGTTTTTTCTATTGGTTTCTGGGCCCGATATTCCATAATTTTGGCCGCTATTTGGCGTGATTT
Organism: Alphaproteobacteria bacterium; assembly: GCA_017475705.1. Taxonomy (GTDB): domain Bacteria; phylum Pseudomonadota; class Alphaproteobacteria; order RF32; family CAG-239; genus CAG-267. The sequence goes on from JAFVFB010000023.1 coordinate 16,726, forward strand.
TTTTTCTTCACCATAATTATATATCAAATCTGCTAAAGAGCGTTCTGAATATGTGTTTACAATTTCTTTTGCTGATAATCCGGACATTGACATGCGCATATCTAAGGGGGCTTCTTTGGTAAATGAAAAACCACGAAAACCATCATCAAGCTGCATCGAAGAAACACCTATGTCAAAAACTATGCCATCAATCGGAAATTTGATTAATGTTGAAAGCTGACTAAAAGTCCCTGGTTTAAAAGAAAAACGAGAACCATATTTTTTCTTTAATTCTTCTGCGCGTTGCTGAACGCTAGGATCACGGTCTATTGCTATTAGTCGGCATGTCGCAGCTTCTAATATCGCCTCGCTATATCCGCCATTACCAAATGTTGCATCGACATATGTCTTTCCTGCCTGTGGGGCTAAAGATTGTAAAACTTCTTGCAACATAACGGGGATATGACGAGCAGATGAGGCCATCAATTTTCTCCCTCCGGCTTAAGTGTAGGGCGATTTTGCTTTACTTTTTCTCTGAGACGCTGTTCTTCTTTAACCCAATTTTCGGCACTCCATATTTGAAACTTACGACCTTTCCCTACAAAAACGGCCGATTCTTTGATTTGAGCGTACTGGAGCAGCTTTTCCGTTAGCATAATCCTGCCTGTACTATCAAAGGTAAACCTTTTGGCATCACCAAAAATTAGATTTGTTAAATCATCTTGTGTTTCAGAGAAAAAATCTGTGCTGTTTTCTATATCTGTTGCAAGTTTTTCCAATGAATCTTCTAAACAACCCTCTATACATGGCGCGGTGAGACTTCTGTAACATACGATTTCTGAGCCTAACTCTTTTACAATTGCACGATAGTCTGACGGCAAAGATACCCGTCCTTTGGCATCCACTTTATTGATTATCGTATCTAAGAATAAAAACGTTTTGCGCATCGCTTCAATCTCTATCATGTATACATTATCTATGGTATAACATGGTATTTTATGGGAATCAATGGAAAAATGCAAAAATATTATCAAATTTTTAACTTTTTTGAGATATGCGATTTTTTTTCTTTTATATCAGTATGATATAGAATTTTTGGCATGTTGATAAATTTAGGATATTGGAATAGAGGAGGACATGTATTCTAAGGGTATGATGGAGGGGGGGGTGTACAGATTAAGGAGGAATAAAGAAAAACCCTCAGTTTGCGACTGAGGGTTTTAAGGAGGAGGAGAAAGGGAATAGAAAGGCAGTAATTAGAAGAACTGGCGACTACCTACTCTCCCGCGTCTTAAGACGAAGTACCATGGGCGATGAAGGGTTTAACGGCCGAGTTCGGAATGGGATCGGGTGGGACACCTTCGCTATTATCACCAGCTCATCTAATTACTGCTTTTCTGAAACTGAAGTTTTGTTTTCAGCAAATTATTTATACGTTAAGTTATCAAGCCATTCAGATTATTAGTATCAGTTAGCTAAACACATTGCTGTGCTTACACACCTGACCTATCGACGTGGTCGTCTACCACGATCTTAATGGGGATACCTTGTTTTGAGGTGGGTTTCCCGCTTAGATGCATTCAGCGGTTATCCCTTCCATACTTAGCTACCCAGCGCTGCAACTGGCGTTACAAC
>JAFVFB010000024.1 GCA_017475705.1 Alphaproteobacteria bacterium
GAAAAAAGAGAGGGATAAGAACTCCCGAAGAAGGGAGTTCGACTACCAGCGCAAGGCGGGCGGAGAACGCCGGTAGGCATAAAGCCTATGCGTGCAAGTCCGAGCCGTCAGGAGCATAACAAAGTAAGTGATTTTATGTACCAGATAGGCAATTCCGTTTTAGATAATCCAGTGTCTGTAGATAATAGAATAAAAATCTTTTCAGGTTTAGGAAAAATGGCGAGTATCACGCCTGTTGGCCTTGATAATCATTCTGTAGATGAACATTCGCTAGCAAAGGTGCTTAATCATGCGCGCGGAGGCTTGCTTGAAACAGCTGTATTCTTATCTAACCTCAAGTCAGATGAAAAAAAAGCCTATAGTGATATAGAACGTTACTCTAGCGCAATTGATAGTTTTAAAAAGGTAGATTATCATGATGCCTTAGAAACATTAGATTATATTAAAGAAAGTAACGCTGGTCCGAATTTTAAAGAATATTTTGCCGTAAGATGCGCGCATTCATGCAGAGAGTTTATGTGTTATGCAAATGCAACAGATATAATTATGGATATATATAAAGAAGATCCTATAAGAGGCTTTACTTCGCTATCCCACATTAAGCCAAAGGAAGATGAGTCTAATCTTATCCAGATGAAATATGAAACAGCCCAAAAAGATTTAATAAATTCAACAATACAACAGATAAATAACAGCAAGGAAGGTGATGCATATAGCCCTCAAAATATTGGCAAAAAATTATATGAAATGAGCACAGACTATAGCACATACGGAGTAGGCTATGAGGGCAGAGACTTTGCTAAATTAGTTATAGAGAGATGCAAAGATAATAGAGAATTGATGAAAGCATATAATAAAGCCAGAATAGAAAGTAAACCACTGGGGAAAATTAGATATTTCATTGAATCTAAATTAGGAAAAGACAAATAATAAGAAAATTTTTGATTCTTTATTTAGATCTTTTTATCTTTTGCTCAACTTCTTTTTATTATCTTGCCACCATATTACAGCATCGGCACATTGTGTCGGTGCAATTGATTTATATAACAAGGATTAACGCTGTATTTAAAAGTTCTGATTTCTATTTTGAAACGCCGTATTTAAATCCGAAAAATTTCTTCAGCCTTTCGCATAGCTTGAGGTAAAACAAATACAATCAGAATATCTCCTTCTTCAATTTGATCTTTTTCTGATGGGTAAATAATTTTATTTTGCCGATAGATTGCACTAATTCTGCATTTATCTGGGAGCCCTATTTCGCTAATATTTTTTCCAACATTCAAACTATCATTATCTATGCGCACTTCCCAAACTTCTCCCATGCCACGTCTGAGGCAATAGGCATTGTTGATTTTGGCTTTACGCAAATCTTGTAGCATAGCTGATGTCGTAACCAAAGACCTCTCTACAATAATATTATCGCCTTTATCATCAATAAGATTATCAAAAGCACGAGAGTTAACAAGAGAGATGGTATGTCCAACGCCGCTTTTACGTGCAATAAGCGAGGTTAATAGATTATCTTTATCATTTTCGGTCACAGCCACAGACATATCCGCATTTTTAATTTCAGCCTCGTCTAAAATAACATCACTAAGCATTTCTCCGCGGATAATTTGCGTATAGTTCAAGTTAGCAGCCAAATCGGTTGCTATTTGTGTGTTACCTTCAATGATTTTACAGTTGCTGATTGTATCATCTTTTTCTAAGATATGAGCCAGATAGTAAGAGATAGCGTTACCACCAAAGATAACTAAATTTTCTGCCGGATTTGTGATAATACCAAAGTCATGGAGCGTATCAAAGATTTTTTCTTTTTCGACCAAAACAAATACTTCATCATTAAGTTGCACTGTTTCATTAGCTTTTACAAAGAAACTTTTATTATCGCGAATAATATGGATAATTGGGCTGTTATAAGATTTTTTTATTTCGTTGATTTCAACATTTTGCAACATACATGAAGCCCCACATTTAAATCCGATGAGATACAGTTTGTCATTAACCAAGGGGAAAACCGCTGTCGTACCTGGAATTTTGAGCAAATTAAGAATAGCTTCCGCAATTTCGACATCAGGAGAAATAACCAGGTCGACAGGCAAATTTCGGTCGCTATAGAGTGTATTCCATAAGGGATTTAAAAAATATTCAGAATCAACTTTAGCAATTTTTTTAGGCACTTGAAACAGTGTATAGGCAACTTGGCAAGCAACCAGATTCACTTCGTCATTTGTTGTAACAGCAATCAGAATGTCTGCATTTTTTGCGCCAGCTTTTTCCATTACACCTGGATGAGAAATTGATCCCTGCAGGGTTTGCACATCAAATTCTTTTGCCAGCATTTCTAATTTTTCTTTATCCGTATCAACAACAATAATATCGTTATCTGCCTGTGACAGATAGTCGACAATACTACGGCCAACATATCCTGCTCCACCAATAATAATTCTCATTTTTAAGCCTCCTCTCTTTCAGAAAAATAATTTTGAATAGCTTCGACAGCCATATCATAATCATAAATTTTCGTATAGCTTTCGCGGAATTTTTTAGCATCACGTAGATTTTTTGAATACCAGCAAGCATATTTGCGCGAAATAGCAACAGCCATCTCTTTACCATAAAAATCAACCATATCATTGAGCTGATGCAGCATAGCTTCTTTTATTTCAGCCACAGGGATTTTTTTAGGCAAAATTCCATGCCACAGAAAATCATGGATCTGTGCCGGTAGCCACGGGTTACCAAGTGTTCCTCGCGCCACCATTACCCCATCAGCATTAGTTTGCTTTATCATCTTTTCAGCATCATAGACCGAGCACACATCACCATTGCCAATAACAGGAATAGTAACAGCTTCTTTAACTTGGCGAATAATATCCCAATCAGCCACACCGGAATAACCTTGTGCTCTCGTCCTTCCATGCACAGTAACATAAGCCGCGCCACTATTTTCACACATTTTTGCAAATTCAACTGCATTAATAGAATTGTTATCCCACCCTTTGCGGAACTTAACCGAAACTTTGAGCGGTGTTGCCTTAACGGTCGTTTCTATAATTTTTGCAGCTCGTGGCAAATCACGCATCAGAGCAGAGCCAGATTCATTTCCCACAATTTTCTTTACGGGGCATCCCATGTTAATATCCAAAGAATAGGCCCCTAAGTCAGCCACAAGTTTTGCTGCCTCAGCAAACAAATTTGGCTCATTACCAACCAGCTGCACAATAACAGGATATGGTTCATTTCGTACATCAGCAATTCGATACGTCTTAGGGTTTTTCCGGTTTATAGCATTAACGGCAATCATTTCAGAATACAAATTAGCGCAGCCCTTAGAAGCCACCAATTTACGGAAAGGGTAGTCTGTAATTCCCGCCATAGGTGCCAAAAAGACATTACTATTTAAGCCGATAATACCCATCATGCCTAATCCGAGTTATTAAGAGCTTTAACCAAGATAAAATATATTTTATCCAACGACTGATTAACTGCAAGGTTAATTAATTCATCGTGAGAAGTTCCATCGGATGACTGCATTTCTTTCATCACAATATCCATTAAAAACAGGTAACGAATAACCTGGTTATGGAAATCGGCATTGTCATCAAAAGCACGGCGAATAGCCGCGGTCTGTTTATGAGAAAGCGGCCGTGTCAGATTATCCATAAATGCATTCTGCTGCCCATTTAAATAGTTATCCCACAGGCTAAACATATCTTGTCCTTCAAATATTTTTTCAGGGTTAATATTAGCATTACGCAATACTTGGTTAATAGTTTTTGCACTATTAATAAGTTTGTCACGATCAAGCTCCGGATCTAGTGGTTCAATTTTGTTAACACTCTTTTGTGTAGAGTTCATTGCATCTATTTTCTTTTCATAGTGCATCAGATTTTGAGTGATTTCCGCTGATGAATTCATTATATTCTGGCGTAAATCTTTAAGTTTTTCATTGATTGTATCCATATTAGAGAGAGCGTTACTGATATAGAAGTTTTGTTCTTCGAGGAGTTTAACACCTTGGCGGCTATTATTGACCATCAAGTTTGAAGAGGTGTTAATTTTATCTGTACTGCGGCTAATAAGTTCGCCTGCCTCATTAAACTTATCTATAATTTCGACAGCTTTATCTTTTAGGGTATCTGTTTTTAAGGCAAGTTTAGTACTAATATCACCGATTTTATCAACGATTGTTTCTGCAATAGTCTGTAAGTCATAATTTTTTGCTTGTGTTAGGTTTGTGAAGGCTGTCAATTTATCCGTTTCTTTATTAAGTGCGACAACCACATTTTGCATACTGTTGACAGCATATTCTGAACGGCGTTCAATTTCCAATCTCTTTTCATCAAATATATCGCCGATACCTTGAACAGCAGCGGTTGTTTCATTATTTACTGCTTTTAGAGTAGAAATTTGTTTTTTGGTGAGTTTCTCGAGTTCCACAGAATTTTTAACCAATTTATCCAATTCATCGGAAACCGCTTTTCCATAGCGAGTAAGTTGGTTATTTAGCAAATCGGAGTTATGGTTAATAACTTGAGTTTGTGTTTGGATAAGTTTTTTCTGGTCTTCGACACGTCCTTCAATAGAAGATATACTGGTATCCAATTTTTTATAGAGGGCATCATATTCTTCCAAAGATTTATAGAATGACCTTTCCACTTTACGAGAGTTTTCATCTGTTTTTATCAGCATATCTTTAACATAATTTTGAGAGATATCCGCGCAAGCCATAAGTTGGGATTGAATAGTTGCAAGATAATTTTTATTATCAGCGATATTACTTTTGATATTAGAAGACAAAGCTGATATTTCATCGAGCACAGGTGTCAGCTTACTCAAAAAGCGATCCGAATTTCTAGTGATATCGGCAGTGCAATCTTTCAGATAGTTAGCTGAATTTTTCGTTTTGTCTGTAACATATTGGCAACGGTTGACTAAATCTTTGATGTTATCATTAAGGGTCGTTAAGGTTTGTGCAGAGTAGCTATCCAATAATTTTAATAGGTCAGACAATTCTCCGACACGTTGTTCCAAATCAGTCTTAACTTGGTCAGATTGAGCCAATACCGCTTTGCTTTCAGCTTGTAGACTAGCCACTTCTGAGCGGATAGCCATGGCAATAGCTTTAGCGTTTTGTGAGGCATCTTCATCGGGATACATTAAGCTGTTAATATACATTTGGAAAAGTTGGGCATTTGCGTCAAGGCTACTGCTGCGCTCAATATAAGCCAATACAAACCAAAGTAAAAACAGCGGTAGACTGACAGATAAAACAAAAATTCCAAAATCAGCAGGAGCCAGAGCCGATATACTAGCCCAGCCAATAAAGTGTTCGATATAGTAGCAGACACCCACTCCCCAAACGAGAGCAGAAATCATCAAACAATAAGCAAAGTTGCCTTTAAGCCACAAAAATCTCTTTAAAGTATGTTTTTGCAAGGGGGGCATATTTGCTGTTTGTGGGGTATTTGTTTGGCGTGAACTATTCGGCATGATATTTGTTAATCCTCTAATTTTACTCACAACAATTTACTTATCATTAACTTTTATTTTTTTCAAATAAATTATTAATTTAAAGCGCAATATTTAGCAAGAAACAAAAAAACGAAAAAAAATAAAAATTTTTATTGATTTTCAAAAAAGATTAGTTATTCTAACCACGCTAACCGGTGAAACGGCAGTGCGTTTGTTGCGGCAAGTCATTGGTTGCATTGTATTATGCCGCTATAGCTCAGTGGTAGAGCACGTCATTGGTAATGACGGGGTCGTAAGTCCGATTCTTACTAGCGGCACCATTAAAAAAGCCTCCCTTGCGGAGGTTTTTTTTAATGGTATCATTTAATAAATCATCGGACTTACGAGCGATTGCGTCAGCAATCTGAAAGTCCGGAGCCGAGATGGCAGCGAGATTTTATTCGCTGCCGATGAGGCGTCGCCGGAGCTTTAGCGAAGGGGACATTCTTACTATCGCGCACCATTAAAAAAGGCCTCCTTTACGGAGGCTTGATTTATTCAGATGTATTATTGGAATGATTGTGTTCGGTCTCATGCGGCATATTCTCTTCATGGGGCTGCGGTGGCGTTGTCGGAGCATCAGGAGTATCATCACCAGTCACACCGTCTTTAACGTCGCTGGCAACATTCTTTGCTCCCTCCCACACATCACCAGTCACTTTTTTTGCTCCATCCCATACATCACTGGTGACATTCTTGGTACCTTCCCAGGTATCACTGGCGACACCCTTGGTCTTATCCCACATACCTTGCTCCTCAGCACCTGCAGAGTTTAATGTAAAAACAAACGCAGCTCCGAGTAATAAATAAAAAACGTATTTTTTCATCATCTAATCTCCTTCTTATAACCAGTAAAATGTAAGTACTATTTTGCTAGTTTCAATATTGTGGGGGATTAAACAATGTATTTAAACGGTGTATTTAAAATAAAACAAAAAGATTAAATAACTTTCCTGCTTTTAAAAATCATATAAAGAATAATGGCTGCAAAAATCAGTGATATTGCGTTAAAAAGCACCATCTGCACAGAGTGCAGATAAATGCCATACAGTATCCATGAAATCATGCCAATGCAATAAATGATATATGTTGTTAAAGATAGGCCGGAAACATTTTTGCTGCGAATTGTTTGTATGGTCTGTGGTAAAAATACGATTGCGGTGCAAATCCCAGCCAAATAACCTAAAAATTCCCCTATATAATTCATAGCAACCTCATACTGTTATTGTGGTATCTAAATATATATGGAAAAAAGTTAAAAAAAAGACAAGAGTATTGCAATATAAGAAAACAAAAGTATAATAACATCATTATGAAGGTGAATACACGAGAAAAAATCATTAAGGCGGCAATACACGAATTTGCTATCAAAGGCTATGAACAGGCAACAACGCGGGATATTTTGTTGCAGGCAGGGGCCAATGTCGCTGCGATTAACTATTATTTTAAGGGTAAAAAGGGGCTGTATGTTGAAATATTGCTGCATATAGTAGAGTTAGTGCGCGAACAGTTTCGAGATGTCTATCCGGAATATATGCTATTGAAAGCAACCATGCCCAATCCTAAAAAAAGTCGCGAAATGTTGAAAAAGTGTATTCGAAAATTCGTTGAGTTGATATGTTCAGATAGGTTTTCTGTTGATTTGGGGATGATTTATATTCATGAATATACACAGGCCTCGCCTTATTTTGAGACCTTATCCAAAGGTCTGAATGAAATATATTTTCCTTGGTGTGTTGCTTTGCTGCAAGATGCCTCAGAAGGGGCTTTATCTGAAAAAGAGGCAAATTTGCAAACGGTTATGATGTTTTCAGAAATTTTTAGTGTACTGACCCGTAAAGAAGTTATCTTAAAAGTAATGGGGTGGCAAGATTATAACCAAGAGGCCATAAATGAAATTTTATCCATTATATACCGTAATATAAATATAAAATAAATTTAAATGGAATCAAATAATTAATTTAGAAAAAATCTTTTTAAAACAAAAAATTAAAGCAAGCGCTTGATTTATTTTTTCTTTCATGTTAATAGAAAAGATATTGGGCCAACAATAAAGGACTAAGAACGTGAAAAAAATACAAATATTTTTATGCGCAATGCTGATAACAACCAACGCATACGCAGGAGGATTCCAACTTTCAGAATATTCTTTAACTCAGCTCGGTCGTGCATTTGCCGGTTATGGTATAGTCGGGGATGATTATTCCGCCATTGCCTATAATCCAGCTGGAATGTGCTTAAGGGACAGTGGTGCGCAAACAGGTGTAACCATGGTTGCATTAAATTCCAGAGTGAGGGGTAAGGTTGAAAAAGGTGGTATGGAAATAAACGGCAAGAAGGGGCGCCTTCGTGATCATCCTTTAGTTCCGCATTTCTTTGCCCAATATAAAGTCAATGATAAGTTGCGTGTTGGTGCTGGTGCTTATACGCCGTATGCTTTTGCCACCAATTATAGCAAATACTGGTTTGGTCGTTCTCATGCTATAAAATCAGAAATTACTGCTATTGATTATGAGCTAGCAGCAAGTTATAATTTGACACCAAAATTGAGTTTGGGTGCCGGTATAATAGCAGAAACTGTCAGTGCAGAATTAACCAATGATGTTGATGGTCTATCTCTTGCGGGGATAAAATCAAAATCAAAAGTTGAAGGGGATTCTTATACAACCGCTTATAATCTTGGTATGATATATAAGCTTGGAGAAAATACACGGTTTGGTCTTGCTTTTCACTCGCAAGCCGTTCATCAAATCCGTGGTTCGCATAGGGTGAAGATGCCAGGAACAGAATGGTACAGTCATGCTGGAACAAAATTAACCTTACCGGAATATTACACGTTGTCAGCATATCATCGCATAAATGATTTTGGCTTATCTGCTTCAGTAAAGTGGACACGGTGGAGCAAGTTTAAAACATTAGACATTTGGTCCAGCTCAAATCCTCAAAAAACAAAGCAGAGTGTTGGCGCAATTGATGAAGAATGGCGTGATACCTGGATGCTTTCATTAGGAACAGATTATTATCTTAATGATAAATGGACATTGAGGGCAGGTGTTTCCTATGATCAAGCTGGTGTAACCAGTAGCTATCATCGTACAGCCCGCGTGCCGGATTCAGATAGGTGGATATTAGGCGTTGGTGCTAGCTATAAAATTAATGATAAAATGCAAATAGATGCAGGCTACTCTCATGTTTTCATGAAGACATCAAAGTCTCATAATCAATCGCCAAATAGCGGTAGCACATTACATGCTCGATATAAATCAAGTATCAATATGGTGGGCTTATCGTTTCAATATAATTTTTAACAATATAACTGGGAGTTAGTTCGCTTTTATAATGGCGCAGGCGATACGTTCGCCGCCTCCGCCTAGCGGTTGAGGAACATCTTGATAGTTATCGCCGCTGGCATGGATAATTAAAGAACGACCAATTATATCACGCACAGAGAGGTCCGGGCGAAATAGGGTAACATGTACTGTTCCATCAGAATGAGCAAATAAAACAGGTAAATCGCCCTTGTGACCATTTTTATTTGGGCCAAGATGCCGGCCAGTATGCTCAGGATCAAAATGAGCTCCAGCAGCTTGTGCAAGGACAATATTTCCATTGCGGTCGGCAATTGCACTACAGGCTGGGTTATTATGAATATGAAATCCATGAGCACCAGCTGGCAATTTTTCTAAATTTACATAAAACGTGATGCCATTTGCTTCATCGTGCATTTTAACTGTGCCAATCTTTTCGCCCTGGCCATTTCCTGTAGGCGTCGTCAAATAAACATCAGCATGAGCAGCATGCGGTTGTACATGACAGCTGGCTAATAAAAACATCAGAGCAAGCAATACTTCCATAATAACCTCCGCTAGTTATATAAGCAAGATTCGTCATATTTCAATTGTCAAACAACAGCTGAAAGCAATCAAATTATCACGGTGTAAATTGCCGGAAAACAAAGAAAAATAGTAAACAAAAACTTGACAGGACAAATATTTCGCAATATAACCGAAAAGAATTAATTTGGAGAACGTGCATGTCTTATAATACAAACAAAAATTTAGGTAATCGTATGGATTTGCCGGAGATTGAAAATCGTTGCAAATCATATTGGGCAAGAGAAAATGTATATCATTATGATGATACCAGATCACGGGAAGAGACATTTATTATAGACACACCGCCGCCAACAGTTTCTGGTTCTTTGCATATTGGTCACATCTTTAGTTATACGCAGACAGATGTAATCGCTCGTTATCAACGTATGAGTGGCAAAACAGTTTTTTATCCGATTGGCTGGGATGATAATGGTTTGCCGACAGAAAGACGTGTACAAAACTATTACAATATAACTTGCAATCCGTCATTACCATATGATGCAAATTTTAAGCCTGAACACAATGAAAAAGATAAGTCACCACGCAAAGAGGTCTCTCGTAAGAATTTCATTGAAGCCTGTGAAATGTTAACATCTTCTGATGAGGGGATCTTTGAAAATGTATTTAAGAATATTGGCCATTCATATGATTGGAATATAAAATATATGACAATCAGCCCAAAGTCTATACGCGTTTCGCAAGAATCTTTTATTGATTTATATGAAAAGGGAGAAGTTAAATCTATAGAATCCCCGACGATGTGGGATGTGACCTTTCAATCAGCTGTAGCCCAAGCAGAGGTGGAGGACAGAGAGGTCCAAGGTCATTTTCATGACATTAAGTTTAAAATTGAAGGCAGCGATGAAAACATCATTATTGCCACGACCCGGCCGGAGTTTTTACCGGCATGCATCGCCATTGTTGCTCATCCGGATGATGAGCGTTACCAAAAGTATTTTGGTAAAAAGGCAATTGTTCCATTGTTTGAAACAGCGGTAGATATTGTCCCATCAGAACATGCCGAAAAAGACAAGGGAACAGGCATTATGATGGTCTGCACGTTTGGTGATGCTGCCGACGTTGCGTGGTGGAAGCAATCTGGTTTACCATTAAAGCAAATCGTTGGTCTAAATGGTTGTCTACTAGATGTTACTTTTGGTGAAGGCGCATTTACGTCAAACAATCCGGATCAAGCTAATCACTATTATCGTCAATTAGTAGGTTTAAGCACCAAGCAAGCGAGGGAAAAGATTGTCGAATTTTTAAGAGCAACCAATGCTTTACAATGTGAACCTCGCCCTCTAACGCATGCGGTTAAATTTTATGAAAAAGGTAATTTGCCGCTAGAATTTGTTTCCTCTCGTCAATGGTTTATAAAGCTGCAAGATAAAAAGGAGCAGATGATTGAATATGGTCGTAAAATAAAATGGAAACCGCAGCATATGCAACACAGATATGAAGAATGGGTAAAAGGTCTAAATCAGGACTGGTGTATATCCAGACAGCGCTTTTTCGGCGTTCCATTTCCTGTCTGGTACAAACTAGATGCCAATGGCAATCCGGATTATAATTCGCCGATAGTTGCGGATAGGTCTCAGTTACCAGTTGATCCAATGATTGATGTCCCTAATGGTTACACAGAGGCCAATCGTGGCAAGCCCAACGGCTTTATAGGGGATTGTGATGTTATGGATACTTGGGCAACCTCAGCACTCACACCGCAAATTGCGATGGATGCCGCCAAGTCTGCAAAAGTTAGCTTGCCGTTTGATGTTCGTCCCCAAGCACATGATATTATTCGTACTTGGGCCTTTTATACTATAGCCAAGGCTTTGATGCACAGTCACACCATACCTTGGAAAGAAGTTTTAGTCAGTGGTTTTATTTTGGATCCGGACCGCAAAAAGATGTCCAAGTCTAAAGGTAACGTTGTTACACCGCAGCATTTGATAGATACATATGGAGCTGATTCTATTAGATATTGGGCCGCACGTGCTCGTTTAGGTGTAGATACAGCGTTTGAAGAGCAAATTATGGCTCAGGGTAAAAAACTAGTGAATAAAATATTTAATGCCAGTAAGTTTGTGTTTAATATTGTTGAAAATAGCAAATTAAAAGGTGTTACAGCATATAAAGCGCATATTACTGCACCGATGGATTTGTCATGGCAATATAAAATGTCGCAAATGGTCAAGCAAGCCACAGAGGCTTTTTCAACCTATGACTATGCGACAGCACTAGAAACCATAGAAAAACGTTTTTGGGATTTTTGTGATAATTATCTAGAGATTGTTAAAAAACGCGCTTATTCAGAGGAAGATAGCTCCGCAGTTGCGAGTTTGATGCAGACGATAGATACATTTTTAAGTGTATTTGCACCTTTCTGCCCATTTATCACAGAAGAAGTTTATCAAGTACGTCCATGGTCAACAGAAGAGAAATCTTTGCATAATACCTCATGGCCAAAAGTCGACTCTTTTGCTGGAATTATTGCCCAAGACAGTGTTTTATATGATACCGCATCAGAGATTACGGCAGAGATTAGAAAGGCTAAAACAGCAGCAAATGTCTCACAAAGGGTTCCAGTTGCAAAAGTAGATATTTCTGCGCCGGAAGGAGTGATTTCAATATTACGCCAGGGACTGGTAGACATAGAAAATGTTGGTAGTATACAGCCAAATGCACTAGTGCTGAGGCCCTCAACAGAGCTGTCTATTAGTAATATCTTGTTGGATTTAAGTGCTATCCCTCAAAAAACAGCATAAAGTCTAACATGTTTTTGGGGTTACGGTAGTAAGATTAAAAATTGGGCAAAAGCAGAACCAAAAAGATATTATCAGGTGGACGATGGCCATTTTTAGCAAGCTATATTTTCGCCGATACGTTTTTATAAATATATGAGTTCACAAGGGTTGCAACAGCAGCTATATGAAGATGGTCTGTCTGTTGCAAAGATTATCTTTGCCTACATTGCGGAGAACAACATTGTTTCTGTACACGAAAAACTCAGCGGTCAAGGTGCTAGTCTGCAAAATGATAAAGAGGTTTACCAGATTGGCCGAGCCATTGCCCGTCTTCATAAATTAACCGCATCGGCAAAATATAAAAAATCATATTTATTACTTCCTTATCCAAACTTACTGGGGAGGGTGCTAATCGCTAAAAGAGCCTTTTGAGATATAGCTTATTTTTTAATTACAAATTTAGCCTCAATATCTTCAAAATAATGAGGTAAAGGCTGCGTTGTTACGCCTCCAAAAGGCATTTGAGCTACTAATTTCCAACTATCAGGCGTTTCAAAAGTATTATGGACCTCATCATCAATTAAAGGGTTATAATGTTGCAAGTTAGCGCCGATTTTTTGTTGTGCTAGAGCAATCCAAATCATAACTTGTAGCATAGCATTGCTTTGGCTAGCCCAGTTCGCAAAATTTTCTGCATAAAGAGGCATCTTCTCTTTTAAGTTACTGATGATATCCATGTCATCAAAAAAAAGCAGTGAGCCATGTGCTTGAGCAAAACTGGATATCCGTTTACGTATAGCGTTAGATTTTTCTGGTGGTGCAGTTTTTAACAATTTTTCTTCAGTGAGCTGCCATAGTTTAAGGTGTTGTTTACCAAAGAGAATTAGGATACGAGCACTTTGCGCATTAAAAGAGCTTGGATAGATTTTCAGGATTTCACGGACAATTGATACCAGATTATCATGGCTAATATCTATATGTGGGTTAAGCTCATAGCAGCTGTGTCTTTTCGCAAACAGTTCCAAGGCATCGCAACTCATAAGTATTCCTTTCTTAAAATAAAAGCCGGCACAAAGTCCGGCTTTAGATTTACAACTTATCAAGATTATCTTCTATCACCCATTAATCTAAGCAAGGCCATAAACATATTAATAAAATCAAGATAGAGTGAAAGTGCTCCAGAAATAGCGCCTCTCTCAGCAATTTCTTCATTATAGGTTGCACTAAAATACAGTGATTTTAGTTTCTGGGTGTCATAAGCCGTAAGCCCTGCAAAAATAAACACTGTCAAATAGGATAGTGCATAGTAAAGGCCTGTGCTCTTCATAAAGATATTAACAATAGATGCAATAATCAAGCCAATGACGCCCATAACCAAGAATCTTCCCCAAGCGTTTAAATTCTTTTTAGTGGTATAGCCATATAAACTCAAACCACCGAAAGATGCCGCTGTAATCAAGAAAACTCTGGCAATACTCGCACCAGTATAAATCAAAAAGATAGGGGCTAAAGAGACGGCCATCAAAGCGGAAAATCCCCAAAAAGTAGCCTGCACTTGGCGTATCGTTCCCCGATTAAGTACCCAACCGAAAGCAAACACCAAGATAAGCGGTGCAAAGAGAGCGAGCCACCCCAAGGCAGAATAGCCAGTAGGTGTGAAAAATAGCTTTAATGCAGCAGGAGAGTTTGCTAACCAATAAGCCACCAAACCTGTAACAGTAAGACCTCCAGCCATATAATTATAGATTTTGAGCATAAAATTACGCAATCCTTCATCAACAAGCTGAGCATTGCTATATGATGTTATTTTATCGCTTTCGAACATAATGACATTTCCCCTTCTTCAAAATTTCATCTATGCAATAATATAGGTTAGGGTAACAGAAAAATCAATACAATTTTTTACAAAACAAAAAACGAGCACCATAAGAGTGCTCGTCTGGGGTTTGAAAAGCCGCTGATAAATTAAGCAGCTTGTTTTGCCTTTTGGGAGGCAAATTCGTTCATCGTATTGATGATATATTCTTGTGCATCTGGTTCCAAGTATGGGTGCATAGGGATGCTCAAAACGGTCTTGGAGAGTTTTTCGCAAACTGGCAAGCTTCTTGTATTCCATTTTGCATAAGCCGTCTGGGTATTAACCGGACGAGGATAATAAGCTCCACAAGGAATATTGTGTTCTTTCAGATAAGCCATTAATTCATCACGATCTTTGCAGTTGATGGTATACAAACCATAAGCTGAAGTAGCGTTATCCAAAATTCTCTGACGACCGAAATAAGAGCTTAATTTCTCGTCATAATTCTTTGCAATTTTTGCTCTTTTCACTAATTCTTCATCAAAGATTTTTAATTTTTCGAGCAACACAGCCCCTTGTAAAGAATCAAGACGACCGGTAACACCTAAGCGAAGATTATCATAGTGGTCAGTGGCACTCATACCATGTACACGGCAAGAAACGAGCAAATTATATTCTTCTTCAGAATTGGTAAAAGTAGCACCGCCATCGCCATAGCAAGCCAAAGGTTTTGTTGGATAGAAAGATGTAGCAACCATATCAGCCACAGCGCCAGCTTTCTTTCCATTATAAGTAGAGCCATAAGCTTGAGCGGCATCTTCCAAAACCTTCATGCCGTTTTCATGAGCAATTTTCATAATTTCATCAAATTCGCAAGGAGAGCCAAAAATATCAACAGCAATAACAGCTTTCAGATTAAGCTTGCCTTCTTTTTTAACCATTTCGATAGCTTTTTTCAAATCTTCCGGATCCATATTATAAGTATCAGGTTTAGAATCAACAAAAATTGGGGTTCCGCCGAGTAAGGCAATACATTCAGCCGAAGCAACAAATGTGAAAGAAGAAACAAACACAGCGTCACCGGGTTTAACGCCCCAAGCCATAAGAGCAAGTGTCAAGGCGTCTGTACCAGAAGCACAAGTAGCGCAATGATTAACTTGAGAATATTGAGCTAACTTAGTTTCTAGTTCTTTTGTTTCTGGTCCTTGGCAATAAGCACCATGGTCTAAAACTTTTTTAAAAGCTGCCAAAAACTTATCTTGTCCAATAACATTTTGGGCAGTAGCACAGTCAAAAAGATTAATTTTACCATTATAGTTTGTCATAACTTCTTCCTTTAAAAAATTGATAACATTATCGCCATAGTAATGAATTTTTTTTATTTTGCAAAACACAAAACATTTCGAAATGTAACAATAAAAACATTTCAGAGGAGTAAATTTAATAGTTGATTTATTTTGCTAGCACATATATATTATACCGAGTTAACGTAAAAGAAGAGGGAATTTTGAATAAGGTTTTACGACAGTATATAGCTTTCCTCTGCGTATTTTTTGTGGCAGGGTGTGCATCATCGTCTCAAACTGAGGCAACAGCACTTGAAAACTATAATCGCACAATGTTTAATATTAATAATCAGCTAGAAAAGGTTATAATAAGGCCTGTAGCAAAAGGCTACCGTGCCATAACCAACGAATATATGCGTCAGAGGCTAACTAATTTCTTTAATAATATCAGCGAACCGGTTTCTGCAGCTAATCACTTATTGCAAGGGGAGTGGCATAATTCAGCTCAAAATATCAGTCGCTTTATGATAAATACGACAATCGGTGGCTTGGGTTTGTATGACGTTGCCGCCAAAGCCGGTTTGGAACAAAAGCCAACAGGTTTTGATGAAACACTGGCAACATGGTGTGTTCCCGATGGCCCATATATCATATTGCCAGTTTTAGGGCCTAGTACCCCACGAGCCACGACAGGGTGGGTGGCTGATGGCTATTCATCACCGGCATATTGGGTAGCTAATGAAAGTAATGGAGAAGATGCGATGCTTGTATATTACGGTGCCGCAGGACTAAAGTACCTCAATAAGTACGCAGAGAATTTAAAACTAATAGAGGGGCTGGAAGAGAGCTCTATAGATTATTATGAAGCCGTCAAAACCATGTATTTGCAAAATCGTGGCAAAATAAAATCTTGTGGCAAAATTGTAGCACAATCCACGCCAGACTATGATTTTGATATGGATGATGAAGATTAATTTTTTTAGTAAGGACGAAAGATGAAAAAGATATATCTATTTTTATTAGCTTTAGTTTGTTTTGCACAAATAGCTGTTGCTGATATTGATAAATCTCAGGCGATGAAAATGGTTGAAAATGTCACTAAAGAAGGTATTGAGCAGATTATCAATTCTAATGCCTCAATAGAAGAGAAAAACAAAATTTTTCGCCAGCTATTTACCCAAAATTTGGATTTAGATTTTATTGGCAAGTATGTGCTTGGACGTTATTGGCGCACAGCCACACCAGCTCAGCAAAAAGAATTTATAGAGTTATACAAAGAACTCAATGTCCAAACATGGTCAAAGCGTTTTGATGAGTTCAAGGGGCGCCAGTTTGTGTTTGAAGGTACTTCACCGGCCAACAATCCTAATCAGATTTTTGTGGATACAAATGTTCCCATGAAAGAGGGGGCACCGGCAGTTGTTAAATGGCGGGTAAACAACGTTAATGGAAAATTAAAAATTATTGATATAATAATAGAAAATGTAAGTTTAGCGCAGACTGCACGCAATGAATACACGTCATTTATTGCAAAGTCGCCTAAAGGGGTTGAGGGGTTGCTAGAAAATCTGCGTACCAAAGTGAAATAAATATGTTTTCTTAAAGCTTTTTTTACGATTCGCATATATAAAATAGTTGACATTTTAGCAAAAATGTGTTACAATAACCCAAATATTATTTTTATTTGAATGTAGGTATGTGATGACGAAAAGGCTTGTATTAATTGCATTTACTGCAGTCAGTCTTATGTGTTCTGGAGTCGTAGAAGCGAAGGTTTGTCGACTCGGTGATGGTAATTGTGATAAAGACTACAATGAATTACAAGCAAATGCCTGCGATACCAATATATACAAAAAATGTGATAATCCTCGTGCCGGTGCGCCATATTGTATGAATAGTACAGATAGTGGCTTATCTGAAGCATTGTATACAGAAGAAAATTGTTGTTCAGCACTTATAGAAAAAGGTTATCAAAACTGTTTAGGTATTGAAAATCAAGAAAATATGGTTGGTTATGGCAAATCATGTCTTGGTTCTAATGATAATATCAGATATTGGGAATTTTGTGGTTGTGCCTATGGCTTTGTAGATGCCGAAAATGTTGAAAATTACGTTGTTAAAGGCGAAGGCGATGGTGACAATCGCGCCATACCTTATGAAATGCGCTGCCATTTTGATGACGAACATAGCTCCTCTGTTTGTAAATTTGCTCGTTGCGGAGGTGATGGTGAAGGCACACGCCGCCGCTGGTTCTATAAAAGAGGTGGAGATTATTGTAAATATCGGTTAGATACCCGTTGCGGTGGTTTCGGTTGTAAACAATTGTACGATTGCGACAACCTAACTGAAGATGGCAAAGAATACTACAGAAATGAAAGTTTATACCTAGACAGCAGAGAAGATGAAAAGAACTTCCTTGAATATTCCGACACTGACCCATTAAGTAATGAACGCCGCCCAGGCTATGATGATACATATGATAACGGCTATGGTGCTAGGATTGCCTATGGGGAACATATCACCGGATATAGCGAAGTAGGGGGCTATACTTCTGAGCCATACAATCTGGCAAATAAAATAGTTTGCGCCTACGAAGGTGTGAATGGCGATTTGGAAAATCCATCAGGTTTAAGATGTAATGATGTTCCAAACTACTGCTATTTATTTGATAAAGAAAAAGTTTGCAACGAGGCGCGTGGTTGGTACAAGCAAACCGGCCCGATGGAGGATAATGTTGAGGCTCTGAAAGCAGCAGTTGTGTACTACGGTCCAGCCTACCAAGTATGGCTGGGTAGGGTAGAAACCAATGCAGATTACAGCCATATGGAATTCAAGGGTAGCAGTAATGGTTCGCAAATCTTAAAAGCCATTAATGAAAATTTTGAATACAGCCCATCTAATAACCGTGCCCGACAAGATTTCTTTGATACGATGGCGCAAAAGCTTGAGGTTACAAAGTCAGCATGTTTTAGAGGCGATGGCGTTGATGGTTATTGTAAAATGCTTAGTGCTGAAAATGGTTGTGTATATATCACGCATGATTGCCACCCGAACGGCAATGCTAACAGCCGCCATTGCTATAAGCGTATTGCCTGTGCCGAAGAAAATGGTTTTTATCATTCCTTCATTAACGCTTCGCAGGATTCTCTATATCGCTCATCATTAAATGAGCCATATTTTGAGAGTTACAGAAAGTATAACGGTATACTTGGGGCAGATAACAAACCTTTAGTAGATTTACATTCAGACCAAATGGATAGATATATTACACCAGCTTGCGTATATGAGATAAATGCTTGTAATGATACCGAAAATGGTGGTGTACAAGGCGGTGGCTGTTATCGCAAGATAAGCTGTGATCATAGCAAAGGTTTCGTTTCGCCGGAAGAATATGTTGCTCAATATGGGCACAATCTGGAGCAAGACTGGGATGAGTGGTTTAGAGATCTTCGCCCGATTTGTAATGATTTGACCCGTTGCTATAAGGTAACAGGATGTGAGCCGAATGTTGGTTCCTACAGTAGCAGCCCAAATACTTCATTCTTTGAAGTTATAAATTCTGCAGCATCAGGTATTATCTGCTATCGTGCTCAGGACTGCAATTATCCAGCAGGTGCTTATAGTACCAGTCCAAACACCTCATTCTTTGAAGTTATAAATTCTCTTGCCACCGGTTTAACCTGCTATCGCGGTCAAGATTGTCATTATGCGGCTGGTGCTTATAATGCTGAGCCGAATACTTCATTCTTTATTACAGCAAATTCTGTAGCATCAGGTTCCACTTGCTATCGTGGTGTGGATTGCAATTTTCCAGCTGGGGCATACACTACTTCACCAAATACATCGTTCTTTAAGGTAATAAGTTCTTCAGCCTCTGGCTCCATAGCATATCGTGCGGAACGGGCGCATTTTGAAGTTGGTGCATACACTTCTGAGCCCAATACCTCATTTTTCTACACTATAAAATCAGAGGCCTCTGGTTCCACTGCATACCGTGCGGAGCGGGCGCATTTTGAAGCTGGTGCATATGCAGCTGAGCCGAATACATCTTTCTTTGTCACCATCAATTCATTAGCATCAGGTTCTATTTCATATCGTGCTGAAAGAGTGCATTTCGAAGCTGGTGCATACACATCAGAACCAAACACCTCATTTTTCTATACCATAAAATCAGAAGCATCCGGTTCTACCTCATATCGTGCCGAGCGAGCGCATTTCGAAGCTGGAGCATATGCAGATGAACCGAATACATCTTTCTTTATTACAATTAATTCTTCAGCATCTGGTTCGACATGCTATCGTGGTGAATCCTGCAACGAAGCAGCTGGTGCATATACATTTCAACCGAACACCTCTTTCTTCAATGTCGTAGATTCTTCAGCTTCAGGGTCGATCTGTTATCGTGCTCAAGGGTGTAATCTTCCGGCCGGTGCCTATAGCACATCGCCAAACGAATATTTCTTCTATGTTGAAAAATCTGTAGCATCAGGGTCAACCTGCTATCGTGGTGTAAAGTGCCGAGATTTAGATAGAGGCGCCTATTCCAGCCAACCAAATACCTCATTCTTTGAAATTATAGTATCCCATGCATCAGGGTCATCATGCTATCGCGGAACAGGCTGCCATGAGCCAGCTGGAGCGTATAGTTTCACACCCAATACTTCATTTTTTAAGGTAATAGATTCATCAGCTTCTGGTTATATTTGCTACCGAGGAGAAGATTGTAATTATGCTGTCGGAGCTTATAAAGCTACTCCGAACACATCGTTCTTTAAGGTAATAAATTCCTCAGCCTCCGGCTCCACCTGCTATCGTGGCGAAGATTGTAATTATATGGCAGGTGCTTATAATTTTGAGCCAAATACAGTGTACTTTAAATCTATAAAGTCAGAAGCCTCTGGATCGACCTGTTATCGCGGAACAGAATGTGCAGAAACCGCCAATAGCTTTGAGAACACGAGCTACTTCGTATTTGTAAAATCCGAGGCCTCTGGTTCGACTTGTTATCGCTCTATAGGATGTAATACAGAAGCTGGTGCATATAGTTTTACGCCAAACACCTCATTCTTTGATGTTGCTTCTATCACCAATGCAAAAGATGATTCCACCTGCTATCGTGGTAAAGACTGCCATTATATAGCCGGTGCTTATAGTGCCGAACCCAATACTTCTTTCTTTATTACGATAGATTCTTCAGCCTCAGGTTTAACCTGCTACCGTGGTCAAGAATGTAATTTGCCAGCAGGTGCATATAATTTCACGCCCAATACTTCATTCTTTGCTGTTGCCAAATCTTTAGCCTCTGGTTCTACCTGTTACCGTGGGGAAAAATGTCAAACAGCGGCTGGCGCCTATGCCGATGAGCCAAATACACAATTCTTTAAAAATATAAGTTCAAAAGCCTCTGGCTCAACATGCTACCGCGCAGAAGACTGTGCAATTGAAGAAGGCAGTGTCAGAGCCGTTGATGCAGATAGATTAATCAACACCAGCTACTTTAAGCAGATAAAATCTTCGGCCTCTGGTTCTGTTTGCTATCGTGGTGATGATTGTAATGACACAGTCGGAGCTTACGAAGATGAACCGAATGCTGAATATTTCGTCACTGTAAAGAGTGTATCTGCGTCAGGAAAAGAATGTTATCGCGGTGAATCATGTAATCTCGATGCTGGCGCATATAGTAGCAAACCGAATACCTCATTCTTCAAGTTCTTGTCATCACAGGCATCAGGTTCAGAATGCTATCGTGGTGATGGTTGTAACCTTCCGGTTGGTGCCTATATTAGCACACCAAACATCTTATTCTTTAATGTTATCACATCAGAGAGCACAGGTTCGACCTGTTATCGTGGAGAATCTTGCAATACCGCTGCTGGTGCATATAGCTCATTACCAAATACGTTATTCTTCAATTATATAACGTCAAAGGCCTCCGGCTCAATCTGCTATCGTGCAGATGGCTTGTGTGCGCCAGGGTCAACAGAAGATGAAGATTTAATCAATACCAGTTTCTTTGAGAAATCGACTTCGAAGATGAGTGGTAAGGTATGTTATCGTGGTGATGGCTGTAACATTCCTGCTGGTGCCTATGACAATAGTCCTAACCGCTTATTCTTTAAGGTTATCAACAGTCTTTCTGTTTCGGAGAAAACCTGTTATCGAGGTGAGAGATGTAATTTTGAAGCAGGTGCTTATAGTACCAGTCCAAACACCTCATTCTTTAACATTGCAGATTCATTAGCATCTGGTTCCACTTGCTATCGTGGTCAAAAGTGTAATATTGCAGCCGGAGCATATAGCACAGCACCAAATGCTAACTTCTTCAAAACCATATCATCAGAAGCAACAGGTATCACCTGCTATCGAGCAGAAGATTGTGCTGAAGACAGTATAAAAGAAGCTGATGCAGACAAATTAATTAACACCAGTTTCTTTAAGCAGTCTAAAGAGTCAGCCTCTGGTTCGACCTGCTACCGTGGGGATGATTGTAATTATCCAGCTGGTGCATATGAAAATGAACCAAATACCAGCTACTTTATCACGATAAAGAGTGTATCCTCTACAGAGAAGACCTGTTACCGTGGTGAATCCTGCAATGAAGCCGCTGGTGCATACACTTCAACGCCGAACACGTCATTCTTTAAGTACTTATCATCACAGGCATCAGGTTCAGAATGTTTCCGTGCTGATGGTTGTAACCTTCCTGTTGGTGCCTATAGTTTCACACCAAATACCAGTTTCTTTAACGTCATCACCTCAGAAAGCACAGGAACAACCTGTTACCGTGGTGAATCCTGCAATGAAGCCGCTGGTGCATACACTTCAACGCCGAACACATCATTCTTTAAGTACTTATCATCACAGGCATCAGGTTCAGAATGTTTCCGTGCTGATGGTTGTAACCTTCCTGTTGGTGCCTATAGTTTCACACCAAATACCAGTTTCTTTAATATCATCACCTCAGAAAGCACAGGAACAACCTGTTACCGTGGTGAATCCTGCAATGAAGAAGCCGGTGCATACAGTTCAAAGCCGAACACATCATTCTTTAAGTACTTATCATCACAGGCATCAGGTTCAGAATGTTTCCGTGCTGATGGCTGTAACCTTCCAGGCGGTGCCTATAGTTTCACACCAAATACCAGTTTCTTTAATATCATCACCTCAGAAAGCACAGGAACAACCTGTTACCGTGGTGAATCCTGCAATGAAGAAGCTGGTGCATACAGTTCAAAGCCGAACACATCATTCTTTAAGTACTTATCATCACACGCATCAGGTTCAGAATGTTTCCGTGCCGATGGTTGTAATCTACCGGCTGGTTC
>JAFVFB010000025.1 GCA_017475705.1 Alphaproteobacteria bacterium
CTAGCTTTTGCGCCGTTTGAACTACGTATGCCGGCTGATTTTGCTGACCGCGAAATGGTACCGGTGCTAAATACGGACTGTCTGTTTCTACTAAAATTCTATCCTGCGGATAGTGCTTGAAAACTTCTGCCACATCTTGGGCACTCTTGAAGGTAATAATCCCTGAGGCCGAAATGTAAAAACCCATTGCCTCAACCGCAGCAGCAAAATCAGCCGTAGCCGTAAAACAATGTATCACCGCCGCTAAATGAGGATATTGCTGTTTACCTGAGCGCAATAAGGTTAACATATCTGCTTCGGCATCGCGCTGGTGTATCATTAGCGGTAAACCGCTTGTACCAGCTGCTTCTATATGGCGGGCAAACATTTCTTTTTGCTGTGATTTATAGGCTGCACCA
Organism: Alphaproteobacteria bacterium; assembly: GCA_017475705.1. Lineage (GTDB taxonomy): Bacteria > Pseudomonadota > Alphaproteobacteria > RF32 > CAG-239 > CAG-267. The sequence continues at coordinate 399 of JAFVFB010000025.1, forward strand.
TAGTGATAGTCTAAACCGCACTCCCCAATGGCAATAACAAAGGGATTTTGTGCTGCTTGGCACAAGGTCGCCGTTGTGATGTGGTTAAGCTTTTGTGGGGCACTATCCGGATGAACACCGGCAGATGTCCACACCAATGGAACAGCTTGACCAAGTTCTCGTTTCTTCTTAAAACGAGCACACATGGCCAATTGCTCAGCAGATTCATCAACGTCTTTGCCGGCATTTAATAAGCCCTCAACACCATTTGTATAAGCAAATAGTGCTGTTTTGTCATCTTCAATATGACAATGACTGTCAATCAACATGGTTTACATCTTCTCCGGAGCTTTGAAGCCGAGCAGATTGGTGCAGATGTTAAGTATGTTCAAAGTTAGCGAAATCAATGCTACCAATGAGGATAGGGCTGTCGTATCCGTTTCGGCTAAAATCTTTTTATCATGGTAAAAGATATTAAACTTGTTGGCCACTTCATAAATATAAGAGCATATGATTGACGGGGCATCTTTTTTGGCAGCTTCACTCACCGTGTGCGAAAAACGTACCAACGCTAAGGCTAAATCACGTTCGGAATCGCAGCTGAATGCTGCAAAACGCGGGGAGGTAACCGCCTTACCAGTTTGGTTAAGCTTGGCTAAAATCGATTTTATCCTTACCATCGTATATAATATATAAGGACCAGTGTTACCTTCAAACGAGGTGAATTTATCTAAATCGAAAATATAACTGCTCTCGGTTGGGTTCATCAAATCACCATATTTTATCGCCGCAAGGCCAATGGTTTGTTTTAATTGCTGTACTTCGGCTTGACTGAGATTTTCTTCGTCTTTAATATGAACGGCTGCTTGCACCATATCTATCATGTCTGCTAGTTTCATTGTGCCGCCAGAGCGCGTTTTAAATGGTTTGCCATCTTTGCCGTTGACCGTGCCAAAGCCGATAAAAGATAATTCTGTATTCGGCCGTACAATGCCGGTCTTCTTCGCACAACGAAAAACACGCTCAAAATGTAAAAATTGGCGCTTGTCAACCACGTATATCACGCGATCCGGCGCAAAATCTTGCTCCCGCTGTACCAGGGTGGCTAAGTCGGTGGTCTCATAAATGGCAGAACCATCTGACTTTAATATTATACAAGGGGGAATCGGTTGGGTATCACTTTCTTCTTTAACATCGACGACGAGTGCACCCTCGCTGATGTAAGCATGACCGTCTTGCTTCATCTTTTCGACCATCGCCGGAATGTAACTCTTGGCATCGGATTCTCTTAGCCAATAATCAAAATCAACCTCAAGCCGAGCATAATTGTGCCGCAAATCCGGTAGAGAAATGTTCATTATATGCTGCCATAAAGCATAATAGCCGCGCCGCCCTTGCTGCAATTGGACTGTGGCCAAACGTGCCGCCGCTAAATATTGCTCGTCTTCTTTTGATTTGGCCGAGGCTGTAGGATATATCTCTCCTAAATCTTTTAAGGTGAACGGTGCTTGCTTTGGATACTCTCCTTGATAGTTTTCATCAAAATAAGGTAATTCTGGCTGGCGTAAGAATAACTCATGAATAATTAGCCCCATCTGCAGTCCGTAATCCCCTAAATGGGCATCTGCTATCACTTGGTTGCCATAAAAACGATTTATTCGCTTTAATGCGTCACCAATCACTGCTGAACGTAAATGCCCAACGTGTAAAGTCTTCGCAACATTCGGTCCCCCATAGTCTAGCACAACCTTTTGCGGTTGCGCAGTCTTTTTAAAACCACAGTCTGTCCCCATCAGCATCTGCTGCATGTAATCCGCTATATAACTGTCTTTCACACTAATATTTATAAACCCAGGATTAACCACTGCAACATTTTTAATTATCTCATTCTCCGGTATCGCCGCGACGACATCTTGGGCAATCATCATCGGTGCTTTGTGGTATAATTTAGCTCCTCCCATTGCCCCATTTACTTGATACTGGCATAAGTCCGGCCGCGCTGAAATCACAACACGCCCTAAATCAGCTTTATATCCCGCCTTTGTAAACGCTTCACAAAAAAGTTTGCTCAATTCTTCTATTATCGTGTTCATGTTCTTTGTATCCTCTCTTTTTATCAGGAGAAGTTAGCAGAAGAAATGTTGGGTGTCAAGGGGGCTTTTTTTTGGGGGGGGGCTTGTATAGTACCGGTCATGATTGTGAAATAGCTCCTTTATGTACCCCATTTTGTACACTGCAGTCGCTATTTCACTGCCAGCACCGGCACTTTACAAGCCCCCCTTGGGGGTGTGCTAAAGCGTGGTCAAATCGTCAAATTAACTCCCTTATGTACGCTTTTTATGTACACCGCGGTCGTTATTGGGGGCTTGGTAAAGCGCTGTCATAGGCGCATCGGCGCTCGCTTATGTACCTTTCGTTGTACACCGCGCTCGCGGCGCTACGCCTAGCCCAGCACTTTCTCAAGCCCTAGGCAAAAGCCACGTTGTGGCTTTTCGGTTTTAAATGGGGGATTGGTAAAGCGCTGTCATAGGCGCATCGGCGCTCACTTATGTACCTTTCGTTGTACACCGCGCTCGCGGCGCTACGCCTAGCCCAGCACTTTATCCCACCCATTGCAAAAGCCACAAGGTGGCTTTTAAGCTTAATTTTATGAAACGGGGGAGGCACTCTACAAGCCTTAACAGAAAAAGAGAAGCAGTGAAAACCTATGTGAAGTGAAGATAATAAATCACAAAAAGACGTGAAAATTAGATAAAAAAATACTTGAATCTTTTATTCTTTTACCATATCATACGCGCGACTTTTAAAGTAATTACATTTTGTCATGACAAAATTATTCTGCATTGGTTGAAGAGTGTTTTCTAAGCTTTTGAAACAACGTGTTTTAAAAGTCAGTAACGGACTCTCCAACTTTTTATAAACTTAAGTTTTTCGTCTTAACCTTCTGCGGTCGGGGTTGAAAATACTTGGCGAATCGATGTAATTTTGGGCTGATCCGTTTCACTCTTCACGGAACCTCCCTTTCATTTGCATAGCTGCCTTGAGCTTTTTCATAAGTATTGTCGCAGAATTATAACCTTAGAGGATTTTTAAAATGAAGGAATCTTATACGAGCAAAAAACGTGTAAGAAAGAATTTTGGGCGAATCGAAGCTGCTGCAGAGATGCCCAGTTTAATCGAGGTGCAAACCGGTTCATATAACAGTTTTATCAACAATGTTGATATGTATGGGAACCATTGTGAATTTGGTTTGGAAGAAGTTTTTAAATCTATTTTCCCTATTCGTGATTTTGCCGGTAATGGTGTGTTGGAATTTGTGAAATATACCTTAGAACAGCCAAAGTATGATGTTGCTGAATGTATGAAGCGTGACCTTACTTATGCTGCGCCGGTGAAGGCAACCCTGCGCTTGGTGGTTTATGATGTTGATGAAACAACCGGTGCTAAAGATATTCATGATATTAAAGAGCAAGACGTATTTATGGGTGATATTCCGTTGATGACGGAAAAAGGTACCTTTATTGTGAATGGTACGGAGCGTGTGGTTGTGTCGCAGATGCATCGTTCTCCAGGGGTATTTTTTGATTCGGATAAAGGTAAAACCTTAGCAAATGGTAAAAAGCTGTTTGCAGCAAGAATTATTCCGTATCGTGGGTCTTGGCTGGATTTTGAGTTTGATGCTAAAGATTTGGTTTATGCGCGTATTGACCGCCGTCGTAAATTGCCGGTAACAACTATTCTCTATTCGCTGTACTCTAAGGAAACAGAAGAAAAAATGGCCGCATTGAAAAAGAAAGGCAAGCGAATTGATCCGGCAGAAATTACTGGTATGAGTAAAGAAGAGATCTTGGCTTATTTCTATGAAATTAACCATGCGGAAAAAGTTAAAAAAGGTTGGAAGTTTGACTTTGTACCAGAAAAAATGCGTGGCGTAAAATTTGACTACGATTTGGTTGATGCTGACAGCGGAAAGGTCGTGCTGGAAAAAGGCAAAAAATTAAACCCACGTTCTGCTGCTAAGTTGGCTGAAAAAGGGTTGAAATCCTTTGTCGTTAAAGAAGAAAGCCTCTATGGTAAGTTCTTAGCTAAGGCCATTGTTAATGCGAAAACCGGTGAAGTAATTGCAGATACTGGGGCAGAGTTGAATGCTGATGTGTTTAAGGCAATAGAAGAGGCGAAAATTAAAGAATTTGATATTCTTTATATCGATGACATTAATGTTGGGCCGTATATTCGCAACACTTTGGAAATTGATCGCAACAGCAATAGAGAAGAGGCTTTGGGCGACATCTATAAAGTTATGCGTCCGGGTGAGCCGGTGACAATGGAAGCGGCAGAGACCATCTTTAAGAATCTGTTTTTTGATGAAGAGAGATATGACCTTTCTTCGGTGGGGCGTGTAAAGATGAATTCCGCATTGGATATTTCTTTTGCTGATGCGCCGGATACATTGCATACTTTGCGTAAAGATGATATTTTGCGTGTGGTTAAGCACATGGTGGAATTGCGTGATGGCAAAGGTGAAGTTGATGATATTGACCACTTGGGGAACCGTCGTGTCCGTTCCGTCGGTGAGCTGATGGAAAATCAATATCGTATGGGATTGCTCAGAATGGAAAGAGCTATCCGTGAAAAGATGAGTTCAGAGGTTTTGAATAATGTACGGCCGCAAGACTTGGTTAATGCTAAACCGATTGCGTCGGTTATTCGCGAATTCTTTGGTTCTTCTCAGTTATCACAATTTATGGACCAGAATAACCCATTGTCAGAAGTGACACATAAGCGTCGTCTATCAGCGTTGGGGCCTGGTGGTTTGAGCCGTGATCGTGCTGGTTTTGAAGTGCGTGACGTGCACCCAACTCATTATGGTCGTATCTGCCCGATTGAAACGCCGGAAGGTCCAAACATCGGTTTGATTAATGCGCTTTCGACATATGCGCGGATTAATAAATATGGCTTTATTGAGTGTCCATACCGCAAAGTGATTGACGGCGTGGTTACCAACGATGTGGTTTATCTTTCTGCTGATGAAGAATCTAAATATGTGATGGCTGAAGCGAATGCTAAAGTTAAAGAAGACGGGCATTTTGAAAATGACTTAATTACCTGCCGTAAAGCTGGTGATGTTATTTTTGCAAAACCGGAAGAAATTAACTTTATTGACGTTTCGCCAAAGCAATTGGTTTCTGTGGCAGCAGCCTTGATTCCGTTTTTGGAAAACGATGACGCGAACCGTGCGTTGATGGGTTCAAACATGCAACGTCAAGGTGTGCCGTTGTTGCGCTCAGAGGCACCGTTGGTTGGTACCGGTATTGAGGCAACTGTGGCAAAAGATTCTGGTGCAACATTGGTGGCAAAATATGATGGCGAAGTGGTGGCTGTGGATGCTAACCGCATTGTTGTCCGCTCTAAAGATAAGAATAATATGGCGGATATGGGTGTGGAAATTTACCGCTTGTCTAAGTTCCGTCGCTCTAACCAAGATACTTGCATTAACCAAGTGCCGTTGGTTAAAGTTGGGGATAAAATTAAGGCCGGTGATATTATTGCTGATGGACCATGTACGGATATGGGGGAGTTGGCATTGGGTAAAAACGTGCTGGTGGCCTTTATGCCGTGGAATGGTTTGAACTACGAAGATGCAATTTTGCTTTCTGAAAGAATTTCACGTGATGATGTATTGACCTCACTACATATTGCAGAATTTGAAGTGATGGCGCGTGATACTAAACTTGGTCAGGAAGAAATTACACGCGATATTCCTAACGTGGGTGAAGATGCACTTCGTAACCTTGATGAATCTGGTATTATTTATATCGGTGCAGAGGTGAAGGCCGGTGATATTTTGGTAGGTAAGGTTACACCAAAAGGCGAAAGCGTGGTGACACCAGAAGAAAAATTGCTGCGAGCTATTTTTGGTGAGAAGGCCAGCGATGTGCGGGATACTTCATTGCGTGCTCAACCAGGTATTGAAGGTGTGGTTGTTGATGTACAAATCTTTAACCGCAGAGGGGTTGAGAAAGACGAACGTGCTTTAGCAATTGAACAAGCCGAAATTTCTAAGCTGGCAAAAGACCGCGATGACGAAATGGGCATTGTACGTAAGAGCTATGTTCAACGTTTGAAAGAAATGTTGCTTAATCAAACTGTGGTTGATGCGCCGAAGGGAATTGCTAAAAACTTAGTACTCTCTAAGGAAGTATTGAAAAATATTCCGGAATATCAACTGGGTAAAATTGTGATTAAAGATGAAACGCTGATGGCAAAGATTGAAGAATTTACCAATGCGTTTAATGCTCGGTTGGAAAAAATCCAGAATCACTTTGAGCAAAAAGTTGATGAAGTACAACGCGGTGACGATTTGATGCCGGGTGTGCTCAAGCAAGTTAAGGTCTTTATTGCAACAAAACGTAAGATGCAAACCGGTGATAAAATGGCCGGTCGACATGGTAACAAAGGTACGGTTTCACGCGTGTTGCCGCTTGAAGATATGCCTTATATGGAAGATGGTACGCCGGTTGATATTGTGCTCAACCCGTTGGGTGTGCCTTCACGTATGAATGTGGGGCAAATTTTGGAAACGCACTTGGGCTGGGCAGCAAAAGAATTGGGTAAACAGCTCAATGAACTTTGCGAACAGTATAAACGCGGTGAAAAGACAATTGATGAGTTGAACCAAAAGTTGCTCGATATCTATGGCGAAAAGCAGTATAAAAAAGAAATCGCAACCTTAACCGAGCCTGAAAAATTGGAGATGATTGGCAATCTGAAAAATGGTATTCCAATGGCTACTCCGGTATTCGATGGTGCGAATGGTGATGATATTAACCGGATGCTCAAGATGGCCGGTTTGCCGACATCAGGACAAATTGATTTGTATGATGGACGTACCGGTGAGAAATTTGACCGGAAGGTGACAGTTGGTATTATCTATATGATTAAATTACACCACATTGTTGATGAAAAGATGCATGCTCGTTCGGTTGGACCGTACAGTTTGGTTACGCAACAGCCGTTAGGTGGTAAGGCGCAATTCGGTGGTCAACGTTTTGGTGAGATGGAAGTGTGGGCATTACAAGCCTATGGTGCTGCCTATACACTTCAAGAAATGCTGACGGTGAAATCCGATGATGTGAACGGTCGTACCAAAGTTTATGAGGCGATTGTGCGCGGTGAGGACAGCTTTGAATCCGGTGTGCCGGAGAGCTTTAATGTTTTGGTTAAAGAAATCAAATCATTGTGTTTGAATGTTGAAATGATCAATGAAGAAGACAAAGCTCATGAACAAGAACCGGCTGATGAGCAAGCTCAAGCCTAAGAGATAAAGGAGTTTTTAGATATGAATGAAATTATGAATTTTTTTGGTCAGAAAGACGTCTCTGAGGCCTTTGATGAGATTAAAATATCCATTGCATCGCCGGAGCAAATACGTTCATGGTCTTATGGTGAGGTGAAAAAGCCTGAAACCATTAACTATCGTACTTTCAAACCGGAACGCGATGGTTTGTTCTGTGCCAGAATTTTTGGTCCGGTAAAAGACTATGAGTGCTTGTGCGGTAAGTATAAGAGAATGAAATATCGCGGTATTGTGTGCGAAAAATGCGGTGTGGAAGTTACCCTTTCTAAAGTGCGTCGTGAGCGCATGGGACACATCGAATTGGCTGCGCCGGTTGCGCATATATGGTTTTTGAAAAGCTTGCCAAGCCGGATCTCTATGATTACGGATATTCCGATGAAGCAATTGGAGCGCGTGCTCTATTTTGAAAGCTATATTGTGATTGAGCCTGGTTTGACAGATTTGAAACAATTCCAATTACTGGGTGAAGACGAATATCAAGATAAGCTTGATGAATTTGGCGAAGATGCCTTTAAGGCTGGTATCGGGGCAGAGGCGATTAAGGAAATTTTGGCCGGTATCGATTTGGAGGCAGAAAGAAAGGCTTTGCGTGCAGAATTGGCAGAGTCAAACTCTGAAGCAAAACGCAAAAAAGTGGTTAAGCGCTTAAAAATCATTGAGTCCTTTATTGATTCACACACCAAACCGGAATGGATGATCCTTGATGTGTTACCGGTTATTCCACCGGATTTGAGACCTTTGGTGCCATTAGATGGTGGACGTTTTGCTACCTCTGATTTGAACGATTTGTATCGTCGGGTGATTAATCGTAATAACCGTTTGAAGAGATTAATCGAATTGAAAGCGCCGGATATTATTGTTCGTAATGAAAAGCGGATGTTGCAAGAATCTGTAGATGCGTTGTTTGATAACGGACGTCGCGCTAGAGCTATTACCGGTACGAATAAACGGCCGCTTAAGTCTTTGTCGGATATGCTTAAAGGTAAGCAAGGACGCTTCCGTCAGAACTTGTTGGGTAAACGTGTGGACTACTCTGGGCGTTCAGTTATTACTGTTGGACCACAACTTAAGTTGCATCAGTGCGGTTTGCCGAAGAAAATGGCGCTCGAATTGTTTAAGCCGTTTGTGTATGCTAAATTGGAACTTTATGGTTTGGCAACGACTATCAAAGCTGCTAAGAGAATGGTAGAAAAAGAACGGGTTGAAGTGTGGGATATCTTGGAAGAAGTTATCCGTGAACATCCTGTTTTGTTAAACCGTGCACCGACCTTGCACCGCTTAGGTATTCAGGCTTTTGAGCCAGTGTTGGTTGAAGGTAAGGCTATTCACTTGCACCCGCTCGTTTGTACGGCATTTAATGCGGACTTCGACGGTGACCAAATGGCTGTACACGTACCGCTTTCTATCGAATCTCAATTGGAAGCTCGCGTATTGATGATGTCTACCAATAATATCTTGGCACCGGCTTCTGGTAAGCCAATTATCGTGCCGTCTCAAGATATGGTGCTTGGTATCTATTACCTCTCATACGAGGCTGATGGTGTGTTGGGTGAAGGCAGTATCTATTCTGACGTGAATGAAGTTATGCTGGCGTTGAATGCGAAGGCTGTTGATTTGCATGCTAAAATTAAATGCCGTATGCATTATGTAAACGACCAAGGTGAACGTGTTTACGGGCTGTTAGATACAACTCCAGGACGTATCATTATTTCTGACATTCTGCCGGATAACGAAAAAATCTCAATCTCGCTGGTTAACCGCTTGCTGCGTAAAAAAGAAATCGGCGAAATTATTGATACCGTTTATCGTTACTGTGGCCAAAAAGAAACTTGTATCATGGTTGATAAAATTATGACACTCGGTTTTGAAAACGCATGTAAAGCCGGTATTTCATTCGGTAAAGATGATTTGATTGTACCAGAAGCTAAGAAAAAACTGATTGCTGAAACATCTAAACAAGTGAAAGAGTTTGAGCAGCAATATCAAAACGGTTTGATTACTCAAGGTGAAAAATACAATAAAGTTATCGATATTTGGGCTGCTTGTAACTACAAAGTAGCTGATGAGATGATGAAGAGTATTTCTAAAATCGACCATGGTTATATGAACTCTGTGTTTATGATGGCTGATTCCGGTGCGCGTGGTTCAAAAGAGCAAATGAGACAATTGGCCGGTATGCGCGGTTTGATGACCAAGCCAAACGGTGCTATTATCGAACAACCGATTATCTCTAACTTTAAAGAAGGTTTGACGGTGTCGGAATACTTTAGTTCTACCCACTCCGCTCGTAAAGGTTTGTCAGATACGGCGTTGAAGACTGCGAACTCCGGTTATTTGACCAGACGTTTGGTTGATGTGGCACAAGATGTGGTTATTACTGAGACAAACTGCGGTACCGAACGTGGTATTATTGTTCGTCCGGTGGTTGACGGCGGTAATGTGATTGCATCTATTGCTCAACGTATTTTAGGGCGTACGGCACAAGAAGATATTCTTAATCCGGAAACAGGTGAAATCATTGTGCCAAAGGGCAAATTAATTGATGAATTTGATGCGGAAAAGGTTGAAAAGGCCGGTGTTGAACAAGTTAAAATCCGTTCGGTCTTGACTTGCGAAACAGAACATGGTGTTTGTGCCGCTTGTTATGGTCGTGACTTGGCGCGCGGTACACCGGTTAATGTGGGTGAAGCTGTTGGTATTATTGCAGCACAGTCTATTGGTGAACCTGGTACACAGCTGACGATGAGAACCTTCCACGTTGGTGGTGCAGCATCAGTTTCTGCTGAACAATCTTCTGTTGAAGTCCCATTTGGCGGTATCATAAAATTGGATAATGCACGTACGGTGGAAAACGCTGAGGGGAACGCTATTGTCCTTTCTCGTAACTGTGAAATTGTCATTTCCGATAGTCAAGGACGTGAAAAGTCTCGGCACCGGGTGCCTTATGGTGCTAAAATCTTAGCTAAACTTGATAGCGAAGTGACTAAAGGACAGAAAGTGGCTGAGTGGGATCCGTTTACAACGCCGATTATCTCTGATAAAAGCGGTAAGGTTGAATTGGTTGATTTGATTGCTGGCGTTTCTATGAAAGAAGTACAAGACGAATCAACCGGCGTTGTTTCGAAAACCGTTGTAGACTGGAGAGGCGGTTCTCATGCCCGTGCTAATGCAAACTTGCGTCCGTCTATCGTGCTCAAAGATAAGAAAGGCAAACCGGTTACGATGGAAAATGGTAAAGAAGTTCGTTATTACCTTTCTGTTGATGCCGTGCTAGCTGTCGATAACGGTACGGAAATCCATGCCGGTGATGTTATCGCTCGTTTGCCGAAAGAGAGCTTGAAATCTAAAGATATTACCGGTGGTTTGCCACGTGTTGCCGAGTTGTTTGAAGCTCGTAAACCGAAGGATCCAGCTATCATTTCTGACGTTGATGGCGTGGTCGAATTCGGTAAAGATTATAAAGCCAAACAGCGTATTGTGGTGGTTGCCGATGATGGTAAAGAATGGGAGTATCTCATTCCGAAAGGGCGCCGTTTGATTGTTCAAGACGGTGACGTGGTTAAGAAAGGCGATATGCTGGTTGAAGGAACACCGGCGCCGCATGATATTTTGCGCGTATTGGGTGTTGAAAAACTGGCAGAATATCTGGTTAAAGAAGTGCAAGACGTTTATCGGATGCAGGGTGTGCCGATTAACGATAAACATATCGAAGTTATCGTGTCACAAATGCTGAGAAAAGTCGAAGTTACACAACCTGGTGATACCACATTGCTGGTCGGTGAACAAATTGATGCTGATGAGTTCGAGCTCATTAACCAAAAAGTTGCTGCAGAAGGTGGCCAAACCGCTGAAGCAACACCTGTCCTTTTGGGTATTACAAAGGCTAGCTTGCAGACGAAGTCCTTCATCTCTGCTGCATCCTTCCAGGAGACAACGCGCGTCTTGACAGAGGCTGCTGTTGAGGGTAAGGTCGATAAGCTGCATGGTTTGAAGGAAAACGTTATTGTTGGACGGTTGGTTCCAGCTGGTACCGGTAGCGTTTTGCGGAGCTTGCGTAAAGTTGCTGCCCAAAATGATAAGGAAATTGAGCAGATGAAGGCTGCAGATGAGGCGGCGCGGATAGCAGAGGCTGCGCAGTCTGAGTAGTTTGGGGGCTTGCAGAGTACCGGTCATGATTGTGAAATAGCTCCTTTATGTACCCTATTTTGTACACTGCAGTCGCTATTTCACTGCCAGCACCGGCACTCTGCAAGCCCATTGGGGGTGTGCTAAAGCGTGGTCAAATCGCCAAATTAACTCCCTTATGTACGCTTTTTATGTACACCGCGGTCGTTAATTTATCGATAGCACCACACTTTATCCCACCCATTGCAAAAGCCACCTCTTTGGAGGTGGCTTTTCAGTTTTAAATGTGAGGGGCTTGGTAAAGCGCTGTCAAATCGTCAAATTAACATCCTTATGTACTATATTTTGTGCACTGCGTTAATTTATCGATAGCACCACACTTTATTCCACCCGTGGCAAAAGCCACAAGGTGGCTTTTCGGTTTTAATTTTAAAGTGTGTAAAAAATCTGAAAAAAAAAATTCTTGGTAACGAAACCTTAATTTATTTAAAGCTAAACTTATTTCAAATCGATTTTTGTAATATCTTTTTCTATGGAGAATGAATATGGCTATAAAACTCGCTGTCGGAGATACCAATTTTACACAATTAAAACCAAGAATAACTGTTATCGGTGTCGGTGGTGGCGGTGGTAATGCTATCAGTAATATGATGAATAAAAAACTCGAGGGTGTCGACTTTGTGGTCGCTAATACTGATGCACAAGCTCTTGCCCTTTCTCCGGCAACACGCAAAATTCAACTCGGCCTCGAAATCACACAAGGTCTAGGTGCTGGCGCTCGCCCAGAAATCGGTAAACTTGCGGCAGAAGAAGCTAAAGATGATATCGAACGTGAAATAGCAGATTCTAATATGGTCTTTATTACGGCCGGTATGGGTGGCGGTACAGGTTCTGGGGCTGCGCCTGTGGTTGCTAAAATCGCTAAAGAAAAAGGTATTCTTACTGTAGGTGTGGTCACAAAGCCTTTCGCATTTGAAGGCAAGAAAAGAATGGAAAATGCGGAAAAAGCTCTTGATACTTTTATCGATGAGGTGGATAGCATTATCGTTATCCCAAATCAAAATCTGTTTCGTATCGCCGATAAAAATACAACCCTCAAAGATGCTTTTGTTAAAGCTGATGAGGTGCTCTATGACGGTGTGCGCTCTATCACCGATTTGATGATTATGCCAGGCTTGATTAATCTGGATTTCGCTGATGTTAAAAAAATTATGGCAGATCGCGGCAAAGCTATCATGGGAACAGGTGAGGCCGAAGGTGAGGACCGCGCTCGCGTGGCCGCTGAACAGGCTCTGGCTAATCCTATCCTGGACGATTGCTCTCTGAAAGGGGCAAGCGGTTGCCTTATCAATATCACCGGCGGTTCCGATATTACTTTGATGGAAATCGATGAAGCCGTTAACATCATCAAAGAAGAACTCGATGATGATGCAGAACTTATCTTTGGCTCCAGCTATGACGATTCTCTCTCCGGTCGGATTCGGGTTTCTGTGGTTGTGACAGGTATCGCAGACGATGCTATGCCCCGTGCTCCGAAAAATAATATCAATGCTTATGTTGAGCTCAATACCCCAGTAGTTGAAGAAAATGTTACGCCTGTAATCTCTGATGAACAAAATACTGGTGAAGAAGAGATTAATACACTTGAGGAGACAGAAACCTCTGCGGTAACAAATAATGTTGTTGAAATGCCGGTTGCAAGCTCAGATGTGCATGCGCCACAACAGGCAGAATTTGCTGAAATGAAGGCAGAAACACCGGTTGAAGAACCGCATGTCTCTTCCGCTTTGTTTAATGCTATTATCAATAAGCCAATCGTGGCTAATACTGAAGATAGCCCAGAGGCTAAGTCAGAATTGGCAGAGGTGAAAATCGAAAAACCTTTTACACCAGCTGTTTCGGTTAGTCTTGTGGAAGAAGAACCACAACTCTTCCCCGAACAAGGCGAGGCTGAACAGCCGTTTGAACGTGCCGCTCGCGAAGAAGCACAGGCCATGATTGAGGAAGAGCCAGTACAGCCCACGCGGCAACGCTTTATTGATAAAATCTTGGGTATCTCCCGTGCTAAGGCTAAAAAAACAGCACCAAAGCCTGTCTCTGTGCCGAAATTCGATGAAATAGAAGATTTTGCTGAAAGAGAAAGCGCAAATGAAGATGATTTGGAAATTCCTTCTTTCTTGCGACGGCGCTAGGTAAATACTTAAATTCACTAGAAAAACTCTCGGCAATCGAGAGTTTTTTTTATGCCTTTTGGCTTGGCTGTTGAATGCAGTGGTCTGAACAAAATGATGGGGCGATGAATAAGACAGCGGCGAGGGGAAAATTTTGTGCGTTTTGTGTTGACAGATAGCCAAAAATGTGCTACCATCTAAGATGTAAAAGTATTACTATGTCCTTATATATCTTATGTTTTATCATTAGAAATCTTTGGGTGTGGAATACTTTTTTTTCTGAAAATAATTGTTAACAATTCCGCATGCATGTAAAAAATGTATTGTGGGCGGTGAGGCGAAAAACTGGAGACCTGCTTCACTGTATATATAGGTTTCACAACCATGACAACAAGAATCATGGAAAAAAAGTATTTTATGGCAGCTGCCGTGTGTGTAATACTCTCTAGCTGCAATGCAGCGTTCGAGGAGGTAGCGAAGCCGGCTTCTCAGCCTGGGGAGACGGTTTTAATCAACCGCAACACGGAGACTTCGGTCGAAGTGTTAGACACCGCCACATACAGTGGTTGGTGTTATGGTTGGTCCACCCTCAAGGCTGAGGGTGTGATTAAAAATGAAGTCACTGAGGGTGACGATACCCCGGTGATTTCAACCAACACCGTCGGCGGTAGTGTCCGTTCAGACGGCGAGCTCGACCTCGACACCGTGAGGTGCGGAGAGAGCTTTATCGACGCGGTGTTCCGTGTCGTATCCTCCGAGACGCGTGACGTCTCCACGGAGGATAGCATCGGCACTTCAAAGGTGCAGATGCTCGCCGCCACAGACGGCCAGACCGGGCGTCTGCTCGACAGCAGCAAGTACGTTGCAGTCGAGACCACAGGCACTGTTCCCCATTACGAGGGAAGTAGCGAGGTGGCTCGTGTTAGCTACCGGCTATCCACTGACAGCACGCGTATAGTTGACGTGCTGATTCGTGTGACTAGCCTGCCGGTCGGTGGGGTTGGCACTCCTGTCGTACAGGAGTACACGATGAGCTATGTACAGCTCATCAATCTGCCCAAACCCGAGCCGGAGCCCGAGCCCACTCCTGTGGAGGAGCCAGAAGTGTGGAACTGGCAGGTTGTTTTCGACCTCCGTACAAAAACGAGCAGCAATGCTCTGTACGGAATTTATACCTTCACCAGCAACAAGGGTCAAACCTTCAGCTGGGAGGTTGAAAACGGCCGTGTCGGTCGCTACAACAGCAGCGATAAGCTGTTGGTTGCAAGTGTGGCCCCTCTGCCGGTAGAGCCAAGCGTGGCTTTCACTGAGCAGGGAGAACCTAAGACCTTCGAAATCAAGAAGGTCGCAGGGGCAACTGCTACAGAAACTTCGAGGACGTTGACCTCGAAGTTTGCAACAAAATTCGCCACCAACGCCGGCGGAGAGGTGCAGTTTGGCAACAACGTGAACTACATCGTGCGCGATGTACAGTTTACAATGCCGAACGGGCAAGTGTTCACCTTTACCTTTACACCGGAGACGGTGCTGAGGGAGGATGTGTACAACGCCCAGGCCTCGTTGGTAGGTAAGTCGCACAGCTACATCGGTGCGACGTATGTCTACAACACCACCTTGACACAGTCAGCCGACCACTACATTTATGGTCAAGTGACGGTGAACGGCAAGACGACTGCTTTGCAGTTTGACTGCCTGCAAGATGGCAAAACCCTCAAGCACAATGAGGGTAGTGTAGACCTCTTCGTCACGAAGTAGGGCGCGAACCCAAAGAAAGAGAAAGCCCCCACCATATGGCGGGCTTTCTTTTTTGGTTTAAAAACGGCATAAAATTTGAAAAGGGTGTTGACAGATAGTCAAAAATATGCTAGTTTAACGAGGAATATTAACTATTATGATATTTTTTTGGTTCTTCTTGGCGTTTAACTTACGTCAAGCTTCTGGACAGCTCTTGGGGCTGTAACTAAGGAAATTTAAGAAAAAATTAAAAAAAAGAGCAGCCTATGAAACAGATTTTCTTCTGGGCCTGTTTGGGCATCGCGGCTGTAGCTATCTGCGCCGTGACTTATCTCTCGACAGACGGAACACGTTTGCAGAGATTGCTGTTTTTGGGACCGGCAATCCTTGTCGCTCTGACCTACTTGAGGTTAACCTGGTCTTTTAGACCATGGGAAAGGTGATGAAGTTAGCGGTAACCCGTTTGAGAACGTGGGTATTTTCTTTCTGGCAGAAAGAAAACCCACGTTTTTTTGTGACGTGGTTGTTGTTTTTTTGAGGCTACAGAGCTGATTTCGAATATATACAGCCACAATAGTCTTGGCGATATAACTCTAACTCACGTATCAAATCCTGCCGGCGCTGCTGCATGCCACCTTTGCGCCCCTCCAGCTCTATGTAGGCAACACCGGTCTTGGCACTGGCACGCTGCGCCGCGCGGTTTACTTGCGCTAAATCTTTCCAGCGCGATACCCCTAACACCGAGGCCACCCCACGATAACCTTGCTGCTTGGCATAAACCATCGCACGCTCTAACCGTAACTCAAAACATATGTCACAACGCTTGCCGCGCTCCGGCTCTTGCTCATAACCTTTGACGCATGCAAACCAACGCTGGCAGTCATACTCTAATTCTATAAACTCTATATCCCATTTTTGACAGAGACGACGCTGCTCATCCCGACGCTTCTCATACTCTTTAAGCGGATGAATGTTCGGGTTATAAAAAAGTACCGAAAAGGCTTGCCCCTGCTGCTTTAATCGCTCTATTACCGCACACGCACACGGCGCACAGCAGGAAAGTAGTAGCATTTTATCTGAATTGTTGTTGTTTAAATTTAACATTTGCTTTTTATGCCTTGAAGTTACGTTATTTTTTGATTTATTGTAGCGCGGCTATTTTTATTTTTCAAGATGGTTTTTGAACAATATTATTTGCTTTTAAATCAACTTCTTAGATTCTTTATCGCGAAATTTTCAACAGCTTATATTAGATTTTGCTTGCAAATATAAAAAATATGGTCTAAATCATAGCGTATCGTTTATATTAACGATAGTTTCTTAACTCATGAGAGGAATTTATAGAATGAAAAAAGTTTTATTATTGGCAGGTCTTGCCGGTATGGTTGCTGCAAATGCAGAAGCTATTAATGTAACTCCTTATGTTGGTCTTGATGCTAACTACAGCATGCTTGATTCTGACTCTGGCTCTAAATTGAGCTCTAAGAGTTGGTCTGCTGCTCCTGTTATCGGTGCTAGAACAGATCGTTTCGGTTTGGAAGGCTCTTATGACTATGGTATGAGAGAACACAAACAAGGTAACGCTTCTCGTTATACAAAATATGCTATCGATGCATTGGCTTTCCAACCTTTGGGTTGCTCTGGCCGTTGGGAAGGTGTTGCTTCCGCTGGTGTTACATTCAACAGAGTTGATCGCCATGGACCGTTCGAATCTGACCACGGTTACGGCGAACGCTTGGGCGCTGGCTTGCAATATGCTTTGACAGATAAAACAGCTGTTAGAGCTATGTACCACTACAACTGGATCCACCAGTCTTATGTCAACAATGCTAACGAAGTTTCATTGGGCTTGAGACATTCTTTCTAATTCGTGGATTTGGAATGTATCTTTAAAAGCGGAGTGCTGATTTGGCACTCCCTTTTTTTTATAAAAAAACTCTTTACAAGTCACTTAAGCTGTGTTACACTGATAAGTGCTTAAAATAATTATTATGGACAAGAAAATCATTAACATAACGAAGGGCAAGGCCACTATCGTTATGGTCATGGACCGGGACGATTATACCATCTCCCTGGTCACAAAGAAAAAACGCGGTGTCGATAACCACGACATCTGCGAAGTTTATGAGTTGATGCCGGTTCTGGCAATGGAAGTGCTTGATCGCACCTCTGTGCAAGAGCCCATCAGTGAGTTGCTGTTGGCGACGATACAAGATATCGTTGAGCTGGCAGCTGAAATCGACCCTTGGTATGAGGGGGCCGAGATAGAGATGCCCTTGGTCGCTTGACCAATGGTTATTATTAGATAAAGAAGCTGCTTTTCCTGGGTTTGGGGAAGGGCGGCTTCTTTTTTTGGAGGAGGGACTTGCAGATATCGGTCATGATTGTGAAATAGCTCCTTTATGTACCCCATTTTGTACACCGCGGTCGTTATTGGGGGCTTGGTAAAGCGCTGTCATAGGCGCATCGGCGCTTTGGGGGCTTGTATAGTACCGGTCATGATTGTGAAATAGCTCCTTTATGTACCTTTCGTTGTACACTGCAGTCGCTATTTCACTGCCAGCACCGGCACTCTACAAGCCCCCTTGGGGGTGTGCTAAAGTGTAGTCAAATCGTCAAATTAACTTCCTTATGTACGCTCTTTATGTACACCGCGGTCGTTAATTTATCGATAGCACCACACTTTATCCCACCCTAGGCAAAAGCCACCTCTTTGGAGGCGGCTTTTCGGTTTTAAATTTATGAAATGGGGAAGGGAACTTTTTGATCTTAATTTTTTAAGTGGGGCTCTATAAATACCGGCGTGGATCGGCCTTGTAGGTCCCCAGAAAATGGATGCTCTCCGAATAAAATTTCAATTCTTCATACGCTCGCTGAAATGCTGGTGCCTCCGGATGCGCCTCAATCTCAATGTAAAATTGCGCAGAAATAAAATTCCCCCCAATTACATAACTCTCTAGCTTGGTAATGTTGACACCATTGGTGGCAAAACCGCCTAGGCTCTTGTATAATGCGGCCGGTATGTTTTTTACCCTGAAAACTAGTGATGTGATGAATTTTGAACCGTCATCGCGCGGTATCGACTTTTCTTTACCCATCACTAAAAAACGTGTTGTGTTGTTGCTGTCATTTTCTATGTTTGTGGCAATCACCTCTAAGCCATATATCTTTCCAGCCAGTGATGACGCTATCGCCGCTCGATGACGATCTTGCAATTCTGCTATCCGCTCACACGATTTCGCTGTGTCTATCCGCGATATGGCTTTTATCTGATGCGCTTTTAAGAAATTGGAACATTGCGCTAATGCCTGCGGATGAGAAGATGCGGCTTCAATCTCTGCCAGCGTGGTGCCGGCTATCCCCAATAATTGGTGCTCTACCCGTAAAAAGTGTTCACCAATAATGGTTAAATCAGTTTGCGGTAATAAGAAATGAACGTCCGTTACCCGACCGGCATTCGAATTTTCTACCGGTATAATGGCATAGTCCGCTTCACCTCTATCCACTAGTTCCATCGCTTGCTCAAATGTTTCTGAAGCAAGATATTCCGCTTGAGGAAATAACTCCATACTCGCAATGTGCGAATAAGCTCCCTTTACCCCTTGAAATGTTACCTTTTACATCACTTGTTCCTCTGATAATTTTCTGCTAACTATAAAATTCGGCGTAGAACTTGTCAAGTTGATGTTCAATTGCGGCGTTAAATTAATTTGTGGATAACGGGGAAAAATCTGATTGTGCTATTGCAGAACCTATTAACCGACATTATATATATCACTATCCGTATTTTTTATATTTTTTTAGGGTGATAATATGAGCAATGCAAATGATTTTGAGCAACATGACGCTGAGGCGTTAAACCATATTGCAACAGATAAAGAATATCCGGTGCTGGCACTGCGTGATATGGTGGTCTTTCCGGAAAATACAGCGTCGCTCTTTATCGGGCGGACTATGTCTCTTAAAGCGGCTCAGGCTGCTTATCAATTTGATGTGCCGCTGGTGCTGTTAACTCAAAAACAGGCAGATATCGAAAACCCAACGGCTAATGACCTCTATCATATCGGTACTATCGCAAAAATTCGCCGCTATGTGGTCATGCCGGACGGAACACTTAATCTCGCTGTGCAAGGTATCCGCCGGATTAAAGTTCATCAGCTGAATGCTTTCGAAAAATATTATACTGCCTTTGTGGAGGCTTACGATTGGGATAATGCAAATATCCAAGCTGAAGAAATTAATGCTCTCGCATCATTGGCAGCTGAAAACTTTAAAAAACAAGCACTTGACTACTCTAAAATGCCTAAAGAAATGTTGCTCGCTCTTAATAGCCCTGTACCAGATGTTAAGCAACTGGTGGCTATGGTGGTCGGTCATCTGGAAATTAAAACCGCAGATAAACAGGCTCTCCTCGAATCCCAAAATGAAAAAGTGTTGCTCGAGAAAATTATCGAAATTTTGAGCCGTGAGGGTACACGCTTGGAAGTGGAAGGCAAAATTAAAGAGCGCGTGCGAAACCAGATGGAAAAAAATCAGCGCGAATATTACCTCAATGAGCAAATGAAAGCCATCCAAAAAGAATTGTCCGGCACAGATGGTGAAGAAGATGATGAAATCAGCGCTTATCAGAAAAAAATTAATACCGTTAAACTTTCTAAAGAGGCAAAAACAAAAGCTGTGCAGGAATTGCATAAACTTAAAGCTTCCGGACCTATGAGCCCAGAATCTACGGTTATCCGCAATTATCTGGATTGGTTGCTGAACCTGCCGTGGGGGAAGTATTCTGCTATTAATCATGACCTTAAAAAAGCCATCAATATCTTAGATGAAGACCATTTCGGTTTGGAAAAAGTTAAGGATAGAATTATCGAATATTTAGCTGTACAAACCCGCTCTAGATCGCTTAAAAGCCCTATTTTGTGTTTGGTGGGGGCACCAGGTGTTGGTAAAACATCGCTTGGACGCTCTATCGCTCGGGCTACCGGTCGGCACTTTGTGCGTGCCTCTCTCGGTGGTATGCGTGATGAGGCTGAAATTCGCGGTCACCGCCGTACCTATATCGGAGCGATGCCCGGTAAAATTATCCAAAGTTTGAAAAAAGCCGGTACTTCTAATCCGCTCTTTTTGCTTGATGAAATTGATAAACTCGGTGCTGATTGGCGTGGCGATCCGAGTTCGGCATTGCTCGAAGTCTTGGATCCAGAGCAAAACTCGACCTTTAATGACCATTATCTTGATGTCGATTATGATCTCTCTAAAGTTATGTTCGTGACAACGGCAAACTCACTTAATATGCCGCGCCCACTGCTGGATCGTATGGAAATTATCCATATCGATGGCTATACCGAACAGGAAAAAGTAGAAATCGCAAAACGTCACCTCATCCCGAAGGTGTTTAAGGAAAATGCGGTTAAAAAAGAAGAATTAATCATCTCCGATGCCGCAATTGTCGATATCGTGCGGTACTATACTTCTGAATCCGGTGTGCGTAATCTGGAGCGAAAACTTGCATCTATCGCTAGAAAATGCGCTAAAGATATGCTGCTTAATCCTAAGCAAAAAATGCCTATTACTGTCGATGCAGCTGATCTCAATAAATATCTGGGCGTGCGTATCTTCCACTATGGTGTGCGCGAGGAGAAAAATCATATCGGCGTGACAACCGGCTTGGCTTGGACGGAAGTTGGCGGCGATATGCTCTTTATTGAAGCTGTCGATATGCCAGGTAAAGGACAAATTAAACAAACCGGTAAACTGGGCGATGTGATGAAAGAATCTATTGATACCGCATATTCTGTGGTGCGCTCCCATGCACCAGCTCTCGGTATTCAACCCGATGTTTTTGATAAAACAGATGTCCATGTCCATGTGCCAGAAGGGGCTACACCAAAAGATGGACCTTCCGCTGGCGTGACGATGTATACGACTCTCGTCTCCGTGTTTACAAAAATTCCGGTGAAAAGCGATGTCGCTATGACCGGCGAAATCACTTTGCAAGGGCGGGTTCTGCCTATCGGTGGATTGAAGGAGAAATTGCTCTCTGCCCTGCGTGGCGGTATTAAAACCGTTATTATCCCTAAAGGGAATGAAAAAGATTTGGCTGAACTACCAGACATCGTTAAAAAAGAACTCAATATCGTTTTGGTGGAAAATGCATCTGAAGTGCTAAGTATTGCCCTCGAGTGCCCGATTAAACCGCTGGATATTCCTAATACCTGTATGATGCGTAATACATCTCAGCCAGATGCCTAAAGCGCTCTTCGCTTTGATGCTTGACAAGCTACATAATTCGGTGTATCCTGCTCGCGTTTTTTGATAGAGCTTAGCTGGCTGATGGGAAAATTATTGATGGCTAAAAAAGTGAAAAAATCAGATTTTATTGCAACAGGGCAGGTGGCGGCGAACCGCCGCGCTAGCTTTGACTATGCCCTCGAAGAAACATTTATTGCCGGTATTGAACTGATGGGAACAGAAGTCAAATCATTGCGCCTCGGTAAAGCTTCTCTTACCGATACTTATGGCTCATTCTCTAATGGCGAGTTGTTTATCGAAAACCTTAAAATCGAGCCATACTCAAACCGCGGCTACGAAAAACATGATCCCCTGCGGAAAAAGAAATTGCTCCTCACTCGTCATGAAATCGATAAAATTATCGGCGCTATGGCTAAAAAAGGCTATTCTCTTATCGCAAAAAAACTCTTCTTTGATGAACATGGGCGCGCCAAACTGGAAATTGCTCTCGGTCGTGGCAAGAAGCTCTACGATAAGAGGGAGGCAGTTAAGGAGAGGGATATTAAGAGGTCTTTAAGAGGGCTCTAGGTGGGGGCTTGTAGAGTACCGGTCATGATTGTGAAATAGCTCCTTTATGTACCCTATTTTGTACACTGCAGTCGCTATTTCACTGCCAGCACCGGCACTCTACAAGCCCCCCTTGGGGGTGTGCTAAAGCGTGGTCAAATCGTCAAATTAACTCCCTTATGTACGCTTTTTATGTACACCGCGGTCGTTAATTTATCGATAGCACCACACTTTATCCCACCCATGGCAAAAGCCACGTTGTGGCTTTTCGGTTTTAAATCTTTTTATGAAATGGGGAGGGCATTCTGCAAGCCCGTGGAAAAATACAGCTGGCATTAGGGGTTAGTTTCTTTTATAATTCCGGAAAATGTAACCGCTAAAAATCAATAAAAGCTAGAACATGCCACGTTTGCGAAAATAAATGATTGTCGCAATGGTGCCAAATGCCGATAATCCCATTACAATCCAAAAACCATTTGGGTTGTTGGCAAATGCTACCGGTACGTTCATGCCCCAAAATGAGGCTAACATCGTCGGTATCGATAAAATAATCGTTATCGCGGCTAAAAATTTCATCACTAGATTGACATTGTTGTTAATAATACTTGCAAAACCATCCATCATCCCCTCCAAAATCGAACGGTGCATGTCAACCATCTCTATTGCTTGTTTGTTTTCTATTATCACATCATCCAACAATTCAATGTCATCATCCGTGAAAGGGACTAATTTTATTATCGCCGGTGTGCGCAACAGACGTAATAACTTCAATAATACGAGGTGATTGTCTTTTAATGCTGTGGTAAAGTATACTAATGACTTCTGTATTTCCATCAGCTGAAAAAGCTCTTTGTTTGAAGTGGTTTTGCGGAGGGCATATTCAATGTCTTCTGTACGCTTGTTGATTATGGTTAAATACTTCAAATAATATTGGGTGCATTTATACAATATATTTAATAAAAAACGTGCCCTCTCTCTGGTATCAAAAGTCTGCGCTGTCGAACGATTAAACGCGTTTAAAACACGATTGTCTCGCGCACAAATGGTTATCAAATTCTTTGCAGTGAGAACTAACCCACATGGTAATGTGTCAAAATTGCCTTCATCATCTAATAATGGTAGGTTGATAATGATTGCTAAAGAATTGGTATCCTGCTCTATTCGTGAACGCTCATCCGCATCAAGTGAGTTGTTTAGCAAATCATAATCCACATGCAAAAAATTGGAGATAAGCTGAAGCTCATCTTCATTTGGATTGACCAACGATATCCATGTCATCGGGAGTATCTTGTTTTTTTTGAGCTTAACTAACTTGCCGTCTTCTTCTGTCCTATATATTCTTAACATCGGCTCCCCCCTTAAGTGCTGTGGCACTTGCAAAATTATAGCTCAAAAGTATCAGAAGATTTGGTGCGGCCAAGAAGACTTGAACTTCCACGGGCTTAGCCCATAACGACCTCAACGTTACGCGTCTACCAATTCCGCCATGGCCGCACATATACCTATGTGGTACATCATATAAAGCTATTCTGAATTATATCAAAAAAAAATAAGAATCAAGTCTTTTTTTGTTGATGGGGAAAATTTGTTGGCACTGGAAAAATATTTTTTTTAAGAATAAAAAATTTTGCTTGCATTTATATTTTTATGCGATATAAACACTCTTGTCTTGATGATATTTGGGGTTGTAGCTCAGTTGGGAGAGCGCTTGAATGGCATTCAAGAGGTCAGGGGTTCGATTCCCCTCAGCTCCACCAGATTGGAAACGAAAGTTGTGTGACTTTCGTTTTTTTTGTGCTGAAAAGAGGGGGCTTGATAAAGCTCTGTCATAGGTGCATCGACGCTTTGGGGGCTTGTATAGCACCGGTCATGATTGTGAAATAGCTTCTTTATGTACCCCATTTTGTACACCGCAGTCGTTAATTTATCGATAACTCCATACTTTATCCCACCTGTGCCAAAAGCCACGAAGGGACTTTTCGGTTTAAATTTTTGAGAAACGGAAGAGTGGCATTCTGCATGTTCGAGATTAGCCTTTGCTGAGTGGTCTGTGGTGTCTGGCTAGATGATAAAGAAAATTGTTGATTAACGGTGGAAAGGGGCTTGAGTCATAAAAAAAGTACTCTATACTCCTTTAAAGTTAATTTTTTTTAAGAAAGTGTAAAATAATGGCAGGAAGTATTAATAAAGTTATTTTGGTTGGTAATTTGGGTAGAGATCCAGAAGTGAGAAATACTCAATCCGGCGCAAAGGTTGTTTCTTTTTCTGTGGCAACTTCTGATTCTTGGCGCGATAAAGCAACTGGTGAGCGCAAAGACCGTACAGAATGGCATAATGTGGTTATCTTTAGCCCCGGTTTGGCTGAAACCGCTGAACGTTATCTTCATAAAGGATCTAAGGTCTATTTGGAAGGCCAGTTGCAAACCCGTTCTTGGGATGATCAAAATGGGCAAAAACGCTATACAACAGAAGTCGTGTTGCAAAACTTTAATAGTACACTGGTGATGCTTGATGGCCGCGGTGATGGTGCACCGGCTGGCGCAGGCGATATCTATGACCAATCTGCTGGAGCTGGCTGGGATACCGCTGCTACGGATAGTGCCGCTGTTGTGGATGATGATATTCCTTTTTAATTAACTAAGCTTTTTTATTTATTGGTGGTGTTCTGCCTTGTCGCAGAGCATTGCTTGGTGTTTTAACTTTAATAAGGATAGTGAGTAATTAAAATGAACGAACTAGAAAATAAGCCCGAAGAATCTGAGGTTAAAAATGATGCTGAAAAGCAGGAAATCCATTGGCAGCCTGTCGCTAAAAATGACCCTTATCAACATGCTAATGCGGCTGTGCGTCGTTATCATAAGGAATATGTCGAGATGTGGCTGAAAAATAAAAAAAGCCGCTCGTAAGAATTGGCGGCATATGTTCGCTTGGCTTCGGTTGTTTGTGGGTTCCTACCGTTATCGATCGGAGCTTTTTTTTGTCTCTGCACGTTTTTTGATCAATTTGGTCTCTTTCGTAACCATCTCATAACGATTTTCTTGCGCTCGCTTAATGTATTTGCTGAACTGCGGCTGGTGGAAAATATCCGGTAATTCTTGTAAACCTTGCTCGTTTTTTTGGGCATGGGCAACCAGCCAATTTAGGGTCTGGCGAAACATATCGCTCAACTGGTCGCCATCTTTGCTGCGTTCATCATCAATGGTATCCGCATAGCTGTCAAATGTATGTTCTATGCCGTCTAATTCTTTCTGCTGACGGAGTTCGTTGCTGTATAAATTATTGACAGCAAAGACGGTTTCATTTTCTGTTGGGCGCGTAAGCGAAAAATGCATCACAAACGGCTTGTCATGCGGATTTTTTAGGCTGGGATTTTTGATGCCGGCGAGAAAATTTTCATGCTCTTGCTTGCGACGTCGTATGTAGGCAATTTTTTTGGTGCAAACACTCATGGCTCGGTCATCCGATAAAGAAATAAATTTAAAGGCGGTGGTTTTGGTAACGCCATAGGGAGTGACCGGTGCAACGTTGACAGAGTGAATCTGTCGTAATAAATATTGCTGTATTTTAGGGGAATAACCTAGATGCTGCATGTCTTTAGTCAGCAAATGTTCTAGCTGTAACATAACCGTTGAACCTTGACAATGGTTGGCAAAAACCAGTTTGTTCAGCCGTTGGGATACTGTTGCAATGGAGGCAGGGTGTCCTTGTTCATCTCGGAGACGGGGGGCCAGGGTTTTTTGATATAATTCTCGAATATATTGCGGAACATAGGTTTTATCTTTCGCGCTAACTAACTTGATAAATGGTAATTGGTGATTTTCTTGACCATAGCGCGCTAAAACGGCTTCTCTATCAATGCGAAAATTACGTTCTGCCAAGTCATATTGGACGCAATATATTGGGATTTTTTTATCTTTTAGGACTTCTTCTATCATCTTAGCAAAGCCATTGGCTTTTTTAGAATCATCTGCATTTGAACCGGGAAGAGCTAACACACAAACTTCATCAGGTGGCAATTTTTCAATCAATTGCCACTTTAACGGTGTGGCGCGGCTCTTTTTGACGCGCTTGCCTAAGGTAATATGTGAATTATCCGGTTTCATCTGTTTTTCCCTCATTATTTATCCAGTCTAGCATATTTTATCTTTTGTGGCAAGAAAGATTTTTAGATAAAATTTATTTTATTCAGGGAAAGTCCGTGCAAAATAAAACCCTAGATTTCTCTAGGGTTTTAATTGGTACGCCAACAATCGAAAAAGTTGGAACAGTATAGCAACAGATTTGATAGAAAAA
The DNA here is from genome assembly GCA_017475705.1 of Alphaproteobacteria bacterium. GTDB lineage: Bacteria > Pseudomonadota > Alphaproteobacteria > RF32 > CAG-239 > CAG-267. Next base: position 26,856 of record JAFVFB010000025.1, read on the forward strand.
GGCGAGTTTATTAAGAATAGTAGTATTTTGGATTGTTTGTTGGCTTTGTCTCAGATTTCCGATAATGCAAGTAATGCCAAGTAACTTATCACCAGTAGAGAATAGAACATAGGATAATAGAAGATGAATAAACAGAATTTAAAGCCGATACAAAGCAAAGATAAAGCGAGAGAAAAAGGAAAATTAGGAGGAATTGCTAGCGGTAAAAGTAGGCGTGAGAAAAGGAAAATGCGTCAAATTTTGACTGAATTACTAACAGAACCAAAATTTGATACAGATTTTAGCAAAGAAGAATTGGCAATTGCTTTAATCCGTAAAGCTCAACAAGGTGATATTCGTGCTTTTGAAACTATAATGAAGTTTATAGGAGATATGCCTAGTAAAGAAGAACAACAAAGGACTGATGAAGAAATTAAAGAGAATCCGTTTGGAGTATTTTTTTAAAGCGGTATTTATAAATTTATTATTTAGTAGGTAAAGTATTGTAATGTCAATTATTGGCAATGAAAGAAGTTATAAATAAAAATAATGGGGGTAATCACTTACCCCCGCATCTTACGGCATTTGCAGCCTTATTATATATGTGCTGACTGTCTAATTAATCTCTGAAAAAAATTATGTCTAACACATTACGTTGTTATGTAACAATATTTCTCTTGCAATGTCAATAATAATTTAATATTTTTAATTAAATTTGTAAGGAGAGTATTATGAAATATCGTCTTGGTTTAGATTTAGGAGTTGGTTCTATAGGTAGTGCGCTTATTGAATTAGATGAGCAAAATAATGCAAAAGATATTATTGATGCTGGAGTTAGAATTTTTGAAGTATCAGAAGGTGCTGAAGATAGAAGAGCTAAAAGAACAGCGAGAAAGAATCTGGTTAGGACAAAAAAACGTCTAGAACTATTAGCTAAAAAACTGTACGAAAATGGACTATGGGTAAATGATACGCCTGAGGGAACTGATAAACTTCGTTCCAAATCTCCTTATAAAATTCGTAATGATGCTTTAAATGGGCAACTTTCAAATCCGAACTATATAGGACGAGCAATTTTGCATATTGCTAAGCATCGTGGAGCAGGTTTTGTGTCTGCGGCTGATGAGTTGAAAGAAGATTTGACGGATGATAGTAATATTAAATCTCAAAAATTATCATCTTATGAATTGATGTCTAAATATCTTAAAGAAACAAACTCAAAAACGATTGGGGAATTTTTTTATAAGCGTCTTTGTCTGGGATTCGAAAAAAATAAAAATAATGAATTTGAATCTCCTGAAAAGAGAGTTATAAGGCAAAGAAAATATGCTTTGGAAAGAAATATTGTTGATTATGCAATTCCTCGCTATCTTGTAAAAGATGAATTTCATAAAATATGGGATAAACAGGCACAGTATTTTCCACAAATGAATAAAAGTGGGTTAAAACAAGAGATTTATGATATTTTATTCTATGAAAAGTCTCCGGCTCCATATGCAACTGGTAAATGTGTGTACTTTAGAGATGAGGATAGATTGCTTAAAGCTCATCCACTTTCTGAATTGCGACGTATTTATGAAGAGGTTAATAATATTCGTATTGAAACTGATATGGGGAGAGAAAGATTATCGCTTGAACAGCGTGATAAAATTATTAATGAGCTGCTGCTTAAAGGAAAAAATGCTGGTAAAAAGAGTATCAAAGAAGTTTTGGCGTTAAATGGTCAAAAAAAGATTTCATTGTTGGATGATAAAATTATAAAAGCTTATTTGTATTCTCGCGATGAGTTTCAAAGTATTGAATATATTAAAAATTTGTCAGAGGAAAAATTAGCCGAGTTTGTGGAATTTTTAGCTGAACCAAAAGAAAATCCAAAGGACAAGAATAGCCGATTATTAAATGAAGATAAACTAATAGCTAAATTGAAAACTATACTTAATATTGATGATGATAAAATTATCGGAGATATTTTAACAAAATTGCCTAAAGGGCGTGGTATGCTCGGTTTATCAGCAACCAGGATATTACTTGAGGAAATGCAAAAAGAAGTATTATCTCCGCGTGAAATTACTGATAGGTTGGCAAAAACAGATAAACGTTTTATGGCTGAAGAAGAAACTGCACGTAGTCTGCAAGGGAAGTATAAAAAACTCCCTTACTATGGTGAAATATTGCAAACAGATACACAGCCATTGCCGCCCTTTGTGATTGCAAATAATAAATCACTTAATCAAGATGAGATAAAGTGGGGGAAGATTGCAAATCCGGCAGTGCATATGATACTTAATCAATTAAGATTAGTGATTAATGATATTGTTCGCATTTATGGTAAACCATATGAAATTTGTATAGAAGTTGGTCGTGATGTTGGAATGTCTACTAAGAAGAAGGCTAAATTTGAAGCTGAACATAAGCAAAATGAAAAACTAAATGTTGAGGCTGAAAAATATTTGGTTGAAAGAAGGATGCCTAATACTCCTAAAAATCGTTTGAAATATAAGTTAGCAAAAGAACAAGGATGGGTAGATGCATATAATCCAAGTATTAAAATTCCTCAAAATTTTGTAGGTTTTGAGATAGAACATATGTGTCCTCAAGCTGTTGAAGGAAGTGATACATACAATAATTTGTGTTTGGTAGATAGAAATTCAAATTTACCTAAAGATAAAATGTTCCCTTACGAGTGGTTTAGTGTAAAATATAAGGATAATCCTGA
>JAFVFB010000026.1 GCA_017475705.1 Alphaproteobacteria bacterium
CAGCTTTTACAGCTGGCTTTTTTGCAGCAGCGGCTTTTTTCGCCGGAGCTTTTTTAGCGGCAGCTTTTACAGCTGGCTTTTTTGCAGCAGCGGCTTTTTTCGCCGGAGCTTTTTTAGCGGCAGCTTTTACAGCTGGCTTTTTTGCAGCAGCGGCTTTTTTCTTCGTTTCGGTCATTTTTTTAGTCCCCCTACGTGTAGTTACTTTTTTCTTTTTGGCTGTTTTTTTCTTGCCTTTATTTTCTTTCAACTCTGTTTGTTGCTGAGAAATAGCCATAGCTTTTTCGAGCTCTTTTTCAGAGCAAAGGCCGACAGCCATAGGATTAACCGGTCTAAGGTTAATCATATTCGGATGTTTTCCTTCGCGAATAGATTTAATAGTTGGCTTTGTGGTACCAATCAATTTACAGATTTGCGAATCAATAACTTCCGGACAATTTTTCAAGATCCATAACACGGCATTTGGTTTTTCTGCGCGCTGAGTTGGAGAAAGAACCTTTTTCGCCTTAGCATTTCTTTCTTTAACATTTTTTTCAAGCGGTGTTGCCACCAAGCGAGCGGTTTCATCAGCCTCACAGCGAGCGATTTCTTCCAAAGAAAGTTGTCCGTTGGAGATTGGGCTGACACCGCGGATATTATATGCGATATCGCCATCAGCAATAGCCTGTATTTCAAGTTCATGCAGTTCACAAAAATCTGCGATTTGCTTAAAAGTGAGGGTGGTATTTTCGACCAACCAAACAGCTGTAGCCTTAGGCATCAAAGGAGCTGTCATTATATTTATCCTTTCATAAAATTATAATCTTGTGTGCAGTCTAAAACAATTTTAGCACAGATACAAGGATATATTTAGGTTTTATACAACAGATAATATGAAAAAAGACTTAACAAACTGAGAAAAAATACGAGAATTTAGCATATTTTGATACATAACGACATACCAAAGAAACATAAACGAAAGCGAGGACATTGATGGTGTCCTCGCATACCTAAGCTCCAAGGCCCCCCCCACTTAAATGGCAACAAGTTGCCAAATTTTAGTGTACATAGAAGTACGCAACACAAAAAGAATTTTGGCGAAATAATCGCGGAAGTCTTTTTACAAAGCGGAGTGTATTCAACAAAAAGGCGGAAAATTTTAGGCTCATAGAGATGGGCTTAAGGGAGTCCTAAATTTTAGTGTACATAGAAGTACATGAATTTAGGGCTACCCGAAAAGACCGCTCTAGGAGCCTAAATTTTCCCCTATTTACTTAAGACCAAACTTAGCAAACTTAGAATTAAACTTACTAACTTGCCCGCCGGAATCGACCATACGATGCACGCCGGTCCAAGCTGGATGGGATTTTGGGTCGATTTCGAGCGTCATTTTATCGCCTTCTTTGCCCCATGTTGAATAGACTTCTTTTTCTGTTCCATCAGTCATTACGTAAGTAATTTTATGATAGTCAGGGTGAATACCTTTTTTCATTATTATCTCCAAAAAAACTTCATCAAAAAAAAATTTATAAGACTTATACACTGAGCATTTTTAGAATGCAAGTATAATTTTACAATTTTTTAAACTATTTTAGAATCTTAGCAATTTTCTGGCTAAGATTAAAGTTGACGGCCATGAGGTTGCCGGATTGCAAGACTTTGACCAGCACTTCGCTACGGGTATCTGTTTGAGACATTTCCAGAGCCATACCGCCGGCCTCTTTAACCAGCAGGACACCTGCGGCGATACTTGCCAGCATAGATTGTGGTGCGATAACGGCATCGAGTTTACCTGCAGCGACATAAGCCAAGTCGAGAGCGACACAACCGCTAACTCGCACATCATGGCACAATGAAAAAGCATTATTAATGATTTGTGCAGAAAGCATCGGGTCATTAACGGTAGGCTTAACAGCGATGAGGGCAGCATCGAGGTCTTGACGAGCAGAAACGCGCAACCGTTCATGACTGCGGAAACCTTCTTTGAATGCGCCTTTACCTTTTTCAGCAAAGAACAGTTCATCGCGTGCGGGATTATAGACCACACCGGCGAGAACTGTATTATCGTTCATCAAGGCTGCTGAGATAGCGAAATTAGGGTGTCCATGAGCAAAGTTAGGCAACCCTTCGATGCCGGAAACGGTTAAGAACAAGCCTTCTTTTGGGCGTTTATCATTCACCGCGACGACAGGCATTTGCGGCAAGGTTTTAGAAAGTTCGAGCTTTAAGTTTTTTTCGATTTTATCGAAAGCGATTTTAGTAAAATCGAGACACCCCTTAACCGAGGTTTGCAGGCGTTCGATTTCGCTGAAGTCACGGCTTAGATTGACCGACGCTTTTTTAACGGCGGTAACAATATTTGTCAGCAACGGAGAGATGTAGGCCATTATTTTGCTCTTTCAACATAGTTAGCTTCTTCAGTACCGACAACGATCTTTTCGCCAGCTGCAATAAACGGCGGTACACCGATACGAACGCCATTATCCAGCACGGCAGGTTTATAAGAAGAAGTAACGGTTTGCCCTTTAATAACCGGCTCAGTTTCAACCACAGTACAAATAACTTGTTGCGGCAATTGAACGGAAATTGGTCTATCATTAATATGCGAGATACGCACCACCATACCTTCTGTTAAGAAGGGACGAGCATCACCTAAAATATCTGCTGGCATGGAGAACTGTTCAAAAGTTTCATTTTCCATAAAGTTAAGGCCGGTACCATCTTCAAACAAGAATTGGCAATCTTTATCTTCCACCATCATTTTTTCGACGGTATCTTCCGTACGGAAGCGTTCATTGGTTTTGGTACCTTCTTCAACCGATTTCATTTCGACCTGCATAAAAGCGCCGCCTTTACCGGGTTTAATATGTTGAGATTTAGTGATTGTCCACGGTTTGCCTTTATATTCGATAACCCATCCGATTCTGATTGATCCGGCTAATTGTTTCATTATACGTTCTCCATATTTACAATGTTAATATCAAAAGAGAGCACCACTGCTCACTGCTGCAAGCACAGATACATCAAAAAATTTTATTTTGCAACAAAAAAATGGCATCGCCACATGAGGTTAACGCCCCCGATGTGGATCGCGGAAAGGTGGCACGACGTGATGAAACAGCGGTCTGGGGCGAACAGCCCACGGATGACGCATCACCGCATAAAAGAAACGATCATTGAGAACGGACATTCTGGCATAAAAATCCAGCATTCCGGGCAATCCCGCCATACTGGGCCATGGATAGAGAGGAACAGGACGTGCTTTACCAGAGATAACATCCGCTGTATGCTTAACCGCACGTACGGCCCCACCGACAGCCATAGCCGTCCCCCCGATAGCCAAAGCACCGGTTGCAACTTTACCCAATGCGCTCATAGATTTATCAAACAACGAGCGATGTGATTTGAAAGCATTACGTATTTCGTCCTTAGCCATGGGAGCCTCCTCACATAATTATTTCATAGCTTGATTATAACATAAAATTCCCACAAATGCAAGCACTTTTCCCTATCTTCTTTCACAAGCTGACCGCCCCATATCTGCCCCGAAAACAAAAAAAACCTTGAAACCAAAAGCTATTGCGAGCTAAAGGTTTCAAGGTATACAAATGGCAGGATAAAAGAAGCTTAATCCTTCTCCCCTCTGCGCAGGACCTGCCAAAACTTTGTTTTAGGTAGATTGTTAAGCACCGCGAAGAGCGCAAAAACAACCGTCCCCAAAATGGCCCCCCAGAGCAGAGAGCCGAATATGAGCTGCAACGGCGCAACCATCAGGTTGTCTGCACCGCAACAGAACATTAAAACAACGCCGATTAGTACGCAGATGGCGTATGACCCGCGCGTTGTGGTCGGGTCAAAAATTTTTTTCTTCATTTTTTTTGCTTTTTTTGCGGATATAAATACAAACCCGCGGTTAAACATAGTGCGCATTACAACCCCATGTTTAACTAAAAAAGTCAAAACAATGAAGGCAAAATAATACACACGATAATAGATTTACAGTTATAGTGTAGCATAAAGAGCCATTTTCGTCAAGCAAAAAACTTTTTTCAATAATTATACATACCAGTAGGTATATTTTCCTTGAATCTTAAATTTTTCTTCCCTATATTAACCATAGAGGAAGAAGAAAACCAGCGAGGTACGCGATGCTACAGCAAAAGAATGTTATACGGGTTTATCCCTTTTCATATAATAAAATTTTAGGCGGTCAGCGTAAAATTGATATTCGCCCCTATACCCCGAATTTACACCACTTACGCGTTGGCGATGAGGTCGAGTACCTGAATATTGAAACCGGAACCACCACTTTACGAGAGATTAAGGGGATTGCTTTATTTGCCGATTTTGAAACCTTGATTAATTCTTTACCGCCGGAAATGATTGGCTATCGCGACAGAGAAGAAATCCGCATCCGCGTAGAACGGCTCTACCCTAAATCTCAACCAAATGAATTTGGTGTTTGTGCGTTATTTATTGAAGAACCAAATATCAAAAAGAGGATGAAATTGAATAGTTTAGAACGTTCTGCTTAGAAAACACCTAAATAAAAGGATACTTTTAAGACTAATAAACTTGTTTCAGTGCCCCACCCTCGCTACTAATGTGCCACTCCTCAATGATATATTTAGCACTATCATGACGACCGCTATGCATGAGGAAATCACCCCATTTTTCGTTAAGCGTAGGACTGCTTGCCATTTTAGCAAGTTTAGCATAATCAAAACTTTTAGCCATCCGCGCCAACTCCCCCCAGAGCTTAATCGCAACATAACTGTATGTTTCAAGCCCTTCCGGCTCAATACCCAACAGGCGGAGATTAACTAAACTTTCTGTAAACATCAGGCTATCTTTAAGCCCCGGCAAATCCAACAAATAAATACCATGAGCCGCAGAGCCAAGCTCTTTTAATCTTTTTGTTGGCAACATTTTTTTGCTGGTAAAAAGAATAATATCGTGATTTTTTTTCTTAATAGAGCGGACAAACGGCAACAAATCATCCTTTTTTCCCAACACAAAAACAATATGGATATTATCTGCAACAATTTGCTTAACCACATCATCAATCTCAGCAATTTCTTCATTTAAGGGATAAAATTTGAGCCGTTCAGCTTTACCATAACGACGGAATTCATCATAGAGACTTTTGGCCACATCGGTATAACCGGTTGAAGCCTGCCCATCATACACAAAACCGACTTTCAACCCTGCAAAATTTTGGTTATAAAATTTGAAAAAATCTCGGCTCATTTGGACCTTTGAACCAAGCAGCATAATTTGCCATTTTTTATCATCATTACGGCTATGATAAACCTCCGTGGTAGGCACAATTTGAAAAATACGTGCTTGTTCATAAATAGCCGCAATATCATCGAAACGATTAGCGCAGTATGGCCCCACCACCAAAACAATTTTTTTGGACTTAAGCAAGGTCAGCATCTGTGCTGTCGAAAGTGCTAATCGATCATCACAGCGGTCATCAATGGTGAGGAGATCAAGCTTTTCGCCATTGATACCGCCGTTATCATTAAATTCTTGCACTGCCAGCCGCGCCCCTTCGAACAACTCATGACCAGATTTAATATAGTCACCAGCCTTCGGCGCGATAATCGCCAAAGTGACATCAGCCTTTGCCATCAGGCAAAAACCACATAGTAACATCAAAACCAAAACCAGCAGTTTGCGTTTCATAATACCAAAAAACAATTAAAAGGTTTCTTGCAACTCAAAGAAATAGGCTTGCGGATGCTCACACACCGGACAAATCAACGGTGCTTTAGGAGACTCCACCCGACAGCCGCAATTAGCACATTCCCATATTACTTTGGTTGAACGTTCAAAAACTTTACCGTTTTCCAAAGCATTAAGCAAAGCATTATAACGCTCTTCATGACCTTTTTCAATTTTGCCGACAGCCCGAAACAAATTGGCAATTTTGCTAAAACCTTCTTCATCAGCCTCTTTTGCCATGGTTTCATACATATCCGTCCACTCATAATTCTCACCTTGTGCGGCATCTTTTAAATTTTCAATCGTCGAAGGAACCACCCCACCATGCAAAATTTTAAACCATAACTTAGCATGCTCTTTTTCATTTTCTGCCGTTTGCAAAAATTTATCTGCAATAATGTTATACCCTTCTTTTTTCGCCTTAGAAGCATAATAAGTATATTTATTGCGTGCCATCGATTCACCGGCAAAAGCTGCTTGTAAATTAGCTTCAGTTTTAGATCCTTTAAGTTCCATTGTTATCTCCTATAAAATAATTACAAAAAAGAGGATAAAAAAAAGCAACTAAAGAGTCAAGCAAAACAAAAAACGCATTGCCTCACCAGCGAATGCGTTTTAATACCTCAAGTCCTAACCTTAAAAATCAAACAGATTATTTGGCCGCAAACTTAGAATCTTTTTCAACCATAGCAACAATACGTGCCACTTCCTGTTTAAATTTACGCAAATCAGCACCGGCCAAATTCGCACCGGTTGCCGCTTTAATTTTAAGCGGATCAACTTTTTTACCGTTTTTAATAATTTCAAAATGCAAATGCGGACCGGTAGAACGACCGGTAGAACCAACATAGCCAATCACCTGCCCTTGTTTAACCCGTACCCCCGGTCTAATACCACGTGCGAAACCGCTCATATGCGCATAACCGGTAGAATATTCAGAATTATGGCGAATAACCACATAGCGCCCATAACCACCGGCCCATTGCGCTCGCTGCACCACGCCATCGCCACTGGCATAAATACGCGAGCCCATTGGCGCGGCATAGTCCACCCCGCTATGCAAAATACGCTGTTTTAAAATTGGATGACGCCGCCAGCCAAAATGCGAAGAAATACGTGCCGAAGAAAACTCTAACGGTTTACGCACCAAGGCACGCTTTAAGGCCATTCCCTTTTCATCATAGTAATCAATATTTCCTGAAGAATCCTTATAGCGATAGAGCGCAATTTTATTCTTTTTCCCTAAGTTAAGCTCAGCATAAAGGATATTGCCGTTTTTAACCACCCGCCCATCAGGAGCCATTTTCCGGTCATACATCACGCGAAAAGTATCACCGGCCTTGATATCCGAACGGAAATTGACTTTATAGGTAAAGATATTCGCAAAATTACTAACCACCGTTTGCGGTACACCGGCATTGCGCATTGTCGCCGCCAAAGAATTGCGGATAGTGCCGCTGATCGTTTTATTTTCATTTTTAAGTTCTTGCTGTTCTGCCTCAGCCACATACTTTTCATCTTCATTACGAGTTACGATATATTTAACACTGGCCGACGGTTCAATCACAATTTTATCGACACTTAAGAGTTCTCCAAAAGGTACATCAACTGTTTTTGTAATATTAATTTTTTGCCCGGCTTGCAGACTGCGCACATCATAACCGGCTTTTTTAAGTGCTGCAGCAGCCTGACTGGCTTCGTTATATTCCATACCAAGTTTTTGCAAAATACCGATAAAATGGTCACCTTTTTCAACCACCAAGACATCATCTTTAACCTCTGGCTGACTTTCTTCCCCCTGCACTGTCCATTCGACCGAAGGATTATCAAAGGTTTCGACTTCTTCGCTATTTTCAGCTTCAAAGACCTCCGGCAAAGTCATATTTGTAACTGCGAGTTGCTCTTCGTTAGCACGCTTACCTTCTGCGGCGAGTTGTTCTTCAGCCAGCATTTGCTCAGGAGTTTCAAAATTTTTTCCAATTACCAAGATCAACGCAAAACCGACCACGATGCTGTATAAGAACAGCATAATACCCTGTCCGCTGATACGTTTACGGCGGCTATTATCGTCAAACCAATCATCTTGAACATTAACATTATTCGGACTGGCGAAATCAAACAAAGAAGACATTCTTCCCCCTAAAAAACATTCAGCTACGAACTTAAAAGATTGCACAAAAACTTAAAGTGATTTTTTCCCTTTATGCACACGATTAACAAAAAAATCAGTTTGTATAAGCTGTTAAACCACAGCAAAAAATCATAGCCGTTTGGGATATAGTAAACACAAAATCTTTTAAAAAAGGTTAACAAGAAAGCGAGGACGCTGGTGGCGACCTCGCATACCTAAGCTCCACGGGAAATTCCAATACTTAAGCGGCAATAGATTGCCCGCAACAAGTTACCAAGAGCAATAACGCTGGTGGCGACCTCGCATACCTAAGCTCCACGGGAAACCCCAATACTTAAACGGCAATAAATTGCCAAATTTTAGGCTCATAGAGATGGGCTTGAGGGAGTCCTAAATTTTAGTGTACATAGAAGTACGCAACACAAAAGAATTTTGGCGAAATAATCGCGGAAGTCCTTTTACAAGGCGGAGTGTACATAGAAGTACATGAGCATTTGTAACAAGGCTTCCTTCCACGAATTAGTTCGCCAAAATTTTCCCCTTTTTTAGAAGTAGTAGCGCAAACCGGCAGTAACCTCCATCAAATTATTAAGACTTTTCATACCGACATAGGAGTAACGTCCCATGACACGCATAGCGAGATGGTCGGTAAATTGGTAGGAGAAACCGACGCCGGCGCGATAACCGACACGTTGTTTATCTTCACTACCGCCGAAAGGACGCATTTTATATTTTACGTTATAATTTGCGAGACCAGCGGAAGCGAGCAGATAGAAGTTAGAGCACATTACCGGAGCGCGACCATAGAGGTCTAGACCCCAGGCATAGAATTCGGACTTAAGTTCATAATTTGGGTTATGAGATTTACGTTCACCAGCTTGTTGGAAGAAAGCTTCGACACTGGTATAGTGATCGATATCGGTACCCATATTGACGGACCAAGAATTATAATCTTTTTTAGCCTGTTTAGCGAAGCCGCCGTGTTTAGCATGAGAAAAGATATAGTCGGCCCCCAGATAGGGACGCACGAGCTGGTTCATATTCCAGTCCATAGCATGAGCATCAAGAGCCAACAGAGAAGCGGTTGCTGCCAATAAATAAATTTTTTTCATATTTATACTCCTTGCAAACTAATATAAACTTTAGTCATAAAGCATTATCAACAAAATATAATACTTCTCGCCGTAAGATGTAGTCATTGAATTTTACATTTAAATAGGAGGGATAGAAAATTTTACGTTTTTTTTACAAAAAACATTTAAAATCAAGGATTACTGGAACAGGAAGGAACAAAGAAATGAGTTTTTGCGAGCCAAAGAAAGACTGTGAGCTATGCGAGCGATTAGGGATATTTCGAAATATAAACCGACAGAAGTTTCCGCAATATTATAATGGTCCGGTACCAGCATTTGGGGAGTTAGGAGCAGAGATATTGGTGGTTGGCTTAGCACCGGGTCTCAATGGGGCAAATCAAACTGGGCGACCTTTTACTAATGATTATGCGGGCGATGTTTTATACCCGATATTAAAACAGAACGGACTAGCGCGCGGAGAATATCAAAGAAGGAAAGATGACGGATACGAATTATGCAATGTGCGGATAACCAATGCGGTACGCTGTGTTCCGCCGGAGAATAAACCCACCACTGCAGAAGAAAAGAATTGCCGCCATTTTTTAGCTGCCGAAATTGCCGCAATGCCGAATTTAAAAGTAATATTAAGTTTAGGCGGTATATCGCATAAGAATGTTTTACAGGCCTTAGGGTTAAAGCAATCGCAAGCAAAATTCAAGCACGGTGCGATACATGATTTGCCTGCACAAAAGATAAAACTCGTTGACAGCTATCATACCTCTCGCTATAACATCAACACAGGCGTATTAACATATGCCATGTTTGATGAAGTCATAAAAAAAATTAAAGAGCTGATTGAAAGAGGCTGATTAAAAAATGAGCATAAAAAAAACCATTGCGGTCATCACATTAATTATCGGCTCGGCATTATCATGGCCAACCGAAGTGAAGGCAATAGAATTTACCCAGCGCACCATCCATGCGGCGCTGAGTGTTATTCCGGAATATCAAGAGATAAGCGCACAGCAAACGCATTTCAGCCTGTTAGCTCGTATCAAGTTAAACCCCGGATGGCATATTTATTGGCAAAATCCCGGTGACACCGGCGATCCGACCCTTTTAAGCTACTCAGACTCACCCTATTACCAGTTGCAAAATCAAACATACAGTACGCCGCAAAAAAAGACTTTTAATGAACTGATTACCACCTATATCCATCATCAGCAATTGTTTATCAAAACCGATTTTAACCTCCAAGACCTTAACGAAAAGAAAAGTATTCCGTTCCATCTGGCATTGAGTTATAGTGCCTGTCAGCACGAATGCTTTCCGGAAACGATGTATCTGGATTTTGAGATACCCTTATCTGTAAAAGCAACTAAAAATCCATCTTATCTGGAGCCAGCGATTATGGCAGAAAATACCTTTCCCCTACCGCTTGAAAGTACAGCTTTTATTGAAGGTCAGCACATCAGCTTAGAAATTGCACCAGAGATATTGCAACAGTGCCAGCAACCAGAATTCATCAGTAGCCATTTAAAAAAGAGTATTTTAGCGGACTTGCCGCGCACAACGATACAAGATAAAAACCATCTGCGCATTGAATTTGATGAAGGAGAAGTTCCTGAGAATATGCAAGGTGTACTATTATGCAACACACATGCTTATGCCCTAAACCCTATTGTTAAACCCTTGCCTTTGTCATCAGAATCTGCACCAACCAAAGGATTATTTTATTATTTGTTGACGGCTTTTATCGCCGGTTTGATATTAAACCTGATGCCTTGCGTTTTGCCGATACTAAGCTTAAAAGCCCTTTATTTAGCCCAGCATAAAGAGCAAACCTCACCGCTTTCGGCTTTGGTTTATCTAACCGGTGTACTGTGTTCATTTATGGTTCTTTCCGGCATACTGTTTTATTTACGCGGTATTGGGGCGGAGTTAGGTTGGGGTTCTCAACTGCAATCGCCGGCCTTTAATCTCTTTTTATTATTGCTATTCGTGCTGATTTTCTTAAACTTACTAGATAAGCTGCAAATCCCTGCTACTTTTGCGGATAAATTGCATAAATTTGCCGGCAATCAGAGTTTTTTAACTGGATTTTTTGCCGTGATTGTGGCTTGTCCGTGCACCGGACCGTTTATGGGAGCGGCACTAGGATATGCCATGCGGGAGAATGCTTTAATATACTTTGGCATTTTCCTAAGTTTAGGATTAGGCTATGCGCTGCCCTATGTACTGATAGAAATGTTTCCCCACCGCTTTTTAAACTTTATCCCCAAACCAGGGGCGTGGATGATAACCCTAAAGCGCATTTTAGCTCTACCAATTGCCCTAACCTGTTTGTGGCTGGGATGGATAATATTTAACCAACTGCGCCCCATACCACACCAGCAAGAAATTTTATGGCAGCCCTATAATCCCGAAGAAGTATCTCAAGCGATAGAAAAAAATGAACCGGTATTTATTGATTTTACTGCCAAATGGTGCCTCATCTGCTTATTAAACGACAAGACCGCCCTATCAACTGAAACTTTTAAGCACTTAGCTAATCAAAACAAAATACGCTTATTCAAGGCCGATTGGACCAATCACAGCCAAGATATTACCACTGCACTAAAAGCTTATGGCCGTAACAGCATTCCACTCTATGTTTATTATCCGCCGCAGCACAGCACACCGCAATTTTTACCACAGGTTTTAACCACTGAGATATTAAAACAAACTTTTAAATAAGCTTTTGCACACCCCTCGCGAGCGAATTGACAAGCCCTATAATTCACTTTATTCTGATACCAAACAGCAATGAGAAGACGTTATGATAATAAAAGACGAGGGATATGTTCTAAAAGCCCAAAAATACGGCGAAAAAGCTCTGCTTGTCACCTTGTTTACCCTTTCGAAAGGCAAAATAACAGGGTTTGTTTCTAATGGCAGCACCAAGAAAAATCGTGGTTTGTTTCAAACCGGAAATAAGTTATTTTTTGAGGCCTCATCACGGCTCGAAGAAAATATGCCGCGGCTATTTCGCCTGGAGCTGATGGAACCCAATGCGGTGATGATGATTGCGGATATTAAACGCCTGCAGCTCATGACCGCCGCCGTACCGATGATGCTGCGCCTGCTTAATGAAAACGAAGAAACTTTTACCCTATATCAAATTATCGGCAATTTTTTCCACGCGCAAGATTTTAAGCAGATGCTGACCTGGTATGCTTATTTTGAGTTTTACGCTTTAGAATATCTCGGCTTAGGGCTGACATTGGATTGTTGCGCGGTAACCGGTCAGACATCAGATTTAGCCTATGTTTCGCCCAAAACAGGCAAAGCCGTTTGTCGTGAGGTTGGAGCCCCCTATCATGACCGTTTATTCAGCTACCCGCATTTTATTGTGGATAAAAATCAATCTCCATCTTATGCAGAAATTTTTAATGTGTTAGAAATGACTGAATTTTTCTTAAAAGAAAACTTCTTCAAATTTCATAATTTGCCGATGCCGGAGAGTCGTTCGAACTTTTGGCTCTTTAAGCAGACAGCCTCTGCACAAGCAGATTTTGAAAACACTCAACCGATAGCTGTCGGTTTCTAAACCATCAAGAGGAAAATATGGAAGAGCAGATTGAAAATACCGAACAAAAGATCCATGACGTTAAACTCAAAGAAGAACTAAGCAAACGTTATCTTTCGTATGCGATGTCTACCATTGTAGCACGTTCTTTGCCTGATGTCAGAGACGGCTTAAAACCGGTGCATCGCCGTCTGCTTTATGCCATGCGCCAATTAAAATTAGACCCGAAATCCGGTTTTAAGAAATGCGCCCGTGTGGTTGGTGACGTTATCGGTAAATACCATCCGCACGGCGATTCGGCCGTATATGGAGCGATGGTTCGCTTAGCGCAAGATTTTTCTGTCCGCTATCCGTTGGTTGATGGGCAGGGAAACTTTGGCAATATCGATGGTGATGGCGCGGCTGCGATGCGTTATACGGAAGCCAGATTAACAGATTTTGCCATTGCTTTGATGGAAGGCCTAAATGAAAACGCAGTTGATTTTGCCGATACGTATGATGGGGAAGAATTGGAGCCGGTTGTTATGCCGGCAGCTGTGCCCAATTTACTCTGCAACGGTACCAGTGGTATTGCTGTGGGCATGGCCACCAATATTCCGCCTCATAATTTAGGCGAAGTTGCAGATGCCCTGCTTTATATGATTAAAAATCCGGACTGCAGTATCACGGACTTGGTTAAGTTTGTAAAAGGGCCGGACTTTCCAACCGGCGGACTGATTATTGCGGACCAGCAAGCCATTATTGATGCTTACACTCACGGTAAAGGATATTTTCGCATTCGGGCAAAGTGGGAAAAAGAGGACCTCGGCAAAGGACAATACCAAATTATTATCACCGAAATTCCTTATCAGGTTATCAAATCTAAGTTGATTGAAAAAATTGCCCAACTCTTAGAAGACAAAAAATTACCATTGCTCGCAGACGTGCGTGATGAATCCGCCCATGATGTGCGTATTGTGTTAGAGCCTAAAAACCGCACCGTTGATGCCAATTTATTGATGGAACATTTATTCAAACAAACCGAGCTGGAAATTCGTTTTGCGATGAATATGAATGTACTGTCATCAGAAGGTGTGCCTAAGGTAATGAGCTTAAAAGAAGTCTTAAAAGAATACTTAAATCATCGCCATTTGGTCTTAATCCGCAAAACCCGCTATCGGCTGGATAAGATAATGGCGCGCCTAGAGATATTATCCGGTTATTTAATTGCCTACTTAAACCTTGATGAAGTTATACGCATTATCCGCGAGGAAGAAGATTCTAAGCAAGCCTTAATCGCCACTTTTAAGCTGACCGAAAATCAGGCTGAAGCGATTTTGAATATGAAACTCCGCAACTTACGTAAGTTGGAAGAAGAAGAAATCCGTGCGGAATTTGATGACCTCACCACCGAAAAGAATGGACTGGAAACTCTGTTGGGGGATGAAAATTTACGCATGGAAAAATTGGCCACAGAGATTAATGAAATCAAAGAGAAATTCGGCAAAAAAACCGCTCTAGGAAAACGCAAGAGCCAATTTGCTGATATGCCGGAAGAAGTTGAAATTACCACCGAAGTATTTGTGGAGAAAGAGCCGATTACCATTATATTATCTCAAAAGGGATGGATTAGGAGTATGAAGGGCTACATTCCGCTTGATGAAGAATTTAAGTTTAAAGAAGATGACAGCCTACAGTGTGCGATACATGCCTACACCACTGATAAAATTATTTTGTTTGATACGACTGGCAAGTTTTTCAACATTAATGCCCATGAAATTCCTTCAGGCAGGGGCTTTGGCCAACCAGTACGCTTGATGGCGGAATTGGGTGTTAATGATAATATTTGTGCCATGTTTGTGTTTGAAAAAGGGGCAAAATATATTGTGGCAACAGACTATGGCTATGGCTTTATTATAGACGAAGGACACATCGTTACCCAAACCCGAAACGGACGGAAGATATTAAATCTGGCCGCGGGGGAAACGGCAGCCTTTTGTAAAAAGATAACCGGTGATATGGTGGCGGTGATTGGTGAAAACCGCAAGTTGCTGGTATTCAAGTTAGAGGAAATTCCGACCATGGCGCGCGGTCATGGTGTCCGTTTACAAAAATATCAAGGCAATATGAAGATGACGGATATACAAATTTTCAAAGCCGAAGAAGGCTTTAGCTACAATCGCTCCGGCGGCACCACCACTGAAAAAGAGTTATTGACATGGTTGGGGCATCGGGCGCAAGTTGGACGTTTGGTACCATTTGGTTTTCCCAAAAACAATAAATTCTTAAAAGAATAACTTTCACTTTAGCATTTAAACCGAAAAACGTCTTCTCCCATTGGGGGAGAAGACGTCTTTTTTAGGTGACAGCGCAACACAGGGCTACTGCCCAAATGTTGATGTCATTCGCTCATCTGGTGTTCTGCGACGAAGGCGAGAACCTTCGTCCATTTCCAAGAGTCTAGCCTTAAAGCGTCCCCAGCGGGGAGATGGCCTCCCTTCCTGAGCCACAGAGCCTCAAGGAGTTTGTCAAAGTAGGAACCTTCGTAGCTGAAGTCCCTATTCAACAACAGGCTCTCCAACCCCTCATCGCTGAGGGTGTGGCCGGTGGCAAGATAGATGTCGTACTGTTTTTCTGACATCTTAGCCTCCACCTCTGCATCAAAGCCATCAGAGATAACGATGCAGAGATTTTGCCACGCCTGCAAATCACCATTGCTGACAATTTGCAGATTGGAGCGCTTTTCCAGAACTGCAATGAACCGATCCTGCCGATCAGTATCCTTGCATGTTCTAAAGAAGCTCTGGGCAAGCCGCGAAGAAATGCCGTCACGCTTGACAGCTTTCAACAGCAACTCAAAAGCCTCTGGATCGCAGAGAGACTTTTCTACCAGCTCCTCCAACACCACTTCAGGAAGGGTGTGACGACGCCAGTAGGCCTCCGACACCTCCAGACTGGACGCTATCAGCGACAGCAGTTGCTGACTTTCCAGACTCTCACCGCGCTCGATGATAATCTGCAGATAACTTGCGGCCTGCTGTTCACCTTGCGCGAGCATCTGCACAAAGAGGTTTTTAACCTCTGCTGTTAGATTACCTCCACACAGCCAGCGCTGTAGGAGATATTGTTCCTTCGCATTGCCTTTGAAGAGGCTTTGGGCACGTCCGGCGGTGAACCCTCGGGCAACGAGGATGAGATTTTTAGCCCCTATATCCTCCTCGTCCCACAAGGCCTTGATGGCCTCAGGACTCATCTGCCTCACGGCAGTTTCTTTGCCAACAGTCTCCTTATAATAGGACAACTGTTGACTGACGGGCAGCTTTTCTGCCTGCAGTATGCCGTACTGCAAAAAATGGCGCTGCTGCGTCATTCCTGCCTTTTTAGCATAACCGCCCCAAACACAGGCAAGGGCCTTGCAGCACCCATTCACCACGGCCACGAGCATGCGCTCTGGCACATAGTGCGGCGCCAGCGGATCATGCTCCTTTACCTCCAACCGCTTGGCGGCTGTTCGTGCACACCAGCGTGGCCAGAGCTCGACCACCAGCGGGGTGGTGAGGATGAGTAAGAGCGTTCCGACCACCATAGCCGGAACAGCCAACAGTGCTGTCCCAACAATGGCGATGGCCTGCAATGCCAACAGCAACAGCCAGCCGATGATGAGGACGATGGCTTTAGCCACCCCCTTCAGCAACCGCCACAGTTTAAACCATACGGCCCAGAGGAAAACCTGAACCATATTAACACTGGCGCTTTCGCGCTTGGCCTGCTTGGCACCGGCCATAATTTCTTTCACTTTCGCTCCCTGATTCACCATGCGAGCGACGATGTTTTTTGTCTTTTCCATAATTTAATTTTTTTTATGGATTGCTCCTGTTTCCGCGGAGTAAATTTGAAAAATTCGTTCATATGGGAAACACACACAAACTAGCCTTTCATAAGGGTTACTTTTTCTCAAACCTTTCTCAAAGCCGGAAATTGAGCAGAACTCAAAACATCGACCTTAATTATATGACCTGATAATAAACATACACCATAGATTAGCAACTATTATATTATCATTTGTCTAGATATTTGTCAATAATGTTTTTTTAATTATATCGGCAGATAAACCGTAAATGTGGTCAGCCCTTCTTCCGAAGTGACAATCATATTACCGCGATGACGGCGAATAATCTGCGCCACAATAGCCAACCCCAAACCTGTCCCTTTAATGTTACGGTTTTTATGCTCTTGCAAGCGATAGAAACGTTCTGTCAGCCGAGCCACCTCTTCCGGCGCAATCACAATCCCTTGGTTGATAACGCGAATAGCGATAGCTGGTGTGTGCGCCACTTCATAATAGCGGTGCGGCGGTATCTGCGCTTCTTTACTGGTTTCAACCACAATTTCACTATGCGGATTAGCATATTTGACCGCATTATCCAGCAAATTTTGCAACACTTGTTTAATCTGCCGCTCATCAGCAATTATTTGCGATAGCCGTGGCAAATGAGTAGTCATTTTAAGCTGATTTTCTTTTAATTTAATTGCCAAAGCATTTTTAATTTCACGGATAATACTATTGACATTAACTTTATCTTGTGGCGGTGTATCAACCGTCATTTCGATCTTAGACAACGACAGCAAATCTTCAATCAACGCTGTCATATAAATGGTTTGTTCCTCAATCACATGCATAAACTTATCCCGCACCTGCACATCATCTTTAGCCGTTGTTTGTAACGTTTCCACAAAACCGGCAATAATTGAAAGCGGCGTCCGCAATTCATGGCTGGCATTTGCCACAAAATCTTGCTGCATCTGCTCAAACTGCAACATCTTATGCAAATCATAAAAAGAAACCACCGCCACCACCTCACCTTTGGCAAACCATGGTAATGTTGTGATGTTAACATGAAATTTCGGCTTATTTTTCAATTCAGCCAGCGTCAGACGCAAATTTTCCTGCCGGCTTTCTTGGCTAAGAACTCTTTGCAGCACATCATGAAACGCTGTATCTTTAATCACCTGATAAATATCCTGATTGGATAAATCCGCAGCAAATAAAGTCCTCACCGCTCGATTAGCCCCGATAACCACCCCGGCTTTATTAACCATCAGCAAGGGTTCTGGCAGTGTATCCAACACCGCCGCATCAGAAAGAGTACGATTTTCCAGCATTTCGGTTTTATCCACCCAAAATTTATGCATTGAGTTAATTGCTTCGGTCAAATCCCGCGTTTCTTTTTCTGTCATTTTTTTCAGCAACGTCTCTTCTGATGTACCAGAGGCCAAACTCTGAATATACTTTTTAATTTGCTGAATTTCAGAAGACATAGGCAGCAAAAAAACTGTATTAAAAAATAAAATACAGATATAAGAAAGCAGCCCCATCGAAATCGATAACAATCCAAACACACATAACAGGAAAAAGATTAACCCCGACGGTATCGAAAGCACTAATACCCGCAATGCAAAACCGGAGTTCTTATCAATTCCTAAAAATTCTTCTGTTTGATTTACCATTAGTATATCTCAAAAATTATCATAGACTAACAAATATATTTTGAGTATAATCACACCATACTTTAGATTTGGTTAATGAAAACGAGCAAGAGAAAGATAATGACCACCGCAAAAAATAACCCCAAAGAGCAACTAAGCCCCACTAATACAGAAAACCTTCCCATGCTCACTCTTGATGAGATGAACGAAAAAAATACCACCCCGGCTATGGCACAATATATCGAAATCAAACGCCAAAATATGGACTATTTTTTGTTTTACCGCATGGGGGATTTTTATGAATTATTTTTTGAAGATGCCATTCGCGTCGCCAACATTTTGGGCCTGCAGTTAACCAGCCGTTCAAAAGCTGATGAAAGACGTATTCCAATGTGCGGTATTCCTTACCACGCTTATGAAATGTACCTCGCTCGTTTGATGAAAAACGGCTATAAAGTGGCGATCTGCGAACAGATGGAATCCCCTGAAGAGGCTAAAAAACGCGGTAACAAGGCTGTGGTCCGCCGCGAAGTCACCCGTTTAGTCACCGCCGGTACCATAACAGAAGAAACCTTACTTGAGGCCAAACGCAATAACTATATCGTCGCCACCATTGTCCGTCCCAAAGAAGTAGGTATTGCTTGGATGGATATTTCCACCGGCGATTTTTATATGCAGCAACAAATTATTGATAACATACCAGCAAACGTTGTGCTCAACAATATCTTAGGCCGTTTAACACCTGCAGAACTGCTGATTGAGGATAAATTGCTGGGCAATCCGGACTTTTACGCCTTGCTGGGTGAATACCGCGAGAAACTCTCGGTTTTACCGAAAACATTGTTTAACCTCTACAGCGCAAATAATACCCTACTCAAAGCTTATGATCTCAATACCACAGATGCTCTAGGTAATTTTTCGGAAGTGGAGTTGATTGCCGCTGGTGTGCTGTTAGACTATATCAGTAATACTCAAAAAGGCCACTTGCCGCGCCTCAAAAAACCACAGCGTATCTTAGCCAAAGCAATTATGGAAATTGATGCGGCCACCCGTCGTAATCTGGAACTTATTAACCCTTTAACAGATAGCGGCTATAGTTTGCTCAAAACTATAGATAAAACCATCACCAGTGTTGGCGGTAGATTATTGGCCTCCAGATTAGCCGCTCCGCTCATTAATCCGCAGCAAATTAATGAGCGCTTAGATGCTGTCTCCTTCTTTGTCGATAACCCAGAAATACGCGCCAAGTTGCGCCAACTGCTCCTGCAATGTATGGATATGGAACGTTCTGTACAGCGCCTGAGTTTGGCCAATGGTGGCCCCAAAGATTTATATGATTTAGGCATCACCTTGAAAGTTTTGCCCTACCTCAAACATCTAATTCTTTCTTTTGCGACTTATCAACCAGATAGCGTATATAGCGAAGTACCACCGGTGCTTGCGGACTTGGTAAAAGCGTTTTATGACCACACCAACTTACAAGTTGATATTGAGCGTACTTTGATTGAAGATAAAAATATGCTACCAAACTTGGCGCGCAATGGTGGTTTTGTTCGCCCCGGAGCTTATCCAGAACTGGATTACCTCAAAAATATTCGCCAAGAGAATGATGAAAAATGCGAACAGCTGCGCCAAAAATATGCGGACTTGACCGGTATCAGTGCCCTCAAAATCCGCAACAATTCTGTGGCCGGTTACTTTATTGAAGTGCCCACCAAAGCCGCTGAAAAAATGGTGAATAACCCATTGTTTATCTATCGTCAATCGGTCACCAACAGCATGCGTTTTACCACTGCCGAGCTATCCGCCATTGAAACCGAAGTCTTAAACGCGGAAGAACATGCCCTAGAGCTAGAAGTCAACATCTATAATGAGCTGGTAGAACGTGTTTTAATCCAAGCTGATGCCATTGCGCGCTCGGCTCTGATTGTAGCCAAATTAGATGTTGCCTCAGCCGCTGCCGAACTGGCTACAGAGCAAAATTATACCCGTCCCTTGCTTGATGACAGTTATTGTTTTGAAATAACAGACGGCAGACACCCGGTGGTAGAGGCAGCATTAAAACACAATAATCAAAAAGATTTTATCGGCAACGACTGCATACTAGACCATGATAATGACCGTATCTGGCTATTAACCGGCCCCAATATGGCTGGTAAATCAACCTTTTTACGCCAAAATGCCTTGATTGCGATTTTAGCCCAAACCGGCTATTTTGTACCGGCACAAAAAGCACATATCGGCATCATTAACAAATTATTTTCACGGGTTGGTGCCAGTGATGATTTAGCGCGCGGCCGCTCAACCTTTATGGTTGAGATGGTAGAAACCGCCGCCATATTAAACCGCGCCGACGAGCGTTCATTTGTGATACTTGATGAAATTGGCCGTGGCACCGCCACCTTTGATGGCTTATCAATTGCTTGGGCCGTTGTGGAACATTTGGCAGAAATAAACAAATGCCGCACCTTGTTTGCCACCCATTATCATGAATTAACCAAACTGACCGCTAGGTTAAAAAGCCTGAGCCTGCATTGTATGAAAATCAAAGAATATAATGATGACATCATCTTTATGCATGAGGTAATTGACGGTGCGGCAGATCGCTCTTATGGTATTCATGTAGCAAAGCTGGCAGGTCTACCGCAGATAACCATTAAAAGAGCGACGCAAGTATTAGCCTTGCTAGAACAAGAAAAGCCTACCCACACCTTAAATACAATTGAAGATGATTTACCATTGTTTGAAGCACTGCGGCAAGAAAAATCACCGACACCGCCCCATCCGCTGGTTGCCGAATTAAAAGCCTTGGATTTAGATGGTTTATCACCGCGTGATGCTTTAGCAAAATTATATGAGCTCAAAAACAAAGCCGGTGCCTAAAACCTACACACACCGGCTAAATCTTTATACTGCAGGTATGATTAAACTTGGCGCACTTTCACCAACAATAGAGCTATTTTTCGAGCGCATAGATATTTTCAACCCGCCATCCACCGTTACTGCCTTGCGGACGCAATGAATAAACCACGGTTCCTTTACACAACCCAAACCACATTGCATTGCAATCGGATTCGGTATAAACAGAAAGGGCATCACTTCCCGCAATTGGCTTAATTTTAGTAAGCTTAAAAGAGATTTCCGACGGGCGTTCTACATCATCTGTTTTTCCAAACACAAAATTCGGCACAAATTCTTTTGTACAATAATCAAGTGTCGGCTCAATTGTACATTTTACCGTACGCTCAATAGCGCAGAAAACTTTATCTTCGGCCGTACACGCAGCCGCCAAATCCCCACTTGTATAAACATGCATTGTATCGAAATCCGCCGTCACCGCTTCTGCTACAGTAACAGTATTAGCCGTAGCCATTGTTTCTGACTTTGGTGTAATCAGTAAATAGCCAAACCAAGCCGCCGCACCAAACACCATGACAAATAACAACATGATAAGAATTTTTTTCAACATCAGAATCTCCTAAAAAAAAATATTTAAATTTAACAATATATTTAACCTTATTAATTTAAAAGTATAGAGAAATATCAAGATTATCAAACAAAAGAAAATCTAAACTCCAACACCGCAAGGAAGAAAAGCCATGACTAACCGCAAAATTCGTAACAATGAATCCGGCCGCACCATGATTGAGATGATAATGTACACCAGCTTTTTAATTGTATTAGGTGGGGCATTGGCAAGCTATGCACACACCGTCATGCAACGCTATAAAATCGGCCGCACGGCCCAGCAAATTATTGACTTAAAAAAATCGATTTTGCATTTTGCCGCCGTTGACGAAGACTATTGCCGTGTCACGGTTAAAAATTTAGATGAAAGTTATTCCTTACCGCTGGACATGCGCACCGGCAACAAATCAAAAGCCAAACACGCCTTAGGTGGAGAAGCAGAGATTGGCTGTGTTGGCGCAGATGATATTTGCAAAGGCATCACCAGTACCAACGATAAGCAAAATGACAGTAAATATCTGTTTTACATCACCTTCAAAAATCTTGTTCGCAAAGGTTGCATCGAAATTTTAACCCAAGGCCAGTTTTATGGTGACGGCTCAGAACTAGACACGCTGATTGTCAATAACAATAAAGCCTGGAACTATGAATACTCTATTTATGACACCGGTAACCTGCACACGACTACCCTCAAAGCTGCAGAAAATGAAACCGATATCAAAAGTGCCCCCTCGATTAGATTAAATATCGGCCAAGCCATTGATGCCTGTTCTGAAAAAAACAATAACACCATCACTTGGATTTTTAGCTAAATATAGTTGATGAATAGCTTTTTTTGCTTGCAGATAGAAAAACTATTGCTATCTTGGTAGAAATTGGATAAAAATTTTAATTTTATAAAAGGAATAAAAGGAGATAAAAAATGTCTGATACAACCACGCTACCGCCAGATTATGTGCCGAATAAAAAAGAAGAATATATGAATGAAATGCAGTTGGAATATTTTCGCCGTAAACTAATAGACTGGAAAAAAGAATTATTAGCCCAAGCCAGTAATACCCTAGATGATTTACGCCAAGGTGGCTTGAACCAACCAGATGATATTGACCGTGCTTCCATGGAAACCGATAAATCACTAGATTTGCGCACCAAAGATCGTGCCCGTAAATTGATTGTCAAAATTGACCAAGCTCTAGAGCGTATTGAAGATGGCAGCTATGGTTATTGCGAAGAAACTGGTGAAGAAATTGGTATTGACCGCCTAATGGCCCGCCCGATTGCGACCCTCTGTCTGGAGGCACAAGAACGCCATGAACGGATGGAAAAAACCTATGATGATGAGGCATAAATAAGGGGAGATGGCAAGCAAAGATTTCATATTAGCTTCCGGCTCGCCGCAAAGGCATCAGCTACTGACACAAATCGGCTTAGAACCCAAACAGATTGTGCCGGCAGATATTGATGAACACGCTTTAGCAAAAGAGATGCCCCTGCCCTATATCCGCCGCATTGCCAAAGCTAAGGCAATTGCTGTAGCCGCGTTGCATCCCAACCAAAATATTTTAAGTGCAGATACCGTCATTGTTGTAGGGCAGAAAATTATCCAAAAATCCCCTGATGCAGCCACCCAGACCTTAGTCATGCGAACCCTTTCCGGGCGCACCCACCGTGTAATAACTTCAGTCTGCTTGATAGATAAAAACGGCAAACTGAGCCAACGTACCGTGACAACCAAAATAGTGATGAAACACCTAACCGAAGCAGAAATCAAAACTTATATAGAAAGCAACGAATGGCAGGGTGTTGCTGGGTATAAAATTGAAGGTCTGTTAGCCGGCTATGTTAAAAGGATTATTGGTTCATATACCAGTGTTGTAGGGCTACCATTGTATGAGGCCAAAAATATGTTAAACAGTGCTGGTGTATATTAAACACCGCACAAATAAAAGCTTTAGAAAAGGAGCAGATAAATGATAAAAAGTGATACGATTATATATGAAAAATCCGGCACAGATGCTTGCTTAGCACTGTTAAATAATGGAGAACTCGTTGAGTTTGAAGTGTTTAACGAAAATGGTGCGGCAGAAGGCAATGTTTACCTTGGACGCATAACCAAAAAAATAAATTTAGCCGAAGACAAAACCGGTTTTATGGTTAATATCGGAGACACGACAGAAGCTTTTATGCCTGCTCAAGAAAAAGGATTATTAGAAGTCAGCATGAACGAAGGCCAATGCGTTGTAGTACAAGTGCAAAAAGAAGCACACGCTGAAAAGGGTGCCAAATTGGTTCGCGCCATCCAAATTGCCGGAACTTATTTAGTTTATCGCCCATTTGGCAGCTATATTGATGTCTCCTTAAAAATAGAAGATATGGAGAAATCTGACACCCTGCGTCAAGCGGTCATGAAAAACGTTAGTGCCCAGCAAGAAGGTTGGGTTGTTCGCACAGCTGCAGAACATGCCGATATCAATGATGTCATAGATGAGATGAGCAAATTGCGCGGCATCTATGAAGACATCCGCATAAAAGCCCGCTCAGCTAATGCACCAGCTCTGCTATATGCCAAAGAGAACCCGTTATTTGACTTATTACACCGCTACCACGACAGCCTCAAAACAGTGGTCATCAATGACCATAATTTAGAATCAAAAATCAACAATGTTTTTAATGGAGAAATTAAATATTGCGCAGACCCCAGCGAAGCATTCGGCTTGCAGGATATGTTGCAGAAAGCCATGGAAAAAAGCGTTAAATTACCTTGCGGCGGTGAAATTCATATTGAAGAAACCAAAGCTATGGTTGTGATTGATGTGGATAGCAGTAACTTAGCAGCTCGCGGTCAGATGGATAACCTTAATCAAGAAGCCGCTAAAGAAATTGCCCGTCAGATTATCTTGCGCAATTTAAGCGGCAAAATCATAATCGACTTTGCCGGTTCTACAGAATACCGTTTTATGCGCGATGTAATGGATACTTTAGCCGAAGAACTCGCCGGAGATATCCAAGGTGCCCGCGTGATTGGGCTAAGCAAAGCTGGCAACGTTGAAATTTTACGTCGCCGCAAACGTCCAAGCTTGCTGGAACAATTTTCCGCGGAGTGCCCAACCTGTAATGGCACCGGCCGAGTGGAGCCCTAATATGCAAGATGAGAAAAAAGAAAAAATCATTAAGGTTCATAAATGCCCGATATGCGGCAAATTAACCGATAGCAAAGAGTATCGGCCGTTTTGTTCCAAACGCTGTGCCGATATAGACCTTGGTAATTGGTTTAATGAGGGATACGTTATAGAAGGCAAAGCTCCGGCAGACGAAGAGCAAGGAGAATAATTGACCCTAGCCTATATGGTTTTACTTTGCAACAAATCATCAAAAAACAAAACTCCGGTATACCTTCAAGGTATCCGGAGTCTGTTTTAGGTTGCACCGATTAGGTGAACTGCCGCTTGGGGAAGTACCTTCCATGTATTTCCTCATACAGCCCATTGGTACGCATATACTGCATAACCGGCTCAAATACATCAGCGCAGAAGACCACCGACGCATGGCGACAGAAATAGAAATCAATCAGTTCCTTGTTTCCTAATTCCAGCAGCGCAATAATGTGTCGGCTTTCCATTTCGATGCCTCGCGAGCTAAACAGAAATTGTTTAATAATTTCCATCTGCTTGGTCGCGAACACATGGTCCCACAGCTGAGCTGTATAAAACTCCCAGTTGTTTGAAATAGCAAATAAAATAGGCCATTCTTTAACCGGAGTTTGAGCAGCAAAATCGACCAGCGAAACAATAAAATCCTCGCTCAAATCACACTTGCCGTGGCTATCGCCGCACAGCAACACCAACACGATCTTCTGATCATAATTGGCAAGCAACGCCTGTTCCAGCGTTGACATTTTCTGATTTACCTTCATAATATAAAAAATAATAAAAAAACTGCTCCTCTTATAGCACAAAATAGACAAAAGTCAAGTTAAAAAAATCATTAATGCGCTAATGATAGATTTTTGAGGTATTCGATTTGCAAATCTGCCAGTTCTTTCACACTTTGCAACACCACGTATTCGCCGTCGGCATGCATACCCTCGCCGCTTCCGGAATGCATAATCACTGTTGCCCCTTTTTGCGCAAACAAACGCGCATCGGTCGCACCACCGATTTGTTCAAATGTGATTTTTCGCCCCATAATTTTTTCTGCAAACTGCTTATAGGCAACAATTTGCGGATTATCCTCAGCCATCACCACTGGGGTAGAAGCCGAAACAATTTGATAAGAAACTCCCTTACCGCATGCCGTTGCCAGATTTTTTTCCAGCTCTGCCAAAGTTGAGGTTTCAACCAAACGCACATCGAGCAACGCCTCGGCATGGGCGGCGATGATATTCGAAACTTCCCCGCCGCTTATTTTAGCGACATGCATGGTATCAATCCAAGTATTGGTGGGTTTACCGTTATTAATATCAAAATAAGGATAATATTGCCGTAACCGCGCAATCGTTTGCATCAGCTGTTCATTTGCATCAAGCCCTTCCCACGGGGTGGAGCCATGCGCTGGCTGCCCAGTAGCAATTAATTTAACAAACACCGGATTTTTGCATTTATTAATAATTTTCCCAATATCGCCACCGACATCATTATCCAACACCACCTCCGCATTAAGCATTGGATATTTAGCTAAAAAAGCATGTGTACTTTTACTGCCCTGTTCTTCATCACTAGAAAGCATAATAGCAAATTTTAACGGCAGCTGATGTTCTAAAACATAGTGCATAGAGTTCATCGCAACCGCCGCAAAAGATTTCATATCCAATGTCCCACGGCCATACATTTTATCATCAACAATTTTAGGCTCAAACATACAATCAGCCGCTGCCACCACATCAATATGCCCGAGCACCAACACATCTTGTTTCATCTCTTCATTATTAGCGATATATATCACCGGACTGGCCTCAGCAAAGCGTTCTATCCGCACCACCGCCGCCGTACCGTTGAATTGCGCCGCTATATAATCAAGACAGCGGTTAATTTCTTCGCTAGAACCGGTAACTGTTCGAAAGCGAATTAAATCTTCTATAGTTTTAATTAATTGCATTTGTATCCCTTTCTTTGATAACCTCTAAAACAGCTAAAGATATAATTGCCTTTTATAAATAAAGCCTTAAAAACCATATTTTTTTTATTTTTTTACCTGATAAGACGATTCGCACACGACCAGCCCAAAGCCTTTTAAACATCAGCAAGGAATCGCATTTTTACTTTTTATTAGACAAAACTTAACCATTTGTTAACCTCTTTCTTAAAGCATTATTAAGATTGTGATTGATTTCGAGTCGGTAAAGAATTTATTTTAGCTCTGACAAACCTTGAAAAGACTCATTTTTTGCCTCTTTCAGCATTTTTATTAACGAATTTTATACAAAAAATGTCTTTACAAACTGAATTTAGTATGTTAAAAAGGGGCAAGGTGTATTAAAAGGGCACCCCAACGTTTATGGGAACTAGACCATCCGCACACAACTATAATGTCAACGCGGATAAGGAGTAACAGATGAAAAAGATGAAAAATTACTTATGTTTAATTCTTTCAGCACTCGTTCTGTGTATGGCCTATACACATGACGCCTCTGCTGCCACTAAGCTCACAGCCAAACATTTATATGACTGGGCGCGCTATGGTGATGTTAAACACTTGCGGCAATTCCAAAAATATATCAATTTACAAGACCAAAACCATAATACCGCAATCTGTTTAGCGCAACAAAATGAAGATCCGAAAGCTTATGCGCTGTTAAAGAAAATGGGTGCCAGTACGAATGTCGCCTGCCATGACGATGATGACCCAATTTGCGCTGTTGTTGCCGGAGAAAAA
Source organism: Alphaproteobacteria bacterium (assembly GCA_017475705.1). Classification (GTDB taxonomy): domain Bacteria; phylum Pseudomonadota; class Alphaproteobacteria; order RF32; family CAG-239; genus CAG-267. Next base: position 27,284 of record JAFVFB010000026.1, read on the forward strand.
ATGAAAATGGCACCAGCCGGTTGGTTATTACTTGGTGTGGGTGCGGCAGCTGGTGCTTATGCTTTGCTTGAAAATGATGGCGGCCATAAACACAAACGCTGCCCGACTGGCTACCATAAAGGTATGCAAGATTGCTCAGCCAAAGACCATCCAGAAGGGTGGATTTACGAATATACCAGTGATGGTAAAGACATCTGTGGAAAATGTACCCCTAAACAATGCCCTATTGATACTGTTAAAAGCGTTAAAGAATGCGCGGATTATGAACATCTGGAGAAAAGCATCACCACGGCTGTAGCCTTTGCCGGTGATGAATCCTGCTATAATTGCAGCTACAAATGTAAACCTGGCTACTACACTGATGAAGCCAGCTGTAAAGGTAATGGCTATAAATGCACTGCAGTAACCGAAAACGGTATATCCTGCTATATCCGTGGTGTGCCAGAAGCTTGTCCGCCAACCCACCCTTATGAAAGAAAATGCGAACCCAGCGGCAATGGTTATGAAACAACTGAAACTTATGAAGTTGTTGGCGATAGAAATTGTTATGCTTGCAGATACCAATGCGCCACTGGCTGGGAAGAAGGAACTTGTGATGCCGGCAAAAATTGTGAACAAATCAGACGGCCAGACGGCACCTATTGCCATCAAGACAAAGGTTGCCCGATTGACTATCCGAACAGTTTTACCAGCCGCGATGCCTGCGAAAGAAATGCTGCCGGAAATATTGCCTATACCTGCGTTGAAAGCGCACCCAATAGTGGCTGTTTTAAACGAACACCGTTGGAGTGCCAAACCGGCAGTGCGGCAGATAATTCTGTAGAAAACTGTAACCGCAACCACCCTCATACTTACGTCCACGCCATTGCAACCAATACTGTAGATGGTTACGCCACTGGTGAGGAACCTTGCTACATCTGCACATGGGGTTGTAATACTGATGGCAGAACAATCTTTGACCAACCTCGTGATGACGGCTATGTCTACACCCCGACACCAGCCGAAGAAGGCGTTGTTTGCTACACCCGTCAATGCCCTGTAGATTACACCTATACGGATGAAATAGCCTGTACGGAAGATGGAAAATATGAATGCATCCGTAGCGGCTCTTCTAATTGTTGGAAACGTGGTGATTTAGCAAATTGTCCTTCCGGCACCCAAAAGTTTGATACCTTAGATGCGTGCGAAAGAAATGCTGCCGGAAATATCGCCTATACTTGTGTTGAAAGCACCATCAAACCGGGATGTTACACTCGTACACCTTTCACCTGTGAAACCGGTAGCACGGCAGATAGCACCACTGCTAACTGTGATAGAAACCACCCTCACAGCCATGTTCATGCCATTGCCGTCCATACCACCAGTGGTTATGCCGGCGAAGAACCTTGCTACACCTGCGAATGGGGCTGTGACTTAAACTATAATGGCCAACCGATTTATCCCACCAAAGATGATAACGATGGTTACCAATACACCGCCCTGCCGGTTGAAGAAGGGATTTTCTGTTACATTCGCCAATGCCCAACCGATTACACCTATACCGAATTAAATGCTTGTACCGAAAATGGCAAATATGTATGTACGCGCAGTGGTTCAGCCGATTGCTGGAAACGTGATGGCTACAGCAATTGCCCGACTGGCACTCAACGCTTTGAAAGTATTTCTGAATGCGAAAGAAACAGTTACGGCAACGTTGCTTATACTTGCATTGAAAGCACAGCACCAGGTGCTAGTGGCTGTTATACCCGTACACCTTTCAGCTGTGACGTTGGCAGCACGGTAGATACCACCACAGAAGATTGTGACTCAAATCACCCACACAACTATATCCACGCTGTGGCTGTCAATACCACCAGCGGCTATGCCGGTGAAGAACCTTGCTACACTTGCGATTGGGGTTGTAAAGCAAGCTATAATGGCCAGAGATTATATCCGCAGAGCAGCTCTACCGATGGTTATGCCTATACCGCCATGCCGGCAGAGGAAGGAGTTATTTGCTACACCCGTCAGTGCCCAGCCGGTTATACTTATGCCACTGAAGAAGAATGCAGCGAAAATGGCAAATATTCATGTGACCAAAGCGGTACGTCTGATTGCTGGAAACGCGGTGCAGAAAATGATTGTCCGGCAGGATATAGTAAATTTAGCAGCAAAACGGCTTGTGAAACCAATAATGCCGGCCAAACAGGCTATACCTGTACCCAACATGCTACCAGACCGGAATGTTGGATTCGTGACCCATTAACTTGTACAACGGGTCAAACCCAATATAGTGATTTGTCAACCTGTGACAGCGACCACAACTACAATTACATACATGCCACCAGCAATACAGCTACCGGTAGCTACGCTGGCAACTTGCCCTGCTATACTTGCAATTGGGGATGTAAAGCCACTTCAAGCAGTGGGCAACCACTATATACAACCAGTAGCACCTCGGATGGCTATGCCTATACCGCAATGCCGGCAGAAGAAGGCGTCGTATGCTACACCCGTCAGTGCCCAACGGATTATACCTATACTACTGAGGCCGAATGTACCGATAACGGCGCATACACCTGCACCCGCAGTGGTTCAGCAGATTGTTGGAAACGCGGTGACTTAAGCGATTGCCCAAGTGGCACCCAACGCTTTGAAAGTATCGATGCTTGTCAGAGAAATACCCACGGCACTATAGCTTATACCTGCGTTGCAAGTTCAATACCGAGTGCCATCGGTTGCTATGTCCGCACACCTTTCAATTGCGAAGTTGGGAGCACGGCAGATAGCACCACTGAAAATTGCAACCTAAACCACCCGCATAACTATATCCACGCTGTATCAACAAATACCACCAGCGGCTACGCCGGTGAAGACCCATGCTATACCTGCGATTGGGGATGTAAAGCAAGCTATAATGGCCAGAGATTATATCCGCAAAGCAGCTCTACCGATGGTTATGCCTATACCGCAATGCCGGCAGAAGAAGGCGTTATATGTTACACCCGTCAGTGTCCGGCCGGTTATACCTATACCACCGAGGCTGAATGTACCGATAACGGCGCATACACCTGCACCCGCAGTGGCACAGCAGATTGTTGGATGCGTGGTGACTTAAGCGATTGCCCGAGTGGCACTCAGCGTTTTGAAAGCATCGATGCTTGCCAGAGAAATACCCACGGCACCATAGCTTATACCTGCGTTGCAAGTTCAATACCAAGTGCAGTCGGTTGCTACACTCGTACACCTTTCAATTGTGAAGTTGGGAGCACGGCAGATAGTACCACTGAAAATTGCAACCTAAACCACCCGCATGATTATATCCATGCTGTAGCTGTCAGCACCACCAGTGGCTACGCCGGTGAAAATCCCTGCTATACTTGCAGCTGGGGTTGCAAAGTAAGCTACAATGGCCAGAGATTATATCCGCAAAGCAGCTCTACCGATGGCTATGCCTATACCGCCATGCCGGCAGAAGAAGGGGTTACTTGCTACACCCGCCAGTGCCCAGCCGGTTATACCTATACCACCGAGGCAGAATGTACCGATAACGGCGCATACACCTGCACCCGTAGTGGCACAGCAGATTGTTGGATGCGTGGTGACCTAACCAATTGCCCTGCGGACTACTCTTATCGCTACACAGATATTACAGCATGCCAAAATGCTAACCAATGGTACACTTGCGAAGAAAGCACCCAAACTGGCGCTTCTGGCTGTTTCAAGCTAACACCCAAACCCTGTAACAATGGCCATTATACCATGACCGACGTTAGTGCCGGCGTTTGCGGTAGCACAAGTGACAACGGTTGGACCATTCAGCCTACCGGCGAATACAGCGGTACAGAAGCTTGCGGTACTTGCAAACCAAGAGACTGCCCATCTTACTCCAGCTATGAAGAAGACTATTGTCCTGCTATAGAAGGCATGATTGTTGATGATTGGGGTACAGTTGCAGCTGTGGTAGACGGACAAGCCATTTACCATGGTCAACAAGCCTGCTATCAATGCGAATATGGCTGCAAATACGATACACAGAGTACATGCGAACAGTATAATGACAGCTGTCAAGTAGCGACTTCCGGCATGGCAGCATCTCAAGGTTGCTATGTGAGTGTCAGTGGGCATACTGCGGCAGCACAAGAGCGGATGACGATGATAAACACCGTACGTCGAGATGTAACCACCAGCGGCCAAGAGAATGTGGAAGTATTACGCAGCTCTGATAACATTGAGAATGCGGTTGATGAAGAATACCAGACTTCTGGCATGATTAA
>JAFVFB010000027.1 GCA_017475705.1 Alphaproteobacteria bacterium
GGTCTTTTCATATTGAGGCATAATCTCATTCAAATGTTGTGCCAGATGTTCATAAGAGATTTTTTCTTTACGGCAAAGTCTTTCTAAACGTGCCGGATAGTCAATAGAAGTTGTAGGTCTGTAATTCTTTGATTGTAAGTATTGTTCAAATTGCTTTTGCATGGTTTTATTCCTTTCAAAATTAGTTAAGATGATTGATTAGTTTGATATTGAGTCTAACGGTATAATGTCACATATTACCGCACAACCGCGAGCTTTTTCATACTCCACTGCAGCAATAGTTTCATGAAGTGAATAATAAATTGTCGGCATCAAGACTCCATTTACTTTGATTTGATACATGATATTTTCTCCTTATAGTTGATTCATTAACTGTTTACATTAAATAGTATGTCGCGAAAAATCACCTTCGCGAGCCCCCTTTTTTCTAATTTTTGATGACATTTTGCTACGATTTTCAGTAACGGGAATCAAGCACTTGTATTTAAAAGAAAAAAATAATACCAAGCCCCGTGCGTAACTTTGTATTTATGATGAAAAATCTATCATTGTTTGTATATTTGCGGAAATATTTTTTGCCAGCCGTTATTATGCGTAGCATTTTTGATTGTAATAATTTTATCTTGCGGCACAAATTTTTGCGTTAATTCCGGCGGAATAATGTTGTCATCTGTACCGACATAATGAATCTGCTCAACAAGCGCGAACTTCTCTTTGTAATCTGCCAAATTCAAAGAACCTTCAAGCGGTGGTAATTTATGATAATCCGTCCACGCTTTATGATCTAAATTTCCGGCAATAGTTATAACTTTTTTGATTTTTAAATTAGTATATTTAACAGCTAGCAAACCGGCAATTTGCGCGCCTCCGGAAAATCCGATTAACGTAATATTTTTATTACCCGCTATCTTTTTAATTGCCTCATATTCCGCTTCAACAACCTCCGGTGCAAAACGTTTTGTTGTCCAATATTTTACAGGGCAAGCATTGTCTTTAACAAATTGACACGGGCGCGCTAAATATATGACATTTGGCGCAGTATCATTAAAACTTAATTCACGCACCAACTCTCCGTGGGGTGTCGGGTTTCGGCTTGGTTGACCGTTTGCATTAAAAGCATAACCGTCACCCTCAATATAAATGCGATAATCGGCATTTTCATCTGTTATTTTTTGCCAAGATGCCAACTTAAATTGCGGTGAATCAATCTCTTTATACGCAAATTCTTTCGGCGGTTGAATACTTTGGCAACCGGACAATATCATTAAGAAACAAAAAGCAAAAATCTTATTCATAAATTAAAATTAACCAATACTATTTTAAAAAGCAACCCCGTATCTGCAAAATAACAAATACGGGGCTGTTCTTGCATTGCTCAACAATTAGAATTTATATTTTGCATTGATTAAACCGGTATGGTCTTGATAATCTTTGCGGAATTTACCTTCATAACCAAGTGACAATTCAACATTATCATTCAATTCTGCAGTTATACCGGCACCAAGTTCAACACCGAAGCGATTAAGCGGTTTTCCTGATACGCTATAGCTTGAACCATTAACCAAAGTAACGGTAGATTTAGAATTATCATGAGAAATATCATAAGTCATTGCGGCTTTAAATTCCGGTGTCAATAACATACCATTGGATAAGTTATAAGATTTAGCAATCTTAGCGCCTAAAACACCTGTTACGATGTCGCTGTCATCGCTTTTAACACTCTGTCCTGCTGTGTCTGTATATTTATCTTGTTTAACATGAATATATCTCAATCCGGCTTCCGGTGTAACACCAAAACCATTGAAATACATATCATAACCGGTCATCATTTGTAATGCAAATGACTCAACGTCCCAATCTGCTTTAACACCAACACCGGCAACGTTTTTCTTTTCATCATAATCAGACCAGCCATAAGATGCAATAGCATTAACATACCAGTTACTCGGTTTATATTCACCATACAAAATAGCTGTATGTGTTTTAACATCTGTATCACGCATAAAGCCGTCAATGTCAGTCTTACTATAAGCATAACCAACACCCAGCTTAACATCATCAGATATTTTGCTTTCAACACCTAAGGCTGTTCCATAAGTTTTTGAATCAAAACCTTTTGATTTGCTTGTGTCATCAAGTTTTGCTTTATTGAACAAGCCTTGAACCCAAACAGCAACTTTAGTGAACGGATTATCGCCGGAACTCATACCTTGTTTTGCAGCAGCTACTGCTCCACCGCTTAAACGTGTTCCGACAGCACCGAAGATTTGATTTGCACCTTCAGTTGCTGCTTGTTGAACAGCCGGAGCTGTTTCCGGAGCTAAGGCTGTTAAAGCATCTTCATAGGCTTGCTTTCCTGCTACTGTTGTTTGATGATTGCGTAAATATGTCAAGCGATCAGCAACAGCAACGGTTGTTTCATTTTTAATCGAACCAGTGTCTAAATTATTCCAAGCATCGCCGGCATCATCTGCTACCGGAATTACAACCGGAGTATCATCTTCTTTGCCGGAATCATCACCGCCTTCATCCGGTGCAGATGATTTTTTAGAAATTGCATATAAACCATTGCCTTTATCTTCAATATTGTATTCACTGTTTTCAGCAATTTTAGCAAATTTTCCTGTAAATTCTTCTGAAGCATTTAAAACTTGAACTTCTACACCACTATTGGCAACAGCGGCATTGTTAAAGCTCATATCCAAAGTTGTGTTGTTTTCGTTAATTGAAATATTTTTCGCATCTATTTGACCGACTTTATCTTTGCTGGTAAATACCAAAGCAAGTTTAGAGCCTTCATTAAATGCAATATTGCCGTCAACAGTTAATTTATTTGTACCTAAATTAACAACACCATTATTGTTAACATTCAAATTGCCGTTTAATTTTGCAGATGTTGACGTTACATTGAATTTTGCAGCATTATTTACGTTAGAGTTTAATGTGCCACCAAGATTTATGGTTGCATTATCCAAAATATTAAGTGTGCCTTTTTGATAAAATCTGTCAAATAATTCAGTGCCATGGTCTCTGCTATATTTTTCATAAACATATAAATTAGCACCATCGCTAACATTCAAAATTGCATTGCTACCGGAAACGTGGCTGACTTCTGCATTATCAGAGGTCATAATTATATTATTTCCGCTTTTAACATTAACAGTTCCACCTTTTATTTGTATATTACCGGCATCACGAACATTATCAATACTTGATGCATCAGCAATTAAATGAGCGCCTTCCATATTAATCGTTCCGCTGGTCATTTGAATTAAACCAATGCCTTCATATTCATCATAAGGACCAGCATTTATAAGTCCGTTACTGGACAAATTGAATGTTCCACCATTGATATTTAATACACTATCAGCTCCAATTGAAGCTCCATCAGAAAGAGTAATAACAGTATTTCCTGAAATTGTTGTTATTCCTGCATCAATTTCGGTATCATTGGTACCGGTTATTGTGCCTCCGGTAATATTCATATTGCCAGAGTGTCCCTTTATTTCACCTTCATCTAAAGATATATTACCACCGCTAATATTGATAACATCACCGGTTTTTTCGGTTTTTATTTCTGAACCATTTTTAATATTTACTGTTCCACCATTAATGGTTATTGAGTCATAATATTTCTCAGAACCAGATGTCTCATTTATAGTATCTCCATCATTAACCACTAAATTACCTAATGAAGTATGTTCAGCATAAGCATTACTTATACCAAATACAGCCACTAAAGCTGTTGTTAATAAAAGATGTTTTCTCATATTATATCCTTATAATTAATTGCAATTAAATTATCTGTTTTCCAGATGGTCTGCATTTTGCCACAAACCAACGTTTTAAGCCAAAGAGTAAAAAGATGCTTTAAACGCTAAATGCTAATTATAGCAAAACTCTCGGAAGCCTTATATTTTCTATGTTTTACAATTTTTGAATAAAAAGTGCGTAAGTGCGAAAAACTGGTTGATTTTATTGTTCTATTAAATGGGCCAGTTTTTAACATATTTTTGGAGACTTTTGAATATGGCAAACATCGGATATATAAGGGTTAGTTCAAATAAGCAAACCCTTGAACATCAGCGTTTTGAAATAGAAAACTTTGCACTCAAAGAAGGCATAAAAATTGATACATGGGTGGAAGAAAAAATATCTTCCAGAAAAGCACTTAAAAACCGCAAACTCGGAGAATTGCTTGATAATTTGCAAGAAAATGATGTGTTAATCTCTTGTGAAATTTCGCGTTTAGGTCGCTCCCTGCTAGAAGTTATGCGGATTTTGGAAACTTGCTTAAATAAAAATTGCCAAGTATGGACATTAAAAGAAAATTATCGCTTAGGCAATGATATACAAAGTAAAGTTTTGGCCTTTGCTTTCGGTTTAGCTGCTGAAATTGAAAGAAAA
>JAFVFB010000028.1 GCA_017475705.1 Alphaproteobacteria bacterium
ACTGATTTTTTCCATTTTTATCGGCTTGATCGCGACTTAGCTGTTGATGTGATTAAAGAATAGAACAAAATATCAGATTATAAAATTGATGTTAAGGCGGCAGATTATCAGTTTTTGAGCAATACAGGCTATACGCTTGAAAAACGCAAAGACCGCCAGTCTTTCAAGCCGGAAGTTGCTAAGGTTTTAGAAAATTTTGCCGGTAGTTATCAAAAGACATATTAGTACACCTCCGCCCGACAGATGTTCCTTGTCGAACCACTATTATGCAGGTGGCGCTACCACTTGCTCTAATCCACATCACTTTCGTGAAAATGATATAAAAATACACCCATAAAGGGTGCTTTTTAAAGTGAAGGCTGTGCGCCTCCACACTGGTCGGAACGGGTGGATTCGAACCACTGACCTCTGCGACCCGAACGCAGCGTTCTACCAGGCTGAACTACGTTCCGTTCTAAACAGTGTAATATCTACACAAAAAAAAATAAGAATACAAGCTTTTTTTCATATCGAAGTAAAAAAAATTGACGAACGCGGAATAATATGCTAGATACCAACGAAAGAAATTATATGGGAGCATAAAATGCTATATATAGGATGTCATCTTTCATCTGCTGGTGGTTTTCAAGCTATGGCAGAAACAGCCGTAAAAATCCAAGCAAATACCTTTCAATTTTTTTTACGTAATCCCCGTGGCGGAGCAGCCAAAGATATAGATATAAAAGATGTTAAAAACTTTCAAAAAATTGCTCAACAGAACAATTTTGGAAAAGTATTAGCGCATGCCCCCTATACGTTGAATCCTTGTTCCAAAGACTTGAAAACAAGGGAATTCGCGCGGCAGGTTTTTGCTGATGACTTGCAAAGAATGGAACATATTCCGGGAAATTTATATAATTTCCATCCCGGATCACATGTCGGTCAGGGCGTAAAAATTGCTATTCCTCAAATTGTAGAAATCTTAGATGAAGTCATGACAGAAGCAAAGCATACCACAGTTTTATTGGAGACAATGTCCGGAAAAGGAAGCGAGGTCGGATCAACTTTTGAAGAATTAGCTGAAATTATTGCTCAAACCAAAGATAATGCGTTAGAAAAACTTGGCGTATGCTTGGATACCTGCCATGTCTATTCTGCAGGATACGACATCATTAATCATCTCGATGAAGTTCTGGAAAAATTTGATAAAATTATAGGACTGCAACGGTTGCAAGCAATCCATTTAAATGATAGTATGACCGAATTCAATTCTCACAAAGATCGGCATGAAAAATTAGGCCAGGGGAGCTTGGGATTGGAAGGAATTATTCGCTTTGTCAACCACCCAGCACTACAGGGAATTCCGCTTAACCTTGAAACCCCAAACGAATTAGCAGGATATGCCGAAGAAATAGCTATGATTAAGAAAAACTACCAGCACGATTAGAATAAATATTCCGACAGGATACCAAACAAAACACCGAAAATATATAATAAAATAAGGATGCGTATGTTTTCCTTAAAATTACCATTAACACGATAAAGTACTAAAAAACCAAGCCCTGCATTGCTTAAAGTGCCTGCCATCATCGTACCCAAAGATATAGTTTGTGTAAGATAAAGCTGAGTAAGTAAAACTGAAGGATAGCAGCTAGGGATTAAACCAACCAGCGCTGCCATAAACTTGCTTAATATAGGAATTTCTGTAAGAGCGTCGTTAATAACATCTTTTCCCCCAAACATAAAAAGAGCATTAATCACAAGAGAGAAAAAAAAGATAAATAAACTTATCCGTTCGGTGTGCTTAAAAGCTGAAAGCCATATGTTTTCTTTATCTGCACAACGGCATTTTTCATGCTGACAAAACGAACTGATAACAGGTGCAGTTCTCCGTTTAATAAATTTATCTGGTAAAAAAATATCCAGCAATACTCCAGTGATAATGCCAAATGTAACCTTCATGCATAAAATTTGTATGATTAAGCCACCACCAACCCCACCGGAAATCAGTAAAGGAACCATTTCATCTGAAGTGGAAAGGAAAACCGCCATAAGTGTTCCTAAAGTAATTAAACCTGCTGTATACAAATTTGCAGCAGCAATTGAAAAACCACATTGGGGAATAAGGCCGAGTAAACCACCAGCAATAGGGCCATATTGCTTGGCACGGCGAATATAGATCATACTCCGACGCGTCATTTTGTGTTCGAGATACTCCATCAATAAATAAGTGAGATAAAGGTAAGGTACAAGTGATAACGTTTCATATAGCGCATCAACCAAAATATCAATCTGAGCAGCCCACATATATTTTCCTAACAAGATTATACTGCTACTATATCTAACAACTCTTTATGATTTTTGCAATAAAAAAGTGGAAGGACACGCATCGATGGTACAAGCATAAATGTACACAAAATGAGGCCTTCCACCAAATATGATGTTATGATCTTCAGGTGATTGCCATAACCCTCCCGTAACCAGATATATAACAAAAGCAATCGATTAATATATATAGCATAGAAAACAAAATCCAACCTAAACTTTAGATCAGAAAAAAAGGCCCTCAAATAGGGCCTTCTAAAAAAAACGAAACCGTTAAGCTGCTTTTTCATCAAAATTATAAAGTTCCTCAACAGATACCTTCTTTTCTGTTGTCTTAACTTTTGATAGTACATAGTCAATAACTTTTTCTTCATACACCTGTGTGCGTAAACGTTCAATAGCTTCTTTGTTCTTTAAATAAAAATCAAAAATAGCTTTCGCTTGCATAGGATAACGTTGAGCTTCATTCATGATAGCTTTGTTGATATCTTCTTGCTTAACTTCAACTTTATTCTGGTTGCCGACTTCTGCCAAAAGTAAACCAAGTTTGACACGTCGTATCGCAATTTCTTTGTATTCTTTTAATAAATCAGCTTCCTTCTTTTTCTTTTCATCTTCATCAAGTTGATTATTCTTCTTGGCTGTTTCATATTGCTTAACAATATAATCATATTCCATATCAACCAACTTGGCAGGAACGTCAAAGTTATAAGCTTTATCTAACGCATCCAAAAGAGCACGTTTCAATTTCATCTTAGAGGCAGATTCATAATCTTGAGCGATTCGTTCTTTGACTTCTTTTTTCAAATCATCAAGATTCTCTTTACCCATAGATTTAGCAAAATCATCATTAATCTCAGTCTTCTGGATTTCCCTAATTTCTTTGATAGTTGTTACAAACAACGCCTCTTTACCAGCTAGATCTTTAGCATGATAGTCTTGAGGAAAAGTCGCTTTAACATCCACAACATCTCCAACTTTCTTGCCAATAAGCTGATCTTCATATCCAGGGATAAAGGAATTGGAGCCAATTTCTAATGGATAGGCCTCACCTTTGCCACCAGAAAATTCAACCCCATCAATAGAACCGATAAAATCAATGACAGCAATATCACCTTTTTGAGTGGCGCGGTCATCTTCAACCTTCTTTGAATCACGACGGCTATCTGCCATATATTTCAAAGCTTTCTCAACCTCTTCAGCAGGAACATCGGCAATAAACTTATCAATGCAAATATCTGCAAAATCTTTAATTTCAATCTCAGGCATAAGCTCCATTTTAACAGTGAATTCAATATCCTTGCCTTCTTCAAACTTTTTAAGATCAACATCAGGCGTGAAAACTGGACGTAATTTCTTTTCATCAAGAAGATGATTAACCCCATCACGTAGTAAATCATCAAGAGCTTCACTCATGGCATTGCCTTTATATTTTTTTTCAATCATGGCAAAAGGAACTTTACCGGCTCTAAACCCAGCCATACTAACACTCTTGGCAATTTGATTTAGTTTTTTTTGTACCTCAGCATCAAAATCTTTTGCACTGATAGTTACTTGATATTCACGGCTCAAGCCTTCAGATTTCAATTCTTTAATTTTCATTTATTTTCTCTTCTAAAAAAGCCATCTAAAAAAGATGGTGCGGATAAAGAGACTCGAACTCTTACAGCTAAAGCCACTGGAACCTAAATCCAGCGTGTCTACCAATTCCACCATATCCGCGGATTGCACAACAAATTTTTCTGCGAGTATAACCAACATTTTTATAGAATCAAGCAAAAAATGTGTGCTCTATTAAGGAAAACTAAATATTTTCTTTTTCAAATCGAAACCCACGTAAAAGAGCAGATACATCCATCACTTGCTTACCCTCTCGCTGGATCTTTGTTATGCGGATAGCATTATTTTGTGCAGCAATGATCAATTCATGCTCTCCTTCAATAATTTGCCCAGGATGACCAGATACATCAACTAATTCTGCTTCATATACCTTAAATCGTTCCCCATGATATAAAAAATACATCGCCGGATAAGGATTAAAAGCACGAATTTTATCAAGGATTCTTTCAGCAGGCATAATAAAATTAAGCAGACTCTCCGCTTTATCAATTTTATTAGCATAGCACGCAAAAGTTTCATCCTGTTTAGTAGGGCTGAGTGTATCTAATTGGCGTAATGTTTTTAACAAGAGCCGCCCACCAACTGTAGAGAGCGCATCATGCAACTGCCCACCTGTCATGTATGGGGGAATGGTAACTGCTTCTTGTGCCCACACATCGCCTGCATCAAGTTCTAAAGCCATCTGCATAATAGAAACACCACTTTGCTTATCACCAGCCTCGATTGCACGCTGAATTGGTGCTGCACCACGCCACCTGGGTAATAATGAAGCATGTACGTTTATGCAACCTCTGGGAAACATATCTAAAACAGTTTGCGGTAAAATCAAACCATACGCAGCAACAACAGCTAACTGCGCTTGATGCTGCTGCAAAATATTTTGTTCTTCTACTGATTTAAGCGACTTAGGGGTATAGACCGGAATATGATGTGCCTCAGCCCATAAATGAACCGGAGTCTTATTAACACGATTGCCTCGACCGCTAATTTTAGGAGCTCGCGTATAAACAGCAACAACTTCATGTTCGGTGACAAGATTGTCTAAAACCGGTATTGCAAAATCCGGTGTTCCCATAAAAACAATTTTCATTATTCGTTAAACCCAGCTTTTTGGTAGTCAATTTTAATCTTAAAATCTTGAGCATAACTATCTTCTGCAGCGCGAGCCATATCTGCAAAAATGGACTGTTGCGCCCGTTGTTGCACATCAGCTAAAGAATCTTTATTAAGAGCATCATCATAATTAACTGTCTCAAAAGGAGTCGCAATGACAAAGGTATTATCTTGAAGTTCAAATACTTTAACTGCATCTTTATCTGCAACAAAAAGCTCACTGATTTCCGCTGCACTCAATCCGGCAAAACTCTCGTGGCGGCTAATTGGTTGAGAACGGAAAGCTTCTAAATCTCTGGCTTTAGCTGCAATAGCTATATCACTACCATCTTCCATATCTGTCGCAATATTGTCTGCGACCTCTTTCGCTAATGCATTTTTCTCTTGAATAAGCCATAAATCAATAATTTTATCTTTGACAGCACCCATTTCTGGCATATGAGCATCATTAATATGTGTAATCTGAGCTAAAGCAATACCATTGTCAAACTCCTCAGCAGTGGTAATTTCTTGATTACCATATGAATAAATCATTTCATTAAAGTCAAGTGAAGCCGCTAAATCTTTAGCATATTCTGGTACTTTAGAAACGAGTTCATCCTCGCGGATTCCTTTAATCTCAAAAGGCACAACCCCCATCATCTCCGCAACTTCCGCAATAGATTTGCCACCATTAACAGCATCATCTATCGTAGCTCTTGCTTCACGCAGAGCGTCGTAGAGATTTTCATTAGCCAGATGCTCTAAAATTTGTGATTTGACCTCATCAAATATAGCCTCTTTAGCTGGCACAATTTTTTTAACTCGTACAACTTGCCAAGTATCAGCAACAGGAAGTAATTGCACTTCTCCAGATGGCATAGCAAAAACAGGTTCAGCCAAATCTTCCGCCAATTCATCTTGTGCAACCAGTCCTAGAGTTGGAGTGTCGGAATTTTCAGCCTTAAAATTCTTAGCAACGACATCAAAAGTATCTCCTTGTTGGACAGCATCAAAAGCTTTTTGCGCGGTATCCTTATCCATGAAGACTAATTGCTCGATTTCACGTTTTTCTGGTTGATCTAATTCAGGTTTATGCTGAGTAAAATAATCTCTTGCTAACGCATCATTCGTGGCATATTTTTGCAAAATAAGCTCATTAGGAATAAAAATAACCTGAGCATCCCGTGTTTCCGGAATTAAAAAAGTTTCACTAAAATCCTCAAAATATTGCTGTAATTCATCGTCTGTAATTTGACGTTCTATTTTAATATTATTAGGAGAAACGATCGTATATTTAAATGATTTACGCTGATTATCCATTTTATGAATAGCTTTGCTTAAAACAGAAGGAACTGCAAAAGTTTGCACTAAATCGGTGATCATCATTTTACGCGCCAAAGTACGCTGAATATTAGAAACATAATCTTGTTCACTTAGACCTGCTGCAGAAAGATAGCGTTTAAACAATTCTGGATGAAACTGCCCGTTAGCTGGATTCTGAAACTCCGGCTGACGGAAGATAATTTGTTGGATGAAAGCTTTGGGGAAATAAATGCTATACTTAAGCATAGCTTGGTCTAAAACACTATCATTTACTAATTGTTTAAGGACATTCTCAATAAGAGCTGAACGTATTTCATCGGTAAGTTCAAAATCATCAGTAGTAAAATTTTTCAGACTATTAATCTCTTTTTGGAGATGATAATTAAATTCACTTTGAGAAATTTTCTTTTTACCAACCTTAATAATCGTCTGGTTTTGACTAGCACTATTAATATATCCACTCACTCCAAACAGAGATATAAAGCTGACGGCAACAGCCGCAGATAGAATTTTAAAAAACCAATTGTCTTTTGCTTTTGCTAATTTCGTTATCATGTTTTCCATCCCTCAAAAATAATCAGACTTCATGTCATTATATTCATCAAAAAAATTTATGCAATCTCTATATAAATATGTTCAACATCTTTTTTATTATTTTTCCTGTAAACAACTTTATTTTTGGCTGGAAATTAAAAATGATCATGATAAAAAAATAAAAAGTTGTAATTTTTTAGGATGGTAAAATGGTAAGGAAAACTTTAATTGCCGGCAATTGGAAGATGAATGAGCTTTTATCGGATGGAATAGCCTTAGCAAAAGGGGTGGCCGAGGAAAACAAAAAAGCCACACGTAAGGATTGTGAAATTTTAATCTGCCCGCCGTTTACATTATTGATGGCGATTAAAAAAGCAATCAGAGGTTCTAAAGTTATGCTTGGAGCACAGGATTGCCATTTTGCCGAAAAAGGAGCACACACGGGCGATATTAGCCCAGAAATGCTAAAGGATTTGGGATGTCAATATGTGATTGTTGGTCACTCTGAACGTAGAACAAATCATAAAGAAAGTAATGCGTTGATCGCTAAAAAAGCGGAAGCAGCGATTCGAGCTGGCCTGAAAGTAATCATTTGTATTGGTGAAACAGAGGCCGAAAAAAATGCCGGCAAAACAATTGAAGTTTGCCGTAATCAAATCATGGGATCTGTGCCAACAGCATCAACAGCCGCAAATACAGTTATTGCATACGAGCCAGTTTGGGCAATAGGAACAGGAAGAACACCAACAGCTTCAGAAGTAGAAGAAGTCCATGCAGCGATTCGCCAAATCATTGCCAGTAAGTTAGGGCGCGCAAATGCAAATAAAATGCGTGTGCTTTATGGTGGTAGTATGAAGCCGAATAATGCTAAATCTTTATTAAGCTTAGCAGACGTTGATGGTGGATTAATCGGAGGAGCTAGTCTTAAAGTTGCAGACTTTATGGCTATTGCGGCAGCGAGTAAACAATAAAAGTAACCAGTAGATAAAAGGAAAAAAATATGGGATCAGTTTTATTAGTTATTTATATGATGGTTATCATTTTGTTAGTTGCATTAATACTGATGCAACGCAATTCTGGTAATGCTTTAAGTGGGTTAGGTGGCGGAAATGGCGCTGACAGCTTTCTTTCTGCGCGGGGAAAAGGCAACCTTTTAACGCGTACAACAGCAATCTTGGCAACTTTAATGTTTGTGCTTGCTTTGGCCTTAGACTTATACTATAAAGGGGAAACTAAAAAAGTTGAATCAATTACAGATGTTGCCCCACTAACTCAGACCGCACCAGCTGTTCCGCGTGTACCAAATGCAGATACAGAAGCTGCAACCACCGAGCCAAGTGACGTTGCGCCAGTAGCTACATCTGAAGAAGCTGAACCTACGCCGACACCAAGTCCTGCGCCGACAGAGGAATAAGCTGATGAAAGAGAACCATTAACAAAAAAGGCACCTTTCAGAGGAGGTGCCTTTTTCACTGTAAAATCTACGATAAAAGGATAAGAATATGTCTGAACTAAACCCCAAAACGAAATTTATTTTTATAACCGGCGGTGTTGTTTCATCTCTTGGAAAGGGACTAGCATCTGCTTCTTTGGCCGCTATATTGCAAAGTAGAGGATTTAAAGTACGTTTAAGAAAGTTAGATCCATATTTAAATGTGGATCCAGGAACAATGAGTCCTTTTCAACATGGGGAAGTTTTTGTTACAGACGATGGAACGGAGGCTGATTTGGATTTGGGACACTATGAGCGTTTCTCAGGTGTGGCCGCTAAAAGAAGTGACAGCACCACCACTGGAAAAATCTATCAAAGGGTAATAGATAAAGAACGTCATGGTGACTATTTAGGATCGACCATTCAAGTCATTCCACATGTAACAAATGAGATTAAAAGTTTTATTACCAGTGATTTGGAAAACGAAGATTTTGTATTATGTGAAATAGGCGGAACAGTCGGAGATATCGAAGGGCAACCATATTTGGAGGCCATTCGCCAGCTAGCATATGATTTGGGACGGGAACGGACCATGTTTGTTCATCTAACATTGCTACCTTACATTCCAGCTGCAGGAGAACTGAAAACCAAACCGACACAACACTCAGTGAAAAAATTGCAAGAATACGGTATTCAGCCAGATATGCTGTTATGTCGTTCACAAATGCCGATTCCTGAAAACGAAAGGAAGAAAATAGCTCTATTTTGTAACATCAAAGAAGAAAACGTTATTGCTGCACTAGATGTAAGCAATATCTACCAAGTGCCGTTAGCATATTCTAAAGAAGGAATGGATAAAGCAGTTTGTCGGTATTTTAATTTGCCATGCCCTGAGGCAGATTTGAGACGATGGGAAGAAATTGTAACAACTTTGAAGGCACCGGAAGGAGAAGTAAGAATAGCGGTCGTTGGTAAATATGTAAAATTATTAGAGGCCTATAAATCTTTAGGAGAAGCTTTGACACATGGCGGTATTGCCAATAAATACAAAGTTAAAATAAAATGGATTGATGCCGAAGAACTCGAAAAAGGAAATGTTGATGAGTGGCTATCAGATGTGAGTGGAATCCTAGTTCCAGGAGGATTCGGTCTACGTGGAACAGCGGGTAAAATAGCTGCCGTAAAATATGCACGCGAACACAAAATACCATTTTTAGGAATTTGCTTTGGTATGCAGATGGCTGTGATTGAAACTATGCGCAATGTCTTGGGCATTAAAAATGCCAACACGACCGAACTAGATGAAAATTGCGAAGCTGTGATTGGATTAATGACCGAATGGGATAAAGATGGTGCTAAACAAATTCGCCACAAAGATGGAGATTTAGGCGGAACCATGCGCTTAGGGGCTTATGATGCTATATTGAAAGCAGGCTCAAAAGCTGCGGAGGTCTATGGAACAACTAAAATTTCTGAACGGCATCGTCATCGCTATGAAGTAAATATCAAATACAAAAACCAATTAGCTCAAGGAGGAATGCTGATTTCTGGAACGTCCCCAGATGGTAAATTGCCGGAAATTGTTGAACGCCCTGATCATCCTTGGTTTATAGGTGTACAATTCCATCCAGAATTAAAGTCAAAACCATTTGCACCTCATCCACTTTTTGTTGAGTTTGTAAAAGCGTCAATCAAACAAAGTAGATTAGTCTAGCCTCTTATAAAAGAGCTTGAAAACTCACAGGCACAGCCCTAAATTTAAGAAGTCAAATAAAGGAGATAAAAATGCTAAATGCAATTAAAGAAAAGCTAAAACAGAAAGATATCGCTCTCAAGCAACTGATTGTTGGTTTGATAATACTATTAATAGCGATTGGAATGTTAATATACTCGTTTGGAGAAAAGGCAGAGCCGACAAAAGACAATAAAGTTATTTCACAGATGATAAGTTCGTCAGTACAGCAAAATATCACCAATTCTGCTAAAGACGTCCAAATGAACCCACAAGAAGCCGCTGCTCAAGCTATAGAAAGAGCAAAAGAAATAGAAAAAGCCGTAGCAAGCGTCGTTTTAGGCTTTATAGCCAAGAACGAAAAAGATTTTAACTATAAAATTTACTATACTGAAAATTCAGCTGATGAGTTTGATGAAAATCACGTAGTGATATACCAAGGACGTGCAGGATTAAATAAATATAGCATTATTTTGCCAGTAAAAAAAATCGCCCGTTTACGCATTAATTTCGCTGATGCTGCAGGAGCGATGGAAATGAAAGATATTTATCTATCCGGTACGCAAAAAGTTGACTTGAGCGATTTTACAGAATATGAATACCAGCAATTATCAGATGTTGCTCTGACACCCGACAATGGTATAAGCTTTACAGCGGAAACAAATGATCCTGCTATGGTTTATATCCCTTCTTTGCAGGATGATAAATAATAAAAAAACAAGGCGGTTTTATACCGCCTTACAATAAAGCACTAGAGCAAAAATTTAATGTTCAAAATCTTGCTCGGTAGGACGAAATTTAACAGTGGTTTTCACCCGTGTAATCCGCATATTATCGATTTTAATAACTTCATACGTGCAATAATCATCCTCCGCGGTATCACCGACTTTGGGCTCCCGTCCTAATAGATTAAAAACATAGCCACCAATCGTACTTTCCTCATGCTCTTTATAGGGTATATCAAGATACTCACAGGCATCTTCAACCAGATAAACACCATCAAACTCAAAAGTAGTATCATCAATCTGCTTAACGGGCTCTTCAACAATAGCATCATGCTCATCACGGATATCTCCGACCAACTCCTCAAGGATATCTTCCATTGAAAGCAGGCCGGCTGTTCCTCCATATTCATCAACAACAATAGCCAAATGAATGTGCTTTTTCATCATCTCGTGCAGAATTTCGGAAATAGATTTGTTTTCTGGAACAAATAATATCTTTCGCACAATACGATTAAGGATATCCTTATGCTGTGTTTCATCCAATTCTAAAAGATCCCGAATATGGATCATCCCTAAAATCTGGTCTTTATCACCAGCGCACAAAGGAAAACGAGTATGTTTATTTTGTTTAACAAAAGCCATAATTTCTTCAAAACTGCTATCTTGGTAAATGCATTTCATATCCTGTCGAGGAATCATAATCTCATGGGCAAAAATTTCCGAAAAGCAGATAGCATTTTGAATAATCTCACTTTCTGTATCATCAATAATCCCGCCTTTTTGGGATGCATCAATAATTAACTTAATTTCTTCTTCAGAATGAGCATCTTCATTTTCATCAGCTATAGGTATTCTCATTAAATGCAGTATCCATACGGACACATGGTCAAAACACCAAATTATAGGAGTACAAATTTTATTAAATGTATATAGTGGAATAGCAATTAATAGAGCATAACGTTCAGTATTTTGTATGGCCATGGATTTTGGTACTAATTCACCGAGGACAACATGCAGCAAAGTGATAAATGTAAAGGCAATACCAAACGACAAAGAGTGCAGCAAAACTTTATTTCCGGTTAAAAAATCTCCAAATAAATTTTCTAAAAGCCTTGAAACTGCTGGTTCACCAAGCCAGCCTAGACCCAATGAAGCAAGGGTAACGCCAAGTTGTGTGGCACTGAGATAAGTATTCAAGTGCTCATTAATATGCAAAGCAATTTTAGCACGTTTACTCCCGCTATGCGCAAGTTCCTCAAGCTTCGTCCGCCGTATCTTAACAATAGAAAATTCAGAAATAACAAAAAATGCATTGCAAAAAACAAGAAATAACACCAACATTAAGTTGATTACATAACTATATACCGGACTCATGTCTGTATTTTATTTTTTACCTCTATCTATTAAACACACCCGACAGTTTATAATATATAATCTCAAAATGTCAACCATTCTTTTAGAGACAGAATTATTTTTAAAGCAGATACGAAACTACACTTTTATGCTCTCAGCCATCTGCTGCCGCTTAAAAGCGGAGCGCTTAACTAAATCATGTACAAAAGAGACTGTTCGTTCATCAAATCCTGCTGCGACAATATCAGCAAGAGAAAGATGCTGATCAATCATAAGCCTTAAAATATCATCCAATATCGAATAGGGAGGTAAAGAATGTTCATCTTTTTGATTATAGGCTAATTCTGCCGAAGGTGCACGCGTAATAACCTCAGCCGGCAAAACAGGATTTAAACGATTGCGCCATTGCGCCAACCCAAAAATAGTTGATTTATAAACATTGCCCAAAGGGGCTAAACCGCCACAAGTATCGCCATAAAGGGTGCAGTAGCCGGTAAAAATTTCAGATTTGTTGCCACAGGCAAGGACAAGGCCGCCGTTTTGATTAGAATAGGCCATTAGGATTTGACCGCGTAGACGAGCTTGAATATTTTCAATGACAACATTTTTAAGAGGTTCATTAAGAGATTTATTTAAAAAATTAATCTGACTTTGCACCAGAGATTCAATATCTAGCTCTTGATAATTAAGTTGATTTAATTGAGCAACTTGACGAGCAATCTGCAAACTCAAATCTGAGGTGTACTGTGTCTTCATCATCAAGGCTGAAACATTTTTTCCACCTAAAGTGTCTGCAGCAAGTACGGCGGTAATTGCAGAATCTAAACCGCCGGAAAGACCAATAATTACTTTTTGAAATCCATTTTTTTGACAATAGTCAATTAAACCATTTTGTAATCGATGCCATAGATTTTGCATATCAGTTTCTCCTTAGATATTTTTGGATGAGATCTTTTTGCAAATTGAATAAATGCGCCTCCAGGCCAACACCATAAAGATGGGAATTAGCCAACCGCTTGTATGAACTATCTAAACAAGATAGGCTGCTTTGTGTACGCTGTTGCAAAGTAAATAAATTGAGTTCTGGTGAAATTACAAATTGCCCCTCATCGACCACTGTTTGCAAAAGGGTATAAGCAGTTTCACCGGCTTTGAAAGTGACCCTCTTGCCATCAAGGCTTTGGCAGGTATATGATGTTATATCCTGCGCCAATTTACCTTTATGCACAAAATCAGTATCGGCTGCACGGCATATGATATCCCCTTCATATAAACCGTGTCGCACAATACGGATGACATCAGTAGCACCAGGAATAGTGGTTTTTCCTTCAGCAATTTTAATTCTTGGTGATGATAGATATTGTTTGGTCTTAAAAACGCCACCAAGAGCAGGGGTATCATAGGCCGTAACGAGCTTCGTACCAGCGGCCAACACATCATAAGGAGCTTTTTGAACGACTAACAAATTTTCAATCAAATGTTCATCTAAATCATTGGAAGCGACTAACTTAACGTGAGTAAAGAGTGGGTTGTTTCCTTCAGCATCAATCAACTCTCGAGCAACTCTGGCCCAATAAGCTAAATCACCAGAATCAATCCGCATCCCCATGAGAGGAATACCAGTTTCTTTAGCGGCTTGAATAGCATGTTGAATACCCAAACGCGTGTCATAGGTATCAACCAGTAAGGTGGTATTATGTGGATTGGCAGACATAAAAGCTTTGAATGCGTCGATCTCATTTTCATAACTCATGACAAAAGAATGAGCCATCGTACCAGAGGCTGGAATACCGTAGTATTGAGCAGCTGCCGTATTTGAAGTACCACAAGCCCCACCAATAAATGCAGCTCGGGTTTCTGAGAGGCCACCTAACTCATGACCGCGACGTAAACCAAACTCTAATAAAGGTCTTTTGTAACCATCAAGAGAGGCGGCGTAAACCATACGAGAGGCTTTTGTCGCAACCAAGCTTTGGGAGTTAAAAATATTTAGTAGCGCAGCTTCAACTAGATCGACTTGCCAAGTTGGACCTGTTACTGAATAAACGGGCTCATTAGGAAAGATAAGCTCACCTTCATGAACAGCTCTGATGGTTAAGTTTAACTTTTGTTTTGCAATAAAGGTCAGAAAATGCTCATTAAACACCAGAGAGCCATCAGTATTTCTTACCTGTCGTAAATAATCTATATCACTCGGCGAAAAATGCCAATTTTTTAACCATTGTAAAAATTCACCTAAACCGGCAGATACTAAATAGCTACCGCCAAAAGGACATTTGCGAAAAAAGGCTTCTGAAGTTTTAATTTCTTCTGCTTTGCCATCAAGAAACCAAGCTTGCGCCATTGTTAAGTGGTATAAATCACAAAACAACGGGGAGCCGTTACCTAGTAAATTGGGGCGAGTAAAACAAGATTCTTTCATAATAAATCTCCTAAAGACTGATAATTAAGATTGTTTTGTATCTTTATGATATAATGAGGCTTGACTAAGAAATCGCGACGAGGTTATAGATTGAAGATGACCACTGCTAAGATAAGGAAGATAACAATCGTCCTTTATGATATCATTTATTTGGCGCCGTAAACCTTGACATAAATCCTCCAAAATGATGACATGTGCACAGCGTTTAAGAAAGCCATCCATTGCCTGCTGTACACATACATCGCTCAATAAACCGCATATGTAAACATTTTTTTGTACACCAATCTGCGTTCAATAGTTTGTATTGAACGGCCTCATTCCAGAGGTTAGTAGTAGATTTATAGAGTTTGGAAACATTAAGTGCAGAATCAAAGGGAGCTGCCTGTAACCACCCCCAACGACCGAAAAGGCAGTGTGGAGGATAGCTTTGAGCTTCAATAGTTTCATGATAAGTTTCAGCAAAATGTGTGTCATAAGTTTCGATAATTTGCGCAAAGGAGTTCGCGGAAAGTTGCTGGGCAAATTTTTGATGTGCAGCAATTAAGCTCATATTACAAATAGATAGGACGCCATCCGGGTGAACAAAGTCATTTTGAAAATCTATTCGAATTAATATATTGTTATTCATACACAACCTCTTTAAAAACTTAATTACCTGAAATTAAATATAAAATATATGGTTAGTCGTTAAAGTCGTAAATTTAAATAATTCCTTTTTTCTTGCTAAAATATTCTTCAACCAATTGATGATTTTCAGGTGCAATGAAATTTTTCCACCGTGGGTCACCGAACTTAAGCATGTCACGGACCATTGAACCTGTAACAAAAGGAAAAGATTGGTCTGTCCGATCAACTAATTCAATGTGCGGAACACATCCTTTAAACCAATGCGCATCATATGCTGAACCAGCGTAATATACATCTGGTGATGGTAAACTCGGAAAACTTTCGTGGATAAAATCGAGTACAAAAGTACCCCATTCAGCAGGATTATTAATATCAAACAAACCAATAATTTTAAGTCTGTCATACTCTGGCCTAGAACGATATATATTTTGTATCATCTTTTTTCGGGTCGTATAATTAAGAGGATTACGTTCGGTGCCTTGTTCTTGAATAGAGCCGAGAGCAAGTGTAACGCGTTCGCAGGCCGTGAGCATCTGATCAACCAGTTTCTGATGTCCAATATGAAAAGGTTGAGCCCGCATGATAGCTAAACCATGTTTATATCTAAAATCAACCATAAAAAAACTCCTTTAAACAGGAGCCGTAAATAAAAACAGTATTTTATTAAACCGGCTCGGTTTACAACTATTCCCTGCTTATAAGCCCTGCAAGCACCGAGAATGTATTTATCATAATAGGAAAAATAAAATTGTCAAGAGCCTGCAGGAAAGGCAGGCTCGGCAAACAAAATTAATGCACTGAGTGATGATGACTATTTTTAGACACATTTTGATGAGATGTAGTATCACAATGTTTTTTTTGATTTTCTATAGGTCGATCTTCACCAACGATAAAATCTTTAACATTGTCGGCAGCCTCTTTAGTTCCTTTCCACACATCACTGCTGACTTCTTTTGTCTTATCCCAAATATTTTCACTGACTTCTTTAGTACCTTCCCAAACATTACCGCTAACTTCCTTAGTCTTTTCCCAAGTATGATGAGCCGCATCCTTAGTGCTATTCCAAAAACCTTCTTCTTTCGTCATATATACCTCTCCTTTTGTTAAGTTTCTGCCTAGTCAAATATTAATAAAAATTGTGGGGCAGAAAATAAATGGTTTTATAAATGAGTAACTTCAATATGGTGTTACAAGGAAAATATATGAAATAGATGTGATATTTCAATAATACTTCGGATTAAAGGTAAAAACCTATAAAAAATCCCCTCCTATTAAAGATAGAAGGGGATCAGTGTTAGAGGGCTTCTCGCCAAGTGTGAATCTTGGCCTCAAGATCAACAGCAATAGCCTTGCGATACCATACAATGCTTGAATACATTTTCAAAAATTGCAAGGGTGCAGAAAAGAACGATCTTGGAACCCGTACAGGATAATTCTGGGCTAAGTAATAGCCGGCAAAGCGAACATATTTGGGAATATTCCCATCATATTCTGCCTGATACAGACCGACATACTTATCTGTGCCCAAGCGATCATACAAGGCAGCCGCTTCAGAAAGCAACGGTAGACCGCCGGCAAGAATTTTGCCATTGTAAAGCTGCAGCATATCAGATAGACTTTCGCCATGAACGTACCAGTATGCATTAAGAGCTTTGCTACCAGGAAATTGTTTGGTAGAAAAAGCAACAGTACGTTCCAGCCGCTTACTCATTCGCTGCGTTGGGCAAAAAATCACAGCGTCGGTGTCACTATTGACATAGTCAATAATTTCTTTCAGCACCGCTCCAGTATTATTACCTTTTTCCAAGACAACAATCTGAGGAAAATCACCTAAGCGCAGACAAACTCTTTTGAGTTTTTCACCTTCACTAATGACGGTGCCATCAGCTTGTTTATTTAAATACTTAGACAGCATACCGACACCGCCGGCACACAGTAACACAGGATAAGTGCCGAATTGCTTCAGCGCTTTGTTCATGATAATGGCCGCATAGTAAGCTGAAACCATATCATCATCAATACATACCACATACTTTGGTGCAACCAACAGATTGCCTTGGGCATCCAAACAATCTGTTTCTTTCTTGAAAAAGTCAAAAATAATTTCGGCTGTTTTCCAAGAATAATCCTTAAGATCAACTACTGGCTTCATAATTGTAATTAGTTTAACATATTTATAAAATTGCAGTTGCTATTATATTATTTTGTCACAGTTTGTCAAGTGATAATGCAAAATTAAGCAAAAAAACATGTAAAAAATAACTAAAGATTAATCTTTACATCAATATAACAATCATAAATAAATAATTTTTAGGAGGTCCCATGAAAAAGTTTTTATTATCTTTGTTCGCCTTGCTTTGTATATCGGTTCAGGCATCAGCTATTAATGTGACAGACCCAGAAAACACTTTAGTATTAAAACTAAAAGACGGCGACGTTATTATTGAAATGTATCCAGATGTTGCCCCTAATCATGTTACCAGAATAAAAGAATTAGTGCGCCAAGGATATTATGATGGACTAAAGTTCCATCGGGTAATAGAAGGCTTTATGGCACAAACAGGTGATCCGTTGGGTAATGGAACCGGCGGTAGTGGGCTAAAATTAAAAGCAGAATTTAACAATAAGCATCATGGCCGCGGAACCGTATCAATGGCGCGAGCACAAAATCCAGATTCTGCAGATAGTCAATTTTTTATTTGTTTTGCTGATGCCGGATTTTTAGATGGCAAGTATACTGTGTGGGGACAAGTTATTTCTGGAATGGAAGCCGTTGATAAAATTAAAAAAGGCAGCGGACAGAATGGTGAGGTCATTAATCCGGATAAAATTATTTCAATAAAAGTCTTAGCCGATGTAAAATAACATTACGTATGACGGAAAAATATTTATATTAACAAGGAGGTAAAGATGAAAATTAAATCATTATGTGCTGCTAGCCTAGCGACACTAAGTCTAGTCTTCTCAACACCAGATTGTGCATACGGAGTAGCACAGGCCCCTAAGTGGGATAAAGTTTTTGCTAAGAGCGATAAGGTAAATGTCAAAAAAGTTGCTTTTAAAAATAGATTTGGAATAGAACTTGTAGGGGATTTATATGAGCCTGCAACAAAAATTTCCACAAAGCAACCGGCTATTGCTGTATCAGGACCATTCGGGGCGGTTAAAGAGCAAGCCTCCGGATTATATGCTCAGCAAATGGCTGAAAGAGGCTATATCGCATTTGCTTTTGACCCCTCATTTACAGGAGAAAGCGGCGGTGCCGTAAGGAACGTGGCCTCACCGGATATTAATACGGAAGATTTTAGTGCTGCAGTTGATTATCTAACTTCATTACCCCAAGTAGATGAGAACAAAATTGGTATCATTGGTATTTGTGGTTTTGGTGGATTTGGTCTAAATGCTGCAGCGCAAGATACCAGAATTAAGGCAACCGTAACCTCAACAATGTATGATATGACAAGAGTTACAGCTAAAGGTTATAATGACACTATGTCAGATAAAGATTTATACGCAATGCGTCAGAAATTAAACCGGCAGCGTACCCTGGATTATAAACAGGGCTATTATACTGGTGCTGAAGGTCTGCCAGAAAAATTGACAGGACAAGAACCTTTATTTGTAAAAGAATATTTTGAATATTATAAAACACCACGAGGTTTTCACGAACGCTCAATCAACTCAAATGGCAAATGGAATGTGACATCTGCTTTATCTTTAATAACACAACCAATTTTGGCATATAGCTCGACTATTCAAAATGCCGTTCTCATGATTCATGGAGAAAAAGCCCATAGTCGATATTTTTCTGAAGACGCTTATAAAAAGTTAACCGGAGATAATAAAAAGCTATTAATTATACCAGACGCAAACCATGTCGATTTATATGATAACTTAGAAAAAATACCGTTTGATGAAATAGACCAATTCTTAAAAAAATATTTATAATTATAAAGGAACAACCATGAAAACGCGGAAAGGTATGGCTGCAGAGAAGAAACGCAGTGGAAAGTATAATTGCGCCCAAGCGGTTATTTGCACATATTGTGATAAAGCAGGAATAGATGAAAATATGGCACTTAATCTCGGTAATTCTTTTGCGGCAGGATTGGGTAATAGGGAAGGAACTTGTGGGGCTTTGATTGGTGCAGGCATCGTCTTAGGGTTAATAAATAAAAATAGTGCAAAATCAGTAAAAGAAATGCGACTAATAATGGAAAAATTTGCCGAACGCAATGGGGCGACTCGCTGTAAAGAACTTAAAGGTTTGAATGAAAATAAAATTATACGAGAATGTCCAGATTGTGTTGCAGATAGCGCAGAATTTTTAGAAGAGTATATTGATAAAATGGAATAAATGCCTATATTCTAGCTAAATCATTTAAAATAAAAAAAGATGACAGTCTATCACAGAGATAAATTGCTAATAAAAGATGATTTAAGGTAGCAAGAAAAAATGAATAGAGGCAGATTAACCAAAAATAAATATTTTTTCTTCTACTATACTAAATGGTAGAAAATATCTGTAGTAATAATGTAGATTTGCTAACATAAATGCCACTTGAAAACAAGAGGTGTTTAAGGAGTATGATAGTGAAACATAAAGGATATAAAGCTGTATTTGTAATAGGGCTATTATTTATAATGGCTTCTGAGGTGCAAGCTCAAAATATTACAGAAAATTTGGTAAGCGTGACTAGAGGAACGGCCGTATCACGTCAGTTTAATTTAGAAGCTGATGAAAATATTCAAGATGATATTGCGCAAATAGGAGATTCAAGTACAGGAATCGGTACGATGGGTGGTAGTAGCGGAGCTGTGCTAACCATCAATGGAAATAGTAGCTATTCAGTAATTGGGGGAAATGCAAGTGGAATTATTGTAAATGCCGGTCGAACATTAAATATTGACAATATCGGATCCCTAGATGAACAAGGGAATATAAATGCCGCATGGCAGGGCTTTAAAGGTACACTGTTCAAAGCAAATGGTGGCACAATTAATTTTATAGGAGAAAATGTCTTAGCCCAAAATAGTGCGGCCAATTCGGATAGTTTACTTAAAAATGATGGCGGCGTAATCACAGTTCTTGAGGGCGGAAGCTTAAATATACTACAAAACAGTTACGCATCTTACTTGTTGCAAAATACAAATGGGGTCATCAAGAATATAAATGGTCGCATAGCAGCAAATACGTTTAATAATAATGTGATATATAATACAGCATCAGAAGGGAAAGAGAGTAAAATTGAAGTAATTTCAGGAGAGATATCAAATAATATAATTAGTAGAAGCGAAAATCTCTATGGAAGTATTTTGCGTAATCTGGCAAATGGCGATGCGGAGATAGCAAAATTTACAGCTTCAATTATAGAAAATGAAATAAACGCAAAAGCAATTTATGGTGGTTTAGTTCGTAATGAAGCTGAAAAAGGAATTGCTAAAATTGGCGAGATATCAGGTGATATTACCAAAAATAAAATCACTTCAACTGATGGAAATTTTTATGGCGCATTAATAAGCAATAAAGGTAAAAATAAAAATGCGGAAATAGATAAAATTTCAAGTGATATAACTGAAAATAAAATAGAATTGAAAGGAAAAACAAACGAAGGTTACGGTCTAATCTTAAATGAAGGAAATAACAATGGGATGGCTAAAATCTCTGCCATTACCGGTCGCATATCTAATAATGAACTAACGATAAACAATATGACCGCACAAGGTGGTGTTATCCTGAATTCAGCAAAGAGTGAAAAGGCTGAAATCGGAGAGATATCAGGTGATATCACCAATAATATTCTAACACTGAAAAGCATAAATGGCAGTATTATTTCAAACCTTAATGGCTCGGGCATCGCTAAAATTGATACAATCTCTGGAAATATTAAAGAAAATACCATTAATGTGGCCACGACTTTGAAAGGAGGTATTATCGATAACCAGGCAGAAATTGCTACAATTTCAGGAAATATTGAAAAAAATAGTATTACAGTTAATAAAGAAGCAGAGGGAGGAATAATACGCAACTCATCTCAACTTGAGATAGTTTCAGGAAATATTAAAGAGAATACAGTAAATATAGCAAGTACCTTAAATGGCGGTATAATTGATAATAAGGCAGCAATTAGCGTAATTTCAGGAAGTATAGAAGGAAATAACGTGACAGCTGAAGGAGCCATCACGGGCGGAATCATACGTAACCTTAACCAAATTGAAACCATCTCTGGAAATATTTCAGGAAATACCATAATCGCTAAAAAGGCGATAAGTGGCGGTATTATTAATAATCAAAATAATGTTAATTTTATTTCTGGCACTATAAAAAACAACTATATAGAATCAACTGAAAATAAGCTAAGTAGTGGTATACTATACAATAACCGTAATGTTGGTGGACCGCTGACCATTATGTCGGATATAGAAAATAACTATGCAAAATCCTTTGATAATACCGGGCTTAATGGTGGAATGATAAATAATCTGAACATCACATCCGTGATGATAATTATGGATAGTACAATTAAAAATAATGCCACAACAGCAGAAAATATCATATCAAATAAAGGAACATTAAATATAATTGCAGACCAAAAAGATGTACTGTTTGACAATAATAAAGCCCAGGCAACAATAACACGCAATGATACAACCGGAGAAGTATCTGTTAGTGGTGGCAAAGATATAGATATTAATAATACTAATACAGGAGGTATCCTGAATTTATGGGCAAAAGAAGGGAAATCTATTACTTTTAATGGCGAAATTATTGATAATGTGAATGGCGGTACTGGTACCACCAATGTTGGCGGAGTGTATGATGATAATGGTACAGAAAGAAAATATAGCGGCGAAGTGAGATTTAATAACACAGTGACCCAGAAAACACTTAATATTAAAAATAATGCGAATATCGTGCTGGGACTTAATGGAGAAAAATATGGTCGTTTGAACTTAATAAATTTGACCAATGATGAAGAAAATGGGAAAATTAATACCTTAAATAATCATATAGAAAATCATAAAATCGGTAAAGCTATATTAAATTCAGCCCTTAATCTAGCTATCGATATGAAAATTGACTCCAATCTTACAACGGATGCGGATACTTTTGATTTAAATTCCGGCAGTTCAGGTACATTTAATATTTCCAATCTTAATATCTTTGGGGCCGGAATTGCTATTTTTAAGGCTTCCACTGTAAATACTGAATTGGTTCAAAAAATATTAAATAATGGCAATGCTAATACTAAATTAACACTGGCAGACACAGTTAAAAGCGAATATGAGGCAGATATTGATGATGAAATCATCACAGGAACAGATAGCTTTGCAGGAACAACCATTACTTATAATCAAAAATTCGGTGATTACGAAATAACCCGTAAAAGAGAAACAAGAATATCAATTGTTGGATCAGCACAGGGTTTGGCTGATTCTATTCGTTGGGCACTAAATGTGACAGATGGAGAAAAAATATATACCAATCAAGATGATAATTTACATTTAATAAATGTTGCTACAGGTGAAAACAGAATCTTTGATTTTGCCGGAACAACCAGCACTTTTGAAGTATCAGAAGATGCCGGTATTACCAGTGCAGGGGTCTTAACCATAAAAGGGGCAAAAAACGAAGATACCTATGCCACAATTAATGCAAAAGGTTACAAGTTATTTGATATTATAGCGACAATGCCAACCACAGTGGAGATAGAGAATACGCAGATTGACAATGCTGCGTACGTAGCTAAGATTACTGATGGCAACACATTAATACTAGATAACACCTATCTGACAGCGACGAACACCAGTGGTATTGAAAATAATGGTCAGCTGTTTTTAAACAACAATAATATAATAAACCAATCCATAACCGGTGAAGGGAAAACTACAATAAGTGGAATAACCAATCTGAACAGTGCTAATCTAGTTCAAAATGAATTGATTGTAAATGGTAAACTGCTAAATACGGGAGATCCTGAAATTTATAACATTGTAGTTAATAATTCCGGTAAAGTGTCAAGTACTGCTGAAATATCAGGAAATCTACAATTTAAACTAAATACAAATGCCGTATTCGAAAATAACGGTAGTATTGAACAACAGCTTCTGGAAATAGCCACAGGAGCCACTCTCACAAATAATAATCAATTGCATGTTAAAGCACAAGGTACAAATAATGGTACGATAAATGGTAGCGGCAGTTTCACCAATGATGGTGAGTTTGAAAACAATGGTATAATTGCCCAAGAAGTCCAAAACAATAACATCTTAACCTCGGATGCCTCTAATCTGCAAAATAAAATCTATCAACGCGGACAGTTGCATCTTACTCAAGGAACAACGCAAGCAGAAATTTCAGGCGGTAGCAGCAACAATACCACTTGGATTGACGGCAATGTAACAGTGGGAACAACCATAAAAGAAAATAATAGTCGTCTTGAAGAAAATGGTGAGCTTAACTTATTGAAAAATGCTAACATTGAAAATGCTTATTCATTTGTAGCAAATGGTGGAAACATAAATCTGCAGGCTCAAAATACAACCGATACGTTTCGTCTAGGAACAGTAAATATTTCTGCAGATAGTGCACTGGCTATTGATATTGATTTGACAGGTGATAGCGCTATAAAAAAGGCTGATAACCTGATTGCAACTGCCGTAAGTGGAGATAAAAAGATATTTATAAATAACTTAAATATTAAATCACCGCAAGACGGAGATGAAGATCCGGAATATGTTAAAGTCGTGGATAATAATTTGAAAGATTACATAGAATTAGGAGATAGCACCAAAACGCGTGTTGAAAATATACCGCAAAATGGTTTTATGATAACTTATGCCAAGGATTTGGAAGGAGAAAATTCTGGAGGATACCTGAATATCACCTATACAGATTTAGTGGCGGCGGCAAGAGCGGTAACCAGATCGAGAATTTATGTAATGGGAACCGGCGATGAAAATATTGTTGATGAATTGGCTGAACACGGTGGTACAGGTATTTCTGATAGCGAACATCGTTTTGCCGGAGTTTCCTTAACAGTTAACGGAAATGGTACGCAATCTGTGGTAGGTGGGGATCTTCCGAGCGGTGGTAAAACCGGTGGTATACAGTTAGCAGGGACTCAAACTCTTAGATTAAATAATATAAAAGAATGGCAAGGATTTTCCACCGCAATAACCAATTATGGAACCGTAAATATTACAAATGTCGCTTTTAATAATAACGAAGTAGATATAGAAAATAATTCATTATTAAATTTATATGGTAAAGACGAGTTGAGCATCATAAAAGGAAATGATGGTATTATCAATATATCAGCTTATGAAGAAGACAATAATTTAATTTCTGCAGAAGTCCTCTTTAACGAGGGCGGAAAAATAACCCAAAAACAACTGACAATTGATGAAACAAGCCAACTGACGAATAATGCATTATTGACCTTAACAGATAAAATTTTAAACCAAGGGACAGTGACATCTCGTGCAGATAATATACAAACAGTCAATGGTATCGAAAATCTTAATCTGCTGCAACTGACCGGTGGGGAAAATAATAATGAAATAACTGGGGAAAATGGAAGAATAGAGTTTTCTGGAACTGGCGCAAATAAGGCAAACATAACCCAGGCAAGTGTTACCAATATAGGTAATCTGACCAATAGTGGAGAAATAAATTCCCCTGTGGACAATAGAGGAGGTATCCTAACAAATAGCAATAAAATAACATCTGTATTGATGAATGATGGCGAACTATATAATAAGGCATCTGGGAATATCTCGCAATTAGAGTTAATAGCAGGAGATGTGTATAACAACGCGAAAATAGCCACAGGCTATGTAAAAGGCGGCAGTTTTACTAATGGCGAAACAGCGCAGCTGACAAAACTTGAGCAAACAGCAGGTAATGCAACAAATAAAGGAAATATTACGCACGCTACATTAACCGATGGAATACTGATAAATGGTGAAAATGCACAAATTGATAACTTAATCGTGAATGGTGGAGAAACCACAAACAGTGGTACTGTGAGTACTATCACAAATAATAATGGTGTTGTAAACAATGAGGTCAGCGGTGCACTACATAATTTGACCAATAACAGTGCTGTAAACAACCAAGGCACAATAAGTGGAGAAATAAATAATCAGGCAACCATTGATAATCTTGGAACTATTGTGATTGATAGCGAGTATCACAATGACAGTGTTATCAAAAATTCCGGTATAATAAAAGTTGAAAAAAACGTAGCCTTAGGAGAAATTAAAGCCCTTAATAATGCAAATACAGGACATTTGGCTTTGGGCAAAACAGTAGACAGCCAAGTAACAATTGATAAAGAGATAGAAAAACAAATCCTTGAACTAAACGCTGGTGTGGTCAATCTGTCTGCAACTGGACAGATAACGGAAAATGCTGGATTGATTGCAAATGGAGCATCATTTAATACTCAGAATAGCCAAATAGAACAGATTTCTATGGGAGAAGTAACATTAAACCAAGATTTACACATAAATATAGATACTGTATTGGCAGGAACGACACCTCAAGCAGATTATATGAGTGCAAACAGTTTAATAAACCCTAGTAATCATGCCATAATTATTGATAATATTAAAATTTTATCAGATGTTACTGAGGCCTCATTGCCTGTAGAAATTAACATAACAAACAACATCTTAAAAGATGTTTTTCAACTATCAAATGAAAAAGTACACATTGCCGGCATAGATCCAGCCAAGAGCTATATGGTTACATATAATAAAAATGATGAAAAAGGATTTTTGACATTTTCATATGGCAGTCTATCAATGGCAATAGCAACGACAGCTGCCGACAGACAATATAATATGACAACAGATGAACAAAATACTCTCTTAGGAATTGAAGGCGGTGAAAATTCAAAATTAACAGTAGACGCTGGGAATAGAGCCATTGTTGTTAATGAAAATGCAGATACCGTATGGCAAATTGGCAACAATAAAGAAGTTTCAATCAATAACTTAGGTGAATTTACACTTAATCAAGATAATACTGTGGAACAGACACATGATGGCTATACTCACAGCAAAAATGCGACAGGATCAATAAAGGTTGCCGGAACATTAAATGTAGATAATGCCTTATTTAATCAAAACCAAGGTAAAATCATAACAGTAGAAAATGAGGCGCAGGTGAACATCAATAATGCGGTGTTTGCACAAAATCAGTCTGTTGCTATCACAAATGAAGGTGGAACACTAATATTAAAAGATACCAGCTTTTATCATAATCAAGCCACAGCAAAAGGAGCTGCACTTTATAATAACAGCACCACCGATATTTTAGCCATTACCAGAGATAGTGTGTTCATTGGCAACAAAGTAAATGGTTCAGCAGAGGATATATATAATGCAGCCACCATCAATATGAACGCCGCGGCAGACAGAGAGATTTTGCTGACAGGTGCAGTGACAGGAAATAATGGTATAATTAACATTAATCAAGGACCAACAAATAATACAGGGAGAGTAGAATTTGATAATCAAATATCTTCCAATACATTGAATTTATATAACAATGCCCAAGTAAAATTAGGCTATTATGAACAAGATGGTAGCACAATTTCACACGGAACCTTAAATCTTAACGGATTAAAGAATGACGCAAGCGGTGGAAAAATAGATTCCATAAATAAGCATATAGATAACCATGTTATAGGTCAATTGTCACTAAAAAGTGATATTATGTGGGCTATAGATGCCAATTTGCAGGAGCAAGTAGCAGATAATTTGACAGGAACACTCAGCGCGCATAATAACGGTAAGTTATTAATTAATGAAATTAATCTATTGGCAGACGGAACTTATAAATTTATCAGAACCAAAGTCGCCAATGAAAATTTGAAAGGGGTCGTGGGATTAGCAACAGATTCATTTATCATCAATCATCTTACCGGCGATGACAGTTATACCATAACCTATCAAGAGCAAGAAGATGGCGGCTATTTAACCTTTGATAATTCATCTATTTATAATCTTGTAACAGCCGCCCGTGAGACAGGTAATGTTATCTATACGATGAATCAGAATGAAGATATTGCAGCAGATCTAGCCATTATTCCAGATAACGAGACGAAAGCAATTGGTTTGCAAAAAGCATCTAGCTATACGATTAATGGCCAAGGGTATAGCATTGATGGTAAAAACAATGGCGGCATACAGCTGGAAGCAGGACAAATATTAACCATCAATAATGTAGCCAAATTTGCTGGATTTAGTGATACAGCAATTAATAATGATGGCGTATTGAATATCAATGCCAAGACCACAGATATTTTATTTGATTCAAACGCAGCAGTAAACAATACAGCAGAATTAAATATTAATACCGTTAGCGGTCACCAAGTAACATTTGCAACAACCATCAGCGATGATACTACCTCTCAAGGAACAATAACAATTGGAGGAGAAGGAACAGTTAATTTTGAGGGAGTTGTTAAGCAAAATGAAATCATGATTAAGTCTGGTGTTGTCAATGCTGCGGCATCGAATTTTGAAATTAAGGACTTTGTGCATAATAAAGGAATACTGAATTTAGGCTTTGGAACACTAAATTCTGTGATTAATGGAGATGATGGTATAACCAATATTAACGGTGATGTTTCTATTAATGAATTAGTAACTCAAAAAGTAGTAAATATCGGAAACTCAGCGGTACTGCAGACAGATGCCAGCAAAATTATAACTCAAGAAGGTATCAATAACAACGGAATTTTACAGTGGGTAGGAACTGGTGAAAATGACAATGTGATATTAAGTAGCGATGGTTCCGGAATAATAGAGATAAAGGGCCAGGTAAAGAACAATCAAAGCATCAACCAAAATAAGATAATAATTCATAATGAAGGGGCCAAATTAACTTCCGATGCCAATAACTTACATATGGCAAGCAAGATAGAAAATGATCGTACTTTGGTGCTAACTGGCGGTACGAATCAAAATACCATCGAAGGAGATGGAAAACTGGAAATTAATACGGATAATAAGGTAAGGAATGAAGCTGATATTTTGCAACATCATATCATTATCAGCCAAGGGGAGTTAGAGAGTGATGTTAAAAAATTAATGGTTACAGACAAAATAGATGTCACAGGAAAATTAAATCTGACAGGCAACGGAGAAAATAAGAATCATATTATCGGTAGTGGTACAACAGAAATAGTTGGAAGCATAACAACAAAAGAGCAAGTAGAGAGTAATTTGGCAATTTCCGGTACATTGAAAACTTCAGCAGAAAAATTGGCCCTTGCTGACAAAACATTAATAGGAAAAAATGGATGGTTGGATTTGAGCCAAAATAATGAAGCTGACGAGATATTGTCACTCCAAAACCTTGATTTGACTATGGGTAATCTAAGTTTATCTATTGATGTCGATTTATCTTCACCAAAAGCAGATCAACTTAAAGTAAATGAGATTTTAGGTAATAATAAGTTATTGATCAGCAATATTAATTTAATCAACGATACGAAGGAAAATCTTCCACTTTCTACAACAATATTAAGCATAAACAATAGCGCTGAGGCTGAGAAATTGAAAAACAATGTTGAATTATCAGGAGCGCCTTTAACAATTAATGGCAATAAACCAGAATATAGTTATTTGGTAACTTATATTGTAAAAGGATTAACCGGAAATTTACAATTTGAATATGCTGATTTGGTAACAGCAATCGTGCTTGATGCTGATCAAAAGGCATATACCATGGTAGATAATGAGGTTATTGCAGGAGAAAAAGAGCTTAAAGGAAACAGCTTAAGCATAGTTGGCGATGGCGATAAAACAATTAGAGGAGATTTTTCTGCTAACGGAATCAAAATGGAAGCAGAACAAACATTATCAATCGCAGATGTAAATGGAATGTATGGATTTAAACAAGCAATAATTAATGACGGCGGTACAGTTAATTTGAAAGACGTATTGTTTGAGAGTAATGCAACAGATGTGAATAACAATGGTGTTCTTAATTTAAGTGGAAATAATACACTACGAGATGGCATTATTGGAACAGCTGGAGAAACAAATATTATAGAGGGAACCACAACGGTATTTGCGACTATTATCCAGAAAAATATAACAATAGATGGAGCGACATTTAATAATGAAGCAGTCATAACCGCACAAACCCTAGAAAATAAAAAAGGCGCCTACCTCAACAACAATGGGCAGTTATCTGTTCAACAGCTTAACAATGCTAAAGGGGCTGAACTAACAAGTAACTCTGAAAATATACTGGCAAAACAGGGGATTATTAATGAGGGCATAATAAATTTAACTGGTGGTACCAATAAAAATGATATTACAGGAACTAATGGAATTATCAATTTTGATGGTGAAGATAATGTTAATCAAGGTGAAATAAGCCAAAGAGGTATTACGAATAACAATGTATTAATCAACCAGGGAAGTATTGCTGCAGAAACAGTAAATAAGGGGACTTTATCAAACGATGAAAACGCAGAAATTTCATATGTGATAAATGAAGAAACAGGAGAAGTTGAAAATTATGGCACAATTGAAACAATTGAAAATAAGGGTAAAGTAAGCACAAGCGGTAAAATTAAAACAGCAAACAATAAAGTAAAAGCCACGATAAATAATAGCGGTGAAATAACTGAAGCCGATAATTTGGGGAATATCGATAATAAGGGGTTTGTATCTGATATCTATAACCATATTGGCGCATCAATGAATAATGTGGGTGTGGTTGAAAATGCAGGTAATGAAGGGAAAATTGAAAATAGCGGTCAGATAACGGAAGTCAACAATATGGCTCAAGCTATTTTGCAAAATAGTGGCAATATTACAACGGCCCACAATACCGGAACGATTAACAATACTGGTGAAATGGCTTCAGTTGACAATAATGGGGAAATTGATAACCAAGGTCACATCGCAACCATTGAAAACAATCAGGGTGCAAATTTGAATAATGCTGGTGAGATTGATCAGCTGAAGAACCAAGGAAAAGTAGATAATAGCAATAATATCAAGACCGTAGATAACGAAAAGAACGGAACGATTAACAATACTGGTGAAATAGCATCAGTTGACAATCAAGGAACTCTAAATATTCGCGAACAAGGAACCATAACTGCTTCTTTAATTAACCAAACCACAGCAGTAGTAAACAATAAAGGTTTGATCAATGCTAGAATTGCCAATACTGGTATCATTAATAATGATAAGGAGATTAAAACCGCGGATAATTCAGAAAATAGTGGCAAAATTATTGGTTCAGGAAAGCTAACAGTTAATGGTCGTCTGGAAAATTCCGGTAATACAGCGCTGATATCGCAAAATCAGGTTATAATAGCAGAAGATGGAATATTGACCTCTGATAATGATAAAATTATAGCACATATAATCAATAATGGTGTTTATAATATGAAAGGAGATGAAAACAATAACCTTGTAGATGGTAACGGAACTATTAACATTAATTCCAGCATGAAATTAAACCAACCGATAAGTGGAACGAATACTTTGAATGTTAATCAAGGAACTTTGGAACTGGCAAAAGATCAGGCATTAGGCAATAAAGTGACTGTTAATATGAACCAAAGTAGCGTGTTGAATATTGAAAATAAAGAAATCAATGTCGCAAATCTGAGTTTTGGCAAAGATACGACATTAAAATTAAAAATAAATAGTTTAACAGACTATGGATCTATTGTGGCTCAAACGATTAACATCGAAGATGGCGCAACATTGCAGGCGACCTTAGCTCAGGGATTAATTAAAGTAGGAGAAGTCGGTACAGTCCAACTGCTGACCGCTCAAAACAGTGATTTTAATAATTTTGCCGACCAATTTAGTAATAATATGTACCAATTTGAAAAAGATGGAATGAATGGAGCATATAGAATTTTATTGGTTAGAACAGCTGAGGATATTGCCAGAGATGAACATGCAGATGAAGATATCGTTAATGCAGGACATGCGTGGGTTGATGGGGGACAATTTATCACGGAACAGAGCCAAAATATTGCAGATAAGCTAACCGATTTAGCACAAAGTGATAGCAAAGGATTTATTAAAGCACTTAAAGGAATTGTACCAAATGCAGCACCGATTGTAAAGACATTAGCAATTGAGCAATCTTCATATCTATCTGATATGCTAGAAAACCATATCTACAATCGCTCAAAAGAACAGCAAGCTATGGGAATAGCCTCTGGTGATGGCATGCCTAAAGTTGATGCCTCAGTATGGGCCAAGACCTATGCCGGACGTTCAAATATTGAGGCTGAAGGTAATTCTGATGGTTTTAATATTAATCGCCAAGGTGCAGTCTTCGGTTTAGATAAAAAACTTACGTCTAAGCTTTTAATTGGCGTAGGTTATGGAGCAGATACAACCAAAGCAAAATCGCGTAACCACAATGATAAAGTTCAAACTCATAGCATATTTGCCTACACACAATATAAACCAAGTAATTGGAACTTAGA
Organism: Alphaproteobacteria bacterium; assembly: GCA_017475705.1. Lineage (GTDB taxonomy): Bacteria > Pseudomonadota > Alphaproteobacteria > RF32 > CAG-239 > CAG-267. The sequence goes on from JAFVFB010000028.1 coordinate 31,661, forward strand.
GGGAGAAATTGCTTATAGTGATTCGCAATACAAAGAAACAAAGCAGAGCGTAGAAAACATAAAAGCAACATATGATAGTTCTGATTTGTTCTTGAAGGCAAGTGGTGGTTATGATATGATGCTGCAAAACATGACAATTACACCTGAAGTAAGCTTGAGATACCATTACATTGAACGTGATGGATATCAAGACAGTGCCGGCCAAAAAGTTGATGGTAATAAAATGCATGTTATAACACCGACACTGGGTATGCATCTGTCAACGCAATTAAGCCTAGAAGAAAATAAGGTATTTAGAGCTGCAACGATTAGACCAGAAGCATATGTTGGTATTGGCTATGATATCGTATCAGACCGTGATGATGCCTTTGTAAGGTTAAATAATGGAGCATCATATACCCTACACGGTAATCAATTAGATCCCTTCTTTGTAGAGACCAGAGCCGGCGCGAAAACAAGCTTTACAGATGATGTTGATGTGGGGCTATGGTATTTGGGAAATTATCGTGGAGATTATCAATCACATGCAGGAATGGTAGAGCTAAAAGTAAGATTCTAAAATATCAATGGAAAGAGTAGAACTAAGATGACAATTGAGGAAAATATTTTCAAGAAGGCAAGAATAGATTTTTCTAGCCTGCTAAAATATGGCTTCAAAAAAGAAAAAAATATCTGGATCTATAATAAATTATTTATGAATGACGAATTTCGCGCAGAAATTAAAATTGATGTTGCCGGAAAATTGACCGGACAAGTATTGGAAACAGATAGTAACGATATTTACTACCCTTTGCGAGTGGAAACAATGGCAGTCGGTTATGCCGGACAAGTGCGGGAAGAATATGAGAAAATTCTCCATGACATAAAACAAAAATGCTGTCAAGTATACTATTTTTCAAGCCCACAAGCTAATCGCCTCGTGCAGAGAATTTTTATGAAATATCAAGATAAGCCAAATTTTCCTTGGAAAAAATATCAAGGTTATGGGGTGCTGAAAAATCCTGCAAATGGCAAATGGTATGCCCTGATAGCCAATATTAATAAAAATAAGCTAGGTGATAAAAAAAATGGGGAAGTCGAGATTATAAATATCAAATTGCATAAAGATAAAATTAAGCATTTATTGGCGAAAAATGGATTTTATCCTGCTTATCATATGAACAAAACAAGTTGGATAACTATAGTATTAGATGAGAGCATACAAGATGATTTAATCTGCGATTTAATTGAGGAAAGCCACCAATTTACTATGGAAGATAAGAGAGATAACGATATTTATAAAGCTTGGATTGTGCCGGCTAACCCTAAATTTTTTGATATTGAAACAGCATTTAAAAATAATGCAGAAATTATATGGAAACAATCTGCTGATATAAAAAAAGGAGATACTGTCTACATATATCTGGCTGCTCCTTTTTCAGCGATACGCTATAAATGCCTAGTAACTGCAGCTAATATACCCTATCAATATCAAGATGAAAATATCAAAATCAATAAAGTTATGAAGATTAAGTCAGTAAAAAAATATCAGCAAAATATTATGCCGTTTGCCAAATTACAAAGGTTAGGTATCAAGGCTATACGAGGTCCAAGAAAGTGTCCTGAAAATTTAGCGAACATTTTGCAGTAAGTCCACAAAATAAGATAAGCTATCACGTTTATCATTTTCATGCGTACATAGGACAATATGAAATTTTTCAGGGCAGATAAAGGGGATGCGTGTCACATCTTCATCATCATCACTGAAAAAATCTGGCGACAAGCAAACACCTTTTTTAGCTGCTACATAGGTGAGAGTTGTATCATGATTGGAGGAATTAAAATAGCGGAGCTTTAAAGAGCGTATAAGCCTTTGCTGAACACGCTGTAGTGCAGGGGGAGAACCTCCGCCGATCATAAGAGTTCTGTCATGCAAATCTTCTGCGCGGATGAATTTTTTTACAGCCAGAGGGTCATCTTTGCGCACGACTAGAGAAATACCACATTTATAAAGAGGGAAAATTTTTATATCCGGAATATGCTTAATTTCAAAATCCATTGCGACTAAAACATCAATTTTATTTCGTAAGAAATCATCCGCATGGTAAAATCCAATAAACATCGGGGAAATAGAAACTTCAGGAAATTTATGATTAAAAGCGATGATCTTTTGCGGCAAGTTCCTAAGCATCGAGCGAACAGGTAAACCAATCGATATGGTATCAGAATAGCGAGCACTGAAATTTTGCCCTTGTTCAATCGCATTTTGTAAATTTTCACGAAACAAGCGTAAAGAAACACAAAACTGATTGCCTGCAGGTGTGAGAATAGCACCTTTCCCAGAACGATCAAAAAGCTTAAAACCAATTTCATTTTCAAGTGATTTTATTTCGTAAGAAAGAGAAGGTTGTGAAATGCAGAGTTTCTCAGCAGCACGATTGAAATTTAAGGTTTTTGCAAGTTCTAGAACAGCATCAATTTGTTTCGTATTCATGAAATAACCTATAAAAAAAATCTATCAATTATTATATATTTCAATTAGACTCTTTTATAATAAAACGATATATTTCATTTGTAAAGAAATTTATGAAAGTATAAATTATTCGATAAAGGGGAGATAAAATGCAATATACAAAGTTAGGAACCACCGGAGTAGATGTTTCTAAAATATGCTTGGGATGTATGAGTTTTGGTAAGCCTGGTAAGGAAAATGGGGTTTTCCCTTGGGCTAAAGATTATGATGAAGCTAAGCAAATATTTAAAACAGCAATTGAGCTGGGAATTAATTATTTTGATACGGCTAATGTTTACCAAATGGGAACTTCAGAGCAAATTACGGGGCGCTTGATTAAAGATTTTTCCTTAAATAGAGATGAAATCGTAGTGGCTACAAAAGTACATTTTGATATGCGTCCTGGACGGCCTAATGGTGGCGGCAGCTCTCGTAAAAATATCATGGCAGAAATTGACCACAGCTTAAAAAGATTAGGACTAGATTATGTCGATTTATATCAAATTCATCGATTAGACCATGAAACACAATGGGAAGACATTATGGAGGCATTGCATGATGTCGTAAAAGCAGGGAAAGCTCGATATATTGGAGCAAGCACAATGTTTGCATGGGAATTTGAACGGCTAAATAATATTGCTGAGCAACATAATTGGACGAAGTTTGTATCCATGCAAAATCAATATAATTTAATTTATCGAGAAGAAGAGCGTGAAATGATGCCTTTGTGCCAAGATAGAAAAATTGCTGTTGTTCCGTGGTCACCATTAGCAGGAGGAAGGTGTACACGCCCATGGGGCACACAAACACCGCGCTCTAAAATAGACAATGTATCGCCAATGGTGTGGGGAGCAACGGCAAAACAAGATAAAAAAGTTATTGATGCATTGGAAAGGGTATCTAAAAATAATGGCCATACTATGGCACAGAATGCCTTGGCGTGGATATTATCTAAGCCTTATGTGACAGCACCAATAGTTGGTTCGACCTCACCACAACATATAATTGAAGCAGTTTCAGCATTAGATATAAAATTGTCTGATGCAGAGATTAAACGTTTGGAAACGCCATATGTGCCTCATATTAAAACCGGTGAATTTTAAGAATAGGCTATATAAAATTAGAAGTAGAAGGTGCAAAATGATAAAATTTTTGAGGATATTAATTATAGTAATGATGTTAGGAGAAAATGCAATGGCAAATGATATATTGACACCCAAAGAACAGGTCATAGCTCGAGTTTCTGCTTATGCTGCATTGGGTGATCAAAAGAACTTAGCACAAGCGATTGTGGATGGGCTAGAGCTTGATATAACAGTAAATGAGTTTAAGGAAATATTGGTACAAGCTTATGCCTATTGTGGATTTCCGCGTAGCTTGAATGCTCTTAATACACTAATGGAAATAGTGGAAAAACAGGGTGAAAATGTTAAATTAGGTAATGAACCGACATCTTTATTGCAACAAAATTCTTTAGAAGTTGGACATAGGAATCAAACGAAACTAGTTGGTAATGAAGTAAGCGGAAAACTATTTGATTTTGCCCCGGCAATTGATCGTTATCTGAAAGCGCATCTGTTTGGCGATATTTTTGCCCATGATAATCTAGATTGGAAAACAAGAGAATTGGCAACAATTGCCATGCTGGCGACACAAGAAGGTGTGGAGAGTCAACTTGCTGCGCACATCAATATTGGTAAATATAATGGTTTAACAGAACAGCAAATTGCAAATATTATCAGTTTAGCATCAGCTGCTAAAGCAGATAAGGTTATATTTGGCAAAGGACCTGAAAATCCGTATGCTAAGTACTTTACCGGAAAAAGCTATTTGCAACCGATTACAACTACCAACGGTGTTCCGATGTTTAATGTTACGTTTGAACCTAAATGCCGTAACAATTGGCATATCCACCATCGAGGAGGGCAAATATTGCTTGTTACTTCTGGACGAGGATACTACCAAGAATGGAATAAACCAGCACGAGAATTAAAACCGGGAGATGTGGTCAATATACCAGCAGAGGTCAAACATTGGCATGGAGCAGCAAAAGATAGTTGGTTTACGCATATTGCTATTGAAGTACCAAGTCAGGGAGGTTCGACAGAATGGGGTGAAAGAGTTTCTGATGAAGAGTATGAAAAATTAAAATAAACGGAGCACTATAATGAAGATATTATCAAAAATTTTACTGTTTTTAATTATGGTATTAACATCAATTAATGTAACCGCAGAGGAGATTAAAATGACAAATGAGAAGATATTAGTAGTTTATTTTTCAAAAGCCGGCGAGCAATATAGCGTGGGTAACATAACCAAGGGCAACACATCGATTGTAGCTGACATGATAGCCGAATTTACCGGCGCAGATATGTTTGAAGTAAAAGTTAAAAATGATAACTATCCAACAGAATATAAAGCATTAACAGAAGTGGCCCTTAAAGAAAAGAAATCTGCAGCGCGGCCAGAAATCATGGGAAAAATTGAAAATTTTGCTGAATATACCACAATTTTTATCGGAACACCTAACTGGTGGTCAGATTTGCCAATGGCACTATATACATTTATGGGACAATATGATTGGTCAAATAAGACAATTATACCTTTTGTGACGCATGAAGGAAGTGGTTTGTCATCAATTCCAACCAAAATAAAAACAGCGACAAATCCTAAAATAATGCTAGATGGTTTGGCTATTTTTGGTCATGAAGCACAAAATAACCAAGCAGAAGTCAAAGCAGAAGTAATAAACTGGTTGAAACAAATGGGATATGATGGAGCAAAATAAGATGAAAGTTTTGTTAGTGAATGGTTCTCCGAATGCTAAAGGTTGCACCTATACGGCTTTATCAGAAATAGCCAGTACCTTAAAAGAAGAGGGAATTAACAGCGAAATATATCACATTGGTAATCAACCAATAGCTGGTTGTCGGGGATGCGGTGCATGTACCAAGTTAGGACATTGCGTTATTAATGATAAAGTGAATGAATTTCTGGAAAAAGCAAGAGATTTTGATGGCTTTATTTTTGGTTCACCGGTGCACTATGGCTCAGCCTGTGGTGCAATAACGTCTTTTATGGATAGAGCTTTCTTTTCTGCTTTTATGTCTGGCCGCGGGGAAATATTTATTCATAAACCTGCAACAGCAGTAGTCAGTGCGCGGCGATCTGGTACGACGGCAACATTGGATCAGCTAAATAAATATTTTACAATTTCTGAAATGCCAATCATCTCTGGTCGCTATTGGAATATGGTGCATGGTCACACGCCAGAAGAGGTAAAACAAGATGTTGAAGGCTTACAAAATATGCGTTTTGTTGCACGCAATATGGCCTGGCACTTAAAATGTCAGGAGGCTGGTAAAAAAGCCGGTGTTCCGCAACCGAAGAGAGAAGAAGTAGTATTTACAAATTTTATCAGATAAAGAAAACAAAAAATAAGGAGAAAACAAGTATGACAGAGCAAACCTATTTAACTTTAAATAATGGTTTAAAAATGCCGCAATTTGGTTTAGGTGTATATTTAATACCAGATGGCAAAGAAACAATTGAGGCTTGCTTAAATGCATTAAAATTGGGGGTTCGTCATATTGATACCGCCCATGCCTATCAAAATGAGCGTGGTGTCGGAGAAGCTCTAAAACAAAGTGGCCTCAATCGCCAAGAAGTTTGGATTACAACAAAATTATGGCCAACAGAATATGGAGAGGGAAAGACCGCTATAGCCATTGATAAAATGCTTTCTCGACTGCAAACAGATTATATCGACTTACTTTTATTACATCAACAAGTTGGTGATTATCGCGGGGCGTGGAAAGACATGGAAAAGGCCGTTAAAGCTGGTAAAGTACAATCTATCGGCTTAAGTAATTTTCATGAAAATTTGGAAGATTTACTTCAATTAGCAACAATTAAACCAGCAGCAATACAAGTCGAATGTCATCCTTATTTTCCCCAGCATGAACTAAAGAAACGCATGGAAAAATATGGAACAGTGATTGAGAGTTGGTATCCAATAGGACACGGTGATAAAAATTTAATCAATGAACCGATGTTTACTAAATTAGCACAGAAATATGGCAAGACCAATGTGCAGATAATTTTGCGCTGGCATATCCAAGAAGGAAATGCAGTATTTCCCAAGACAACAAATCCACAGCATTTGCGAGATAATTTTGATATTTTTAATTTCAATCTGACAGATGAAGAAATGGCAGAAATTTCTAGCTTAAACCAAGCAAAACGCTATTATAACGCGACATTATCTGAACAAGAGCATTTTTTGCATTGGAAACCAGCTGATTAGCGAATTAATATTAAATAAACATGATAAAAATATTAAAATAAATGAGAAAGGTAAAAATATGACTAAAGTGATGGTTATAAATGGTAGTCCAAGAAAAAACTTTAATACAGCCAAGTTATTAAAAGAAGCCGCGCGCGGTGCTACAGAAAGTGGGGCAGAAATAGAAATAGTTAATCTCTATGACATAAACTATAAAGGATGTATCAGTTGCTTGATGTGTAAACGCAAAGGAAACGATACCAATGGCTTATGTTATTATAAAGATGACTTGCGTCCGATATTAGAAAAGTGTTTACATGCCGATGCGGTTATCGTCGGGTCTCCAGTATATCACACTTATCCGAGCGGTATGTTCCGTTCCTTCTTGGAACGTTTTATGTTTCCAGCTCATACATATATGAAAGATGAGCAAAACGGTGGAATGAAACGTGTCTTAAAGCAGACACTGCCTGTTGGCGTGATTATGACCATGAACGCACCGGAAAGCTATTTTAACAGTAGCAATTACCATATTATCTTAAATGATAATGAAGAAAGCTTGCGTCATGTTTTTGGTTATTCAGAATCCCTTTATGCCTTTGATACATTTCAGTTTACAGATTATGCAAAATATGATTGTGACTATTTTGATGCTGAACATAAAGCTATGGTAAAAGAACAGCAATTTCCGCTCTATCTTGCTAAAGCCTATGACATGGGACAAAGGCTAGCAAATATGGCGCAAAAAAGCTAAGAGTGTTCTGCCTCTTCTGATTGCAGGCTTGACATTAATAACAATGCCTATAATATATAAATAACATAATAAGCAGGAGAGAGATGATGGAACCAACCCAAGCGATGGTGAATGAATATAAACAAAAGCAGTTTGTAAAAGCAATTATTAAGGTAATTGATACCAAATATATGCCCAAATATGCCTTAAAAATAAAAATAGACCATAATAACATCAATAAAGAACTGAAACAAAAATGTATGGCTCACCCGTATAATGTTCTCGGTTGGACACTGACAGCCTTTGAAAAAGCATTGGTAGGTAAAAAAAATTGGAAAGAGGCGCCATTACCTTTTCTTTGGATAAAAGCCGCAGAAAAGGAAGGAAAATATCAGCATGGTTATGTTTTGTTGGGAGGAACTAACTTTATGTCAGATAAAATTCAGGGCGCGATTGATAGAGTTCGCGAACAGCTTCTCGGAACCATAGAAGTAAATATGATGAAAATTAACAGTATTGCTGATTTGGAACTAGACCCTAGTACAATTTCTTATATAGACGGAGAAGGGAATGCCAAACTCCGCAATATAATCAGCTCAAAAACAATCTTAGGTATTTAATATCAATCAAATGACAGGTAAAGAAAAATTAAATACGATGGAAATTGTTATCAA
>JAFVFB010000029.1 GCA_017475705.1 Alphaproteobacteria bacterium
GACCACTTTCGGCGAATACCTGATGGTGAAGTTGGTGTAGGCTTTTTCAAAATCTCTGTTGTTGGCTATGAGCGTAAATCCTTTGGTGGTTTTGACAAAGGCATAAGGCTGCGCAACCAACACTTTGGTTTCGGTTGGGAAGCCTTGCCCGTCTTTCCCGGAGACTATCTTGTAAATTGAGATTTTTTTACTGTATTTACCGGCGTTGATCATAGCAAATTCTCCGCATGCATCCCCAAAATCGTCTCCACCACTTTGTTTAAATTGCCCTTATCGATGTACAGACTCCGGTTGTCCCACATGTCCTGACACAAAATCAGCACTACTATTACGAAATCCTGATAATCATCAAGCCCTTCGAGGGATTTCCCGGTATAGTTGCAGATGAAATTTTTGGCAATATTGATGAGATTATTAAGAGTGTTTTGGTCACTCTCGCTAATTTCATCCAGCCGTATGTATTCAGCCACATCTTGGTAGGTAAGCTCACTGACCGCTTTGATATCATTCAAATCTACTCACCTGTTTTCCGTTTGGTCTTCTTGCCATCATTTTCTTTCACGATGTATCCGGCGCTGGTTAAATCCTTTATCAGCTCTTCATCGGCGAGTTCACGGACTTCATTTTTGATCATAGAAATCTTGCCACTAAAGGACTTCAATGCTTTGAATTTTCCCATGGTCATGCGCCTGCCATGACAAGTTTTGCGATTTTCTGAGCGTCTTCAACCTTGGCATCAAACTCGAACCATGAGATTACGCCGATTGCGTGCTCATCAGCATACTTTTCACGCAAAACTTCGATGTTGATGTCCTCACTAAACTTAGTTGCAAGACCCTTGATATCGCCGTAGAAGATTGCTGTTTTGCCTGCTGCCATGTCAGGCATATTGTCGGAAACATAGACCGGCTTGCCGAGGAGTGTTGTGCCAAAAGGCGCCGTGATATCATCTTGGAGTAAATATCTGCCAACGTCGTCTTTGAGTAGGCGCAGAGCCGTTCTGGTGGCCGGTGACATCAGAGGCAGGTCCGATTTATTAAAAAATATTGTTTTTTATTCTTTGGAACAATAGACAATCACAAATGTGTTATAATTAATATTTAATATTTGAAATATTGTAACAAAAAGGAGTCTTACAAACAATGAAAAAAATAATCACAAATATTGTGCTATTATCTATCTTAGCTAATTTTTTCGTGAATATTTCATTTGCAGAAAAATTTCAACTTTCTACAGATGATCCAAAAAGTATTAATGATAATTTATCTATAGCAAAAACAACTCATATTAACAAAATTCAAAATGGAGCCCAGCGCACCAATACTCTTGAATCTAAAACTGAAAATCAAGATATAAAAGATCCTCCTAGTGAGCCAAAAAAAGAAACTTTACGAGAAAAAAGCATAAAAAAACTGAAACAAAAGAATGAGCAAACAAATAACACCTTTTTAAAGGAAATTCAAAAATTTGAAAATATGACAGAAAAGGATTATGTGTGGTATGCAACTAAATCTTGGGCCAAATCCATAGCTAAATGGCTTTTCATTTGCACTGGATTTGTAGGGTATACTACTTTTGTCGGATATATCACATATGTTTATTGTCTACTCCAAAATTGGGATTATCTACAAGGATTAGAACAAGGATTAGAACAAGGATATAGTGAAGGACTTTCTGAAGGTGAACGAGAAGGAAGGGCAATGATTAATAAGCAATGCAAATCTAATAAATTTTATTCTTCTATAAAAATTTTTCTCAATAATTTCACAAAAAAATTCCATCCCGATGTAATTAAAAGAATTAAAAGTTTTGATAATATAAAGAAACTTTATCAAGAAGCTGAAGATATCAGGAGTACGTATTTTTAAACATTTTTTCTTTTATTGATCGATTTATACTATCACAAATTTCCATCTCTCCATACCATCTATGACCCTTTTCTCAAAGCCTACCGGCACACCATTAAAGCCGAAGCTCCAGCCTATCAGGTCGCCGTTTCTAGCTTTTTGCACTACCTCTTCATCGGAGATGGTCGCCCTTGCGTGCAGGCCAATACTGTCTTCTGTCAGCTCTAAGTTGCCCTGCTTTGTCGAGCCTAAATCCCTGTGCCAGTCGTGGTTTAAGAGGATATGAACGTCATCGTTTCTGCTTATTGCGCTTTTAAAGGCGCCCTTGTAGATCTTTTCGATAAAGTGCCCCATCCTCGACCACAAGGGGCGGCTCTCCCGCTCAACAGTATTGACGTAGCCGGAAATCTCCACATGATCTTTTTGTAAGCGAATATGCATTTTATCACCTCTGTTATGCGTGGTTATAGTTGATGGTTGCATTCTCAGCACCCCATGGAGCGCCTTCTACTGCACCTTCTGCCCATGGAACATTGATTGTCTCTAGATTTGCGCATTCTCCAAAGGCAAATTCATTAATGTAATTAGGGGTTCCTTTAAAAGTGATAGTGTACAACTCTGTACACGCATAAAATGCGCCTTCTCCAATAGTTGTAACTCCGCTTGGTATCTCAGCAATTGCTAAACTCATACAATTCATAAATGCTAAATCTCCAATTTTTGTAAGTCCGCTCGGTAAAGTCTCCAATCCTATTCCACTATCAGAAAAAGCACTGAACTCTATGCTTGTAACTCCACTTGGCAGCTCACCGAGTGATAAAGTTACGCAACCACTAAAAGCCATCACACCAATACTTGTAATTCCACTTGGTAGTTCAGTAAGTGCTAGATTTGTACAACCAGTAAACGCCCCGTCACTAATACTTGTAATGCCACTCGGCAGCTCAGTAAGCGCTAAACGTGAGCAACCACTAAACGCATTACTGCCAATACTTGTTATGCCACTGGGTAGCTCCCTGAGTGCTAAATTTTCGCACTCTAAAAACGTATTATCACCGATATTTGTAATTCCACTTGGCAATTCAGTAAGTGCTAATCTTGTACATCGCTCAAACGCACCACTACCAATGCTTGTTATGCCGCTCGGTAGTTCAGTAAGTGCTAGATTTGCACAACCAGCAAAAGCATTCGCACCAATAGTTGTGACGCCGCTTGGTAACTCATCAATTATTAAATTGCTGCAGCCACTAAATGCATTATTACCAATACTTGTAATTCCATCAGGGAAAATAACATCTGATAACCCCGTGTAATCTGTAAAAGCGTGATCTCCAATA
>JAFVFB010000030.1 GCA_017475705.1 Alphaproteobacteria bacterium
ATACATACATATCTTAGCATTGCCAAGAAAAATTTAATTAACGTTTTAACTAATGCACAGGCCAGTAAAGGGAAAAGAGTTCACTGATGGTGGAAGATAATGAAATAATTATTTTTTTACGGCAGAGATGAACAGATTAACACAAACTAAAAAGCTCCGTTTATTAAAAGCGGAGCTTTTTAGAAAAGCCAAATTATGCATTCAATATAGCATATAGCTCATCAACAGAGCGAGCCTTGCGCAATTTATCGCAGCTTCCTTCTGTCTTCAAAATTCGTGAGAGTGCCGCCAAAGCCGTTAAGTGATCTGCCCCACTATTTTCCGGACTAACCAGCATAAAAACAAGATCTACCGGCTTCCCATCAAGTGAATCAAAATCAATAGCATCATCAAGCCGTGCAAACATACCGCAGACCGTATTTAAGCCCTCAATTCTGGCATGTGGAAAAGCTACTCCTTCACCATAACCGGTAGAGCCCAAATTTTCTCTTTCCCAAACGGCATCAAAGACAACGCGCTCATCAAGGCCAGAGAGCGATGCGATACGCTGTGCCAAAAGCTGGATAAGTTCGCGTTTACTTGACGCTTGAACATTATCAAGCACAGCCTCTTTGGAAATTATATCTGCAATATTCATGGCAACAATCCTCAAAAATTTTATTTTTCCGCTTTTGGTTCAACCCAACCGATATTCCCATCTTTACGACGATAGACCATACTGATATGGTTGTTAGCACTGTTTCTAAACATTAGGGCGCATTCGTTACTCAAATCCATAAACATAACAGCCTCACTAACGGTGCAAACTGGAATATTAGCATCAGTTTCAGCAATGGTAAGTGGTGCATTTTCATTAACATCAACTTCATCATTTTGCTCCACTAACGGCAACACAGCAGAATAAGCCAACTCAGCCAAACCGACTTTGCTCTTGTGGGCACTCAATTTTGTTTTATGCCGACGTAAACGAGTCGCAATATGCTCATTAGCATTATCAAAAGCCGAATAGGGGTCACCAGCCACACCAGTTCCACGCAAAACGATATTTTTCGCTGGGTGCACTAAAATTTCTGCACTAAAATCTTCCCCTTCTTTAGAAAAAGCAACTGAACAGCTAATAGGCGCACTAAAATATTTCTCAACAGAAACATTAACAGCCTCTTCCACGTGTTTACGCAATTTTTCGCTGATATCAACTTGTTTACCTGATAATGTAACTTTCATCTTATATCCCTTCATTTAATACTGTTTTTCTGTTAAAATCATATCTCTAAAAAGTCTAAAAAGTCAATAATAAAAGCCGTCCTAAATAGAAAAATTCTCACCCAGGTAAACTTTTCTAACTTCCTCACTGGCAACAATTTCTTCCGGCTTTCCTTCCATTAATACAGCCCCATCATGTAAGATATACGCTCTATCAACAATATCCAAGGTCTCGCGCACATTGTGGTCAGTGATTAAAACGCCCAATCCACGGTTTTTCAATTGTGCAATAAGCCCTCTGATCTCTCCAACCGCAATAGGGTCAATCCCTGCCAGTGGTTCATCAAGTAAAATAAAACTTGGCTGTCCGGCAAGAGCTCGAGCAATCTCCAATCGTCTCCGTTCACCGCCGGATAACGCAATAGCTGGAGATTTTCGCAAGTGGGCGATAGAAAACTCATTCAGCAAATCTTCAAGCATCTGCTCGCGTTTTCCTTCGTCTGGCACCACAATTTCCAACACAGCTTTAATATTATCCTCTACAGAAAGGCTACGAAAGATTGATGCTTCTTGCGGCAGATACCCAATACCCATCCGTGCGCGTTTATACATTGGTAAATAAGTAATATCTTCGCCGTCAATATGTACATCGCCATAATCAGGAGTAATCAGTCCTGTCACACAATAAAAGCAAGTTGTTTTACCAGCCCCGTTTGGTCCAAGCAAACCCACAGCTTCCCCGCGCCGCACATTCAACGAAACATTTCTCAAAACGCTTCGGTTTTTATATCTTTTACCGATATTAAAAACTTCCAACACCGAGCTAAGATTTTTGTTCCCATTAGTCATAATTATTTATCCTTAGAATCTTTCTTAAAAGAGCTTTCATACAGTTTACCAAAAATTCTTCTGCCATTTTTGGCAATAAGTCTGCTTTTAGAGGTTGTAAAATCAGAGATAGCTTTATCTCCGCGTACTTGGTTGCCTTTTTTAGTTAGGACAACATTATTTTCAAGTTCTGCCATATTTTTTTTGATGTAATAAACGCCGCTTTTGGCCTCAGCTGTACCATCTTCTTGGGTAATATGTACTTTATCATAGAGGCGAAATTCATCTTTTGCTTGGAAATATATTGCCTTAGGTGCCTTAATTACACTAGAGTCTTTATTAATTTGCACATCATTAAGCAATGAAAATGTTTTTTTATTAAGGTCATAAATTCCCTTTTTTGCTGTTGCGGTATAGCCGCTTTTATCCTTGATGAAAACATTACTTTTTAGCGTGAAAATTTTTTTATCATTGTCAAAGATACCTTCATCTCCGCTGGCGGTATAGCCGGAATCATCTATAATTTTGACATTAGAAAACAGTTTCATAACATTTTTCTCTGCGTCATACACGGCGCGGTCAGCAAAAGCCTTTTTCCCATTGTTATAAATTTCCGCATGTCCGTTAGCATGAGCCTTGCTGATTTCAAAATTTTTAGTATCCTTAAAAAAGACGACCAGCTCATCGCTTTTTATTGAATCTTTGCCTTTTTGCACCAGTGCATTAGAAGAAACAAATTTACTTTCATTAAAAAACATCTTCGCCTTATCTGGCGACCGTAGTTCCATATCATCTTTTTGCAAGTAGACATGGCCGATGAGGGTTACAACAGAATTTTTCTTATCAAAAGTAAATTTATCAGCTTTTAGATAGCTGTTTTCTCCTTTGCCAATAATCTGTTCATTTCCAAACCCTTTCTCATCACGAAAATTATAAGAAGCACTATTGGTTGTAATATCCATTGTGCCATTATAATTCCCGACCACATTTTTTTTCAAATTCAGATTTTGTTTATTTTGGTCATACACCCCTGTATCAGCCGTAACAGACATAGTTTTATCTTTATCAAGCGTCTGTGCTTGTGGCATTGTGAGGTCATATATCTTAGAATTAGGATTAATTTCTTCGACCACTTCAGCTTTAAGGACACTATATTGATTATCTTTCTCCGTAATTTCAAAAGTAGTATTTTTCATCCGGAATTTTTCAAAATAGATTTTTTCCTCTTCAGCCAAAGAAAAAGTTGAATCAGAATTAGATTCAAAATCAAACAAAACGACCCCAAGTCCCAGCAATAGGGCTGTCAAGCAGGGCAAAAAAAGTTTAAAGAAACGAACAACTTTCGTTCTGCGGCTAATAAAAATCTTTTCTTCTTCATCAAGAAGGTTATTTTCACCACTAAAGAACGTATCAATTTTTTGCGTTTCAAACAAGGCTATGCAACTCCGGCTTTTAAGCAATCATGAATATGGATAAGTCCAACAGGTTTATTATTTTCAACCACAAACAGGTTCGTAATACCTCGGCCTGTGTTATTCATCATATTAACCGCATCAACAATCAGGGCATCAGGACCAATAACCTTAGGGTTCTTCGTCATCACATTCTCAACTCTTTCAGTAATCAAAGAAGGGGACATCCAGCGCCTCAAGTCACCATCGGTAATAATACCGACTAAATCACCGCTATTGTTGATAATACCGACACAACCAAGCATTTTCTCAGTCATAACTAATAAGGCTTTTTGCATATCAGCCGTTTCATCGATGAGTGGCATTTCATTGCCTTTATGCATAATATCTGTTACACGACACAATATGGCACCGAGTTTTCCACCTGGATGACGTTGTCTGAAGTCTGCTGCAGAAAACCCGCGTCTTTCCATCAAATCAATGGCCAACACATCACCCAAAACAATAGTAGCCGTAGTTGAAGAAGTCGGAGCCAAACCCAATGGGCAAGCTTCTCCATTATCAGGTAATTTTAATACCAAGGTAGCATTTTTCCCGAGTGCACTTTCAGGATTACGTGTAATGGCAATAAGAGGTATATTATGTCTTTTTGCATAGATAAGAATATCAGAAAGTTCCTTCGATTCGCCGCTATAAGAAATAGCAATAATTACATCGTCATCAGCAATCATACCTAAGTCGCCGTGGCTGGCTTCTGCCGGATGAACAAAAAAAGAAACAGTACCAGTAGATGCAAATGTTGCAGCCATCTTCCGTCCGATATGGCCAGATTTTCCCATACCAGTAACAATAACGCGCCCCTTAGCATTTTGCAACAAGTCAAGAGCTTCAGATAATGTTCCATCCAAATTATTTTTCAAAATCTCTAGAGTTTCGATTTCACGATTAATCGTTTCGGTAGCATGTTTTAAATCATCATATTGTAAACTATTGTGTAACACAGCAGAATTCAAATTCATCGTTTTATCCTCATAAAAAAACTCAATGCCCCAATAATGCCACAATTTTTCTAAATGTGCAAGTGATATTTCTTACAAAAAGAATCAATTTTCCATAGGGGAAGATTTAGCTTTTTTGTTCAAAAGAGCCGTTATCATTTTGCTGCCAATAGTGCAATTCTCCACCAGTGTCTCTAATTTTTTTCCAATATTCCCGTGCAAAGTCGACCGCAGCTTTGTCGTTGCCATCAAAAATATTTAGAACTCTCTCATACTGGTTAAGCACATCAATTTCTGGTCTCGCTCCATCCACCAAAATAAGAATAGTTGCATTGTTAGCATTTCTTTCATCAGCACCAACAAAAATCGGCTGTTCTTCAGCAAATCCATCTTTTTTGCTACCATGCGGCAAAAAAGCCTCTTCATCATAAGTCCACAGCAGTGAGTTAACAAATTCAACTCGCTCTTCGCTTCCTGAAAGAATGAGAATTCTTTTACCTGTCTGGTATGCCTTTTCACATAGCTTCGGCAAAATTTGTTCCAATGTGGATTTTTGCAGGTGGTAGAAGTCAACTCTAATCATTCTCAGCCTCGACTTCAATATTAACATAAAAAGTATTATCCAAACTTTGAATAAGTAAAGAAACAGGGCGATAGTCGTCCATTATAGCATTGCGGATACTATCTAATAAATTATCGGTACTGTAAATATCCGCACGGTCAGCTTCTAGGATAACATCGCCTTCTTTCACACCTTTTCCGATAAGGGGAGATCTCTTTTCGATTTTGATAATTTTCAAGCCGCGCGGAGCAGCTTCTTTAACCGCAATATTGAGCTCAGATACATAAAAGATACCAGCTTCATCATCTTGGTGATAATACTTACTATTTTCTATAAGGGCTTTATTTGTAACATCTTTCAGGGCTTTAGCAGGCATTTCTTGGATGTGGATAGTCGTTTTGATTTCTTCTCCCATGCTCAAAACTTTGAGTTTTAAAATGCTTTTAGGGCTGATTGTTTCGCCAAATGATTTAAATGCATTCAAATCATCGGCAACAACATCATTATAGGCAATAATAATATCTCCTACTCTTAAACCCTCTTTATAAGCGTTAGCCTCTTCATTAATTTCGGTAATAACCAGTCCTTGTTTTCCTGTATATTTATCGATTCCATTTGTGACATCAAAACCTAGCCACCCTCGCTGTACGCTACCTCTTTCCACCAATTGCGCAGAAATCCAATTAGCAATATTTGAAGGCAAGGCAAATCCAACACCGGAAGCACCATTAATTGTAAACACGGCCGAATTAATGCCAATCACTTTACCTTCAAGGTCAAACATCGGTCCGCCAGAGTTACCTTGGTTAATAGCCGCATCTGTTTGAATATACTGCTGCTCGCCCAATCCGATATGCCTCGATTTAGCAGATATAATTCCTTGAGAAACACTTGCCCCTAAACCATAAGGGTTCCCGATTGTTAACACCTTATCACCGATTCGCGCAGCATCAGCATCACTAAAAATCACTGGCTTAAAGCCTTCTTTATTTTTAGGTATAATTTTAAGTGCGGCTAAATCACTTGGTTCATCAACCCCTACGATTTTGGCAACATAGGTTTTTCCACTGTCTGTAATCACATTGATGGTCTTTGCCCCTTTAATAACATGGAGATTAGTTAAGATGTAGCCATCTTTTCTGATAAAAAAGCCGGAGCCAAGCGTTTCTCTGCCGATTAATTCTGGATTAAGCATCACATTATCGACTGTTTCGTTTTCATCAAGCATTTGCCTTTCAGTAGAGATATTGACCACGGATGGCATAATATTTTCCACCAAATCGGCATAACTATCTAAAGCTACCGCTTCACCGGTCAGCAAAATAAATCCCCATAAAAGAGTCAACAGCCGCATCATTTAATCCTTACTTTAATGTTTTTCCAAAATAATGGAAGAATTCACCTTCCGGTGCCAAGATAAGCGATGTCTCGCCATCAAAAGAATTGCGGTATGCCTCTAAAGAGCGATAAAATCCATAAAATTCAGGATCGACATTGGTCGCAGAAGTCCAAATTTCCGTTGCAATTTTGTCGCCTTCACCTTTAATCTTCTGAGCTTCTTTTTCAGCAGTAGCAATTGTAATGGTTGCTTGCTTATCTGCAGTCGCACGGATTTTTTGAGCCTGTTTTTCACCCGCCGCACGGTATCCTTTTGCCTCGCGAATACGTTCTGTTTTCATGCGTTCATTAATAGCTTGAGATAGCTGGATAGGCAAGTCCGCACGCCGTATCCGCACATCAGCAACCTCCACCCCAATTTGTGCTGCGTCTCTTTTAACTGCCTCACTGATTTTTTTCATAATTTCTGTACGTTTATCAGAGAGCAATTCAATAAGTGTAAATGTCGCCAAAACGTTACGTGCTGAAGAATTGACAATTTCTTGCAGTCTATTTTGAGCTTGAAATTCATTGCGCACAGTTTTGTAGAAAATCAGCGGCTCAGTAATACGATAGCGCGAAAAAGTATCAACATCTAGTCTTTTTTTGTCTTTTAGCACCACTTCCTGTGCTGGCGGTTCAAGGTTAAGGAGCCGTTTATCATAAAAGACCACATTTTGAATAAATGGAATTTTCATTTTAAGACCAGGTTCTTGCACTAACCGTACCGGATCGCCAAATTGCAGTACAATAGCCTGCTCCGGTTGCTGAACAATATAAAAAGACTGCATTCCCAAGATAATTACAAAGAAAACAGTAATCAAAACTAAGTGTAAATTTTTCTTCATCACAACAATCCTTTCTTATTTTAAGGGCAAGATAGGCATCATATTAGAGTTTTTGTTACTTGGTTCCATCACCACCTTTTTAGTTTTTTTGAACACATTTTCCATAGTTTCAAGGTATAGACGTTTTGCCGTAACAATTCTTCCAGTTTTGTAAGCATCATAAACCGAGCTAAAGCGTTTAGCTTCACCTTCAGCTCTGCTGATAACAGCCTGTTTATAAGCCTCAGCCTCTTGCGTCCGTTTGATGGCTTCACCTTCTGCCTTAGGCAAAACCTCATTAGCATAGGCTTCTGCCTCATTCTTAAAGCGTTCAGCATCAGTTTTAGCGCGTTGTACTTCATTGAAAGCTTCAACAACCTGTGTTGGCGGGTCTGCTTTTTGCAGTTTTACACGTACGATATTAACACCGGTTTCAAAATCATCTAGCAGTCCTTGTAATTCTTTTTTGGTATCGTTTTCGATTTTATTGCGGTCACCGGTAATTACATCTTCCATTTTTGATTGGCCAATAATTTCGCGCAACACAGATTGCGCTGCCACCTTAACTGTAGATTCCGGCGTTCTGGTTTTAAACAAAAAATCTTTAGCGTCTTTAATGTTCCATACCACTGTAAGGTTGATGTCGACAATATTTTCATCTCCTGTCAGCATATGGCTTTCTGTAAATTCATTAACAGTCCCGCGAACACCATATTCTGGTTCAGCAACACCAAGGTTAATGCTACGTTCTTTACTGATGTCCACAATAAAAGCCTCTTCAATTGGATAGGGTAGATGGTAGTGCAGTCCAGCATCTGTTGTTTCCGTATATTTTCCAAGCCGCAAAATAACCCCTTGTTCACTCGGTTGCACTTGATAAAACCCTGAAGCAAGCCACACCAAGAGTAACACCAGTAAGATGATTTTGTAGTAGCCGTCAAAATTATTCTTGGAGTTTTGCATTTGAGCAATTTTTGCCGTAAAATCAGTCACTTTTGTCTTGTGTGCTAGCGTTTCATCAGTAGTGTCCCACGGGTTAAGATTGTTGAAATTTAGTTTTTTTACCATAGATTTGTGCTCCTAAATTTTCAAAAAAACAAACATATTTTACTGGAAAAATAATACAAAGCTTGTATAAAAACAATATCGAAAAAATGATATCCACATTAGGAAGAAGAGCCATGGCAGAACCAGATATTAATCAAAACATAGCGTTAAAGTATTTTACGGCGCAAGAAATAGAAACTATTAAGCAAATTGCTGATAGGCTTATAATCACCATAAACGCAGCGGAAAATGGTGCAAAAGCCAATGCGCTAAAACAAGAGTTATCTCAACAAAATCCAGATAAAAAAATAAACATTGTTTTTGTGAAAGATAAATCAGACAAAGCCAATACAGCAGAAAAGTGGTATCTACCAACAATCAAGCATATTATTTCTGTAGCTTCCGGCAAAGGAGGGGTTGGTAAGTCAACCACTGCAGTCAACATTGCCTTAGCTTTAGCAGATATGAATTATAAAGTAGCAATGTTTGATGCAGATATTTATGGCCCTTCGCTTCCGACAATGTTAGGTTACAAGGATGTTCCTCCTGTTTCCTATGATGGGCAGACTTTTGAACCTTTTCAGGAATGTGGTATTGCCTCAATGTCTGTTGGCAGTATGGTCAAACAAGACACCGCATTAATTTGGCGTGGAGCCAAAGCCTGTGGTGCTATTCAACAGTTATTAACACAAACCAATTGGGGTGACATAGACATAATGGTTATAGATATGCCTCCAGGGACGGGAGACATTCAGATAACGCTATCGCAAAAAATAGACTTTTCTGGTGCAATTATCGTTTCAACACCGCAGGATATTGCACTAATAGATGCAATTAAAGGTCTGAATATGTTTGAGAAAGTTGGTATTAAAACGCTCGGTATTGTTGAAAATATGAGCTATTATGTATGTGAAAAATGTGGCCATCGAGCAGATATTTTGGTCATGCAGGTGCTGCACAAACGGCACAAAAATACGGAGTCGATTTTTTAGGGGAAATACCTTTACACTATGATATTCGTGTTAATTCAGATAATGGCACACCGATAGTACAGAGCGCACCGGATAGTTCCTATGCCAAAGCATATGCTCAGATAGCCCAAAAGATAGCCGCCAAATTAGATATATAGAGCTATTTATTGCTTTTATAAAATTCTTTTCTATCTTTCCGTTGTCGGTGCCACAGGTTTCCAAGGCCGTTGATAGGTTGCACTTCGTGTGCTGAGGCAAAGTTAAAGTTTCTGCATAAAAATAAACTAGTCGTTTTTGTGTAGTTATTCATTGGGCAAAAACCATAGAAGTCAATTTGTAGTAGACCAGCATTTTTTAAGGTGTGTATCGCTTCAACATACTCCACACTGGTATTTACCCTATCGCTATCATCTAAGATAATAAGTCCGCCATCATTAAGGCATTGTACCGCGGTGGCAGCGCATTCTGCGCGGCATTTACCATCAATCACTATCACATCATATTTATGTTGTTCATCAAAAATGGCATTATAGTAAGTTTTTCCTTCTTCTGCGAACATAAGTTTCAGATTTTGTGCTGTTAAAAATTCTTTTTGCCATTTTTCCAGCCAATTAGGGTTATCTTCAACAGAGGTTACACTTTCGGCGCGCTCGGCCCAAAACAAAGAAGAATAGCCACACCCAAATTCAAACACATTTTTATCGTGATAGTCAAATTGAGCCAAATATTCAATTGCCGGATAAGTATACCAAGGCAAGGGCTTACCATCTTTATCAACGCAAACATTCTCATCAATAGAACGCTCAATAGCAAAATCGTTTTGCCATATTTCAATAAATTTCAAAAATTTATCGCTAAACATTTATTTTGCAACTTGAAACCGTATCAGCAAGCTAGCTATATTTTCTTGCTGGAGCGTACATAAGCAATTCCGGCATGTTCTTCGCAATAGGTTTGTCCGGTCTTTACTCTCTTGCCGCAAAAGCAAAAATCATCATCGCGAGGATCGCCTAAGGGCCAACGACAAGTATGGTTGTCAAGCTTAACCAAGGGAATATTAGTTTCTTCTGGCACTTCATTTATATTGGTTTCATTGATAGTTTGCTCTATTTTTTTCTCCAGTTTAGCACCAGCCTTAGCGGGCTTTATAGCATTCTTATTCGTAGCACCAGTATTTTTACGTTGGTCTTTTGCCGGCATTTTTTTAATAGGTGAAGGCCGAGCGGTTAAACATAGCCGATGGACTTTACCGATAATAGAGTTTTTTGTAACATGCAAAGCTTTAGCAATCTGACCGGTAGTCATGCCACGATCCCACATTTTTTTCAGTTCTTCAACAACTTCATCGGTCCAAATCATTATTATTCTCCATTATCAATTAAGCTTAGCCACACCATAACCCATTCGATTTTAAAATGCAAGCATAACGTTTTTTTAAATTTTAATCATTAGACTATAATAAACCCTCATAAAACAGAGAGAAATCATATGTTTGGAACGATTTTACTGAGTGCTGCATTATTTTTTACGGCAATAGAGGCACATGCTAATGCCTCAGATTTTGCAAAATATTTTAAGGTAGACATGCAAATTACATTGCCGGATACAGACCAATATCGTCAAAAAAAGTATCATAATTCGCAGTATGATAAAGGTTATGTATCCCGATTCGATATGGGACGCCAGTTTAAGCGAGAGTTTACTCGTGTCATAAAAGCTTATGGCATGAGTGAAGGTCGCATCAAAGCAGATTATGAGGATGATTTAATAGAGTTATTGCATTGGCTTCCTAAAGAATCATATCCCTATATAGGGCCAATGTTGCATGAAGTTCCGGGTATGCCTGAGAAAATATTAAATATGCCCGGAATTAAAGAAACAAAAAACCAATTTCCGCAAGATATTGCAGATCGTTTTATCGGAATAGAAGGAATAGAATATTTATCGCCGGAACTATATTTTTTGCTCATGCCGGATATTTGGAATCCCGAGCAAACCTTAGATCCAGAAAAACCTCTCCCGATTCGTGTTAGGAAACCCCGTGTAAATATCGATTTACCGAATGCCTTAAAATTAAATGCTCCCACGCCGCTACCCACAGCCTCAAAACAATCTTTAACAACTCATGCAAAGTTATCTACGGCAGTAAAATCTTCACAAAATTTGCGCACCTTAAATCCCTCGTTAACCTCTCGTTTAACAGCCAAAGATGTCCAAGCTTTCATCAGTACCATAGATGACGTTATTAATTGGGGAATGCAAGATGAAATGAAAAATTACGCTCAACTTCTAGAAGGAGAGGCCGTACTGAATTATTGGGAAAAAGAGCAACAGACTGCTCTGGCACAAAATGATTTAAAAGATATGGTCAATCCCTGTCAGCGGTTGGTATTAAAAACACGTTTTTCAAATCAATACAGTGATTTTGCAAAAGTTGTTGCTAAACAAGGTTTTACGCCGGAAGAATGGGCCTACACATGTGATAAAACTATCAAGTCATATCGTGTGGGGGTTGCCAATATGGCGCAGGCATATGCAATTCGCTTTCACCGTCGTGGCTACTATGACCAATACACAGAGCGGTTGCCAGCCAAATGGCGAGATCATATGTATGCAACGGAAGAAGCCTTGATTCGAATGTACACAGCGCTAAGAGAAGATGTAGAAACAGTACGTCCTTATCAAAAAGATCTTACCCGAAAGTTCATTAAAATGCGGGGTGTAATGCTGACAGCTCCGATAATTTATTAAAAAAAATCAAAAAAATAGTTGCAATTCTGAGATGTTTTGTGTATAAACTTTTGCAAAGTGTAAAAATCTTACATAAAGGATAGATAAAATGGCTCGTGTAACAGTTGAAGACTGTGTTGAAAAAATTCCTAATCGTTATGAACTTTTATTAGTTGCAGCGCAGCGTGCAAAAGATATTGCAGCCGGTTCGCCGATAAAGGTTGAGCGTGATAATGATAAAAATTCTGTCGTCGCATTAAGAGAGATTGCAGAAGGCCTTGCTGATATAGAAGATTTGCAGAAATCGCTAGTCATGGGTCTCCAAAAGTATGTTGAAGTGGAAGAACCGGAAGAAGAAGAGCTAGAAATTTTAGCGGCAGAAAAAGAATTAGCTGGGTTAGACAGCCAGTTCGATGGGGATATGATTTTGGATGCAGCTTTGGCTGATAATATGCAAATAGAAGATAGCCAAGGTGAAACCATCAATGTTGATACAGACGATTTATCGTTAGACGATGTTGATTTAGATGATGAGCTCCTTGATGTTAAAGATGATTTTTCGGAGGATTTAGATAATATCGAAGAATAAAATATTTTTCATCAAATATTAAAAAATATAAGGCAAGATAGAGTGCAAACTCATCTTGCTTTTTTTTTATAAATAGGGTATAATAGCTAACTATGGAGGTAAAATTGACCGATGTTAAGACAATATGAACTTGTTGACATAGTGAAATCTTATGATCCGAATGCTGATGAAGATGCGCTAAACAGAGCATATGTATTTGCGATGAAAAAACATGGTGCTCAGATGCGGACATCTGGTGATCCATACTATTCTCACCCTATAGAAGTTGCTGGTATTTTAACCAAGTTTCGGTTGGACTGCAATTCAATTATAGCAGGTTTATTACATGATACGGTAGAAGATACAGATACCACCATAGAAGAAATAAAGAGTTTATTTGGTCCCCAAGTTGCGGCTATTGTAGATGGGGTCACCAAATTGGCAATAATTGAACAAAAATCAGGCTCCAGCAAACAGGCAGAAAATTTTCGTAAATTATTATTAGCAATGTCAGATGACATTCGAGTTTTACTTATCAAGTTAGCAGACCGCCTGCATAATATCCGAACGCTACATTTTTGCCCAGAAGAGAAGCGTAAACGTATTGCCAAAGAAACGTTAGATATCTATGCGCCGTTAGCAGAGCGCATTGGTATGCAAGAGATTAAAACTGAGTTGGAAGAAATCGCCTTTGCTGAATTACATAAAGAAGCGCATGATTCAATTGTCGCTCGTCTAAATTTTTTAAGAGAACAGGGTAATAACCTGGTTCCGCGGATTATCAGTCAATTAGAAAAGGATATGGCTGAAAATGGTGTTAAAGCGGTGGTTACAGGGCGTGAAAAATCGCCATATTCAATCTGGCGCAAAATGCAGTTAAAAAATGCCTCTTTTGAGCAGTTATCAGATATAATGGCCTTCCGCATCTGTGTAGATGACATCGCCGCCTGCTATCAAGCCTTAGGTATCATACATAGCAAGTATCACATGGTGCCACGTCGGTTTAAAGACTATATTTCGACCCCAAAACCCAATGGCTATCAGTCAATTCATACAGGTGTGATAGGTCCCGAAAATACCCGCATTGAAATACAAATTAGAACGCACGGAATGCACGAGATAAATGAAAAGGGTGTTGCCGCGCATTGGGCATATAAGCAAGGTCAAAAAGTTGCTGGTAGCAATTTCCGTTGGATACGTGAGCTTTTAGAAATTCTTGAGCAAGCACAAAATCCAGATGAGTTTCTGGAAAACACGAAGCTTGAAATGTACAATGACCAAGTTTTCTGTTTTACTCCCAAAGGAGATTTGATTGGTTTACCATATGGCTCTACTCCTGTGGACTTTGCCTATGCTGTGCATTCCAGTGTTGGAGATCATTGTGTTGGAGCCAAAATTAATGGTGAGATTAAACCACTGCGAAGCGTGCTCCAAAATGGTGATCAGGTCGAGATATTAACCTCAAAAGCGCAGCACCCGTCAACAGAGTGGGAGCGTTTTGTTGTAACAGGCAAAGCAAAAGCCGCAATCAGAAGATACGTCAGAGCCTGCAAACGAGAGCAATTTTTATTGCTCGGTAAAGACATTTTAGAAAAAATGTTCAAGCAG
Source organism: Alphaproteobacteria bacterium (assembly GCA_017475705.1). Lineage (GTDB taxonomy): Bacteria > Pseudomonadota > Alphaproteobacteria > RF32 > CAG-239 > CAG-267. The sequence continues at coordinate 14,132 of JAFVFB010000030.1, forward strand.
GAAAAGCTAGATTTTGATGAAAAGGCAGTATATGGCACATTGCCTCACTTTGAGTGTGAGAATTTAGATGATTTATATGCCAAAGTTGGTGAAGGTTTGGTAACAGGATGGGATGTTTTGCGCACGGTTTATCCGGCATATAAACAGTCCAAGATAACCCAAGTGGTTAATTCCATCAAGCAGCCGAAATCCAAAAAGAAAAAAAATAATTCATTAAAAATTGAGGGGCTAATAAGTGGCATGGCCGTACATTTTGCCGGTTGCTGCCACCCACTTCCAGGGGATAGGATTGTTGGTATTGTGACCACGGGCAAAGGGGTTGCGGTTCATGCTTTATCTTGCAAATCGCTAGAAAAGTATGCTAATGAGCCGGAGCGCTGGTTAGATATATCATGGGGGCAAGATGCGCAGGCAGAAAATCACACGGCGCGAATAAAAGTAATGATTAGCAATGAGCCAGGTGCCCTTGGGGAATTATCCAATTTAATTGCTCGCCAAAATGCCAACATTACCAACTTGAATATTGTATACAGAACGATTAGTTATTTTGAGATATTGATAGATGTAGATGTTAAGAACACTGATCATTTGAATGATATTATAGCTGAGCTTAAGTCATCAAAGGTCATAAGTTTTGTATCACGTGCATAGGAGTAAAAATGTCCTTTATTGGTCACATAACCCAAGGACTATATAACAAAATACTAAAGAAATTAGCTGAAATATCGGCCTCACCGCAAAGCATAGCCGCGGGTTTTGCCACAGGGGTTGCTGTATCCTTTACCCCTTTTGTCGGATTTCATTTATTAATAGCGCTAGTCATAACCAGAATCTTTCAACAAAACAGCGTCGCTGCAGCCCTAGGCACAATTTCTGGTAATCCGTGGACTTTCCCGCCGATATGGTATTTAACCTGGTACACTGGTGCTTTCTTGACACACCTGCCTTTATCAACTTTTCCTACAGATTTTATCCCCTATTTTAAAGAGCTGTTTCATGCTTTAATAATGCTTGACTTTAAGGTGTTTATAAGCGATATTTGGCCTATATATTATCCGATGCTGGTTGGGTGTATCCCTTGGGTAATTATGGTTTGGCTGTTTGTATACCACATTTTGAAACATAGTTTACAGTCTAATCAGCAGCAAATAAGAGGAAGGATTAATGATTTTCGGAATAGGGTGTGACATTGTGCAGGTGGCGCGGTTTAACCGAGGTGGCAGTTTTATTCAGCGATTTATAGCCAAACATATGACAGCTGCGGAGCAGGAAGAATTCCAATCCCTCTTAAAAGGCAAGAACGAACAAAGCATAATCTTATCCGTTGCCGCGCGTTTTGCTGGCAAAGAGGCTGTTGCAAAAGCGTTAGGTAGTGGTTTTCAAGGTGGCATAACCCTAAAAGATATAGAAATAACGCATGATGAGCTTGGATGTCCTCATGTTAGGTTATATAAAAAAGCATTACTCAGAGCCTATCAAGTTTCGCATGAACAACAATTTAAAATACACATAACTCTTTCGAATGAAAAAGAATATGCCAATGCTGTGGCTGTTTTTGAGAGTGTCTAAAAAAGAATGAGATAAATTTACTATGAACCATTAAAGTCAAGGTTCCATGCGGTGTAGCGGTTTCTGTCTTCAGTCCAGTTTTCGCGCACTTTTACAAACAAAAAGAGGTGAATACGCGTTTCCAGCAAGTCTTCAAGTTCAAGACGTGCTGCTTGGCCAATTTTTTTAATCATTGCGCCACCATGACCAAGGATAATTTGTTTTTGTCCGTCTCTTTCCACATAGATAGTCATTTCTGCCCGAACAGAGTCATCATCGCGTCTTTCCCAAAGTTCCGGTTCTACAGTAAGAGCATACGGTAATTCCTGTCTCAAAAACAAAAACAACTTTTCGCGTACCACTTCTGCCGCCAAAAACTTAAGTGGTAAATCAGACATTTGTTCTTCAGGGTAATACCAAGGGGAGGTAGGCAATTGTTGCGCCAGATAATCATAAAAATCATCTAAACCTTCGCCTGTGATAGCAGATACCATAAATGTTTCAGCAAACTCAAGATATTGATTAAGATCATTAGTCAAACACAAGAGTTTTTCACGTGTAACAAGATCAATTTTATTTAGAACCAGCACAGGCTTTTGCGATTTTGTTTTAAGACTGTTAACAATAGCGCGTGTTTCATCATCAAAGCCGCGCTTAGCATCAACCACCAACGCCACAATATCGGCATCGCCAACGCCATTCCAAGCAGAAGCCACCATAGCGCGGTCGAGCCGTCTTTTAGGCTGGAATATCCCTGGCGTATCTAAAAAGATAATTTGTGTATTTTTCCAAATGCCGATACCTTTAATGGTTGTCCGTGTTGTTTGCGCTTTAGGGGAGACTATGCTGACCTTAGATCCGACAAAATGATTAGTAATAGTAGATTTGCCGGCATTGGGAGCCCCAAGCAATGCCACAAAGCCGCAACGAGTACCGATTTCTTCACTTTTATTCATCAATAGCACCTAATGTTTTGAGCAAAGCATGAGCTGCTTCTTGTTCGGCATGTTTTTTAGAAGAGCCGATACCATGGGCAATATAGCCTTGACCAAGCATAACAGATACTTCGAATTGTGGCGCATGTTCAGGGCCTTTTTTATCGATAATAGCGTAGGATGGAACGTCTAGTTTGCGCTGAGCAGCCACTTCTTGTAGCAGTGTTTTATAGTCTTTTGGTGGCTGCGATTTTTTATCGATGAGGGGTTTCCACCAGCGTTCCACAAAATTTCGGGCTGTTTCCAGACTCTGGCTATCGATATAAATAGCAGCAATCAGTGCCTCACCAACATCACAGAGCACATTATCTTTATCACGTACTTCATCGTTAGCCACGCGGATAAAAGGAATAATATCGAGTTGTCGGACAACTTCAGCAACTGTTTCTTTACAAACGAGCTGAACAAAACGTCGTGCAAGATTACCTTCTGGTTCGTCAACAAAAGTTCTACACAGCATATCGGCCACCATAACCCCTAAAATGCGATCGCCCAAAAATTCCAGCCGCTCATAATTGCGGTGGATGTCAGCCGTAACACTAGAATGTGTAAGTGCCTGAATCAGCAGATTTTTATCACGAAATATATAGTCCAGTCGTTGTTCAAGATTATTCATAAAGCAGTATCCTTTAATGATTTATCTGTAAAAATAAAATTTAAATTTAGCAAATGCAAGTACTTTTTTAGGCAGAAGGCGATAGACTTATCCACAAAAAGAAAAAAGCAACTTGAATTTAGGCTTTGCAGAGAGTAGCAATAGGAGTGTTCAAGATAAACTCCTAAAATTGGTGCAGGCGTAATTCAATGGTAGAATGAGAGCTTCCCAAGCTTTTAATGCGGGTTCGATTCCCGTCGCCTGCTCCAATCTCCGTAATAATAAAATTTCTTCCAGACCTAATATGAGATATTAAATTTATAACAGAAAACTAGCGTTCAAGTTTTTTGTATCGTACCCGATGGGGCCTGCAAGCTTCTTCACCCAGCCGACGGATTTTGTCTTTTTCATAATCTTCAAAATTTCCCTCAAACCATTCGACATGACCTTCATCTTCATAAGCGAGGATATGGGTTGCCAATCGGTCTAAAAACCATCGGTCATGAGAGGTCACCAACACGCAGCCAGGGTAATTTGATATTCCCTCTTCAAGAGAGCGCAATGTATCGACGTCTAGGTCATTAGTTGGCTCATCAAGCAAAATAACGTTTGCGCCTTTTTTCAGCATTTTAGCCAAGTGCACGCGGTTTCTTTCACCACCGGAAAGTTGACCGATTTTCTTCTGTTGATCTGTCCCCTTAAAATTAAACTGACCAACATAAGCACGAGAAGGCATTTGTTTCTTTCCCAGTTCAATAATGTCCAATCCGTCGGATATTTCTTCCCAGATTGTTTTATGAGCATCGAGTTCATCACGGCTTTGGTCAACATAGCCCAAATCAACGGTATCACCGATAACAATTTCACCGGAGTCAGGTTTTTCCTGACCTGTAATCATCTTAAACAAAGTGGTTTTACCTGCGCCGTTCGGACCAATAATACCGACAATAGCGCCCTTTGGAATTTTGAAGGAAAGATTGTCAATTAAGACACGTTCTCCATAAGATTTAGATATATTTTTGGCCTCAATCACCATATCGCCCAGTCTATCTGTCATTGGGATGTTGATATAAGCTTGAGAAAGTTGTTCTTTAGCTGTCTGGGCGAGTAATTCTTCATAAGCATTAACGCGAGCTTTTGATTTTGCCTGTCTTGCTTTAGGGTTTTTTCGTATCCATTCCAATTCATTTGCCAAAGTTTTCTGCCGCGCAGACTCTTCACGATTTTCCTGTTCAATACGTTTTTGTTTTTGTTCCAACCAAGAGGTATAGTTACCCTCATAAGGGATTCCCTGTCCGCGATCCAATTCCAGTATCCATCCTGTCACATTGTCTAAGAAATATCTATCGTGTGTAACCATTACAACGGTACCTTTGTAGTCGCGTAGGTGATGTTCCAGCCAAGCAACAGACTCAGCATCAAGGTGGTTAGTTGGCTCATCAAGGAGGAGCATATCTGGCTTAGAAAGTAGGAGCCGACATAGCGCGACACGGCGTTTTTCCCCGCCAGAAAGTTTGGTAACATCAGCATCAGCTGGTGGGCAACGCAAAGCTTCCATAGCAATTTGCACTGTACGTTCAATATCCCACCCATTAGCTGCATCAATTTTTTCTTGTAAAGTAGCTTGTTCTTCAATGAGGACATTCATTTCATCATCAGACAGAGGTTCTGCAAATTTCATTGATACTTCTTCAAAGCGCTTAAGCAATGCGACTGTATCACCCAAGCCATCCATAACATTTTCCATCACATTTTTAGCTGGATCGAGTTTAGGCTCCTGTTCGAGGTATCCGACTTTAACCCCATCAGCAGCCCAAGCCTCTCCATTAAATTCTTTATCAACGCCAGCCATAATTTTCAACAGAGTAGATTTACCGGCTCCGTTAACACCCAACACGCCGATTTTAGCACCGGGGAAGAAGGATAAGCTGATATTTTTAAACAATTCCTTTCCACCGGGGAATACTTTGCTTAAATTTTGCATAACATAGATATATTGGTAAGAAGCCATAATTTTTTTCCTTTACAATGACAGATACAAAACAATTTTAGCCAAGTGATTATCTGGACAGAGCTTCAGCGCGTTTAATTTTTTCATATATACCTTCACGCTGTGCCTGTCTCCTTTTTTTCTCGATAATTTTATCATAGAGGGCATTAAGTTCTTCTCGCTCATTACGGCTAGAGTCATAGAGCAGGGTAGCATCATAGTCACCACGAGGGGTAATAATTTTACCATCAGGCATTTTGAGCGTACCGTTTTTATAGAGTTTCGCGCCAAATATTTTTTGAGCATTAAAGCGGCGGTTAGTTTCATCGCAATCCCACAATCCGTCATGCCGTTTAGAAAGGAATGCGCGCGCCTTAGCTTCATTATATTTATTCATGCCCAGTTCTTGTTGTTCATCAGATTCGGCTGAACTCACCAGATAAGCTCTAGCAATTGTTTCGTAGGCTCTATATTTTTCAGCACCGCAAGCCAAACCTTCTCCAGAGATAAATCCCATACTCTCAACATCATCAATATAATCAGCCGCAGCAAAAGAGGCCGTTATAAACATAAGCAAGATGGCAAATATAGTAGATTTCATACGTTTTTCCCTCTATTTATTTAGTGTTCAGAATTATACCGATAAATAAATCTAATGCAAGCTAAAAAATGATTTGACAAATTAAAACATTTAGCGTATGTTTCGCTCAAACTTTTGTGTAAGGAAAGAAAAATGAAAATATATAGCTCTTTAAAATCAAAAAAAGCGCGCGTCAGAGGGTGCAAGCTCGTTCGCCGCAAAGGTCGTTTATATGTTATTAACAAAAGAGAGCCGAAATACAAAGCTCGTCAAGGTTAATGGCAAAGCGTAAAATATTAGCAAATCGGGCAATTGCCCGATTTTTTTTATGTTCAAAGTTCAAATCCGGCCAAAAAACGACCGCTATTATCGTCAATTTTGAATAGCCAATTTTCATAAAACAACCGATTCTCTTTTAGTTTCAAAATCGCATTTTGCGACACAATTTTCTCTTGTTCACAGTTGATAGTCAACCAATATCCTTCTTTATCATTATGCAGAACAGATAAAACATAAACCAATCCGTCAAAAGTCGTAATTTGGTATTTTTGCAATTCATTGAACTTTTGCATGTCAATATGATTAGCATTTTTAACATCAACAGCACTTAAATACCAGAGCTGTTGGAAGAGTGCATGTATTTGCGGCGAATTATTTTGCTGTTTGGAGCGGAGTTCTTCTGTTCTAAAACGACGATAAGCAGTATATTCATTTGCAACAACCTGCTGGACTTCAGCATAGGGAATAGCGATCAGTGGCATTTTAATCCAGTCCATGGCAGCAACAGAAACATCGAAATTTCCGATAATCTGATAGATATAAGGCAAATTATTAAGTTTTGCCTCATAGAATTTATTTTGCGGCCGTTTAGTCATGATAGTTGCCTCATCAATAACTTTTCCGTTTTCATCAAAGCTGCGGATAACCAGATCTTCAGTGCCTTTAGCTTCTGCGGATTGATGAATGGGGTCAGCCCGAAAGATTTGCGTATTATTAATCAGTTTAATAAAGGCATTAATTTTTGCAAAATCGACATAATAGTCATCAGCCTCATGCACGCGCCAAAGATTATCTTTTTGTACCAACGTTAGAGAGGGTTGATTTGCTTTTTTTAACACAAAGGTATGAACAGATTTAATGTTTCTTGTCTTTTCAAAAAAATAATTTCCACGAGAAAGGGATTGCACATAGCGCGCATAATGCCAGCCGCCCCAAACAAGCAGAGCCAAAGCAAAACAGAACATGAGAAAAGCGATTTTAATATGTTTTATCATGGTTTAACAAGCCTCCGGATAACGCGTAGTTTATAGCGATGACACAAATACCAAATCAGCATCATCAATATCAGCATAATCGCCGGAAATACAAATATAATACAAATACTGATACTAGTAACAATAATTTGATAATGGTTAAATATAGTGGCGTTAATTTTGCCCAGTTTGTTTTCGATTGTTGTAAGCGTTTGTTGTTGTTTTTGTGCCTCTTGCCAATTGCTTGCTGCTTCAACCCCAAAGTTCAAAACATTATTACCGAGTTTTACTTGGTTTTGTTTGTAGTCAGCCATTTTTTGCTTAACATCATCAATTTCAGCCGTGAATTTTTCTTTAATTCCATCAAGCAATGAGCGCCCGATGCTAACATTAGCCAAAGCAAAAGGCCTGTAAGGAAGTTCAGGCTCAATATTGTCTGCCGCGGCCCAATCCACCACTCGTAGCCAAAACAGCAGATTATCATTAAAAGGGACGATTTGATAAAATCCATTATTACCACTACTGTCATCTGTTGCAAGCATATAGTCCTTAATCAAATCACAATCATAGAAAAACACAACTTTACCGACTTTTTTTGAAACAGCCAATATTTCGTCAGATTCTGCAGCTAACTCCAGATAGTCAGAAACATATCGTCCCACAGAAATTGCTGCCACAGCTTGGTTATCCAGAGTAATGAGTGGTGAAGTGGTGTAATCATCACCATTGCTCAGATTAACAATTCCAGCCCCGTTTACCCAGACAGAGCGAATGTTATCCCATTTAAAGTCAGGCATTACTAGAGCTGGTCCGATTGTTTCTTTTTCATCATCATGCTGATAAGAGGCAATCGTATTTATATCTGGTTTTATTCCAAATTTTTGCAAGAAGTTTTGCAATATAGTGTTGTTTTGTTTGCGGTTATTTTCTGGTTCATAGAGGATGATTAAGTTTCCTCCATTCAAAACATATTGTTCCATCGCCAACAAAAATTCAAAAGAGAGTTCCATCGGATTTATCACCAAAACAGCAGCAAATGTCGGTGCAATAAAACGAACATTCGGCTCAGCAAGGGTGACTTGATAAAATTCGCTTAATGTATTTTTAAGAGCCGAGAGTTCTTGCTGTGTATTTTTTGCCGCAATTAGGGCAATATTTTTCTTAGGCAAACCAAAATGCCGGATAGTGCGCAATATATCTGTTTCCAAGAATTCCTGCCGCATAGGGTTAAAGGCATTAATGGTCATAACATTTCCTTCATTATCCGTAAAATCAGCACTCATAAAAACTTTATAACCCAATTTATCTTCAGTAAATACAACATTGTTTTGTAGCAGGGTTTGTTCCTGTTCGCTAAAGGGCTCAACCAAAATAATTTCCGGCCGTATTGCGCCATGAGATTCTTTCTCGAACAGCTTGAAAAGACGCTCCACATAGTCTGCATAAACAGCATAACTAGAGTTAACATCTTCACGTTTATTTTTGGCCTCATAAATTGTCACATTAATTCGTTTATCGAAATCATGCAAAAAAGCAGCTGTCTGTGCGGATAAGGTGAATTTTTTGGCAGAGGTAATATCAAAAGTTTTATTCCAGCCATAGCCACACCCCAATATAGATGCGATATATATTCCTCCCAATAATCCCCCAAAAAGTAAAATCCATTTTTTCTGTTGCGAAGACGCCTGCCTTGCATAAGCGATAACCACAGTATTAAGCCACCAACAAAGCATTGTTCCTAAAGAAAAATAGACCATATGACTAGTCTGAATAGCGCCATTTAAAAAGCCATTATAGTTATAATCAAAAGTAAGTGCTTGCAAAGAAAAAGGTGTTCGTCCGATGTTAATAGGTAAAAATGACATTTGCATCACAACAAAAATACACAATGTCGTTGTCAAATAGCAAAGAATATGATTGCGATGAAAGGCAGAAATCAAGCAGCCGAGTGCTGTAAAGAAAGCTCCTAAAAGCCAAACGCCAATATAATTTGCTACGACGACACCATTATCCAAATTAAATAGCCAATAAGTCAAAAACAGCAATGGCAATGAACTTAAAACCAACAGGCTGAAAAAACAAAATGCGGCACCAAACTTAGCCATAACCAAAGTTCCATAGCCAATAGGCTGTGTCAGCAACAATTCAATAGTACCACTTTTATTTTCCTCGCACCAGGTGCGCATCGTAATTGCCGGAATAATAATCATCAAAATGAGTGGTTGCAAGGCAAAATAAGCTCCGATAGCATTGCTCTCTCTAGCGAAATAATTTCCCAGATAGAGACAGGCTATAGCCGATAAAATCGCATAGCCCCCAAAGATAACATAGGCATTTAGATAAGAAAAATACCCCTTAAAATCTTTATAGAGTTGTGTCAAAAACAGCTTCATAGATTTTTCCTCGATTCGTTGCAGACAAGGCGAAACGCTTCATTCAGATCACGGTTTTTAGATATCTGCTGAAATTCATCAAGGGAGCAATCTCGCACAACTTTTCCTTCCGCAAGCATAACAATTCGTCTAGCAATAGCGGCATCTTCTAAAACATGGGTAGAAATAAAAACAGTTTTATCATGCGCATACTGGCGCAAAAACTGTCTGATATCAAATTTTTGATTAGGGTCTAATCCATCAGTTGGTTCGTCTAAAATTAAAAAATCAGGTTGGTGCAAAATGGCACCGGCAATTTCAACTCTTTTCTTAAACCCTTTGGATAGAGTATCGATTCGCGACGATAACACTTCTAAGATTTCCATTTGCCTTGCGGCATTTAAGATATTTTTTTTGCCGTCATCAACACGCCATACATTTGCTAGCCAATTTAAAAAATCATAAACAATCATATCGCCATAGAGCGTGGATATTTCCGGCACATAGCCAATCTTTTTCAGTGCCTCTAATCTGCTTTCAGTTACCTCAAAGCCATCGATTCGCACATTTCCCATATCTGGTCTTAAAAAACCGCATAAAATCCGCATTAAGGTCGATTTCCCCGCTCCATTTTCTCCTAGCAGAGCAACAATTTCCCCTTTATTAAGTGTCACATTAATATTTTCAAGTGCAGTTTTTGTTCCAAATTTTTTTGAAATATTTTCAATTTCAATCATATTTCTTTCCTAAAACGAACCAATCCAAGATACAAATAACAAAAAATGTTTAAAATTTTCACAATTTGCGTAAAAATCACAAAAACATAGATGACAAACAATTATTTAAGGAATATAAAGAAAAAAATAACAAACCTTATGGAGATTGCATTGGAAGAGAAATATTCGCAAGAAGAAACAAAATCTATAAGAATTGGCCTTATGGCATTGCTTGTCATTTTGGTTTCTGTTTTTATAACCATTTCGCATAATTCTTCAATAAAGAAGAAAAATTTAGGCGGTTCATATCGTATTTATGCTAGTTTTGGTCGTACAGATGGTCTAAATCTCGGTGATCCGGTGCGTATGTCAGGGGTAACAATCGGCCGCGTTGTTGGTGCGCAGTTGGATGAAAATTTTCATTCTAGGCTTATTTTTGAAGTAGATTCGAAATATAAAATACCAGATGATAGCAGCGCTTCGATTGTTAGTTTTGGACTTGTTGGCGGTAAATATGTCGAGATTGAAGTTGGTGGTTCAGAAGAATACATCAAAGCCGGACAAAGTATGGAATACACCCAAGATGCCATGGTTTTAGAAGAGCTGTTGGAACGGATAATATCAATGGGAAAAGCCAATAAAAAGCAAGCTAAATCATCAGATCAAACAACAGATACATTAGCAAATACAATAGTAGATACAGTAATAGGAGATGAAGCAGATGAATAAAAGACCAGTAGAAACAATAATGGGTTTAGTCGTATTAGTTGTTGCATCAGTATTTATGTGGTTTGCCTACCACGTATCAGATTTACGGGTTGTAAAAGGTTATCAAATAAATGCCCGTTTTCTTAAGGTTGGGGGGCTAAATACCGGAGCAGATGTACGTATTAATGGAATAAAGGTGGGTACAGTTCTTGCGCAAAAGGTCAATCCGCAAGATTATATGGTAGATGTTACACTAAGCATTATGCCTAATATTTCGTTACCAGTAGATAGTTCTATCACGATTGCCGGAGATGGCTTGATGGGAGACAAATTTATTAAGATAGAGCCGGGGCGTTCGCTGGAAAAAATGCAGCCGGGTAGCACAGCTACGCAAACCAAAGATGCCAAATCGCTTGAAGATATGGTCGGTGAAATTATTTTTATGGTGACAAACAATGATGAAGAAAAGTAAATTAATATATACAACCTTAGCCTTAGGAGTACTTAGCCATAATGCTTTCGCTGCGGAGATATCAACCAATGCCGCGCTTATGCAGGCAATGGATAAAGTGACCGGTCGTGTTAACAAGATTACAGTTCCAGTAAACTCAAAAGTAACGTATGGTGATTTTTCCTTAGTTTTACGCGCGTGCAAAAAGCGCCCTGCTGAAGAAACACCGGAAAATTTTGCTTTTATCGATGTCACAGATAAAAGCTTTGGTGAAAACGAGTATAATATATTTAGGGGGTGGGTCGTATCTTCAACACCAGGTATAAGCGCAATTGAGCATCCAATTTATGATATATGGTTGCTAGAGTGTGTAGATGCCAAAGTCGATAAAACCAAATTATTAACAGAGGCAGAGTTAGAAGCTCGTGAGCAACTTCCTGCTAAAGAGACAATGATTGCGCAAGAAAATACTCAAAAAGATATTCCTGCAAATAAAGTCAGTGTAGATGAACCGCAACCGATACAAATAAAAGAATTTATCCATGAAGATAGAGATATAGAAAAGAACATTAAAGAGATGCCAACGTACATAGCTGAACAACCATCGGGTTATGTTAGTGATATTGAAGAGGGGGAAGAGCCAGAAAATTTATTGCTGTTCACCAAAATTCAAGAGCAAGAAGCAGAGAAGGCCGCAACACAAAATACCGAAACGGAAAATAGCCAAGAAAGTGATTTATCTCGTGCCATAGATGCGGAAATTCAAAGTCTCCAGCAATAATTGCAAAAATATAGAGAAAAAATATGCCTGACGTCACAAAACGACAGGCATATTAAAAATGGCTTATAGATTTCTTCCAAAAATATGATATATCCTTAAATATCATTACCTGGGCAAGGCTCACCAGCAATACATTTATGGTAAACTTTTGCACGACGATATCCGGTTAAGCCTTTATATTCCATGGTATGAATATAAAGGTTATTAACAGTAATAGTAAAGCTAACAACCGCAGAGTTACCATAATTATCAAAAGCATAAATTTTAATGAGATAACTTCCTTCGTCTTCAAGGGATGGTGTGCCACTAAAAGTCATAGATTTTGTGTCATATTGGAGCCATTGTGGTAAACCGGATTCATCAAGAGAACCTGCAACAGTTCTATACGGTCCACTCCAGCTAACGCGATCAAATGCGCTTTCAGGGACTTCAATATTGATAGGAGAGCCAGTCCCCACCACTACATTAGGAACTAACGCCTGCGACGAGATGTCAACAGGCGGTTTTTTTCCAGAAAGAGAGATATTGGCTCCTTTAGGTACATTATAAAAGATACCATCTCGCCATTTATCCAATGCCTCTCTGATATGAACGGCAATAGCCGAAGGCGATTCGCTTAGCATATACGCAGGAACAGGGTCCATGCCAACGCTAGCATAAAGTCTGCCAATAGCCTCTTGCACTTCAATATAAGATAAGAAAGCATTGGCTTCATCAATAATAGCCTTTGCCGATTCAAGGTGGCTGATTGTTCGATTGCTACCTTCTATTGTTGTAATATCTTCAGCAATATCCTCAGATGTTGTTGCCACATTCATATTCAAGTAATAATTTTCCACAGCAGATTGGTACAAAGCCCAAGAAAGGTACACTTGGTTTAAGATGATGTTCGTCACTCTTTGACGTGCTAAAGAATTATAAGTTTCGCTACCTTGATAGCGCACATCTTCAAACAGAGACATAGATAAGTCATTAGACTGGCGAGACCATTTGCTGTTATAGTAATTCGGATTTTGTTTATAATCACTGTTATCAACATTATCAAAGTCTTTAATCACCAGTTCCAATTCTTCTTGAGAAGTTGTATTATCAAAAGCTCTTAATTCAGGACGATTTGTCAAAGCAAGCCATTCCAACTGCTGCATTTTGGCACGCATAGAAGGAATAGCAAAATTACCATATTCCGAGCCAGCTAATTTAATCTCTGTAGATGGATATAGTCCGAGTAAACCAGCAAATTGTGTTTGAGCCGTATCAAGTTTTCTGCGTATATTTGCCAGTTCCTTAATATTTTCAAGATATTTCCGCTTTTTTAAGAGTAATGTTGTAGAGGGAGATTGTCCATATCTGGCAGATTCATTTGAACGAGCATTAATTTCATCAACAATGCGCACCAGATACTCATTCATATCGTCAATAACGGGGATGAGACGTTGGGCTGCTAAAGCTTTCCAATAAGCACGACGAGCCTCAAACATGATATTATTAACTACCTTGCGGCTTTGTTCTTCAGCGGCAATTTCTGGGCTACCTAAACCATTTTGATAATAGGCCGAAGAAATATCAAGCATATTCCAAGAGTTTTTCAAATCTGCCGGAACAGCGTCAGAGGTCATGGCAGAATCATAGCCAAGGTTTGCGGCGATTGTTGGCAGAGCAGACGGAGTGATGTTATTTTTCACCAAATTTTCCTGATATGATGCAAGGCGTCTGGTGTAGTTATATTTCAAGGCAAGAGCCATTGCCATATACATATCTATTGGCCTTGAAATTTTAGAAGGTGTACCGATATACATATTTTGCATATCTACATCAGCTCGCACAGCTCTATCCCAATCAGAATAGTAGGCAGACATTTCTGGTGCGTCTGTGATAACCGGCATATTTTCAGTAGAGGAGCACGCAGCCAAAAGTCCAGCCATAGCGCTCATAAAACAAATAATTTTTTTCATCAAATTATCCCTCAAACATTATCGTTCAACTAAATGTTTATACCAAATATTTTTTAATTGATAGTATTTTATTTGATTTTATACAACTTTCATGTAAAATGCCAAATATACAGATTCTTATGAGTGGGGAATTTATGTTAGATTTATTTTATACATTATTCAAATATAAAGAAAAAGCGCAAAAAGACGAGCTAGGTTATTATCCGGAAAAGGTTGAGGTGAGGGCGTTTCCGGAGCGGCGGTATTTATGGACCTCGCGTTTTTTTGTTGTCTTGTCTTGTTTAAGCATTTGTTTAAGTATGTTGCTCGGTAGCATTTTGATTATCATCATTCCCCTAAAGACGATTCGCATAGTTCCATTGCAAATTAATTATGAACTTCATCAGGTCAATCGGATGTCTCCTTCTGTGGCCTCAGTTTTTGCCGGAGATTTAGTGACAGAAAGTTTAATGGCACAGTATATAACTGAACGTTACACTATAGAAAACGGTGCAGATCGGGAGCTGTATCTTGATAAACTTAAGTTGCGTCTTGGGGAAAATGAATTTGTATATTTAGCATCAGATCCAAATGTTTATCGCGTTTTTGATACCACCGAACGTCCGTATGCTGAGTTTCTACAGCAGCGAGGAGTTCATCGTAAGGTCAAGGTTTTGCGTATTTATCCTGTGTCGATGGATTTCTGGCAAGTCAAGTTTCAAACCATAGACACAGCTCCGGACATGCCAGTAGATGATTTTATGACGTTAATGAAGGTTAATATAAAAAATGCCAAAAATCCGCTTAAACAAGGGGAGCCTTTGGTTAGCAATTGGGTGGCGACCATTCGCATGCGTTTTAATTTTTCAAAGTATGAAAATAAGGATTTGGGCATTAAAAACCCCTTTGGGTTGACCATTATCAGCTATGATTTATCGTACTTAGGCAATAACATCAAAACAACAAGAGATTAACAGCATATTTTTTTCGTTTCTTTACTATTTATCAAATAAATGATATATAGGATAAAGTCAGTTAACATAAAATGAGGATAAAACACACATGAGTAGAAGTGCATTGGAAGTATATGATAACACGTTGGTTCCTATGGTGATAGAACAGACATCAAGAGGAGAGCGTTCGTTTGATATTTTTTCACGATTATTAAAAGAGCGTATTATCTTTTTAACAGGAGAAGTTAATGACGAAGTTTCGGCCCTAGTCTGTGCCCAGCTTTTATTTTTAGAGTCAGAAAATCCTAAGAAAGACATTTTTTTATACATCAATTCTCCCGGTGGTGTTGTAACCTCTGGTTTAGCGATGTATGACACGATGCAATATATTTCATGTGATGTTGCCACATTATGTATTGGTCAGGCCTGTTCCATGGGTTCGTTTTTATTAGCTGGTGGAACCAGAGGGAAGCGTTTTTCTTTACCGAATTCGCGGATAATGATACACCAGCCATCAGGCGGTGCGCGAGGTAAAGCATCAGATATAGAAATACAAGCCAAAGAAATATTAGAATTAAAAAAGCGCTTGAATAAAATTTATGCAGAAAATACCGGTAACAAATTATCCGTTATTGAAAAAGCGATGGACAGAGATAATTTTATGAGTCCGGAGGAAGCTAAAAGTTTCGGATTGATTGATAGCATCGTTACAAACCGTTTAGAAATAGTAAAGTAGGATAGGAATATGAGTGATACCGAAGATAATGTATTGCATTGCTCTTTTTGTGGCAAGAGTCAAAATGAAGTCAAAAAGTTGATAGCGGGGCGAGGTGTATATATCTGTGATGAATGCATAGATGTTTGCATCAATATCGTATCGCAAGAGGTCAAAGAGGAGCGCAAAGCAGAAGAAGCTGCCATTGGGGAAAATCTCCCCACCCCTTCTAAGATAAAAGAATTTTTAGATCAGTACGTCATTGGGCAAGAATATGCCAAAAAGGTTTTATCTGTTGCTGTTTACAATCATTATAATCGTTTAAATAGCAAACGCCAGCATGCGGATACAGACATTTCCAAATCCAATGTGATATTAATCGGTTCAACCGGTTCTGGGAAGACCTTATTAGCGCAAACTTTAGCCAAAGTGTTAGATGTTCCGTTTGCAATTGCAGATGCCACCACCTTGACCGAAGCCGGATATGTTGGTGAAGATGTAGAAAACATTGTATTAAAGCTCGTCCAAGCAGCAAATTATGATATAGAAAAAGCTGAGCGTGGCATTGTTTACATTGATGAAATAGATAAGATAACACGCAAGACAGATGGTCCTTCCATCACCAGAGATGTGTCTGGTGAAGGTGTTCAGCAAGCATAATTAAAAATCAACGAGGGGACGATAGCCAATGTTCCGCCGCAAGGTGGCCGCAAGCATCCACAGCAAGAATTTTTGCATGTAGACACCACCAATATATTATTCATATGCGGTGGTGCGTTTGCGGGGTTAGAGAAAATAATTGGCCGTCGCGGGCAGGAGACGTCTATTGGTTTCGGTGCGCAAATCAAAGATTCTAAAGAAAAGACCTTAGGTGAAATATACAAAGACGTTCAGCCTGAAGATTTATTAAAATATGGTTTGATACCGGAGTTCATTGGCCGTCTTCCAATTATTGCGACCTTAGATGACCTCAATGAGCAAGCATTGATTAAGGTTCTAACGGAGCCTAAAAATGCATTAATAAAGCAATACAAAGCGTTATTTGAAATGGAAGATGTCAAGTTAACCATTACGGATGATGCCTTAGTAGCCATTGCCAAAAAGGCCATTGAGCGCAAAACAGGTGCTCGTGGTTTACGGGCGATTATGGAAGAAAATTTATTAGAATTGATGTACGATATTCCGGATAAGAAGGATGTCACAGAGATTGTGATAAATGCCAATGTAATAAATGGTGGTAGTTTGCCGGTATACATTCGTAGACGTCATAAAAAAACCGCCTAAAGGAGCATTTATCGTCCCTTAAGAGTGCGCCTGTGCCATCTTATTTTCTATCTTGAGGGAATTTTTAGAAAAACCGCAATCAGATGCCTGTCACATGCACAACCTGCAAGTACCGGCATCTCATCTCTCCTTTTTATGACCTTTGGAAAAATTGCTTTGCTTTTTTCAACAATTCGCCCACACTGCGGCTTTTTTTGCCTTTTTCTGCTGGCACAGTTTTTTCCATCTTTTCTCGTAGCGTTGCTATTTTCTCGGCATTTTCTTTTCGTTGTATAGCCTCTCTCACCCGAGCATAATCCCACTCTATCGCAGTCAGACCGTAGCGAGTAACCACGTCTCCATTACAATAAAAACCTCCCCCGACTTTCTGCGGTGCCCCTGCAAGGCTTGTCAATTGGTTGTGGTCACAATAAAAACCTCCCCCGACTTTCTGTGGTGCCCCTGCAAGGCTCGTCAATTGGTTTCCATCACACGTAAAATCTCCCCCGACTTTCTGCGGTGCCCCTGCAAGGCTCGTCAATTGGTTTCCGGCACAATAAAAACCTCCCCCGACTTTCTGCGGCGCCCCTGCAAGGCTCGTCAATTGGTTTTGGTAACACACAAAATCTCCTCCGACTTCCTGCGGTGCCCCTGCAAGGCTCGTCAATTGGTTGTAGACACAAACAAAACCTCCCCCGACTTTCTGCGGTGCCCCTTCAAGGCTCGTCAATTGGTTTTCGCTACACTTAAAATGTCCCCCGACTTTCTGCGGTGCCCCTGCAAGGCTCGTCAATTGGTTTCTGCCACAATCAAAATCTCTCCCGACTTTCTGCGGTACCCCTTCAAGGCTCGTCAATTGGTTTTCGAAACAATCAAAATTTCCCTTTACAATCACCTCTGATAAATCTGGTAGTTCACTCAATCCTTGCCCACTGAAATCCAAATTCCCTTCAACCACAAACCCTTTCGGCAGATGATAGATATCATAATATTCTTCTTTTTTTGTCTTTTCATCATATTGCTTAATCAGCCCAACATTTGCCATATCGCCGATAATTTCAAATTCCTGCGCTTTCACAAACGCTTGCACATAACCGCGATATTTTGCAACCGGCGCTTTGTTACCTTTCCCTTTACATTGGTGCACTTCTTCTTTACCGCTTTCTGGATTGACCCGTACTTCAAATGTCGCATGTGGCTCGCCATTTTCATCGCGGAGGGAATATATTTTTATGCTTCCTCGTCTCACGCCCTCATCATATCCTCCTTTGCCAACGCAGTGCCCCATATATTCGCTTTCAAAATCGAGTGCTTTCTCCGTCGTCAGCTGCACAATTTCCATTCCGCCGTCCAGTTTCATCACACGTTGCGTGCCGGCAAGTGATTCCTTATACATCTTTTCATCATGCGCTTTTTGCTCGGCTTTCTTTGCCATCAATTCGTGCCATTTTTCCGCACTATGCAAGGTTTTAGCAAAGCTATCCCACTCGTTTGAGGCCTTCAAATAGTCTATGCGCAACCGTGGTTTTTGTTCGGTTTCTTTTGCTCGTGCAATTGTTTTATTCACATAGCTTTCTGCCGCCGAATACAAATAATCTCTAACCTTGCTTATATTTTCAGTTAAATTTGCCGGTATCTTATCAGCCACAAACCGGTGCACCGTTTTCCCCTCTGCCATGCATCTTTCGGCCCAAGCTGGCAAATTTTCTTCCTCTTTGCGGACAATCTGCAAAAAATCTCCTTTTTCCGTGTTATCCTCGGTCAAGTATGACCGTAGCCGATGTTTCATCCACTGCATCACCATCGAACGCACAATGGCGTCTTTATTCTGCACCACGTATTCCGGAGAGTTGAATTCCCCTTTGCTAAAGCTATCCATTTGCTGACCATGATAGACCACATCGCTCAAGTATTCATTCAGTGCTTTTTCATTTATCAAATTTACCGGCATTTCATCTCTCCTCAGAGGTTAATATTTTTTTTCATCACTATTGTTACAGTATACCTCAAAATCTTGTGAATAGCAATCCCTTTTTACTTCTAGATATAAATATATTTTTAAATTTCTGCCCATTCTAGACAGCACTTATGCAACATATAAGCAGACTCCTCTTTTGTTCGTAGCAGCGGTCTTATCTCTGCTTATGATAAGTTACATAATGCCAAGAATAGTGCTTCTTGTTGTAATTTTAGGCAAAAAATTGTGGAAATTTTTATTTTCCAGCACCTAGCCGCATAAATTAATTTTCCGCCTTTGTTCTGATAAGACTTAGGCGGATTTTATATTAAAAAACTTCCCCTCCCACGAGCCATATAGACATATATATAATTTCAATCCTCTTACCACTCTCCCCCTTAGGGGGAGAGTGGTAAGAGGATTGTCCGCCGCGTCGAAAATTTTTTACCTAAATTTTTTTACACCATTTGCGATTCGTAATAATGCAAAACTCGCAGTCTGCTCTGCCGGATAATCAGTAGTCTTGCACTCCCTTTCTGCCTGATATAACAGCTCTAATGCACTGAGTATGCGGTTCCGGCTCCATAGCCGTAACTGGGATACAAAAGCTGGCTTCCGAAAGAACATCAAAGGTGGTCGCAACCCCGCGGTCACCTTTTCTGCCGTATCGCCTTTTTCTATTTTAACTACACAATCCAACAGTCTTATAAAGTGGTAGCTAACAACCCGAAGTAACGTTGCAGGACTTTCCCCCTCAAACACAAGGCGATTAAAGCAAGAAACAGTTTTCTCAGCATGTCCAAGCGCGACAAAATAGCATAAATCATCCATTGAAGACGCAGCAGTATCACTAATAACCGTCGCAATATCATCTATGCTAATGGTTTTCTTCTCCCCCATATAGGTGATAAGCTTATCAAGTTCATTTTGGCTGATCTTACGATCATTAGAAAGGCGTGAACACAAAAG
Source organism: Alphaproteobacteria bacterium (assembly GCA_017475705.1). Classification (GTDB taxonomy): domain Bacteria; phylum Pseudomonadota; class Alphaproteobacteria; order RF32; family CAG-239; genus CAG-267. The sequence continues at coordinate 33,909 of JAFVFB010000030.1, forward strand.
TTGAAAGGCCTCTCTATCAATTCGAAAACCATATTTATCAATAAACTTCGCCGTAAAAGCCGAAATATCCTCCTCACGATCATCATAACAGCCTATGCCATAAAAACAGTTATCTTCTTTGGCTAAAGTAGCTAAAGAATCTTTCGTTTTAAGTGTAGAGGACGTAATAACCAGCAGGCTATCTGAGGAACTGGATGCTAAGAGTTCTTTAAGTACCTTTGTGAGCTGATTGGTCGCATCTTTAATAACGACCACACGCTTTCCCCCCATAAGTGACTGCGCATTGAATTCTGCATATAAAGCTCCGACATCAGCTGTAATATCTGCCATCTCAAGATAGCTGACATGAAAAGCATCATATATATCATCAGCAACAGTTTTGATAAACTGCTGAGAAATAGTTGCAACCATACCCTCATTACTGCCATAAATAACAACCCCTCGGAGATGAGCAGGCAAGGCTCTAACAACACTTTCAACCTGTTCGGGTTTAATATTCATTAGGGTTGCCTCGTTTCGTTTGCAACGAGTGAAAATAAGCACCTAAACGCAAAGAAATATCATTAGCAATAATTTTAGCTGCATTTTTTTCATTTTTCTTTTGGGCAAAAGTTGTAGAATAAGGGTCCCGCAAAATATCATATCCAAGATAGGCTACACTGTTTCCTCTAAGGAGCCGCTTCTTTTGTTTATCTGTTAATTCATAAAAAGCTTTATAAATTACTTTTTTTCGAGTTGCAGTAATATCATTTCTGAGAGCTTGATCTATTTCATTCTTATCAATTTTGGTCACTCTAAGGTAATATTTTGGCGATTTAGGCATTCCTTTGGGTGTGAGCTTATCTAACAAATCATTACGAATAAGCTGACCAATTCTATCTTGAATGAGCTCCACCTTGATATTGGCCATTTCATCTTTAATGCCGGTATCAAATTCATTATTATAATACCATTCGCTATCCGATTTTTTCTCAACATAAAGTGGTTCAAATCCACAACCAGAAATGAAAACCAACAATGCTGCTAAAGCTATATTTTTCCAATTATACAACAATGTTCACAATCCTATTAGGTACAACAATTACTTTTTTGGGCTCAGCAACAGAAAGTTGCTTAGCAACGTTATCGAGAGATTTTGCTGCAGCGATAACCTTGTCCTGCGCTGCATCACGTTCAATCTCAATAGTACCGCGCATTTTTCCATTAATTTGCACGGCTATAGTTACAGTATTCTCCTTAGCTAATTCTGCATCACCACGCGGCCAGCTTTCTTTGACAATAAGTGTTGTTTTGCCTAAGCGAGCCCACATTTCTTCTGCAAGATGGGGCGCAAAAGGAGAAATAAGCTTTAATAAAGTCTCATACAGTTCTTCTGGAATTTCAGAGAGATTTGCTAAATAATTAGTATAACTCATTAAAGAAGAAACAGCTGTATTAAACTTCATTTGGTCAATTCTTTCACTAACTTCTAAAATACAAGCATGCATCATCTGCAAATCTTTGGTAGAAAGATTTTTTTGCACAACTTTTGTAAACAGTGCATAAACTTTACCAATAAAGCGATAAACACCGTTTAAGCTTTCATCTGACCTCATAGCCGTTTGTTCAAACGGACCGATAAACATTTCATACATTCTGAACGCATCAGCCCCATAAGTATCAACCACTTCATCCGGATTAATCACATTGCCACGAGACTTTGACATTTTTTCCCCATCTTCAGCCAAAATCATGCCATGCGAAGTTCGCTTATTATAAGGCTCTGGTGTTGGAACATAACCGCAATCATAAAGAAACTTGTGCCAGAAGCGAGAATATAACAAGTGTAGAGTGGTATGCTCCATACCACCGTTATACCAATCAACATTCATCCAGTAATTAAGGGCTTCTTTGGAAGCAAATTCTTTATCATTATGTGGGTCACAATATCGTAAGAAATACCATGACGAACCAGCCCAGTTAGGCATCGTATCTGTTTCTCGCCGTGCATGCGCGCCACACTTTGGACATGTCGTATTAACCCAATCAGTAGCTTTTGCTAAAGGAGAAGAACCATCATTATCTGGTTGAAAGTCAGAGATATCTGGCAAGGTAAGCGGTAACTCACTTTCTGGTATCGGTTGCCAACCGCAATGCTCACAATAAACTAACGGAATAGGTTCACCCCAATAGCGCTGCCGTGAAAAAACCCAGTCACGCAATTTGTAATTTGTTTTAGCATCGCCAAAACCATGTTGCCGTGCATAATTAATGGCTGCTTTAATGGCATCATCTTTGCTCATGCCATCTAAAAAGCCGGAATTAATATGCGAGCCATCTCCTTCAAATGCTTTTTCTGAAATGTCACCACCATCCAAAACTTGAATGATTGGAAGATGGAAAATCTTTGCAAAATCATAATCACGCTGGTCATGCGCCGGAACCGCCATAATCGCTCCCGTACCATACCCTGTGAGAACATAGTCTGAAATGAAAATAGGAATTAACTGACCATTATAAGGATTTTTAGCTTTAATCCCCTTTAATTCGACACCTGTTTTAGAATCATTAGCGGTACGCTGCAAATCAGACTTTCTTGCTGTCTCATCAATATAGGCTTGAATTTCAGTTCTATTTTCAAAATATTCCATTAACGCGGCCACAGAGCTATGTTCAGGAGCTACGACCATATAAGTCACGCCGAAAGCCGTATCAGGACGTGTTGTATAAACGCGGAGTTTTTTACCTAGTGATGTTCCGCTATTATCGGTTAAGTCAAAATCAAGCTCTGCACCGTGGGAGCGGCCAATCCAGTTAATTTGTTGAGATTTTACCCGCTCAATAAAGTCGACTTTATCCAAATCATCAATTAATCTGTCTGCATATTTTGTAATGGCGAGCATCCACTGCTCTTTATCTTTACGAATAACCTCTGCACCGCAACGCTCACAGTGTCCATTCACCACCTCTTCATTAGCTAGTCCGACTTTGCATGACGGGCACCAATTGATTGCCATCTTCGATTTATAGGCCAATCCTTTTTCAAAAAACTTCAAGAACATCCACTGTGTCCATTTGTAATATTCCGGATCACAAGTATTAAAACATCTGTCCCAATCAAAAGAAAGACCGATAGATTTAAGTTGGCGGGTAAATGTCTCAATATTTTTTAAGGTACTAACAGCCGGATGAATTCCTGTCTTAACCGCATAATTTTCCGCGGGTAAACCAAAAGCGTCAAATCCCATCGGGTAAAGAACATTAAATCCTTCCATACGCTTTTTGCGTGCAATAACATCAAGTGCTGTATAAGAGCGCGGATGACCAACATGCAATCCAGCACCGGAGGGATAAGGGAACTCAACCAAAGCATAAAACTTTTCTTTATTAGCATCTATTTCGACTTTATAGGCTTTTTCTTTTTCCCAAATTTTTTGCCATTTATGTTCAGTTGTCTTAAAATTATAGCGCTCCTCGATTGCCCATTCTTTCTTCCATTCTTCAAAAGAGGATTTTCCATTATACCTGTCTGTCTGGCACATTGCTTTTGTTCCTAAATCAAAGTTATACAAAATTTTGCTAAAGCTTAGCATATGGAAAAAAAAATACAATGTATTTTAAAAAAAAAATGATTTTAAAGGATAAATTAGTTTACCAGCTGTTAGAGAACTTTTCTGGGTAATATGTTTTCTTCATTAGCGATGACCTTATCATTAAGTTTATCTAAAAACCAATCCATATTTTCATTTTCTGCTTGGATCATCTGATAAAAACGTTTTCGATATTCTATCACCATACTGACAGAAGAAATCTCTAAATCAACCGCTTGAATGCGATTATTTAAACCACGGATAAGCTTAAACTTGACCGGTATCTTCTCTAATTTAATATCTTTATTCAATTGCCCAGGATTTACCGCGCAAACAACATTGGTAAATTTTGGATACTCTGTGACACTCTCAATAGAAAAACCTAACCGCGAGGCATCAAAGCTAAAAGAAGCCTGCTTGTATAAACTTAAAACATAGCGTTGAAACAGATCATGATAACGCTGCTTTTGTTCATCATTCATCAACCGAGCATATTTTCCGATGACAAACTTTGCCACATAGTCCAAATTGATATCTTCAAGCATCATTTTATCCAATTTGGCATACTTGCTTACTAAATCAGATTCACCTAACGCCTCAATCAATTCATGGCCCTTAAAATTAGCCCATTGGCGCGCCTCGGTACTAACAACAGCAACGGGTTGAGCTAAAATCGGTCGAATTACTAAAAATAATGCTAAAAAAACAAACTTAAACAACTTGAACATGACCTGCTGCTCCTCAAAATATACCATAATGATAACAAGAAAAAATTAAAAATAAATAAATAACCTTAATCGCAATAATCAAAGCTTAAACAGTAATGATTACTTCTCTTCATGATAATCAGTTTCAGTATTCACAGACCAAATATCTTCCTTGCTCTGACAAACACCTAAAATATAATCAACCGCTTTCATCGCCGTTAATGTTGAATGATCCATATTATTGTAACGATGCATACCATTACGTCCAATCAAATAAAGATTCTCTATTTGATTAATGTACTGCTTGATACAATCAAATTGATTATAAGTGCCAAAATAAGCCGGATAGGCCTTTTTAACCCGATAGGCACAAGCATCTAAAACATCTTTCTTATCAAAAATGCCTATTTTATCCGCCTCATGAACTGCAAAATCAATGAAATCTTGCTCGTTGTCTGTCCAAAGTTTATCCTGCTCATTGCAGAAATATTCAAGCCCAATCCATACTTTGTTCGGAAAATCTGCCACCATATAAGGACTCCAATTGTTAAAAATTTGAATGCGCCCTAGTTTGACATTGCGCTCTTGTACATAAATCCAAGTGTCAGGAACAATTTGATTAATGGTGGAAATTGCAGTCGTGTTTTTGAGCTTTAATTTGTTAAGCAAAATACCTGCAACTCGAAAATCACGATAAAGCAGACCATCAGCAATATGGTGAATCTCAGGAGGAACATCGTTCATTGCATTAATTAAATCCTTAACAGGCATGGTGGAAATAAAAATATCACCTTCATAAACCATCTTTTTGCCATGGTCATCGGTTGTTTCAACGGCAATAATTTTTTGATTGTCTTGAATAAGGCGGGTGACTTTTTGCCCAAATACAATCTTCCCACCTTTATTTTTAACGAGATCAGCAACTGTTTGCCATAAGTGACCGGGACCGAATTTGGGATAATAAAAACTTTCTATAAAACTGGTTTCAACCGTTTCATCATGCTTTCCACTCAGATTTTGAGCCATTTGCTTAAGTACTTTTAATATAGAAATACCTTTTATTCGTTGGGCCCCCCATTCAGCAGAAATCTGGTTGCAATCTATTCCCCATAGTTTTTCTGTATAATCCTTAAAAAAAGTCAAATACAACTCACGGCCAAAGCGATTAATCATAAAGTCTTCCAAAGATTTTTCATCTTTTATTGGAAACAGCAATGCCTTTATATAGGAACAGCCAATTTTAAACATACGCCATAAACCAAGGCCTTTAATCGTTTCTAAATTTAGACTGACAGGATAACTGAAAAAGGTTTTAAGATAATATATGCGCGATAAGCGTGGTCTCTTAAGCATAACACGATCTGTTTTTTCCGGATTAGGTGCTTTTTTTTGCGAGGAAAGTTCCACCGGACGCTTAAGCAAAATATCATCTTTAGCGGGTTTGCCTTGTAGGGGTAAAATACTAAGCCACCAACTCATAACACGATCAGATTTGGAAAAGAAGCGATGCCCCCCCATATCAATCTTATTGTTTTTATAGTCAAGCGTAGCGCTTATGCCACCTACAAAATCATTTTCTTCAAGAATAACAGGGATGATGTCTGAACGGTTGAGTAACTCATATGCAGCAGTCAGACCTGCTGGACCGGCACCAATGATAATTGCTTTTTTAGGCATAATACTCCTCCTTAAATCAGGATACTAATCATACAACATACTTATCAATGATTTTAATATTTTGCAATTAAGAAAGTATTCATGTGAATATAACCCCAAAAAAGTTCTTTTTTTCTATTTGACACCAACTGATTTTTTTATTAAACTAACATACACAAAATTACAATTATAAATAATTATTAAAAATTATTGCTTATGGAATATTTCGGTTATCTTTTAAAAAAGGCTGCTAAATCAATAGCAATAGTAGCAGTTTTGATCTTGGTGCTGTGGGGAACACTATATGACCTAACAGATGATAAAACGATTATCAATTACTTGGGAAGAGGTATTGCAGTCATACTCCTCAATAACCTATTATCTTGTTTGATCAATCGTAAAATAGAGGTAAAAATAAAGACGTCATGGATAGTGTTGGCTGGTATTGTCTTGGTATTGTATCATGCCGGTTTTGTTGTGGCCTCAATTTTTGTTGCTGCTGCGATTTTAGTTTTACCACTTTTTGGCGCGACTTTATATGAAAGCATTATCGGGGTCTCTTTATTGATAACCTTAGCACAACAGATTTCATAGCTGAAAAAGGAACTCTCTTGCTGCTGCAAGGCCGCAAGAGAGTTTTTTCTTATCCACAATAAGCTTCACAATCGCCGAAAATGCGTTTTCAAGCATTGTTATCCTTACGAGATATGTCTAGAATTGTCAAATAGCCAAGGATGTGGTGTGGAATAAGACTTTTGGTTTTAAAATGTAGTAATAAACATGGGAGCGAAGGGACTTCCTTTTTTATACCGAGAAATCCTATGCTAACACAGGGGCTAGGCACAAAAAAGTGACCTGCAAACCGAGTTGTAGGCCACTTTTTTAGCAACATTACTTGTTAAGTAATTCATCAATGTCATCAGCATAGCGCATATATGCATAGCTGAGACCTTGACGAGAGTGTTTGCCAGTTAAGCTTAAGAGGTTGATAAAAGTCGCATCTTTCGACAATCGTTCCCAAGCGCGGTCAATCATGGCCGTTTGCTCATTTTCTGCAGGAAGAATAAGAGGAGCATCCATGACATCACGGAAAGACCATCTGTTCTGACGATAATAAACTTCTTGCAACTGTTCAACCGTTTTGTCTGGAATCAGGGCCCGATAGAAAGGCTTTAAGATACTATCGCAAACAGCAGGGAACAAAGTTTTATCAAGATAATTAGTCAGATCCTTATCCTCTATACCAGACAGAATACTACCTTTATAGTAAAGGGTCCAAGGAACAAAACGGAAAGCTTCAACAAGATTATCACCATGCTTCTTGGCATCGATACAGAGAATGATGAATAATTCCTGTGCAAACTTAGGATCAGTCATATAAACTGTCTCCTCACAGCATCCGGTAGCATGCTGGTGTGGTACACTAAACTTAGAAAAGATAACGGCCAATAAGGTAGCACGCTCATCCTGGATACCTAAAAGCTCTTGCTCGATACAGCAGGCTTTGTGCATAAAATAATTGAAAAGAAGTTTTTTCCCCATAGCTCTAAAAATATAGGTTAAACAATAATTTTATAAGTAAATATTTTTATAAAAGACAAATATTTTAAAGTCAAGGAAATCTCCTTTAAGGATAAGAAAAGCTCTCCTCCAATATTAATTTGTGCCATGCAGAAGGCGATAATTTTGAATATACGCCTCATTGGCAGATGGATAGTCTTTTAAGAGTTCATCAGGATTAAGAGCAAAATCATTCTGCATCAGTTTTTTTATTTTATCTTCTATAACAGCAGGGAAGTCATTAGCAAGCAATAACTTATACATTTGAAACATGAGTTGTTGGGTTTGTACCAAAGTTAATGATGAGCTTTTGATAATTGGATATTGATTGCGAATAAGACGCAAAGCATTATTGAATAAAATATCAGAAGCATTCTTAATCCGACAAAAAATGCGCATATTGCTTTTCGGTTTGTAGAAAACATATTCACTGCATTCATCTTGAATATAACTATTAATTAGTTCCAGTTGCTTAATTAAGTCCCAATTATTACCTTTCATTTTTTTTGCCTCTTTAAATAACTGAACAACCACAAAATCATAGGCATCAATTTAAAAAATGCCAAAAAAATAAGGCGTATATATACCACGCTATATATTTTAAGAACAACTATAGACAAATAATAAAAAGAAAACCGAATCGACAGGAAAAATAAAAAAAAGACGTTGCAACAATGCAACGTCGAAAGTAATCACTTGCAAAAAAAACTAAATCATAGCCATACCGCCGTTAACATGTAATGTTTGTCCAGTAATGTACTGAGCTTCATCAGAGGCCAGAAAAGCAACTGCATTTGCAATATCCTGCGCTTCTCCAAGTTTTCCCTCCGGTATCTTGCTTAACAGCTGAGCCCTAACATCATCTGGCAAAACATCGGTCATCGGAGTACGAATGAAGCCTGGCGCAATTGAATTAACCGTAATACCACGAGAGCCAACTTCTTGGGCTAAACATTTATTCATAGCAATCATGCCAGCTTTCGAGGCTGAATAATTAGCTTGTCCAGCATTACCCATCACGCCAACCACAGAAGCAATACCGATAATGCGACCGAAACGTCTCTTCATCATGCCTCGAATAGCGGCTTTTGCCAATTTAAATCCGGCAGAAAGGTTAACATCAAGAACCAATTGCCAATCTTCGTCACTCATTCTCATGAATAAGTTGTCACGCGTAAGACCTGCATTGTTAACTAAAATATCAATTTGCCCCATTTTATCTTCAACCGCTTTAACCAAATTATGAACATCATCAGAATTGGTCAGATTAGCAACAAAACATTCTACACGAGAGCCAAGCTCCGCCTTAAGTTTTTCCATCGGCTCTGCACGCATATCGGTTAAAGCTAGGGTGGCGCCTTGGGCATGCAGAGTGCGAGCAATCTTATCACCGAGCCCGCCTGCAGCTCCGGTAATTAATGCAATTTTTCCATCTAAACGAAACATATTAATCATCCCTTTCATAAAAAGTTATAAATTTTTTGCCAATTCTTCGATATCCTGTATGGAATATATACTAAGAGAATTTATCTCTTTTAAACTACGTTTGGCAATACCGGAGAGAACTTTCCCAGCACCAAGTTCGACAATATCAGTGACATTATTATCATGCATAAATGCCATTGTCTCTCTCCACCTCACTGTGCCGGTAACTTGCGAAATTAAGTTTTTTATAATTTCTTTCTTATCTGTCTCAGCAGTAGCTGAAATATTGGCTATAATCGGAATTTGCGCCTGATGGGCTTCTATATCCATAAAAGCACGCGCCATGACTTCTGCCGCCGGCTGCATCAATGGACTATGAAACGGTGCAGACACAGGCAGACGTACACACTTTTTTGCGCCAAACTCACTAGCAATTTCAATTGCTTTTTCAATCGCTTGAATGTGTCCGGATAAAACGACTTGACCATCCGAATTGTCATTTGCTGCGACGCAGTAATAATTGGCATCCTGACAAGCATCAACCAGAGCATTAATATCCTTAAAAGATAATCCTAAAACCGCAACCATTCCCCCAACGCCAACAGGAACAGCTTGTTGCATTGCATTCCCACGAATACGTAACAATTTAGCCGTATCAGCAAGCGAGAAAACTCCAGCAGCACAAGCAGCGGAATATTCCCCTAAAGAGTGACCGGCAACATATGCCGCTTTTTCTTTTAACGAAATGCCAAAGTCCTGTTGTAAAATGCGAACAATGGCCATGGAAACAGCCATAAGCGCAGGTTGAGCATTCGCTGTTAAAACTAGGTCAGCATCAGGACCTTCTGTCATAACCTTATAAAGATCCTGCCCAAGTGCTTGATTGACTTCTTCAAAAACATCCTTCGCCGTACCGAAATTGGTTGCCAATTCTTTTCCCATTCCGACAAATTGAGAACCTTGTCCAGGGAAAACAAATGCATATTTCATTTATAATTACTCCTGTATATCTAAGCTAAAACTAAGCTAAATGAGTTGCACCTAAAGTCAAGTTTTAAATCCTTAGAGTGTGTATAGCTTAATATGTAAACAATTACGCACACAGTCCATAATCTTAAGATTTTATTTAAAAATTACCGCTAAACTCTAACTATAAATATTTGAAACAAAACGAGGGAACAATGGCAAAAAAAATAAAAAAACAAAACAATCAAATAAATACAGCATCATGGATAACTAAAATCTTAGGAATTATCATGGGAATAGGACTACTGGCCTTTTGCTTATGCCTGATATTAGGGATGATCGGTTATAATCCGGCTGACGAATCTTTTAATGTTTCGAACTCCGAAAAAATCAGCAACTTTATGGGTAAATTTGGCTCTTATAGTGCAGATTTTATAGCAAACAGCTTTGGATTAGCTATTTTTGTGTTTTTGATTCCCGTTATGGTATGGGGATATTTACTGATTAAACACCAAAAAATCTTGGAATTTAGAATCCGCATGCTCGCCGTTGTTATTGGAATTATCCCCTTAGCAGGGGTGTTTTATCAACTGTTTTCTGCACCACTGGAAAAAATAAATCTGCAGGGAAAGTTTAGTCCTTTATTGCCAGAAGCACTGATAAATCTATTTAAGAGTTGGAAATTAGAAGGCTATGAAAGCTCGCTGGCACTATCTATACAGGCAATTATTGCATTGATGTCATTTAATTTGGCAGTTGGAATAACCTTTAAGCAATGGGGAAAAATAATCAAAGCTTTGTGTCATATATCGGCGATTACATTAAAAGCCATTGGTAAATTCTTACAACGTTTGTGCCAACCTAGGGCCTTAACGGAACAAAGTTTTACTTCTGTGAATATAAAAGCAGAAAAAATCAGAAAAGAGCCCGTCCTCTCCGATAAAACAGAAACATTGCCGGATGTAAGTGCTGAAACACAAAAAACAGAAATGGAGGCACCGATTATCAAAACTAAAAAGACTGACAAAAAAACTGCAGAAGTTATCTCTATTATACCGTCGCAGGTGACAAAAGAAAGTAACGGCTATCAATTTCCTGATATAAATCTCTTAAGTAGACCCAAAGAAAAATTAGGATTAAGTATTAATGAAAAGGAATTAAATGAAACCGCACGCGCGCTAGAAACCGTTTTGGAAGAGTTTGGTGTGCACGGGCAAATCGTAAAAATCCGCCCAGGACCAGTCGTGACACTGTTTGAACTGGAGCCAGCACCAGGAACAAAAACCTCAAGAGTTATCAGTTTGGCTGATGATATCGCACGTTCAATGTCAGCAATATCTGTACGTATTGCGGTGGTACCAGGATCAAATACAATAGGGATTGAAATTCCGAATGCCAAAAGAGAAACAGTTTGGCTGCGTGATCTCTTAGAAGATGTGAACTTTACCGACAGTAAAAATGCCTTAAATGTTGTATTAGGCAAAGATATTGGAGGTAAAAATATTTATGCGGACCTAGCTAAAATGCCGCACTTGCTGGTGGCTGGAACAACCGGTTCCGGAAAATCTGTAGGTGTTAATGCGATGATATTATCATTACTCTATAGGATGACGCCGGAAGAATGTAAATTTATTTTAATCGATCCGAAAATGTTGGAATTTTCGATGTACAATGGTATACCGCATTTATTAACGCCGGTGATTACCGATCCAGCAAAAGCAGTTATCGGTTTGAAATGGGCTGTACGAGAAATGGAAGAACGTTATCGGGCAATGGCTTGCTTATCAGTGCGCAACATTAACGGCTATAACTTAAAGTTAAAAGAATTGCGAGAAAAGGGAGAAACCCCAAAACGAACTATTCAGGTAGGCTTTGATCCGGAGACTGGAAAGCCGGAATATGAAGAGCAGCTTTTAGATACCAAGCCATTACCATACATCGTTATTGTTGTCGATGAAATGGCTGATTTGATGCTTGTCGCCGGTAAAGAAGTTGAAGCAGCAATTCAGCGTCTAGCGCAAATGGCTCGTGCTGCTGGTATTCACTTGATTATGTCAACCCAAAGGCCTTCAGTTGATGTAATTACGGGAACCATTAAATCAAATTTCCCGACCAGAATTAGCTTCCAAGTAACATCGAAAATTGATAGCCGTACAATTTTAGGTGAACAGGGGGCAGAACAATTGCTTGGTAAAGGAGATATGCTTTATATGCCTGCAGGTTTACGCCCGCAACGTATTCATGGCGGTTTTGTTAAAGATGAGGAAGTCGAAAGTGTAGTTGAATTTATTAAATCCCAGCGCCAACCGGAATATGTTGAAGAAGTAACCGCTGGTGAACTAGAAATGAAAAATAAAGAGGCAGGAGCTTTATTTGATAAAACAGCTATGGGTATGAGTGGGGGCAGTAATAACGACGAGCTTTATGAACAGGCTGTACAAATTGTGCGTAACGATAAAAAAGCTTCAACCAGTTACATCCAACGGCGTTTAGGGATTGGTTACAATAAAGCAGCAACAATCATTGAACGTATGGAAGCTGAAGGTGTTGTGACACCAGCAGATCATGTTGGTAGGAGAGAAGTCATATAGAACAGCACAATTTAAAGTAAATAAAGGGACCATATATAGTATGGTCCTTTTATCAAATAAAAAAGGCATTGTTAAGAAAATTAACAAGCGGCAATGCAAAATATAAAAACGGCTAATGGGTTATAGCCACAAAAGAAGAGAGGCATTTAGGCCTCTCTTCAATTAATAGAACCAAAGTATTAGAACAATACTTTAGCGCGTAAACCTGCTTCATAAGCAAAGTTTGTATGCTCTTTGCCAACACTATATGTTTTGTCATGAGCATCAATCAAGTAAGACCCATAAACGCCGAGAGCGACATTGTCCTTGAGATAGTAATCAACGGCACCATCGAACCAGGTTTCAGTACTATTCTTAGGACCATTGCCCTTAGACCATTCATAACGAACAGCACCATCAAATGCCCATTTTCCGGTATACTTATGGATACCAGCGCTGACAGATTGAATAATTGGTCTGTGTGATTTATCAATAATGCTATCAAAGCTGTATACAGCATATGGTGTGATGCCATTACCTAAATCTAAGCCAGCTTTCAAGTCAAATCCAAGAGCTTTCTCCCAACGATTATAAACTCTAGCACCTCCTACACGTTCTTTTCTGCCGTACCATTCTTTTGTATTAAAAGTATTATAACGACCTGAAACTTGGAACAAAACATCATCAAAACGTGTATTGTATTTTGCACCTAAGGTGTAAGCAAAATTATGGTCATTATTATAATAACCTTCAACATCAAAAGTATTTTCAATACCGGCATTAACGCTAAATTTGTCAGTTATACCATATTCAACAAATTCGCTGGCAGTTACACCATCTTCGATATATTTTATCTTATTAAATTTAGTTTTTTCACGAGACATGGCAATGCGCGTGTCAGAAGAAATCTGTCCTTTACCTGGAACAGAAAAAGCACCTGTTAAATCTTGTGCCATTGCTTGAGAAGCAAATAAAACAGCAACAGATGCCAACAACATAGTTTTATAGTTCATCGATAAACTCCTTTATCTAGTTTCATAAAAATAACCCTAAGGTTATGATAAAACTATATAGAACGATTTATTAACAATAAGTAAAATTATTTAGAAGGAACGTAACATATTGTTTTGAAATATTTCAAAATAAAAGAGAGTGCCTTTAAGCACTCTCTTTACAATAAAAAGGCTAATCTATTTTTTCATAACAGCAACGCCAGGTAATTCTTTGCCTTCCATCCATTCCAAGAAAGCTCCACCAGCCGTTGAAATATAAGTAAATTTATCAGCAACACCGGCATTATCTAAGGCAGAAACCGTGTCACCGCCACCGGCAACAGAAGTAAGTTTGCCAGCTTGAGTCAAAGCAGCCGCATGCTGCGCCACTTTGTTTGTGGCCTCATCAAATGGTTTCATTTCAAAAACCCCTAATGGACCATTCCATACTAGGGTTTTGCACTCATCAAGCTTAGTATTAATTAAAGCGACAGTCTTTTCGCCCACATCCATCAAACTCCAGCCTTCTGCAGGAATCTCAGATAAACTAACGGTTTTATGCTCAGCCATAGGTTTAAATTCTTTGGCAACAACGACATCAAGTGGTAAGATAATTTCACAATGATTGGCCTTTGCTGTAGCAATAATTTCTTTTGCCGTATCAATCATATCCATCTGTACCAAAGAATTATTTTCATTAAGCGTATCAATGCCGCTAGCTTTCATAAAGGTATGTGCCATACCGCCAGAAATAACCAGTTTATTAACCTTTTTAACCAAATTATTAAGCAAATCAAGCTTGGTAGATACTTTTGAACCGCCGACAACCGCAATTAGAGGACGTACAGGATCATTCAAACCGGCTGTTAAAGCCTGAACCTCCTCAGCCATCAATAATCCCATTGCAGCAGGACAATTTTTTGCGGCTGCAACCATCGAAGCATGAGCACGATGTGCAGTGGAAAAAGCATCAGAAACATAAACATCAGCAGGCTCTGTAAGCGCTTTAGCAAATGTCTCATCACCTTTTTTCTCTTCATTATAAAAACGCAAATTCTCCAGCAGTAAAATCTCATCTTGAGACATTTGTGCAATGGCTTGGGCGACTTTAGGACCAATGCAATCATCAACAAATGTAACTTTTTTGCCTAAGGCTTGCTCTAGGTCTTTAACAATATGTGAAAGAGAATTTTTCATATCCCCTTTACCTTCTGGTCGACCAAAGTGCGAAATAACGACAACTTTCGCTCCTTGCGCCATTAAATTTTTAATCGTTGGTACGGTGCGGTCAATACGAGCAGTATTTGTTACCTTAAAATTTTCATCCATCGGAACATTCAAATCTGCCCGTAGCATAACAACTTTACCAGATAAATTGCCTAAATCTTTGATTGTTTTATATTCTATCATATAATTATCCTTATCTTAAAAAAGAATCCCCGCCTGATAAAAAGACGGGGAAAATCTAAAAATTAGCCGTTCACTTTGGCCATATGAGCAACTAAATCCAATACTTTGTTGGAGTAGCCCCATTAATTATCATACCAACTAACAACTTTTACAAAAGTAGGGGTGAGCTGAATACCTGCCTTTGCATCAAAAATTGAAGTGAGAGCATCACACAAGAAATCAGATGATACAACAGCATCTTCAGTATAACCTAAAATGCCTTTTAGTTCACCTTCAGAAGCGTTCTTCATCGCTGAACAGATTTCTTCATATGTAGCAGGTTTTGCTAAATTTGCAGTTAAATCAACCACAGAAACATCTAAAGTTGGAACTCGGAAAGACATACCTGTCAATTTTCCATTCAAAGATGGAATAACTTTGCCGACAGCTTTTGCAGCACCTGTAGAAGATGGAATAATGTTACCACTGGCAGCACGACCTCCACGCCAATCCTTAACCGAAGGACCATCAACAGTTTTCTGCGTGGCCGTAGTTGAGTGAACAGTGGTCATTAAACCTTCTGTAATGCCAAAAGCATCATTAAGAACTTTAGCAATTGGTGCTAAGCAGTTGGTTGTGCATGATGCATTAGAAACAAATTGTGTCCATTTAACATAAGAATCTGTATTGACCCCACAAACAAACATCGGTGTGTCATCTTTAGACGGAGCAGACATAACGACATACTTTGCACCAGCATCAATATGACCTTGAGCTTTCTCTTTTGTTAAGAATAACCCAGTAGATTCAACAATATATTCAGCATTGACTTCATTCCATTTCAAATCAGCAGGATTCTTTTCAGCTGTGACACGGATAGCTTTGCCATTGACAACCAATTTGCCATCTTTAACTTCAACAGTCCCATCAAAATGACCATGCATCGTATCATATTTGAGCATATAAGCCATATAATCAACATCAATTAAATCATTAATTCCAACAATTTCAATGTCATTTCTTTTTTGTGCAGCACGAAAAACCAAACGGCCAATGCGCCCAAACCCATTAATACCGACGCGAATAGTCATATTATTATCCTTCCTAAATGTATATGTGCGGCAGCCCCGCACGGCATATTATTAAAATCGAGCATAAGTTAACACTAATTATGCATTTTTCAAGTGAAATTTTAAAAACCGGAAAATGTTGGAGAAGTTATCCCCCGAAAAAATAAAAAAATCTGCCTATACCAAGGACGATATAGGCAGATTAGAACAAATAGATGAAAACTTAGTGGACCTTATTTTCTATCCATTTAGTTAGATATGGGTTGTTTTGAGGAGAGTTACTAACCTCTTTCTGTTTTCCTTTCTGTTTCTCTAAACGCTGCTTTTCCTTTTTAACTTTGTTAGCAAACTTTTTCTTTTTTTGCATAGGGGTATTCTCTTTAACCTCGGTATTATTGACCTCAACATAAACATCTTGGTCTTTAACCTTTAGAGAAAGGACTTCATCAGCTGTTGCTTTTCTGGTAACTTTACCGGTTACTAAGTCTTCATTATATTTACCATATACAATGTTAGTAGAGGTTGTTTGATAATTTGGAACATAGACAGTATGCTCAATCAAGGTTGAATCATTCACAAAAGCTTCATCCCGAGTAACAGTAACAGCACGGAATAACCTTTTATGGGGTTCACCAATATTTGAAGGACGGGAAGACCCAGTGGCTTGATAAGTGTGCTTACTTGGTGTGTCACAATCTTCTGTAGCAATCTGATTAACTGTACGAACAGTCTGTTTCCCTTTAACACCAAAAATACGTCCGGTGTCTGTAATACGGTCAAAAACAGAGCGGATAATAGAAGTTTGATCGGCTGTTAAGCTATCTCCGGCACAAGGCTTTCTATCAAAATAGTTTTCCATAATCTGGTTAACCAATACAAAGGCTTTATCAGCATTTTTGTTCTTAGGATTGTTGCTAGACCAGCTTTCTGCCTGTTTCCACTGGAACAAGAGCTGTTCACCCACTAAACCGGCCCCGATTTGGCCATTTTGCAACAATAAGCTGTCATTAGCATTAATGATATCCATATATTGTTGGAACTTATCACCAAAGAACTTTTTTGTATCATTATATTCTTTTTTGGTCAAACCAGTATTTTGATAGCCGCCACGTTCACTGACATAACCAGCAGACGGTGTTCCAACCGGAACTTTATCTGCACCTTCGATGATTTCAATTTTAACAGTATCTTGTACTTCATCGGCTACTTTGCTGACAGCATTAGAAACTGTAGCGGTAGAAACATAAGTGTTCACAATAGAATCACTAACAATATCGATATCATCAAAATCTGTTTGTGTTTCATCAATAACAGATGCACTAGCAGCTTTATTCTCTGCATTAGAGACGGTAGCGGTAGAAACATCAGCGTTCACAATAGAATCACTAACAACATCAAGATCGTCAAAATCTGTTTGTGTTTCATCAATAATAGATGCACTAGTAGCCTTTTTTACTGTAGCTGAATCAGACGATATAGAATCTTCACCATTTTCAATATAAACTTCTTGATCTTTAACTTTAAGTCCTAAAATTTGTTCTACGGTAGCAGAAGACGATGTTTTCGGAGCTAGATCTTCATTGGCTTTATGGTAAGTAGGATGAACTTTTTCCACCTGTACAGAAGAAACATAGGTTGTATCAACTGTTAGTGTTTCTTCTCTAACAAAATCTTCATCTTCTGCTGGAGAAACCACAGCTACAGAATCATTACTAGTCTGTTCTTGGGTAACAATCTGAGGAGTTTTTGTCGTGCTAGGAGTCACTTTTGTTTCTAAAGAATTAGCAGCTTTAACTGTTTGAGCTTTCATGCTCGTAACTTTTTGGTATTGTACGGTTTCACCGCAAGGATCCTTCACGCCGCGGACATTACGATCTCCTTTAATCTGATTAATAAACATAGCATTGCAATCATCCGGCAACTGAGCATTTTCATCACAAAGGAAGTGATGAAAAGCTTCTGCAACACGAGCAGCTTGCACTCTTTCGGCTGAAACGCCTAATTGTTCTGCTCTGTCAGCATTTGGATAGAAAGAGCGGAAGTATCTGTATGAATTGAGCACCTCATCACGGGTCCTATCCTTAAAGTGTTTTTCCATAACAGTATCAGTCAGACGACTTAATGCGTATTCATAGCCATTATTGTCATTACCATAGCTTTTATTTAAAAAGTCTACAGTACTAGCTAAATCTTTTACAGCAACTCTGGAACTATCAACAGGAACTTTGTATGCTTGGCTTGCTTGAGTAAGGGTTATGGTTGGTGCTTGATTTTGTACATGATCAGATGAGTCGTTAACCGTTGCGTAATTAATTTTAGCATTATTATTGGTTGCAGCAGGATTGCCATTTGTACATGAAAAAGTAAGTGCCATTAAAGAAACACTAGCAGCAGCAACAGCCATCCGGCTTTTATAGCGCTTAAATAGTGATTTGATATTATCAGAGGATGCACTAATTTTGCCTTCAAGCTTCTGTGTAAACGCTTTCATTCCAATTTGTGCGGAACGATGCATTTCGATAACACTAGCACCACGAATGGGAGATTTATCAACCACATTATGGCGTAACTGATTAAAGAAAGACATACCGTCATCTCTAAGTGCTTTAAGACGGCGACGAATATTAAATCGTGTCATCAATTTAAAACGACCGGCAGTAAATGGTTTATCCTCATTATTAAATAACTGGCGTGAAGTATCTGCAATACCCATGTAGACAATTGCCGTTTGGGCCTCTTTTTTAGCATTATTACCCAACTCTTGGCCATTGTCATCAACAAAAAACTGATTTTCTGTTTCGGAGCGCATATCATTTGCCAGATTAGAAACAAAGTTTTCGTCAGCAAATGTATCAGCACGCGTTAAAATAGAAGCAGAAATATTCACAGCATCAAGATTTTTAATATCTTGTTTGATTAAATGACCAAAACGATCAAAATGAACCCGACGAACCACACCGCGTCTTTGCTGACGAGAGCGGCTATTGGACTTAAATTTACGTCTTTTATTTGACACCTTTTTTCTCCTAAAACAACTTTATTTAAAGGCAGTATATAATAAAAAAAACATAATTTCAATATTTTTTTTGTCAATTTTAAATATTTTTTAAAAAAATGTCAAATAAGGCAAAAATAAAAAAGTTGCACAATAAAAGATAAAGCAATATAACAAAAAAAACGAAATAAGAAAAGAGGATACAATGCGTGTTGATATATTTGATTTTGAGCTGGATAAAGAACTGATTGCAAATGAACCGGTAAACCCGAGGGATAGCTCAAAATTATTGGATTTAATGGATGAAAATACAATAACGGACCGTCATTTCTATGATTTGCCGGATATTTTGCGTCCAGATGACATACTTGTATTTAATGATACTAAAGTAATCCCTGCAAGACTCTATGGCAAAAGAGGAGAGGCTGAAGTTGAAGTAACATTATATCATCCTGAAGATGGGCAGACTTGGTGGGCATTTATTAAAAATTCCAAAAGATTGCATGAAGAGGATATAATCACATTTTATAACGCAGAAATACCTGTTAGTTCCTCGGAATTTAAAGCTAAAGTGCTTAAGAAAAATAGTGAAGATGGGGTGCTACTGGAATTTTTATGCGCTGTTGATATATTGGCAGAATTACTTGAAAAATATGGTTTAATGCCGTTACCGCCATATATCAAGCGTGATAAACCGAATGCAGGAATTTGGAACCGCTATAATGACAAAGAAAATTATCAAACTGTATATGCTAAGTACGAAGGAGCAGTTGCCGCCCCCACTGCTGGATTGCATTTTACCAATAAAGTATTGCAACGTTTACAAGAAAAAGGTATCAAAAAGGTTTTTTTGACCCTACATGTTGGAGCAGGAACTTTTTTGCCGGTAAAAACCGATGATACTAAAGACCATAAAATGCATGCCGAATATGGTATTATTAGCAAAGAAGCTTGTGATATTATCAATGCAGCCAAGCAAAATCACCAGAGAATTATTGCGGTTGGAACAACTTCGGTACGTTTGCTGGAAAGTGCCGCTGATAGCCAAGGTATACTTCATCCTTTTAAGGGGGAAACATCCATCTTCATCACCCCAGGTTACAAGTTCAAAATCATCGATGGAATCATTACTAATTTCCATTTACCTAAATCAACGCTATTTATGCTGATTTGTGCAATTGCCGGAACCCAAAGGATGAAAGCTGCTTATAAACATGCAATAGAACAAAAATATCGCTTTTATTCCTACGGCGATAGCTCAATTTTAAAATGTGTAAATAAAATTTAACTATTCTGCGCTAGATTGCGCCTAGATAGTTAATTCTGAGGAGCAAACGGTGTTAAAAATAGGTTTTGAACCGCAAAAGATTTTCATGTTCAGCAAAAATACCTTTCTGCCGGTAATCGTGCTGGGTCTGTTTTTAGTGTATTTTTTTTCAGTAGCGGAATTTTCTGAAGAAACGTATCGGTCTGTACATCTGCTTTTTTTAATAATCTGTGTAATGACGGCGATGGCCGCGGTATTTTTTAAGATTCCCTATTTTGGGTTAAGTGCAGCGGTTATCTATCTGAGCTATTTGATTATTAACAATACGCGCTATGTCTATGGCGAGGACTATATGTTCTCATCTGCCTATAATATCTGGATTATCTTGCTCTGGCCTAATCTGCTGCTGGCTTATTTATTGTATCTAAAACCAAAAACTTATCGCTACTGGAGCCTGTATTTTATCGGTCTGTTTGCCGAAACAGCAATAATCGAAAGATTGCTAAATCAAAGTATTGATGCGGATTCGTATTATTTTTACAAACATATTGGAATGTTTAACTATCCAGCGTTATGTACCGCCATTATTTGCTTTTTTGTTCTAACCATCAGACAAATAGCACAAGGCAGAATATTAAATGCAATCGTGTTGTTTTCCTCAATCGCGGTAATGATTGGCATTTTCCTTTCAGATAATTTATTTGCATTTGGCTTGTTTTTTTTAGCAGCAGTTTTAATTAATTTTGTATCTTTAATCTTTTATGTCTTTTACACCAAATACAGAGACGAAGAATTAAATATGCCTAATATGCAGTCTTTTTGTCGCGATGCTGAAAAAAAATATCCGCTCAAATATAGCATCGTTCTAATGTATATTGATGAATATGAACGCATATTGAAAAGATTTGGTATGGCTAAAACCAGAACACTAAAAAAAATGTTTTTAGCTCGAATCCATAAAGAAAAACCAAATGTCTTGATTTATAACTATAGACCGGAAGCTCTGATTTTAGCCTTTATGAATGCAAATGCCAATGAAAGTTTTGAGCAGGCTGAAGAAATTCGCCGCATGCTGGCGAAGTCCATCTTCGTTTTTAATGAAAGTAATCATTTACAACTAACCGTTTCACAATGTGTAAGCGAGAAAAAAAGAAGTGATGCCGATGCAGCTGCTGTGCTAGAACGCGCAGAGGATAACCTGCGTAAAGCTTGTAAATTTACACGGAATATTACAATCAAGGCCTAAGAATTATTGTGACACATTGCACGATGTAATAGAAAAAGGCCAAGGATTAAAAAAGGTACAGAAAGAAGTTGTCCCAGCGTAATATGATGCCACAAAAAGCCAATTTGCTGATCAGGTTCTCTGAAAAATTCCATACCTAAACGAGATAAAGTATAAATAATTAAAAATAAAGCGGAAACCAGCCCAGTGTGGCGGCGCACGTATGTATAGCGCCATGCAATGTTGAGAATGCAAAACATTAAGACGCCTTCAGTCAAGGATTCGTATATTTGCGATGGATGACGTGGTAAATAACCGCCGCTTGGAAACTTGACCGCCCAAGGTACTGTTGTCACCCGTCCCCACAATTCATCATTGACGAAATTGGCCAGCCGGCCCAAAAAAATACCGATAGGAACATATAATGCAACAATATCAGTTACCCTTAAAAAAGGAAAATGATATTTGACGGCGTAAGCATAAAGCCCCAAAATAACACCAATAATTCCACCATGAAAAGACATGCCACCATGCCAAACCGCCAGTATCTCTACCGGATGATGCCAAAAATAACCCTGACCGTAAAAGAGAACATAGCCCAAACGACCGCCCAAAATAATTCCTAGGGTTGTATAAAAAACTAAATCATCTAACTGTGCTGAGCTGATGCCTAATTCATACTTTTGAATATTCCGCTTTGTTAACCACCAAGCCGCCAAAATTCCAACCAGATAAGCCAAAGCATACCACCGGAGTTGCAACGGACCAAAAGTAAAAATAATCGGTGAAATAGCCGGAAAATCAATATACATCAAAGCACCTCACTAAGACATTAAATCGTTAATTAAATTTATCTTAATAAAAAAATATAATCCACATAAAAAACACAAAAAAAATATTAAAAAATATAAGTGATTGAATATAATGAAAATGTATTCGGCTTAAAAGTTACTATTTACTTAAAAAAGTGGAAAAGTAGATATAGTGATTGTTTTCATATCTATAGGAAGTAAAAAAAGAATGTCTCATGATAAAAGGTAAAAGAGAATGACAGCAGCACCGAAACAAGATTTATATAACCCGATTGATACGATAGAATATCTATTCGCTCGCGATAATGTTGCCTGCGATCGTAGAGGGGAGAATGAACTTGTGGCAGAAATATTAGGAAAGTGGGACAATATGCTGATATTTTTTGCTTATGAAGAACACTTACGTTGCTTGCACCTTTCATGCTTGCTCAATATGCAGAGCACTTCATTTGATCGCAGTAAAATGTTTGAACTACTGGCATTGCTGAATGAAAATTTGTGGCTAGGGCACTTCTCGTATTGGAGTGAACAGAAAATGCCGATTTTCAAACATTCTTTAATTTTACAGGATAATGAAGAACTGTTTACAGGAAAAATCTGTAAAATTATTGAGTTGGCGGTTATGGAATGCGAAAGAGTTTATCCTATCTTTAATGCCGTGATGCAGCAAAATATCGACCCCAATCAGGCCATGTATGCCGGCAATATAATGTAACTAAATTAAATTTAAATAGCGTAAAATTAAATAAATAATACCGATTTGGATAACAATGGTTGCAAAAAAAGTAGCCATATAGGTTTTCTTTTTATATTTATGGTGAAAAAACTTTTGTCCGATAACAGCACCGATGGTTCCGCCCAAAAGTTCTAACGTATGCAATTGGATTTCTGGAATACGCCATTCTCCGTGCTGAGCCAATTTTTTATCTCGCCCATAAGCCAAAAATGTAAAAATGTTGACAAATGGAAAATGAAAGAGTATAAACAATAGAAATGCGGCTTTGCCGAAAGGATGCACCTGCCATCCAAAATTATTTTCTAGCCAATATGCAACTAAAATCATAGAGACAGCATAGAATACAAAAAATATATTTTTCTGTAACCCTCTGAAAATGAAAAACAAAGCAAATAAAATGGCAGAAAAAGTAATCGTCATGGTTCCTCTCAGTCATCAAATTTCATATCATAAAAAACTCAAAAGTAAATCAAAAACTTAAGAATTTTTTAATTGCTTTGGTATTAAAGAGTAGATAACAATAAATAATTTTATTAGGAGATGCCCAATGAAAAAAGTTTTAAGTGTTGTAACTTGCAGCATCTTAGCTGCTTGTTCTTGTAGTGATAATCAATGGGAAGACGTTGATGTCGCGACCTATGAAGAGCCTGTTTATGAAGAGCAGACTATTGTTGAAACACCAGCCCCGGCTAAAGTAGTTGTAGAGCAAGAGCCGATTTATACACCGGCACCACAGCCAGCCTACAATTGCCCCTGTGCTGTTCAACCACAGCCATGCTATCAAGCAGTATGCTACCAACCTTGCCCATGTATGGTACAACCGGTTGTCGTTCCGGCACCACAACCATTGCCACAACCGAAAATAACCACAACAAAAAAGATTATTACAACAACCACAACATACGAAGAGCCATGTGGTAAGCCAGTATGTGAACCAGTTGTTTCAACCCATGAAGAAGTGGTACCGGCAGAAGTACGTTATGGCACACCGGATATGAGCTACAATGGCTATACCCAACCGACAGTTAGCCCAGCTCCTGCAGCAGCGCCGGTTATGACCAATACAGAATATCGTTCTGACATTGTGGATATGCGTTCTGTAAGTCCAAAAATTGATGTCAATGTCGCAGCAAAGTATTCTCCGGAAGCATATAACGTTGTAGCAACACGTGCAACCAACAGAATGTTACAAGATATGTCTGCTATGTATGGAAACAATACTAAAACAGTTTTTTTAAATGATACAAAACTGTTGAGCTCTGATTTACCTTATGGTAATCATCGCTTAAAAGGGACAACCAAGGATATCATTGCTTCATCTCAATCTTTTGAATTGGTAAATAACGCTAACAGTGCAGATTTTATTGTCGATTCTTCTGCAGATTGGTATGTGGCCAATAATGCAAATCCTGCATTACAATATAAATTAGCTATGTTTGATAGAAACGGTAGAAAAATTAATGAGTGGATCGAAATTATCAGACAAGTGCAGGAATAATCCTGAATGGATATAAATCTTAAAAAACTGTTCGCTTTTTGTATATTAGCTTTATTGACAGCAATACCGAAAGCGGACAGTTTTTTATTGCCTCTGTCGGCACCAATCAAGTACGCTGAAAATACCGCCAATAATCGAATTTTACCACTAGTTTACATCCGTCCGTTAGAATATTACAATCACCAGACTTCATCCGCTCAGAGTAAAAAAATCAGCAATTATTTGGCCTTGGAACCAAGTATAATTATTACAGAAGATGAAAAAATTGCAGATTACTATCTAGTTCCCAAGTTACTTCGTTCTAAATTGGACCCCATCAACGATAATCACAGCCGCTACAGTATATCAGTAGAAATTGAGCTATGGTCTGCTGGAGGGGTATTGTTACTTTCTGAACAGCAAAATCGCTATATCATAATTGATAAATCTCAGTCGCTGCAGACAACCGCCCGTGATCTTTTACAGGTATTACTAAAGAAAACGCTCGATTCGCTGATGGTAAAAATCAGAAATAATCAATTAATTCAAAGTTAAATCATTTTTCTAAGATGAATGTTGCAGGACCATCATTAACTAAATGGACCGCCATATCAGCTTGAAAAATACCTGTTTGTGGCACAATTCCTTGTTGTTTGATAAGATCTATAAAAAGAGAGTACATTTTTTTGCTTGTTCAGGGTGTTCAGCTTTATCAAATCCAGGGCGATGACCGCGCGACAAATCCGCAGCAAGGGTAAATTGCGAAATAACTAAAATTTCGCCGCCAATGTCTTGCACAGATAAATTCATTTTTTGCTGAGCATCATCGAAAATGCGCAAATGGACGACCTTTTTTGCCAAATGCTGCGCTTTATCCAAAGTATCACCTTTTTCTACTCCTAAAAACAACAATAAGCCTTTATTAATAGCACCTACAGTTTGCTGATTAACGACCACAGATGCTGATTTAACACGTTGAATAAGTAATTTCATCGCAACCTCAATTATTGTAAAATAAATATGCAAGACCAATAGCAGCTGTAATTCCAGCAATATCAGATAATAAAGCATATTTCAAGGCATAGCGTGTTTTAGAAATATTAATAGCCCCAAAATAAACTGTTAGGACATAAAAAGTAGTCTCTGTAGAACCTTGAATGACAGACGAGGTAAAAGCAGCAAAGCTGTCGGCACCAAAAGTTTGCATGCTTTCAATCATCATCGCTCGTGCGCCACTACCTGAAAGAGGCTTCATTAAAGCGGTAGGCAAAGCATCTACAAAACGATCATCTACGGAAAGCCAGTGGCAAAAAGCTTTAGCACCATCAACTAGAAAATCTAAAATACCTGCGGCTCTGAATACACCGATAACTACTAGCATTGCTAATAAATATGGAAGAATGCGGATTGCAACTGTAAAACCTTCTTTAGCTCCATCAACAAAAGCTTCATAACAATGCGTTTTCTGATGGATGCAAATAAGAATAATGGCCGTGATTAATGCTAATAAAATAATATTTCCTAATCCTGCGGAAAAGGCTAGGCGTTTTTCAATCGGAAGCCAATAAAAAAGGCCTACCAAGGCACCAATAATCAAAATAAAACTGCAAAAAAATTTGAGCAACAGAGGTTGTTTTAAATCGATTCGCTGTTTTAGCGCAACACTGAAAAAACCAACTAAAGTCGAAACTGACGTGGCAAGTAAAATAGGGATAAAAACATCTGTTGGGTAGCTGGCACCCATTTGCGCACGATACATAAAGATAGTCATAGGAATAAGGGTAACAGACGAAGCATTGATAATCATAAATAAAATTTGAGCATCACTAGCTGTATCTTTCTTAGAATTATGGGATTGTAATTGTTCCATAGCTCTTATGCCCATAGGAGTCGCGGCATTATCTAAACCAAGAAAATTAGCAGCCATGTTTAGCACCACAGTTGAAATTGCTGGGCTATCATGAGGAATATCTTTCATAATAATCTGAAAAAAAGGTGAAAGCTTTTTGGAAATAAACCCTGCTAGACCGGATTCTTCAATTAATTTTAGTATTCCCAACCAAAAACTTAGTATACCAATTAACCCCAGAGAAATATCAACAGCTGCTTGGGAGTTTTTAAAAATGGCATCAACAATTTTTCCAAAAATTTCGGTATCCTGCAAAAAAATCAGTCGATAAAAAGCAACGACGACCGCACATAAAAACATTCCGGCCCATAGAATATTAATCATCGTATCCCCTCTTTTAAGCAAATATTTAATATCTGTGAGGCATAATAAACTCGAAAGTTTAATATTTACCAAAGGAAAACAAAGATGGCAGAAATAAATGCTGAAATAGAAAAAAAGAAATTTATGCAATATTATCAGCAAACGATTAAGCCTAATTTGGCTCCCTTAGAACAGAGACGGAAGAAAAAACTTTATCTGTTTATAATAATGTGCTGCAGTGTATTGATATGGATAGGCTCTCTCTGCAATTTTCGGGGAAAGGGAGGGGAAATACTGGATAGGTATGGAGCGGTTTTTTGCTTTATTGTATTGGCCATTTGCTTGCCAATGTTAGCCTACTATAGGCAGAGTAAAGAGAGCATTTTGCCACTGATTATCAAATATTTTGGCGATTTTACATATACCTATAAACCAAGCTTATCACAACTCAATTTACAGCAATCATGCCTAATGAATACAGCACAACCAATAATCACCGATGACGGGTTTACAGGCCAATACGATGGGGTTCCTGTGAAAATTATAGATTATCAAATAAAACCCGATAATCAGGTAGCAGGTTCACCAGCAAAACCAGAACGAGGAATCATTTTTTTTGCCTCAATGAATAAAAATTTTTCAGGTCAAACGATTGTACTGAGAAATAAAAGGTTTAAGCATGGAAAAGTAAATGTACCAAATTTGCAATCGGTGAAATTAGAATCTGTTGAATTTGAAAAAATATATAATGTCTATGCCAATGACCAGATTGAAGCACGCTACATATTAACAGTGACAATGATGGAATACATGTTACAGCTACAACGAGTATTTCCCAAAGCTGAATTTAGCTTTTACAATCATAATATGTTGATTAGAATTAGAACTGTTGAGAATTTTTTTGAGTGCAGCCATTTTTTTCAAACTCTGCTGAACCCAAAAACAACAGATAAAATTTTTACGCAACTCTATCTGTTATTTTCTATCATAAAAATTTTGCAGTTAAACCAAGAAAAACTGCTCTAATTACCGCTATCTAAAGCTCGAATAGTACGAACCGCCTCTTCATAAAGCACTTTATTGGTTCGAAGAGAAAGACGAAGATTGGATTTAGCCAAGTCTTCATTAGTGCCGCAATCATAGCGCTCAGATGCTGTTAAAACGCCATGGAAAGAGACACCTTTCTGAATTGCAAGATTGAGCGCATCAGTAAGGTTGATTTCGCCGTTTGTTCCCTTTTGCACAGCCGGCAACAAATCTAAAATCACATTAGGCAAAATATAAGGCCCCATGCTGGCAAAGCTTGAACTTATCTCCTCTAATTTTGGTTTTTCAATAATACCTGTAGCTGTCACAACATTTTCTTTAGCTTTGGCATTAACTAAAACGCCATAGCGAGAAAGTTGTTCTTGAGGAAATTTGATAATATTTTCAACAATACCGCCATATATTTCATAAATATCCAACAGTTGAGATAAAATACCCTTGCCAGGACATACATAAACATCATCAACCCACATGACCATGAAATCTCTTTTGCCAATGATATCTTTAGCACACAACACGGCATGACCATTACCTTTAGGATCAGATTGGCAAGCAAAAGAAAATTTTATACCTTCCGGTACAGTTCGCTTTAATGCAGCCCACAGCTCGAGCTTATCATGCCGCAGCAGATTCTCTTCTAGAGCAGCATTGCCGGAAAAATAGCGTTCATACATTTTTTTATTAGATTCATCACTATAGATAAAAATAACTTCTTTAACCCCGGCCTCAGCACAGGCATCAACCGCATATTGAATAATAGGGAAATTATTGAGACATAAGAAACCTTTATGCATAGCTTTTGTTGCTGGTAAATTACGTGTAGAAAGACCTGCAACCGGCAAGACAACGACCTCAGGTTTTGTAAACATGACGATACTCCTTTGCAAAATTATACACTGACAATAATCTAAATACGATAAACCTGCAACAGAGAAATAATTTATTTCCCATATAAAGAATCTGATTTCAAAATTTTACCACTAAAAACAATATTCTTAGTTTGATTTGCAACAAAAAGATATTCATGAGGATAAGCAACAGCAGGTAAGACCGTCGATTTATCACGCAGCATATTTTTACCTAGTAAACCGCTAAAATGAATTTTATCGGCAGCAGGATTGGCCTGCAACAAAGATGAAGATAAAGGTTCTGTGGTAGGTAAGGTAAGCGAAGGTTCAACTGATGTGGGCGATGTCCCAATATGAACTAAGGAGACGACAGGTGATGGTGGAGCGGTTTTCTTAAAACCGGATTTTTGGCTAAGTTCCTGTTGGCTCATATCTTCTGCAATAATTGACAGAGAGGGAGCTTTATTTAGATGACTAACTGGCGCAACACCGGATTGAGGGACTGTTGTTGATGCAATTTGCTGTGGCAAATCAGCATAAAAAGTTTGAATGTGCGTAGGGGCGCTATCACTAAGTTTTTGTTGTTTACTCAACAAGCTATCAGTTGCAATTTCGAAACGATTTAATGACCTTAAAAAGGTACGAATATTTTTTTGTGTATCAACATCAATAGCTTTGCGTTCAAAATCTGCCAAAGGAGATTTTTGTTCTACAATCTCTGATGCCTTTGAAGCACTAGATTGTACGGATAACGTCGTCAAATTTTCTGCTACTCTATTTTCTGCTATTTTATCAGGAATAGCTATGGCATTCATTAATGGGGAGATACCAGCGAAATTGAGCATAGAAACTATTTGTAAATTTTGACTTTCTTGATGGGTCATAGGGATTTGCTGCAAGACTGCAAGAATTTTGGCAGAAGCATCTTGAGCATTTAAGGAATCAAGGTCTTTTTTTTTAGATAAATCACCTTCTAAGGATAATGAACTTGTCGTTTCAGCAACTTGATTAGGCTTAGACGGCAATGGTTTGCCATCTGTTGAGGTGGGACTGTTAATATCAATTAAAGCAGGGTCTGCCGGAGGATAGACCATATAACGGTCATCTTCACGGGTAGTGATTTTTAACAAATTACGAAAGGCATCAAGACTTTTGATGATTTTACCATCCATACGTGTTGTGTAAGTAAGCAAGGTGTGTAAAGCTTGGTTTGTAAGGTCATTGTTTTCTTGCATTTCAGAAATTTTTGCAGTATCGACAATGCTTAAGTAATTTTCACGCATCTTATCATATAAAGTCGTAATTTTATCCATATCATCTAAAACAGCTTGATGGTCATAAAGCATTTGCTGTTTAAGATGGTTGTTAAGCGGTGCAGTATCTGTTGCAAAGAGATTATTGATCTGCTCCAGATAAACCTTAGCCACACTATTATAGTAAGCAGAATTGTTGTGGGCAACATTATAAACCCAAGTAATTTTATTAAATAAGTTGTCAAAAATATATTTACCATCAACAATGTAATTATCCTCTAAGGATTTAGGAATAAACTTAAGCTTGGACTTAAGGACATTTAATTCAGCCCCCATATCAATCAAAGTTTTTTCATCAGGCTGATGGTCAGCTATTTTTAACATGCGCGTTAGTTTCTTTTCTGACTTTTGTAGGGTATTAAGGTTCATACGATAAAGATGATTGACGTTTTCATTACTGGTTTGCGGCTTAAATTTTTGAGCATCTGTTTGTAATTGTGTTACATAGGCTAACTCTTGTTCGAGCTGAGATTTAATCTGAGAAACTTTGGCTGCTCGTTTTTCTTTTTGCCGCTTTTGCTGCGCTTCTTGAGCCTCTTTCAAACGTAATTCTGTCTGATGGATGCGTTGAATACTTTCTTTTAAATCAGCTTTAACTTGCGGTGCATCAAGCTGACCATCAAAACTGAATTTTAGAACATCTAAGAAGGATGCATTATGATAAACAGCCTCAAAGACAGCAGTAAAGAGCCAGCTATTAAGATTAAGATCCAAAGTCATACCAACATTAGCAACTGGTGATTCGAAAACGACACTATCAGAAACCAATAGCCCATTCGAGATATTATACTTACCAGTTATTTTGCTGAAATTACTCTGACCAGATTGTAGACTGCGATGAATGCTCTCTTCAAAACCATCAGTATTCTTGCGCTGTTCAAGTTCAAACTTTATGATATCTAAATCCCAACCCTTAACGGAGGTATCAGTATATGAAAAATCACCATGAGAAGTCAAATTTTCTATAAAGTCTTGAGCTGAGGTTGCCAAGGATTTAAAATTCCCTTGCGCTGTTAGAATACCAGGGCCGATAGCATAGGTATTACCCCCTATTCCAGAGAAGGGCACTGATTTAAGCTCATACTGCCCATTAATATCAGGGATATTATGACTATTAAGCTTAAAGTTAAGAGAAATTAGAGTGTCATGGTCATGAGCTATAAAATTTTGAACATCAAGCAAACCATCATTTAGAGTTGCATTTAAAAGAGCAGAAGTATAATTTTTACCCTTAAATACTAACTGTTGAGAAGCTAATTGCATCTTAAAGTTGACATTTTTCATAGGACTGTAATCAATCTTTTGTGCATCAATAGCAGGTTTAGCTAAAAAAGTAACATTTTCTGCTAATGAAGGCGTATATAGATTTCTCTTTTCTATGCCTAACCAGCGATCAGCATCAAATTTATCAAAGTCAAGACTTGCCGTCACTTTAGGTAAAGGCGTTTTATTTTCAAACTGCAATTGCCCAGCTATGTGATTAGCTCCTAAATAAGCACTGGCATTGTTTAATATAAAGTCATTATAAGAGCCCTTAACTTGACCAGATAGGGTAAAAGCTGTGACGGGTAAATCTGGACGATAATCTAAATTAAGAGCTTTGACAAAGTTAATAAAATTGTTGGTCTTAAGCTCCAAATCTCCATCAAAAACAGTAGTCTTATCATCGCGTACAACAGTACCAGTATAGGAAAATTCAGCATCACCAAATTTCTGTACTGAACTGAGACTGAAGTTTCTTAAATCACCACTAAGTGCACCTTGTGCAGCAAATATTTTGCGCTGGAAAAGTTTTTTATCACCAGTTGGTATGCCTAATGTAGTAGCAAATAATGGAAAATTATCAGTTCTGATATCGTAACTTAACTCATTAAAATAGGGCGCCTTATAGATATTTTTCATATCTGCCTTTAAATTAAGAGCCGCACCGGCAAGGCTTGATGCAGAAAAGTCCTTGATAATGAATTTATCTTGATAAGATTGAAATTCTAACAGCATTTTTTCTAAAGCAACATTATTATAAACCGCAGAGGAGATGTGTATACGCGCATCAACATTAATGTCATGATTCCAAAAAATATGATTAAATTGATGAATTAATTTTTCCTCTAAAGAAGCCGATTGAACATCGGAAGAAAAAGGCTTAATATACTTATCAAAAAGAATTTTAGAACTTTTGATATCTGCAACCACATATAGAGGCTTTTTAGATGTAATGAAACCAAGATTGCCTTGCAATTCGGTTGCATCTACGATAGCTTGCGGAATGGTTACTTTCACATTATCTAAATCACCATTAAGTAAAAAAGTTGCTTCGCCCTTCTTAAAAATAGTCTTTTTATCATCTTCACTGGAAAATTTTGCTAAATCGACATTAAACAAAGAGGCAAAAACCCGTAAATCAGCCGTTTTAAAAGAGTTTTCTAGTCGATAATCGATAGTATCACCTAAATTGATAATGCCGTTTGATTTGAGCATCGTGGAGCCGGGAAATTCTGCATTAAACCTAGATAGTTGTAATGCCTTGTCCGAAATATTAAAAATAAGGGCAATATTTTGTGCTTCGGCATGGCGATATAAACCATGGGCGGATTTAAGATTAATAGAGGTGTTATAATGCAAAAATGGTAGACCTGAAAAGGTCTTGTTTTGCTTAGCATAAGTAAGAATATCTCCGAGAACTGTTTCAAACACATCAAGATTTAAGGCTGTCATATCCAAGTTAGCAGCAATATCTTGTTGCTTTATGCTGACACTGCCGCTACCTTTGGTATCTGCGCCATATGCAACATTAAAATTATCTAGTGTAATATCATGATTGGTATAGTCATATTTAAATGAGAGATAGAAAGATCTGTCGTAATGTTCCGGAATACTTTTTTCACCAAAAATGATGCGCATCATAGCGGCAAGATTCGAACTATCTGCTGTTAAGCTACCCTTGGCTTTATCTCCAATAGTACCGTTAAGAGTGATTTTACTGGCAGTTGCAGCATTGCCGAATAACAAATTAACATTAAGATCATTGTTTTTTACAATTTGACCATTAAAGACGATCTCGCTGTTATTGTATATAAATTTGCCATTTGTTTTATAGGGGCCTCGAAGAGATGGGGCACTGATAAAGCCGGAAATGTTAGGAATTTCAAGTTGTCGGTTGTTTTTTAGATTTTTGTAATTGAAAGTCGCACCAGAAAAATGTACATCGTTAAAAGAAACTTTAACATTGCCAGAGGCATTTTTATCAGTAGCAACAATGCCTTTCCAGTTAGAAATTCCATTTTCATCTTTGATAACATTAACGGTTGTTCCATTAAGATGCATGGAGCTGAGGATAAATTTGTGCTGCAGTAAAGCCATTAAATCCAGAT
Source organism: Alphaproteobacteria bacterium (assembly GCA_017475705.1). GTDB lineage: Bacteria > Pseudomonadota > Alphaproteobacteria > RF32 > CAG-239 > CAG-267. The sequence continues at coordinate 67,116 of JAFVFB010000030.1, forward strand.
TCGCAGAAACAGAATTAATCTGTACTAGAGGTTCTTTAGGGGCTTTCTTCGCAGAAAAACGGATTTGATTAGCTGAAAACTTAGGAGAAGGCAAAAGATCTACTTTAAGATTGCCCTGAATAACGGCATTTAAGCCGGTTATTTGAGATAGTCGCTGCTCCACAAGCGCTTTATGCTGATTCCAGTCAAGCATATAGATATATATCCCAAGCCCTGTTATAAGCAAAACCAAAAGGCAAATGATAGCGATGATAGTCTTTTTTAGCACGTTTTTCTCCTTAATAAAAATAAGCTTTGCTAAATTTTTTCTTTATTGTATATTATAAAAAATTAACGAAACGATAATATGCAATATTTTTTTATCAGCGATTGAGGAGAGAGCCCATGCAGAAAAAAATACAGCAGCTTTTAGCAATGGCAGTGGCCACAAAAGATAAGGCGTATGCACCATATTCCAAATATCATGTTGGTGCTGCGATATGCGCTAAGAGTGGTAAAATATATACCGCTTGTAATGTTGAAAATATGTCTTTTCCTTGTGGAACCTGTGCCGAAGCTGGAGCAATTGCAGCGATGGTCGCCGGAGGAGATAACGGCATAGATGCCATACTTATTGTTGCAGATGGAGCCGAGTTAGTTTATCCATGTGGGGCATGTCTGCAGAGAATAGCAGAATTTGCCACTCCTCAGACGACAGTTTATTTAGCCACTGAAACAGAAATTTGTAAGACATATCAACTAAAAGAATTACTTCCGTACAATTTTGTAGCCAAGGAACTAAAAGATGATTAAGCAAAGTGCCGAATATATAATAAAATCATTACAACTCCATAAGCCTCAGATAGCAGTGATTCTAGGATCGGGGCTAGGCCAATTTGTGGAAGGACTAACTAAAAAAAAGGTTATTAAATATAAAGATATTCCGCATTTTCCACAAAGTAGTGTTGAAGGACATAAAGGGGAGCTTATTCGAGGGTTCATCGGCAATAAAGAAATTCTCTGCCTAAATGGGCGCTTTCATCTTTATGAAGGATATGAACCAGAAATTATTGCACGAACCATCTATATTCTGAAAGAAATAGGGATAAAGCAATTGATTATAACTAATGCTGCAGGATCTTTGCGTAAAGCATTATCTCCGGGAAGCTTGATGCTGATAAAAGATCATATCAATTTTAGCGGTAAAAATCCGCTAGTAGGTAGAAATAATGATGATTATGGGCCGCGTTTCCCAGCCATCAATAATGTCTACAGCTCCAAGATGCGCCAGCAGTGCTTAAATATTGCGCGTAGAACTAAAATTAAGCTAAAGCAAGGTGTCTACCTAATGGTTTTAGGGCCGAACTTTGAAACACCGGCAGAGATTGCCATGTTTGCCAAATGGGGAGCAGATGCAGTAGGAATGTCTACCGTTCCAGAAGTTATTGCTGCTGCACATTGCTCTATTGATGTTCTGGGAATTTCCGTAATTACCAATTACGGCTCAGGTCTAGTTCATAATCAAATGCCAAGCCACGAAGAAACGCTGGCTGGGGCGGCTCTGGCGGCAAATAATCTGATAAAACTACTGTATACATTTATCAAAGAGGAGAACTAGATATGCTGCCACAAGAAATTATTCGTAAAGTACGCAACAGAGACAAGCTGACTGCAGAAGAAATTTATTTTTTTATTAACGGAATGAGCAAGGGGGAGATTGCAGATATACAAGCGGCATCATTTTCTATGGCCGTTTTCTTGAATGGCCTAAGTGAAGAAGAAACACTGGCTCTAACCTGCGCGATGAGAGATTCTGGTGAACAAATAACTTGGCAGGATATGGATAAGGGGCCGATTGTCGATAAGCATTCAACCGGCGGCGTAGGAGATAAAGTAAGCTTGATGCTGGCACCAATGCTAGCGGCATGTGGTGCTTTTGTACCGATGATTGCTGGCCGAGGATTGGGGCATACAGGAGGAACATTGGATAAACTGGAAGCAATTGCCGGCTATACTACCACTGTAGATACTCAAAAATTTAAACAAGTTGTGCAGAAAATAGGTTGTGCGATTATTGGCCAAACCGCAGATTTAGCACCAGCAGACAAAAAACTCTACGCTATTCGTGATGTTTGTGCAACGGTAGAATCTATCCCACTTATCACCGCATCAATACTAGCTAAAAAACTGGCCGCAGGTCTGCAATATCTGGTTATGGATATAAAATGCGGTAATGGTGCTTTTATGGAAAATAAACAATCTGCAATAGCATTGGCCCATTCCATAGCTCGCGTGGCAAATGGCGCCGGTACCAAAACTTCTGCCTTATTAACCGATATGAATAGTGTTTTGGGGAGCACTGTGGGTAACGCATTGGAAGTAAAAGAAGCAATAGATTATTTACAAGGAAATAAACTTAATCCAAGGTTAAATGAAGTGACAATGGCTCTATGTGCTGAGCTTCTAACCAATAGTAAAGTGGCTAGCAGTAAAGCGGAAGCAGAACAGCAATTGCAGCATGCTTTAAGTAGTGGCAAAGCTTATCAAAAATTTGTGGAGATGGCCGTATCCCTTGGGGCTGATAAAGAGATTGTAGAAAACTATGTAAAAAGTGCCCCAATTGCTAAATATACCAAAGCAGTGTATGCACAACAAGAGGGATATGTGGCAACCATTGATACAAGGACAGTCGGTCTAGGCGTAATTATGCTGGGCGGGGGAAGAACAACACCAGAGCAAAAAATTAATTACACCACGGGTTTTTCAGAGTTTTGCCAAATAGGCGATAAAGTTGATAAAAAGACACCTTTATGCTATATTCATGCCGAAGATGAAGCAATTATAAAGCCCGTGGCAGACATGATACACCAAGCCGTTAAAATCAATCCACAACCACCGAAACAGACACCTGTCATTATTCAAAAAATTGCATAACCACTAATAATGGTGGGGCTTCTTCGGTTGTGGGGGAGCCAAGAAATCCGTGCGAGACTTATAATGCTTAATCTTATTTAATAAAGCATAATCAGGCATACCATCTTGCGGCAACTTCCACTTTTTTTGTAATTGTTTGACAGCTTCTGCAGTTTTTGCCCCATATCGTCCATCTTCTTTTAAGCCGGCATGGATAACACGGTTGGCAAAATGTTGCACTTTTAAAATATCTTCATCTGTTAGTTTATAGTGAGACTTTTCAGTTAAAGGAGAAAATTTTTGCTGACCTTTCGTATATTCGGCTAGCTTGACAATGGCCAAAGCATAATTAATAGAGCGGTTCCAAATCATGATACGGCGGAAATTGCTTAAGGTCATATAAGCACGTCCTCGTCTGCCATCAGGAAGAATGATAGCTGCGGCTGCATCTTTGGGAAGTTGTAAGCCTCTACCATTATGGCCAGTAACGCCAAGTTTTTGCCATTCGGCAACTGTCTTATATTTTTTACTTCCGATAAGTTCATAATTAAAATTCCACGGCAAAATAACTTCTTGTCCCCAAGGTTCATTTGCTTTCCAACCAAGCTTTGATAAATAGTTGGCTGCAGAGGCAATAGCATCATCAAAGCTATCCCAAATATCTGCCACACCATCACCATCATAGTCAATAGCATAGGCATTGTAGGTTGAAGGCATAAATTGGAAATGCCCCATTGCACCAGCCCAAGAACCTTTCATTTTTTCGCCGCTTAAATCATACTTATCCATAATTTTCAAAACATGATAAAGCTCTTGTTTAAAAAATTTAGAGCGGCGATTCTTATAACTTAAATTAGTTAAACCATCTATCAGATGATGTTTGCCCTTATTATAGCCAAAATGCGTTTCCACTCCCCAAAAAGCAATTAAATAATGCAAAGGGACACCTGTGTTATCACATAATTTTTGGTATTTTTTTGCTAATTTTTTATAATGCTGACGCGCTTTTGCAACCTTATCCATGTTAACTAACTTATTGATATAAACATCAGAAGTTAGGATAAATTCTGCTTGTTTTTTATCATGTTGCAGTACCATGGGTTGAACAGCGTGAAAATAATCTTTATTATAGGCTTTTATAATTGTTTTTTTAGAAATGCCCTTTCCAAGCATTTCCTGCTTGAGTGCTTTTAGCCAACTATCCCATTCTTGGCGTTGTTCAGTAACACTCTTTACAGCTAAGGCCGGAGAGGACGTAAATATAACGAAAAACAATAAAATAACAAACTTCTTAAACATATTAACCGCCATGATAAAAAAAGAATGACATTAGTATAAGAAAAATATCTTTACTTTCTCCTAACAATCAATCATTTACATCAAAAAAAATATATGTTAAGAAAAAAATAAGGAGAACAACATGAATATTGCAGAATTTAAACAATGCCTAGCACCTAAGCAAGCTATCTTAGGAATAGATTTTGGAACCAAGCGCATGGGGTTGGCAGTGTCAGATTTATCGCGTACAATTGCTAGTGCATACAAAATATTATATCGTAAAAATTTGGCGCAAGATTTGGCTGAACTGAAGCAAATTGTACAAGATAAAGAAATCGGTGCGGTGGTGATGGGGCTACCTTTGCAAATGAATGGCAAAGAGGGAAATATAGCAGAAGAAGTTCGCCGATTCGCAACAGTTTTGGAAGGAAATTTGAATATGCCAGTACTGCTTTGGGATGAACGTTTATCTTCTTTAGCCATGGAAAATTTTTTAATTAAGGAAGTAGATTTATCTCGCAAAAAGCGCGCCAAAGTACTAGATGCATCAGCAGCAGCTTATATCCTTCAAGGAGCTTTAGACGCATTAAAATATGCATAAAATAAATAAGGGAAGTTTTAACTTCCCTTATTTTAGTCAATAGCACACAGAAACTATGCAGCTTTAATAACATCAAACAGCACTTGCGAACCGCCAAGTTCATCAATCGTCGGTTCAGGAAGTATATCCGCTTCAGTTATGTCTAAGGCCAAAACCTGTTCTTTGATATAATCAGCATATTCATTAATAGCCTGTTTGACTTTACTATTTTGCGAAGAGTAAGATAATCTGATGCGGTCAGAAATATCAAAATCCTTCGTTTTACGCAGAGCTTGTACCATGCGTACAAAGTCACGCGCGATGCCTTCCTTTTCAAGTGTTTCATCAATCTCTGTATCCAAAATGACAACGGCAGTATTATCAGGTAAAGCTTGGCCATTAAGGCCTTCATTGATAATAAGGCGGAGTTCGTATTCTTCTGCAAACAGATTTTGACCGGCAATGGTTAAAGTTCCATCAGCATTTTGTTGCCATTCATTTGTTTTTGACTTGGCCATAATATCTTTCATGTAGGCACCAAGGCGTTTTCCTATCAATGGTGTCTTAAGATATAAAAACTGACCGGCAACACCGGCAATATCTGATTTTAATGTAACTTCTTTGACATTGACCTCATCTTTTAATAAATCTGCAAAATCAATCAGTGTGTCAGCCCTCTGACCGGCAATGATCATAGATTTAAGCGGTAAACGATTGCGAAGTTTATGCTCCTCTCTGACAGCTTTTGCGACAGAAGAAATGGCTCGGACCATATCCATTCGTGCAATTAACTCTGGTGAATCTTTTATGGTTGATAAATTTGGAATATCTGTTAAATGAACAGATTCATCACCGGTTAATCCCTTATAAACAAATTCACTCATAAAAGGCATCAGCGGAGCTGTCACCTTGGCTACATTAATCAGCACAGTATATAAAGTATTAAAAGCACTTAAATCAGTGCCATCCCAAAAACGAGACCGAGAACGACGAATGTACCAGTTATTCAAAATCTCAAGAAAATCTTCTACTTGTGCACAAGCGCGTGCAATTTCATAACTATTCATATCAGCTTTTACCCCTAAAACAAGAGCCTTAAGTTTAGCTAAAATATAGTTATCTAAGACATCATCAGAACCAGATATCTCTTGAGCATTGATGCCTTCTGCATTAGCATAAAGAGTGAAAAAGTAGTAAGCATTCCATAAAGGAATCAATGCTTTTCGTGCGGCTTTAGCAATTTCTTTGCCATCTTTATCAACAGCGATATTTCCGCCTTTAAGAACTGGGGAAGAAACTAAAAACCAACGCAAAGCATCAGAACCAACAGTCTCCAAAATATCATTAGGGTCGGGATAGTTTTTTAACCTTTTTGATAATTTTTGACCACCTTCAGCCATTAATAAACCAGTACAGAGACAATTTTTGAAAGCAGGTTTATTATGCAGCGCCGTTGATAAAACAGTTAAAGTATAAAACCAACCACGGGTTTGATCAATAGCCTCTACAATAAAATCCGCCGGAAAATGTTCCTCAAACCATTCTTTATTTTCAAAAGGATAGTGCACCTGTGCATAGGGCATCGAACCACTTTCAAACCAACAATCAAATACATCAGAAACGCGACGCATCATCGTTTGGCCACTAGGATCATCCGGATTAGGATAGACCACGTCATCAATATAAGGTTTATGTAAATTAGTGACTGTTACACCTGTTTTAGCTTTGAGTTCTTCTAAAGAACCGAAAACATCAATGCGCGGAAACTGAGGATTATCAGATTTCCATACCGGAATAGGTGTTCCCCAAAAACGATTACGCGAAATAGACCAATCACGAGCACCTTCTAGCCATTTACCAAAACGACCTTCTTTAATATGCCCAGGGATCCAATTGATTTGCTGGTTGTTTTTGACCATATCATCGCGAAAATCTGTAACTCTGACAAACCAAGAGGACATAGCTTTATAAATTAGAGGGGTATCTGTGCGCCAACAGTAAGGATAAGTATGTGTATATTGTTCTTTCTTAACCAACAATCCGTTAGCTTTCAGCCACTTCATAATCGGCTCATTTGTATCAAAGACTTGTTGGCCGGCATAATCTGCCACATCGGTTGTAAACTTACCTGCTTCATCAACCGGACAAACCACCGGAAAATTAATATCATAGGCTCGGCAGACTTCAAAGTCATCTTGTCCGAAACCAGGTGCAATGTGAACAACGCCGGTACCGTCTTCAGTAGAAACGAATTCGCCGGATAAAACCTTAAAAGCGCCTTGCCCTTTTAAATCCTTAAAATAAGGGAACATTGGTTCATAGTTCATACCGACAAGTTCTTGTCCCTTTATCTCTTTAACAAAAGTAGCATTTTCTAATTGCTTTTTATAGCTGTTGAGGCGTGCTTTAGCCAAGATATAATCTTGGCCGGCTTCATTCATAATAACGTAATCAATATCTTTTCCCACTGCAAGCATTAAGTTAGAAGGAAGAGTCCATGGAGTAGTGGTCCAAACCAATATCTTTTGACCATTTTCAAGTTTAAAAATAACAGTGATGGCATTATCTGTTTTATCACGGTAGCCAAGGTTAACTTCAAAGTTTGACAAAGGAGTTTCCGCGGCCCATGAATAAGGTAAAACACGGTAGTCTTCATAAACCAAACCTTTATCATAAAGAGCCTTAAAATTATGAATGACACTTTCCATAAACGAAAGGTTCATCGTTTTATAATCATGGTTGAAATCCACCCAACGACCAATGCGCTTAAACATATCAACCCAGATATTAGAATACTTTAAGACATCTGTACGGCAGAAGTCATTAAACTTCTCTACACCATAGCTTTCAATTTGTTTACGACCGGAAACATTAAGTTGCTTTTCAGCAGACATTTCTGCAGGCAGACCATGACAATCCCATCCTAAACGGCGTTCAACTTTTTTGCCATTCATAGTTTGAAAGCGTGCGACAGTATCTTTAACATAAGACACCATAATATGGCCATAGTGAGGTGTTCCATTTGCAAATGGCGGACCATCATAAAACACAAATTCAGCAGCGCCATCACGGTTATGTACAGATTTTTCAAAGGTCTTATCTGTATCCCAAAAATCTAAAATATCTTTTTCCATCTGCGGAAAGTTAATTTTTGCGTTTAGCTCTGGATAATATTTTTTCTTTTCCATCTTAAAACTTCCTAAAATAAACAAACTCGCTACACTTTATCTATAAAATATTACAAAATCAAGTCTATTTTAAAAACGCAGCGAATCTTAACTGATTTTTTAAACATTTTCTTCTAAAATACAATCAACTAGGAGCATGTAAGAAACAGCGTTAGATGAGTAACTTAATGAAATTAAACAAAAATATATTTATTATTTTTATGCTGATGGGGGGAATGTGCGCCTCTGTGGCTAACGCTGCTTATGGAAAAGTAACCGTGGCACAGGCATTTTATGAAGTGGCACACCAACAAAATTCTGCTAAAATTAAACAGTTGCTGCAAAGGGGGTACTCAATTGAAAGCGTCGATGAACAGGGATATAATCCGCTGTGCTTAGCAGTGACTAAAAAAGACCATAACGCTTACCAGCTGCTAATTGAGCACGGGGCCCAAAGAAAACCACGGTGTCTACAAAAAATCCCCGAAAGAAATTATCGTCAATTTTTTGGGAACAGCAAGAATGTTTCATCTTATACCTCAGATGCACCATATTTGATAGGGGCAGCAGCCTTAGGAGCAGGCGTTGCTACTGCAGCCTATTTACTTAGAGGAAATACCAACAAAAAAAGCCACTCTTCACATGACGATAGCACTTGTGTGAACGGAACCTATAATCAAGAAACAAAACGCTGCGATTGTACCACTGGTTATGGTAATTATGGTAATGATCAAACATGCTACAGAACAATTGCCCATTGCCAAACCCAAAACAAAAATACCTGCACAACTTGCGATGGCGGTTATAATTTAAAAAATAATGTTTGCTATATATCAACTGAACCAACTTGTGCTAACGGAAAATACAACACCAAAACCAATAGCTGCGATTGCTCAACAGGCTATGGTAATTATGGCGATAAGACACAATGCTATCGAACAATAGCACACTGTCAACAACAGAATAAAGCAGCATGTATGGCCTGCGCAGAGAATTATCTATTGGAAAATAATGCTTGCTATAGTATGATTCCCCAATGTCAGACCCAAAAAGCAGATACTTGCGAAAAGTGCCAAAATGGGTATGGAACATATGGAGATAAATATGCTTGCTATGCCACAATCAAACATTGTATGAATCAAAAACAAAATGTTTGTGCAAAGTGTGATATGGGTTATGATACATATGGGGATTCTTATCATTGCTATGCTCAAAACCCTTGTTCACGCTATGAACATGCAGCACCATACCAAGAAAACGGTGAAACCAAGTGCCGCTGCGATGAAAAAAGTGGTTTTTTTGGAGAATTGGGTAATTGTATACAGGCGGAAACAGAAGAATACCAAGAAGGAGAGGGTAATAAGGAAGAATGGAATAATCTCAATGAAAAATACTGCCATGCCCATGGTAAATATGACCCAATATCAGGATTATGTACTTGCTATCGCGGTTATGCCGATGCAGCTAATGGATGTGCCGAATGTGCAGCAGGATATTTAGAGTTCGATGGGTTATGTTATGCAGATTTGCAATGTGCTCAGCAAGGAGAAGGATATATACAGCAAAATGGATTATGTGTCTGTGATAGTGGCTATTTTGAACACGATGGTAGATGTGTTCCAGCAGTGCAATGTCCACAGCATTATGAGCAAACAAATGCCAGCCAGGTAGCGGAGGAAGCCTGTACTTGTAAGCCGAATTTTGATGAAAATTGCGAAAAATGTAAAGATGGATTTGAATACAATGCCGGTAATGATGAATGTATCAGAACACATTACGAGTGTGATGAAAAGTGGACCGGTGCTGATTGCACAATTTGCCCATTACAATATGCGGTTGTCTTTGACCAGAGTGGAACGGCACACTGTGGCACAGAGTGTGCCGCAAATCGTGCCCCATATGATGAAGTAAGCAATGCCGAGTGTCAGGTTTGTGCAGCGGGATATGAATATAGTGCGCTAGATAATAACTGTATTACGACAGAATGTTCAACCGGTGTTGATGGATATATTCGGGATGAAAGAGGGCACTGTACTTGTAATGCTGAACAGGGATATTCTATGTCATTACTTGGTAAATGTGTCAAAAAAGGACCGGATTGGGTCGGAATAATAGATCGTAACATTAATAATAGTAAAATTGAAGTCCTAAATAATGGTGAAATAAATGAATTTAGAGATGTTTATGGTATGAAGCCAGTGGTAGCAACATCTGCAACAGAAGTAGAATATTATGAAAATGTATATAACGCCCTGTCGTCAGCCGGAACGAAAGATGCCATAATCAATATAACCAACTTAAATACTGGAGCAAATAGTGTCTATGGCATCTATTCACCATCTGCATTGCACAACGCTGCAGCAATCAATACATCAACTTCAGATGTAACCGCCAAAGCCAATATAAATATAAGCGACAGTAATACCCTTTCACAAATATATGGAATGAAGAGTGACAGCGGCGATAGTATTTATAATGCTTTAGCAATAGGCAGCGGTAAAAGTAATACGGACTTTGCGGCAAACAGCAAATCTGAGGCAGATATAAAGATTACAAAAGCAGAAAATAGCAGTGGAAAAATTGTAGCAATAAGTGGTAAAGGGAATATCTTAAATGCTTACGCTAATACAACCGATGGAATAGCGGCAAATGTTTCAGCCACAGGAAATATTAACGTGGAACACATAGGGAAAGGAATTGTAATTGGTATTGAGGGGGGCAGCGCGACGCACAAAATTAATAATGCACTGGCCTTTCTTGATTCTCCTGTTTCAGACAGCGTGGCTTATGGCACAATTCAAGTAAGCGGCAATGAAAATGTATATGGAATATACAGCAACGGCAGCGTTATAAATAGTGAGACACAATTTAGTAAGAGCTTTGCAAAAGTAAATAATTTTGCAGCGCAAGGAAAAATTATTGCAACGGCAAACACAAATAATGGCACAGCATATGGTATATATGTTGCAAATAGCGGAAATATAGAAGCCTCTATCTACAACGCTATGGGATACCAAAGTAGTGGAAATATAGAAGTGAACCATAAGAGTGGAGGAAGTGCGTATGGATTATGGAACGGTGCCAAAATTTATGAACAAGAGGAAAATGGTGCCATCAAGTCCTTTTATAACAACACTTATAATGCTTTTCGCTCATCGGCTAAATATGGTACAGAAAATACACCAGCAACGGGAAATATTACCGTTAATCTTGAAGGGAACAGTAATAGTTTAGAAAAGGCAGTCGGAATTTATGCGGCAGGGAATGTATTTAATGCTTATGCAAATTCTGGCTCTGATGTAATGTTAAAAACGATGGGAGAAATAAGCATTAATGATAATAGCAGAAGCTCTAACATGCTGATAAGAGGGATAGAAAGCGGTGGAGCTACAATCGCAAATGCTTATGCTACCGGAACCAATAAAAATAATAAAACAGCAGTATCTGGAAATATTAATCTTCACGTGAGCAGCAATAAACAAGGAGCAATAGGGGAAATTGCAGGTATATATAGCGATGAGCCTTCTGCCATGGTTGCAAAGATTTACAATGCAGCTCTAATCAATGACCAAAGCAATGTTGAGGGAAATATAATTATTACAGCCGATTCGGCTACAACATTCAATCATATGTACGGTATTTATGCCTCAAAGTATCAGCTGAATGGGCAAAGTCCAGAGGAAGGACAAGAAAAAGTAGTTTACAATGCCTACTATGACAACGAGAACAGCACACAAGGAGTAGTTAAAGGTAATATTACAATAACAGCGCCAAATCGTAGTCCGATGTCAACGGCCGAATATTATGGTATTTATGTAAATGAAGGGGCAGCGTACAATGTCTATGCCACTAATAACAAAACTGATGATATTTTTGGAACTATATCCTTAAACGTCGGCGGGGGAGAAAATAGCGGTACAGCAGCTGGTATGGCTGGGTATAAAGCATCACTTTATAATAATGGTGCAAATGCCAAAATAGAGGTTACGACCACAAGGAATAATAGTCAGGCTTATGGCATGAAAGGAAACGAAAGCTACCTCGAGAACAATGGTATAATTAATGTTAACAGTGAAAAAGACATAGGGTACGGATTGTATGTTAATAAAGGACAAGCGGTAAACGGAACAGAGGGTGTGTTGAATGTGTCTGGTAAAATGGGAACCTACGGAATTTATGTAGTGGCAGACGGAACAAGCGCCGGCGCAGCACAGGCCATCAATGAGGGAAAAATTAATTTAAGTGGAGAAGGGAAAAATATTGGTATTTATGCTTCCGGTAGTAATGCGACAGTGCAAAATAATGGCGATATAACAATAAATGGCGAAGAAAACAAAACGGTTTGTGAGGCCGAAAATTGCGGTAACAGTGCAATTCAGTTAACCAATGGAGCAAAACTGATAAACAACGGCAATATCAGTGGTAGTTCGATTCGCTTAGCATCTATTGGCGGTGAAGTGATTTTGGATAAAAACGGTAGCTTTACCGCCAGTCAAGAGCTTAGTGGTGAGCTAAAAGTTTCTACGGATACCGTTATAAACAGCTTTAGTAACGAAGAAGTGATAACAGATGCTGTGGCGGCTGCAGATATTAGCCATTTACAACTAGCATCAAAATCTTATTTATATGATGCGGCAATTAAAGAAAACAAGAGCGGTAAATATGATGTGAGCATGCAAAAAAAAGATTTTTCTGAAATAACCAGTAATAGCAGCGAAACCGCTTACTTAAACCAAAATTATGCGCAGCAAAAAAATAGCCAGCTGTTTAATAGCCTGAAAAATCCGACAACAGCCGCTGAAGCCAGAAAACTAACAGCAGACGTGATGGGGACATCATTGCTACCTAATATACCAGAAGAGGAATTGAAAGTTCAACGTAGTCTTGATAGAAATGTCATTAACGAACTGTTTAAGCCAGCTGAAGAGGAGCGAAAAATCATCGGAGCCGACGCGATGCATGTCGGCCGAGGAAATTCAGGCACATTAACCGGTTATGATATCGATTCACAAAGCATGTATGCAGTTTATGATAAGAAACTGGATAATAACCATCGTTGGGGCTTGGGTATGAGTATGACACATACTAACACCGACTATAACGACGATTCTAACCGGAAAAACATGATATTTCAAGGATATATGCCATTTATTTACAGTAATAGCAATGGCTTTAGCGCCGTTAGTATAGCACGTATCGGTTATGCAGATGGCGAGTATACCAGAAAAAGTCAAAATAAAAGCTATACAGCGGATACATCATCATGGAATTATGGCTTAATCAATGAAGCACGTTATACAATGAGCACAAAATATGTGAACCTAACCCCCTTTATCGGTTTAAACGCAATAGGCCTGTACCAGAAAGCAATTAATGAAGGAAAAGATGCCTTAGCTCTGCATCTGGATGCGGAAAACATTTTCTCATTAGAGAGTGCGTTAGGATTGTATCTTGATAAAGAACTTGAATTTAATGAAAACAATCGCTTAAATGTGGTGTTAGGCATTGGTTATTATCATGAATTTGCTGACCCATATCGAGGATTTAACGCTCATCATGGAGATGGGGTAGTTGGAAATTATAAGTTGAGAAACAAGATACATTCACGTGATCGCGGTATCTTATCAGCCAAAGTTAATTATGATTATAAAAATTTCTCAATCTACGGGGAATTAATGCAATACATAGAAGAAGAACATCCACTGGAAGTTGAAGGCGGAATAAGATACAGATTCTAAAAATTTTATACAAATAAGAATGGGCCAATAAATATTTTTAAAAAAAAACTTTCTTTTTAAAATTTATATGTTATAAGAGAATCATAATCTTTCATAATAACTTGAAAGTGGGGTCTAAAGCCCCGCTTTTTTGTTTAGAAAAAAATAGGAGTGAATAATGCATAAACACTATTTGGCAGACATAATAGAGCCAGTTGTGGAGAGTCTTGATTTTTCTTGCGTACGGATTCTAAGTATTGGCGATTCGAACCAAACTTTGCAGGTGATGATTGAACATAAAGATTATCAGCAAGAAGTCACCGTTGAGGATTGTGCTAAGGTGAGCCGTGCAATATCAGCCGTATTAGATGAAAAAGACCCAATTGCTGAACGCTACACACTTGAAGTAAGTTCTCCAGGGCTAGACCGCCCTTTGACGAAGGCAGAGCATTTTAAGCGCTATGTGGGATATGTCATCAAATTAGAAACAATTGAAACTGTGGACAAGAGAAAACGCTTTAAGGGTGAAATTATGCAAGCTAATGACAATACAGTGACACTGAAAATGGATAATACTGAATACCAAATTGCTTTTGAAAATGTGGCAAAAGCAAAAATTGTTATAACCGATGAATTGTGGGCTGAATATCTGAAAGCTCATAAAACAACACAAGCTTAACTCTAACAAAGGATAGGAAAACAATGGAAAATATTGTTAATATGCCAAGACCGGAAATTTTGATGGTGGCAGATGCTGTCGCCAGAGAAAAAAATATTGATCGCGAAGATGTCTTTGAAGCCATGGAACAGGCTATCCAAAAAGCGGGACGCTCAAAATATGGTTTTGATCACGATATACGGGTAAATATTAATCGAAAAACGGGTGCTATTACACTAGCAAGATATCGAGCTGTAGTGGATACAATTGAAAATGAAACAACTGAATTGACATTAGAAGAGGCTCGTCGCATTAACCCAGATATTAAAGTTGGCGAATTTATAATTGACCCATTACCGCCAATTG
>JAFVFB010000031.1 GCA_017475705.1 Alphaproteobacteria bacterium
AATTGTCATGGATACGCGAAAAATTTTTACTTCGCTTAAATTATATAGACCATAATTCCGTGACAAAATAACTTCTAAAACACCTTCACTCTACCAGACCTTTTTTATTTTGCAAGGCTTTTTTGACAAAATATTTTGTTTGGTCATACTAACTATTTGTTTTATCGCCATTATGGATAAATCCTTGTAAATCTTTAAAAAAATAAAATGGTGTATATATATTTCTTAAAAGGAGAGAAAATGTTTAGTTCTAAAGAAATATTTATGAAAAAAGAACAAGCTAGGGAACGTCGGCGTGTAAAAGATATTCTTCGGAGCATATGGAATTTTTGGACGAGTCCTGAAGGTGCTTTTATCTTAGCTGTTTCAGCAATGGCCTTGGGGTATTATCAATTTTATATCAGTCGTCCAATATTACGGTATGATACTAATACAATAAAGTTAATATCTTCGTCTAATTCTAATAATTATACTGTCGATGTGATGGGAAAGAAATATGAAGATTTATATTTAACGAAGGTGTATCTTTATAATCAAGGGGAACAAGCCTTGTCTGGCTCTGATGTTTCTCGTATAGGGCATGATCCCATTCGTATTCAAGTACCATCAGAAGCTCAAATGCAGCATTATAATTTAGATAGTGATGAAACGACATCATCTATTACAGCTGAAATTGTTCCATATGGTAAAGATTTGGTGTTAAATTTTGACTTTCTTAATCCAGATTATCAGTATGTGGTTAATATTTTGCATGAGCACCCTACGAATGATTTTATTGTTACAGGGAGTGCTTTAAATGTTAGTCAAATTACGAGGGCTATCAGCGGTAGAGAGCTAAAAGACTGTTTGATATGGGGCTTGGGTTCGCTCTATTTGTTGTTGATTATTTATTATGTTATCAGAAAGTGGCGGCGCCATTAAAGTTATATTAAGTAATATGCATATACCCTTTTTTAGTGATGTGAAATTTAATTGAAGGGATATGTCATGAAAAAGTCTATTATTTGTGGTTTAGTCGCAGTTTCTTTGTTATCTGCCTGTGCAACCAACCCCTATACAGGAGAAAGCCAAGTCGCAAAAACTGCGTGGGGAACAGGTATTGGGGCTGCTGCCGGAGCCGGTATAGGTGCTTTGGTTGGAGGTAAAAAAGGGGCTTTAATTGGTGCGGCATCGGGTGCTGCAGTTGGTGCCGGTACGGGTGCTTATATGGATGTTCAAGCTAAGAGATTGCGCCAAGAGCTCTTAAATACGGGAGTTCAGGTTCAAGAAGCTAATGGACAGATTTATTTGATTATGCCTGGAAATATTACATTTGATAGTAATGATGCTACAGTAAAGCCGGCATTTCAGCCTGTATTAAATTCTATTGCTAAAGTTATTAAAGAATATAGTAAAACGATGGTGCAAGTTAATGGATACACAGATAGTACGGGGTCAGCAGCAACTAATAACTCTTTGTCATTAATGCGTGCAAATTCTATTTCCAATTATTTAAGATTGCAAGGAGTTGATGGTAATAGAATTGTTTCTAACGGATATGGTTCTTCTAATCCGATAGCCTCTAATTCTACAGCGGCTGGTAGAGAACAAAATCGGCGCGTTGAGATTGTTTTGATTAATAAACAATAGGTAACAGCACTTATAATTTTTTTCGTAATAAGAGTCGTAAGTTTACGGCTCTTTTTTTGTGGGTAAAAAAAGATAAATAGCCTATGCAATTTTTTTGTGATATGCTCCTGTTTAAGGAGAGCAAATGCAGAGTAATCGTGTGGATGATAAAATTTTTTATTTCAAGGCTTTTATCTTAAGCTTTGGCATTATTTTTACAGTCTATTCGTTTATGATGTTTCAATTTTGGTGGGGAAATCATGATTGGTCCTATTTGATACATGGCTTAAGAATAGGGGATACTTTTTTTGAGGCACGATATAGCCAACTCATGCCTATGGTTCTTTTGCTGCAGGGGCAAATTTTGCCGCCTTTACTTTTTATACTAACCTTTTTGTTGCTATCTCTGTTGGGGCTATTATTAGGGAAATATCTTTCTCTTCCACAACAAAAAATTTATTATGTGCTGTTTATTCTACTTTTAGCATTATCTCCTTATACCCCTATATTATTTTACTATGTGTTTATCATGTTTTCCTTGCTATTTTGGGGATGTGTTGGGGTTAGTTTGTTGTTTTTAACAGGCAGGCCATATCATTTGGGAAAATTTTTAATAGGTTGTTTGGGATTTTTCATATTATTAGGTAGTTATCCTCCTATCTTGGCTCTTGTTTTGAGTGTGTTTGTTGGAAAGCTTTTAAAGAATTACTTATTATCTCGGCAGTCTTTCCTACAAATTATGATGGATGGTGCTTTTTTGGTTGCTCAATTAATTTTTGCGGTAATTGGGTATAGAATCGCATATATCTTCCTAACATCTTTGGGCTATTTAAATACACAGATGTATAATTTATCGGTGCGCTCTTTATCTGATATTTTTTATCAGTTTTTACCGGAAATCTTTGCTCCGATGTCACAAGTTGTGTATTTATATAATTCTTTAGGCCTTGTGTATGTTTTATTTTATAGTATAGTATTAGTTGGAGCTCTTTGGCGAATATTTTTTATGGCTAAAAACAAGATAATTGCTGTTTTTTTGGTGCTGGTGCTTTTTTTGTTAGCACGGTTACCTTTTGTTTTGTCGGCTTCTGCTTATTATGCTACTTTTCGTGTAAATTGGTGGGGAAATGCAGGCATCTTGGCTGTTTGTTTATCACTGATATTTGAAACTAAACAAAAATTTTTGCGTAATACTATTTTGTTTTTAAGTGCTTTGTTTCTTTTTAATTTTATCAAAACAGATTATGAAATTCAGAAGGTACAATATTTAGCTTTTAAAACAGAGCGTCTGTTTCAAAAAAGAGTTGAGGAAAGGTTGTTTACTTTTACAGATTTTAACTTAGCTAATGATTATAGTACTCTCAATTTTGGCTATCCTAATTTTCATCATCGTTTTTGCTATCTTGGCTGTCGTGGGTTTGATAATGAACTTATGTCTGCGACGGTACTTCCTGCAGATTTTGGAACAGCTATTTTTTGGGATGAAATAAAAAGTCCTGTTGTGGCAAGGTATGGTATTTGGAATAATAGATTGTGGTTTGTTGCTGATCCGCATTTAAAAAATTTGCAACAGCCTATTACTGCGGAAAATCTATATAATCTTCGCCGGTGGATGTATATGAAGGCCAAAAAATATCCAAGTAGTGAGGGAATTTTTATAGATAATAAAATGATAGTTTTTTATTTTGATGATATATTTTTTAATAAAAATAGGGAAATGGCACTTCATCATTTGGGGCAAATTGTGGGAAAATAAAACCGTTCTACTGATAAGTAGAACGGTTTTTATTTATAATATGTTTAGTTGTTTAATTACCAAATACAATTTTCATGGTATCTTTGGCAATCATGTATTCTTCATCAGTAGGGATGATGAAGACGCGTACCTTAGAACCGGGTTTTGAAATTTCAGTAATCATGCCACGTTTTTTGTTTGCTTCTTCATCTAAAGTGATACCTAGGTAAGATAGGCGTTCTAGTACAAGCTTTCTAAGTAATGCACCGTTTTCACCAATTCCTGCAGTGAAGACAATAGCATCAACTCCTCCTAATACAGCAATATATGAGCCGATAAAGCGGATAATGCTGTGAACATAAGTATCCATTGCTTCTGTAGCTTTTTCTTCAACACCATAGAGTGTTTCAACATCGCGGTTATCAGAATATCCGCACAGACCATACATACCGCTCTTTTTGTTTAATATCTCGTTAACTTCATCGGGTGTTTTATTTTGTGATTTGCAAATATAGAGAGGAATGTATGGGTCAATGTCGCCGCAACGTGTGCCCATAACTAGACCGGCTAAAGGGGTGAAACCCATTGATGTATCAAGGCAAATGCCATTATCGATGGCAGAAATTGATGCGCCATTTCCCAAGTGACAGGTAATTATTTTACCCTTTTTGCCAATCAATTCTGCTGCTTTTTCAGAAACATAGGCATGAGAGGTCCCGTGAAATCCATAGCGTCTGATTTTATATTTACTATATTGTTCCATTGGTAAGGCGTATAGAAAGGCTTCTTTGGGCATTGTTTGATGGAAAGCTGTATCAAAAACAACTGTTTGTGGAACGTTTGGCAGTAATTTTTGTACGGCTTTGATGCCTAGAACGTGAGCATGATTGTGTAAAGGTGCTAGTTCTGCTAGGCTTTCAATTTGCTCAATAACTTTTTCATTGACTAATACAGAATTTTTGAAAATATCGCCGCCTTGAACAATACGATGACCTACAGCATCTATTTCGTCCATGGATTTGAGTGCTCCATTGAGAAGTTCGGAAATAACTTCATTTATAGCTTCGTTGTGTGTCGGCAGGGCAATTTCTCTTTTACGCTTTTCTCCGTTAGGAAATTTAATTTCTACAAAAGAGCCTTGTATACCGATGCGGTCAGCTACACCTTTTGCAATGACATTATATTGTTCACCATCAATATTAAATAGTTGGTATTTTAATGATGAAGAGCCAGAATTTAATACGAGAATTTTTTTCATTTTGTTATTCCTTCTTATTTCACAGCTTGAATTGCAGTAATAGCTATCATACCAATGATATCCTCAACTAATGCTCCACGTGATAAATCATTAATAGGAGCATTCAACCCTTGCATGATTGGTCCATAAGCTTCGGCGCCATAGAAACGCTGAAGTAATTTGTAGCTGATATTACCAACTTCTAAGCAAGGGAATATCATCACATTGGCATGGCCAGCTACTTTTGAACCAGGGGCTTTTTTCTTTGCTACAACTTCGTCTAGTGCTGCATCAGCCTGCAACTCACCATCAATTTCTGCTTTACCTTTTAGAGGGCTCTTTTCAAGTAATTCTTGAGCTAATTTGGTGGCATTTCTTACTTTATCTACCATACCACCTGCGCCGGAGCCATAAGTTGAGTATGATAGCATTGCAACTTTGGGGTTTAAACCGAATTGAATGGCTGTTTCTGCAGAGGCTAAGGCCATATCAGCCATTTCTTGTTCTGTCGGATTAATAATAATGGCTGGATCTGAGAAAATATAAGGCTTATCATTGATAACCATAATTGCAGCAGAAGAGACACTCCGGTCTTTATGTGCGGATTTTATGATTTGAAGAGCTGGGCGAACCGTGTCTGCAGTTGAATGGTTGGCACCTGATACCATGCCATCTGCATCACCTGCTTTCATCATTAAAGTGCCATGAAAAGTATAATTTACAGCTAATTTTTCAGCTTCTTCAAGAGTCATCCCTTTGGCTTTGCGCAACTCATATAAAAGAGAAGCATATTGGTTAATTTTCGGGGATTTTTCTGGTACTAAAACCTCTATACCCTCCATATTCCAGTTTCTATCGGTATAGAATTTTTTAATTTCTTCAGGTTTACCAAAAATTATGAGTTTGGCAGCTTTTCTTTCTGCAACGTAATGTGCAGCTTCCAGTATGCGTTCATCTTCCCCTTCTGGTAAGACAATTGTTTTAACATTTTGAGCAGCGCGTGTCAGCAAACTGTCTAAATACTTCGTCATTTTCATGTTAAGTTCCCTTAGTATATGATAACAAATTCTTCCCCAGTAAATATCATAACTATTTAAAAGGCAATAAAAAAGTTTGATTTTTTTACGAAGGCAGTATAAATATTATGTGATGATGTTTATATGGAGAGGTTGATGTTGCAAAAAGTACTTTTAAGTTTGTTTTTTGGGGTTGTTTTTTCTTGTAATGCCATAGCAGATCCCCGGTATGTTGCTGATGTTAGTGTGGATGAGACGGCTAAGACTGTGACAGAGGCAAAACAAAAAGCAATGTCTAAAGCAATGCGCGATGGTATTAATGAAATTGTCCGTGGTATTAGTACGGAGCAAAGTGTTGAGGAAATTGATAAACTCACGGATAACCAAATGGCACATTTTGTTACAGAAGTTATGGTGTTGATGGAAAAGACTTCGGATGTGAGATATATTGCGGATTTGCGCATTAGTGTTGATGGAGATATTTTAAAAGCTTATTTAGCAGAAAATAATATGCCCATAGTATTAAGCCAAGAAATTGATGCAGTTGTTATTCCTCTGCTGGAAGAAAAAGATGGCGCATTGCTGCTGTGGGAGAATGATAATCTTTGGCGTGAGGCGTTACAAAATAAGCATCCTTTGCATAAAATGAATATGAACATTCGTTTGTTAGATAAAAATTTGGGTAATATTGCTATGGCAAAAGCAACACATGTTTATGATTTACCTGATGGAGAGTATAATGAGTTATTAAATTTCAATAAGGCAGATGCTTTATTTGTGGCTAAGTATTCTCTAAAAGATCATAAAATTTACCTGAAAGAGTATCCTAGCCGACTCGTTCAAACTATTGACATTGATACGGATAATCCTGAGAGTATGGTGGAGAAGTTATTACCTTTGTTTAAGGATATTACAAAAGAAGAGTCTGCATCATCGGCGCACTCTATTGAGACTATTCAAGTTATTTATAATTATTCACGGCTTTCTCAGTGGATGACACTTAAACAAATTTTAGATAATAATCCTCAAGTACAAAATATACAGATATCTTCTATGGCAAATGGTAAGGTACACTTTAGTTTTGAGTATGGCGGAGTTATTGAGAAATTGCAGGGTCATCTTAATATGAGCGGATATAATATGCACAAAGAAGGAGAACATTATGTCATCAATTAAAAATATATCGGCAGAACAAAGGAAGATTTATGTTAATCCCTATGCATGGGTTGTTATTTTTTTTGTAGGATGTTATCTTTTGTATGTTTTACGTTCTGTATTGTTGCCTTTTGTCGCTGGTATTTTGTTGGCATATCTGCTTGATCCGATTGTTGAAAAATTGCAAAAATGCAAAATGTCAAGATTGAGCGCTACTTTGGTTGTGTGCTTGCTTGCAATATTGATTATTTTGCCCATGTTGTTGTTCTTAGGAGGAATGATAGAAAATCAAGTTTCCTTGTTACTTAAAGCGACTCCAAAATATTTGGGATTGATAATGGAAAAAGTTAAGCCTATATTATCTTGTTTGGCTGAAAAGTTTCCGGATTTGCAAAATAGTAATATCGAAGAAGCCATAAAGGGAAACATAGGGAATAGTTTGAAATTTGTTGGTCGTGTATTAAAGGCATTGGTTTCCAATAGTTTTGCATTGGTAAATTTGATTTCTCTTATTTTAATCATGCCGGTTGTTACTTTTTATATGTTGAGAGATTGGAAAAGTTTTGTTCAGAAGGTAGAAGATTTGTTGCCACGAAAATCTAAGAAAAATGTTATAGAAATTTTGCAAGAAATTAATGTTATTCTTTCAGGATTTATTCGAGGGCAAATAAGTGTTTGCATTATCTTAGGAATTTTCTATTCCATCGGTCTAAGATTGGTTGGACTAGATTTAGGTTTATTAGTTGGTTTTGTTGCAGGGATTATTTCTTTTATTCCTTATGTTGGCTCTATTACAGGTTTTATACTGGGTGTGGTTCTGGCATTTGCTCAATATGGGGATATTTCACATGTATTGTATGTGGTGGCAGTCTTTATGTGTGGTCAGTTTTTGGAGGGTAACTTCTTGACACCTAAGCTGGTCGGAGAAAGCGTAGGTTTACACCCTGTATGGGTTATGTTTGCTTTACTTGCTGGGGGTGTTTTACTTGGCTTCTTAGGCCTTATGCTTGCAGTCCCAATGGCTGCTATCATTGGTGTATTAGTACGTCACAGTATTTGCCGGTATAAGCAAAGCACGCTTTATCTCGACTAAGTAGACTTATATTTTTCGGGATACTAGACTAGAGCTTTTTTACCATTCTTACCATGCGAACGCCTTTTTCTTCAAAAAGGTCTCCTTCCTGTTTAAAGCCTAGTTTTTCATAAAATCCGACTACAGAGAGCATGGCGTGCATGACGATTTTTTCATAGCCAATTTTTTTTGCAACAGTTTCGGCGTGGGTGATTAACTTCTTTCCAATACCTTCGCCTTGGCGGATAACATCGACGGCAACTTGCATAATGCGTATTTCGCTGTCATCAATTGGAACCATGATTAACCCAGCAATAAGTTTATCTGTGCTATTATCAATGCAACCTAAATGGAGAAAATTAGCTTCTTTCTCTCTATAAGAATCGAGAAATTTTAACCCTAGAGGTTGCAATAAAATACGATAACGCAAATCTAAGAGCTCTTGGTAGCGACTGGAACCGAATTCTACATCTATAAACTTTATCATAAGCAGCCTCCTTTAAGATACAAAATAATTTTATAGGTTACATTAAAGCATATTTTTTGTTGTGATGCAAGAGTAAATTATAAAATCTATTGCGTTCTGTCAAAATATATTTTATGAGTAAGTATGTTTTAATAAAAAAGGATAAGTTATGCAGGATTTAGCAAAAATCAGAAATTTTGCAATTATTGCGCATATTGATCATGGCAAGTCGACTATTGCGGATAGAATTATTGAGTATTGCGGTGGCTTGGAAAGACGTGAAATGACGGAACAAGTTCTTGATTCGATGGATATCGAAAGGGAACGAGGCATTACGATTAAAGCTCAAACTGTGCGCTTAGAATATAAGGCAAAAGATGGTGAACATTATTTGCTTAATCTGATTGATACACCAGGACATGTTGATTTTTCGTATGAGGTTTCTCGCTCTTTGGCTGCTTGTGAGGGGTCTATCCTAGTGGTTGATGCAACACAGGGTGTGGAAGCTCAGACTTTAGCCAATGTATATTTAGCTATTGATAATAATCATGAAATTGTACCTGCTTTAAATAAGGTTGATTTGCCCTCCGCAGATGTAGAAAAAGTCAAGAGCCAGATAGAAGATGTTATTGGAATTGATGCTAGTGAGGCAATTGAAACATCTGGAAAAACAGGGTTGGGAATTGCCGATTTGCTGGAGGCTGTGGTACATAAATTGCCTTCCCCTAAAGGTGATGTTAATGCGCCGCTTAAAGCCTTGTTGATTGACAGCTGGTATGATTCATATCTTGGTGTTGTTATTTTAGTTCGTGTGAAAGATGGGGTACTTAAAAAGAAGCAAGTTATTCGGATGATGAGTAATAATGCGACATATTCTATTGATAAAATTGGTGTGTTTACCCCAAAGATGCAAGATGTTGAAGAGCTGTCTGCCGGAGAGGTTGGTTTCATAACAGCCAGTATTAAAAGTGTAGGTGATTGTCAGATAGGTGATACTATTACAGATAATAAAAGGCCCTGCGATATGCCCTTAGCAGGATTTAAGCCATCTGTTCCAGTTGTCTTTTGTTCTATTTTTCCGGTTGATAGCAGTCAGTATGAAGCATTGAAAGATGCTTTGGCAAAGTTGAAACTGAATGATGCAAGTATTAATTATCAAAATGAGAATTCTGCCGCTTTGGGTTTAGGCTTCCGCTGTGGTTTTTTAGGGCTTTTGCATATGGAAATCATACAGGAACGAATCGGTAGAGAATTTGATTTAGATATAATTACAACGGCTCCTTCTGTGGCGTATAAAATAAATCTTAGCAATGGTGAGCAGGTTATGTTGCATAATCCGGCAGATATGCCTGATTTATCTACGGTTTCTTCTATTGAAGAGCCAATGGTGAGAGCAACAATTTTGGTGCCAGATAATTATTTGGGGGCAGTTTTAAAATTATGTACGGAACGGCGAGGTGTGCAGAAAGAATTGACCTATGTTGGTTCTCGCGCTATGGTGGTTTATCAAATTCCTTTAAATGAGATTGTTTTTGATTTTTATGATAGACTAAAATCTATTACCAGCGGTTATGCTAGTTTTGATTATGAATTAACGGATTATGAACAATCTGATTTGGTTAAAGTGCAAATTTTAATCAATGAGGAAGCTGTTGATGCACTTGCTTTTTTATGCCATCGTAGCGAGGCAGAGGCACGTGGAAGACAAATTTGTGAACGCTTAAAAGATTTGATACCTAGGCATTTGTTTAAAATTCCTATTCAAGCGGCCATCGGTGGGCGCGTTGTTGCTAGGGAAACGATTTCTGCAATGCGCAAAGATGTGACAGCAAAGTGCTATGGTGGTGACGTGACACGCAAGCGCAAGCTTTTAGATAAGCAGAAAAAAGGTAAGCAACGCATGAGGCAATTTGGTAAAGTTGAAGTTCCCCAATCTGCTTTTATTGAAGCGTTACGAATCGGCGATGACTAATCAATTTTAAAACGTTGTATGGTATCTGCTTTCGCTAGGGTGTTATCTTGTTCTTGATTATAGGGGAGCTTTCCTTGACGATATAGTACTCGCAGTTCCATGCAATAGGTTGCATAGAGTTGCTTAAATTTGGGAAGTTTGAAATCTGGATATGGTAGTGAATTGAGCCTATCTTCAACATCTAGTTTTGTTGATGATGGTTGGGGTGATGACAAGGATGAAATACCTGAATGAGGAGAGTTTGTGGTTTCCAGCTGGTAGTGATCAAGCTGGTCGGCTGTTATCACTGGGTCAACTGTTTGTTCGGAAGAGTGGAATGCTCCTAGGTCTGTAATACGTGGTTGTTGGTAGGTTACAAAGGGGGTGCCATGCGGAGAATCCTTTGGTTCTTTGTTATGGTGGTCTTTAGGTTGGTTATTTTTAGTTGTTTGTGCTGGGATAAATTGGGGTGTTGCATGGACATATGGTCTTGATATTTTGGGTTCCTTAGAAGTTGATGGTTGCGACTCTTCTGGAATTTTTCTGGTGTCATCAGAGAACGAATCCTCAGTTGTAAGATTATTTTGAAAGGCATTATTGGGGATAAAAAAAGCATATTGTTCTTGGGCGAAGATATGTTTATATGTAAAAAAGCTGGACAATGCCAGACAAAGTATGTAAAAATATTTCATAGAGCCTCCGCTGAAATTTATTTTGTGGGTTGATTATAAATGAAAAAAGTTTTTTTTGCATTAATTTTAAGTCTATTTTGTTGTTATTCTGCTCAAGCTGCAGAGGATTATACGCGCTATGTTAGTGAATGTTTAGATTATGTTCAGCGGCCAAAAGTCAATTTAGCATCTTCTTATGGTAAGTTACGCTATAAGTTTGATAAAGATAGTTTATTTCTAAAACGTAAGACAATGCAAAAATTTTTAATGCAGCATAAAACAATGCCTGATGATTTTGTACCAATTGGTTTGACTGATGTGAGGGATGTATTTGATTTTGATTTTCAAGTTGAAACAATGGGACTAAGCCATGGCTATATATGTGTTTATCCTAAGGTTATAGATGTTCGCTTAGAATATTCTTTGCCAACAATCTACATATTAAATACTCTTGTTCCTGGAAGTTGCCTGTATGAAGTAGCTTTGCGACATGAAAAAACGCACATGCAAATATATATTGAAGCGTTGGATTATTTTTTGCCGCGGCTTAAAGCTTATATGGATAAGCAGTTTGAGCGAATTGGGGTAAAGATTATTTCGCGAAGTGGTTCATCAGAACAGGCAGCGGCGGAGCTAAATCAGGCGTATTTTAATGATCTTCAACAGCGTATTGAGGCCTGGCGCCATGAAGTTGAAATTGAGCAGTTGAAATTAGATACCCCAGAGCACTATATGTTGGAAAATAGTTTGTGTCAGGAAATAGAATCTTCCTCAGATTTTTAGCAACCGTAGGTCTCTTTTAGTCCTTTAATGCATTCGTCAATTCCTTTGTATGCCGAATCGATGAACGTCATTCCTTTGGCTGAATTGTTTCGATAGTATATTCGAATCGTTGTCATGCCGATTTGTTTGGCAAAATCTAGATTTGAATAGCTATCATCAACAAAAATGCACTCATGTGGGGAAATACCGATTGTTTGGCAGAGCTTTTGGTATACATTTGAACTTTCGTTCTTTTTGTAAGTATTGAAATCTTCTACAGAATAAAAACGGTCTTTGAAAAAATTGTATAAGCCAATGTGTTTTAAAATCTTTTCGCAAATATCTTTTGAAGAGGTAGAAAACACATATTGTTGGCAATTAAGACTCTGCAATTTTTCTAATAGATTGGGATATGGCTCAATCATATCAACTAATTCGCTTTTGTAGTTATGATAAGCAGTATATAATTTTTGATGAGGAATCTTATATTCTCGAGCAAAGAATTCTAGGCCGTCACGATAGGTCATATAAGATTCTTTGACTTTTTGGGTGGCGGTAGCAAAGTCCAAAGGAATATTAAAATCTTTAATTGCAGCTAGGGCTGTAACCTCATTTAATTTGTTTTTATATTCTTCTGTTTCGAAGTACAGAGTATTATCTAAATCCCAAATGATGTTTTTTTGCACATTGCCTCTCCGTAAAATTTAACCTATCGCAGATGGTATAAAATAATGTTTTTAAGGTCAATATTTATTTTAAATGCTTTTTTGTTATAATAAAAAACAGCTTTTAAAAGTTGTGAATAAACTGATTTTAAATTTTGATAGTGGTTTATGGACTCTTTTAAAAAAAAAAATCGATTTATTATTAACGAGATATATTTTTTTGTGAAAAAATTCGGTTGATAATCTTGCTATTCAAAGAGATTTTTTTTATGTTATTTCTAGTTGATTGAAAATCGCTTTTAAAAATAAAAAATACTATATCTTGTGTTGTTAATCATTTTTTAATACAATATGTAGTATTGTTCTGTTCAGAGCGAAAAATGAATTGCTAGAAAAAATAATGAAGGAAGGATCGAAGAAAATGGCGCAAGATGAAATCCAAATGCCCGGAACAAAAAAATATAAAATGCCGTTTAAAAGTATTACTAAAAGAGATGGCACACTTGCAGATTTTGATGGTGAGAAAATTTATAATGCTATTTTGCGTGCAGGTGAAAATACAGCTGAGTTTGGACAAGATGATGCTTGGCTTTTAACTGCGCAGGTTATGAAGATATTGTCTCATAAATACGATGAATCTTTGCCTTCTGTTGAAGATATCCAAGATGTTGTTGAACAAGTTCTTATTTCTTCTAATTATTTTAAGACTGCAAAAGCTTACATTCTATACAGAGATAAAAGAAATCGTATGCGGGGTGATGGTAAGACGGTTATAGACGTTGAAAGCTCTGTTAATGAATATTTAGAAAATTTGGATTGGCGTATTAAAGAAAATGCAAACCAAGGGTATTCAAATGGTGGTTTGATATTGAATGTTGCCGGTAAAGTAACAGCCAATTATTGGCTATCACATGTTTATCCTGCGGAAGTTGGTGAGGCTCATCGTAATGGTGATATTCATATCCACGATTTGAGTATGCTTGCAGCTTATTGTGCTGGATGGTCTTTAAAAAATTTGTTGCGTGAAGGGTTTAATGGTGTTCCAGGAAAGGTTGAGGCTGGAGCTCCAAAGCACTTAAGTTCAGCTGTTGGGCAAATGGTTAATTTTATGGGGACTTTACAAAATGAGTGGGCTGGAGCGCAGGCTTTTTCTTCAGTTGATACTTATTTGGCTCCATATATTCGTAAAGATAATCTTTCTTATGAAAAAGTTGAACAATGCATGCAGGAACTTATTTATAATTTGAATGTTCCTTCTCGCTGGGGGTCTCAGACTCCATTTACAAACTTTACTTTTGACTGGGTTTGTCCGGAAGATTTAAGAGATCAAAAGCCAATTATAGCTGGTGTGGAACAAGATTTCACATATGGTGATTTAGGGCCAGAAATGGCAATGATTAATAAAGCATACATTAATATTATGATGGGAGGAGATGTTAAGGGACGTCCATTTACCTTCCCAATTCCTACTTATAATATGACATGGGATTTTCCGTGGGAAGATGAAAATACAGAATTACTGTTTGAAATGACAGCTAAATATGGTCTGCCTTATTTTCAGAACTTTTTGAACTCATCCTTAAAACCTGGTCAGATTCGTTCTATGTGTTGCCGTTTGCAGTTGGATTTGCGAGAATTACTTGCTAGAGGAAATGGTTTGTTCGGTTCTGCTGAGCAGACGGGTTCCGTGGGGGTGGTCACAATCAATTGTGCTCGTTTAGGGTATGTATATAAAGGTGATGAGGCCGGGCTCTTTGCAAGAGTTGATGAGTTAATGAATATCTCTAGAACCTCACTTGAAATTAAGAGAAAGGTTATCCAAAGATTGATTGATAATGGTCTTTTCCCATTTACCAAGAGATATCTCGGTACGTTAAGAAATCATTTTTCTACTATTGGTGTTAATGGTATGAACGAAATGATTAGAAACTTTACAAACGATGAGCACAATATTGCAGATGCTTGGGGACAGGCTTTTGCTGAAAAGTTCCTAGATTTTATTCGAGATCGGTTGGTTAAGTTTCAAGAAGAAACAGGGCATATGTATAATTTGGAGGCGACTCCGGCAGAAGGTGCAACAACTCGTTTTGCAAGAGAAGATAAAAAGCGCTATATGGGCATTATCCAAGCAGGAACACCTGATGCGCCATTCTATACAAATTCTTCGCAGTTGCCTGTTGGTTATACAGATGATCCGTTTGAAGCTTTGGATTTGCAGGCTAAATTGCAATCAAAATATACAGGTGGTACAGTGCTTCATTTGTTTATGAATCAGCGTATCTCATCTGCAAAGGTATGTCGTGATTTTGTGAAGAAGGTATTGGCCAATTACCGTCTGCCTTATATCACGATTACGCCAACATTCTCTGTTTGTCCAAAACATGGGTATATAGCCGGTGAACACGAGTTTTGCCCAATTTGTGATAAAGAGAAAAAGGCCGAAAAGTTAAAAAAACTTGCTCAGATGCAAGAAGTGGTGTAATTATTTTATTAAATTTGAAAGGGAGTACGATGAGCAATATTATTAATATTGATGATGTTAAATTAGATGATTCTGAAAGACAACGTTGCGAAGTTTATACTCGGGTTATGGGGTATATTCGTCCGACGACAGAGTTTAATGTTGGTAAAAAAGGTGAATTTAATTCAAGACTTTGTTTCTGCGAAGAAAAAGCTATTTCTGGTTGTGAAACACGTGAATGTGTTTGTAAATCAGAGACAGTTATGTCTTTGGCTGCTGAATAAGATTTTATTTGGCATTTAGGGTTGAGGAGCAATTGATGGGCTCTATTCGAATCGGCGGTATTGAGAAGTTCAGTATCGTCGATTTTCCTAATCAGATGGCGGCTGTTGTTTTTATGCAGGGGTGTCCATGGCGGTGTCCGTTTTGCCATAATGCACAATTGCAAGATGTGAATGCAGAAACGAATATTGTTTGGGAAAAGTTTATTGATTTTTTAAGACAACGGAAAGGGATTTTAGATGCGGTGGTCTTTTCTGGTGGAGAACCGTTGGTGCAAAAAGGGCTTAAAGAAGCTATTGTGGAAGTGCGTGGCTTGGGGTATAAAATCGGGTTACATACAGGTGGCTACCGTCCTCAGTATTTTATGGAAATTTTGCCGCTCACGGATTGGGTCGGCTTTGATATTAAAGCACCTCTTAGGGAAGAAAGATACAAAGAAATCACCGGTGGGGCGGCGGAAGTTGAAAAAGTCAAAGATAGTCTGAAAATTTTATGCGAATCTGGAAAGCATTTTGAATGTCGGACAACATGTGATCCAAGGTTTTTGAGTGTGGATGATATATATGAAATTGCCAACTCGTTAAAAACCATGGGGGTTAAAGAATATTATTTGCAGAAATATCGGCCGATAGAAAGTGATAAAAATACAAGCGAAGGACAATGTTTGGTGCTGATTGAAGATGAAAAACTAAATGAATATCTGCGGCAGAATTTTGAGGTTTTTGATGTCAGAAAATGAGTATATCAAAGTTTCATTTTGAAAAATTTGATGGAAAGATCCGGATTGGAGGTCATTTTGCGTGAGTGGTGGCATTATAATTTGCCAAACGGAAGAAATGATAGGTATCTGATGGTGGATTTGAGGGCCTTTTTCTGTTGATAAATTTGATTTTTTGGCGGTTTTTGTTTGCTTAAAAATATGGTTGTGCTATATAGTTAAAAGACATGAAATTTAAGGAATGTAGAGGTTTGTAATGGCTGAATTGACAGAAGAAGAAATTATTAAAGGTGAAGAAAGCTATAATGCTGATTCGATTAAGGTTTTGAAGGGCTTAGATGCCGTGCGTAAAAGACCGGGTATGTATATCGGCGATACTGATGACGGTTCAGGTCTTCACCATATGATTTATGAAGTTTTAGATAATGCTATTGATGAAGCTCTTGCTGGGTATTGCGATAAAACAGAAGTTATTTTGAATCCAGATGGTTCGGCGACTATTCGGGATAATGGGCGTGGTATGCCGGTAGATATGCATGAAGAGGGGGTTTCTGCGGCTGAAGTGATTATGACCGAATTGCATTCTGGTGGTAAATTTGACAATAATTCCTATAAAGTTTCCGGCGGTTTGCATGGTGTAGGTGTCTCAGTGGTGAATGCACTTTCAACTTGGTTAAAACTTAAAATTTGGCGTAATGACCAACAATATGAGGCTACTTTTGCTGATGGTAATGTGGTAGAGCATATTCATGTCACGGAAGCAACTCCTGGAAAACATGGTACGGAGGTTTCTTTTTTGCCATCTCCGGCAACATTTACACAGACAGAATTCAGCTATGATGTTTTGGAAAGAGCTATTCGTGAAAAGGCGTTTTTGAATTCCGGAGTGTATTTGAAACTAATTGATAACCGCGGTAATGAGCCGATTGAAACGGTGTTCCATTATGAAGGTGGTTTGAATGCATTTGTAACTCACCTGAACAAGGCAAAAGCTCCGCTGCATGAGAATATTATCAATTTTTCAGGTATGGATAATAATATTGAAGTTGATGTTGCGATGCAATGGACAGAGGCTTATAATGAAAGTATGCTCTGTTTTACCAATAATATTCCACAAAAAGATGGCGGTACGCATCTGGCCGGTTTTAGAGGGGCTCTTACCCGTACAATTAATAATTATATTCAGGAAAATGGGTTGTTTAAAAAAGATAAAACAGTGATTACCGGTGATGATATGCGCGAAGGCCTGACCTGTGTGCTTTCAGTTAAGGTTCCTGATCCAAAATTTTCTTCGCAGACGAAAGATAAGCTGGTGTCATCAGAAGTGCGTCCGGTGGTTGAAGGTGTAATGGGGGATAAACTTAAAGAGTGGTTAGACGAACATCCAAATGAAGCTAAAATTATTGTTGGAAAAATTGTGGAGGCTGCAACAGCGCGTGAAGCAGCGCGTAAGGCTCGTGAATTAACTCGTCGTAAAGGTGTGCTCGATATTTCTACGTTGCCAGGTAAATTGGCTGATTGTTCAGAAAAGGATCCAGCTCTTTCGGAAGTGTTTATTGTTGAGGGAGATTCTGCAGGAGGTTCTGCTAAACAAGGGCGTGACAGAAAAAATCAGGCCATTATGCCTTTGCGTGGTAAAATTTTGAATGTGGAACGTGCTCGTTTTGATAAAATGCTGAATTCGGCTGAAATTGGAACTATTATTACTGCACTAGGAACAGGTATTGGACGTGATGATTTTAATGCGGATAAATGCCGTTATCATAAAATTGTTATCATGACAGATGCTGATGTCGATGGTGCACACATCAGAACATTGCTTTTGACATTCTTCTATCGGCAAATGCCGGAATTAATTGAACGCGGATATGTGTATATTGCTCAACCACCGCTTTATAAGGCAAAACGCGGTAACTCAATTATTTATTTGAAAGATGATCGCGAAATGGAAGATTACCTGATTAATGGCGGTTGTGAAGATGCTTATTTAGAGATGGCTAGTGGCGAACGTATTATGGGGCAAGATTTAATAACTTATGTGGAAAATACTAAGAAAGTTAGAAATCTTGTATCATTGCTATCGGTTAAAGCTCCTGAGCATATTGTTGAGCAAATGGCTATATGTGGGTTATTTGATAAAGATATTTTGGCAGATAAATCGCGTTTGCAACCTGAACTAGATAAGTTGGCTTTGCGATTGGATAATTTAGAAGCTGAGTATGACCGTGGTTGGAAGGCAGAAGTTTTGGATAATGGCAATATATCTTTTCATCGGACCTTGCGCGGTGTGAAAGAAGAACATCTTGTCGGTGCCTCTGTTTTGGATAGCGGAGAAGCTAAAATTCTGAATTCTATGAGGGCTTTTTTAGCAGATAATTTTAGTGATACATTAAAATTAGTGGCAAAGGGTGGAACGGAAACAGTTATAGCCGGTCCTGTTACATTAGTTGACGCTGTTATGGCTGCAGGTAAGAAAGGTATTACGTTGCAGCGCTATAAAGGGCTGGGAGAGATGAATCCTGAGCAGTTGTGGGAGACAACATTAGATCCTGAAGCTCGTTCGCTTTTGCAGGTTAAAATTGACCAGATGGAAGAAGCAGATGAAGTCTTTTCAACTTTGATGGGAGATGTTGTTGAACCTCGTAAAGATTTTATTCAAGCTAATGCTTTGAATGTTGTTAACTTGGATATTTAATAATCTTTTAGATATTGCTAAAAAGAACCCCACTTATGGAATAAGTGGGGTTCTTGGCGTTGAAATGTTTTAATATAAAGCATAGCGAATCATTGTATAGGACAAGCAGCATACAATAATGAGGCAAATCAAGGCTAAAGTTTTGCTCTTGTCATATTCTTTATAGGTATTCCACATTGCTCCAATGCACATTATTGAATAGGCCATAAGTGCAAGGAGTGTCGCCAAATAAAAAGAAAAAAGAGCCATCGCGGTAGTATTCATCTGTATGAGCGATAGGCTTTTTATGGCCACACGAATGAAATTGGTGTCATAGTTCATAACTTGTTTTAATTGTGTCATAAATAGACGTGATAAAAATCCTAAAACAGTTATTCCTAAAATGCAAAATTTCCAAAATGATTCGCGTAAAGACAACTTTCCGTAAAAAAAATTTCCAAACATCAGCATTCTCCTATAGTGTACTAAAAGTAGCATACAATATTTTTGTATTTCTTCAAGCCTAATTTTTTATGTGTTTTTGCAATGGATTTATGTAAATCTGTCCATTCAGTGTTGTTTTTGATGTATTCTCTGGCTTTTTGCGGAGATTTTGAGAGCTGAATATCTATAACTTTTTCAAGTAATTCATGCATTGCAGGGCTAATTTTATCAAAATTTATATGGATTAAATTTTGTTCATCAAAGGTGATTGCTTGGTGCTTAATAAGGGTGTTGAATTCTATTAAGTCAATAATTTTATAGGTTTCAGTTGGAAATATTGGTTTGGCACGTAGTAAAAGACGGAAAATCCAAGTTGTATATATTTGTTTTAGACGATAGGCACTAATTATACCTTGTTTAACATATTCTGGCATAAAGGCGATAGAAATTGTGTCGGCTTTGTTTTCTTCAATAATTGATTTGCATATGCCCGGTGAGTTTTGATATTCACTGGAGGGACCTAATGAATGGCCGTTTTCATGCCCGATGACGAAAATGTGTAGCGCTTCTAAATCGTAATATTTGTGAAAATCTGGGTGTAAAAAAGCATTGAGCATCATTTGTGTGCGTTTGGGGTCATGGGCTTGTCGAACCTGTCTGTGGTAAACATTGCGTCTTCCGCCACCTGTTTTTACGGAAAGCTTGTCATTGTTGGGTAGATTTTGAGCAATAGTCAATCCACCACGGCATTGAGCATAGTCTCCAGTTAGGCATACAATGTCTGCATCTACCATTGTTTGTTTTAGCTCTTTACTAGTGTCGCAGATTGATTGGGTGTATTTTTGTGCATACGGCATGAGCGTACTTAGTTTAGGCATTGTATCCTTAAATTTCAGTAATAACTTTGTTCCTTCTTCATTGATAATTCCCACACGAGCACCTAGCATATCTTTGGCAATAACTTCGATGTGGTGTTGATTAATTAAGCCTGTCAGTTCCTTGTTTTCTAAAACCGTAGGAGTCATCTCATCATCATAATTTTCGCGACTGATTGTAAATTCTAAGGGGGTGTTTTGCATCATCGCCCAGTGTTTATCTGCAAGCATATCCATATCCGGATTGTTTTGTATTAGAGCTTGTGCTTGCCATTGCAGAAATTCTTTAAATAAATCATTTGTACAGTAATGTGCGGCGACTTCTAATTCATTGGCTATTTTATCAAAGTCTGTTTTGAAATATATGGTGTAGTCAATTGCTTGCAATTTTTCGTTGTGGCGAACGACCATGGTACGAGCTGAAAGAATTTGACGAATTTCATCTATTTCTCCATCCTTAAACATCTTAAGAAGAATTTTATGGAATTCATCAATGGTTAAATCTTCGGGGTAAAAATTTTTGCCAAGGGATGTCGAGATGCCTTTAAAGATGGTAATTGGTTTGCTATCTACTCCGTTAAGTCCAGCTATACCATTGAGAGAATTAAATATTTTTAGAGCCCATGCTGCGTGCTCGTCACCGGCTTGTGCGGCTTCTTCCAATGCTTCTTTTTGTGGTAAGTTGTGAGCGTTATCTTGTTTAAGGGCGACATTATTGAGTAATTTTGCGGCAGATACTAAGTGTTTTAAGGCTTTTTGGTCACCTTCTGCTAATTTTTTGTAAGGCACTGATTTTGTAGATAGAAGTTTAACATCTGTCATTTCGTCTGTTGCCATTTTTTTTAATTCAGCAATTGTGTAATTTAATTCATAGCCGTTATATGTCTTCATCTAAATTGACCTCCAATGTTTTGAATTTGTAAAATGTCATATCCGGACTGGTGTAATAGGGGTTTAATCCAGCTTTTTCTTTTAGTATATATTCAATTTTTATCGGATTATTAAGGGTTTCTTGTTCGTACGGTAATATGAGGGATTCACGGTTTTGGTATTGAAAATGCAGTCCCTCATCTTTTTTTAGGGCGATAAAATCGCTTGTGTTTATGGTGTCTTCTGTTGTTAGCAAAATAAGTTTTTGGACTTTTTGCTGGGGGTGAATTTTGCCTAATAGGTGTTTTAAATTTGATAAAAAAGAGTTGTGAGTATCCGTCTCGCATAGCGTATTCTGGTTTGTTTGGAGACAAAAACGAACATTTTGTAAAAATAAATTATGTAAAGCGAAGGGGGGAGCTTTTTGTTTGTTTATTATTTTTTTGAGCAGATTCTTGTTTTCAGTGACTAGGCACTGAAGGGCTTCTTTTTCTTGTGCCAGGTGAGAGGAAGGCTTTTTCTTTGGGGGAAATATTGTATCAAGTGTTTTTAAAAAAATGGGATTGTTTTTTAGTTTTTCGCTGTGTTTATAATTTAAGGTCATAGGGTATAGCTGTGCAGGTATAATAATTTTTTTTGCTGTTTCAAGGTCCGTAGTAAGGTATATCTTCTGTGAAGCATCTTGATTGGAAATAGTAGATAAGAAGATTTTAGCTAGTTGGTAGATTTCTTTTTGATGAATAATTTCAGAACTGAGAATTAACTTTGTTGGAATGTTAGGAATTTTGGAAAAGGCTAAGGCCAGTGTTGCTGCATTCTCTTTGTTAAATTGCGATGGGATAATAAGCACATGCTGTTGTTGTGGAGGTTGTGCTTTGAACAAATAAATGGTGTCTGCCTGACTGTACCAGGTGTTGTCTAATTTGATGGTTTGGTAAGATGTTAACTGTTGGTGACTGAGGTTAAGAGAGGTATTAAAATGGATAATATTGGTTGTTAAGATTAGCAAAACAATGCTT
Organism: Alphaproteobacteria bacterium; assembly: GCA_017475705.1. GTDB lineage: Bacteria > Pseudomonadota > Alphaproteobacteria > RF32 > CAG-239 > CAG-267. The sequence continues at coordinate 21,682 of JAFVFB010000031.1, forward strand.
ACCCAGCAAAATAATTTTATTCTTTGCCGTCTCTGTTTTTTCTTGTCTACATAAATCAACATATTTTGTCTGTGGTGTTATAAATTCCGAGGTGTTAGGATTGCTGAGCATTTTTGCCTATGAATTTTTTGCCACTCATATATGGTTGTAGCTTGGCGGGAATTCTTACTGTCCCATCGGCTTGTTGATGATTTTCTATAAATGGAACTAGAATTCTCGGGGTTGCAATTCCTGTGTTATTTAGTGTATGGGCAAATTTAACTTTTCCGTCTTGGTTATCTCGATATCTTAGGTTTGTGCGTCGAGCTTGCCACTCAGTGATGTTAGAGCAAGAGTGTGTCTCGCGGTAGCAGTTTTGAGAAGGTGTCCACGCTTCCAAATCATATTGGCGATATTTTGGGGCACCCATGTCACCAGTGCAAATTTCTAGAACCTGATAGGGCAATTCTAAATCTTGTAAAACTTCTTCGGAAATTGATAGTAGTTTTTTATGCCATTTTTCACTTTCATTAATATCATTTTTACAGATAACGAATTGTTCAGTTTTTAGGAATTGATGCACTCTAATTAGGCCTCTAGTATCCTTTCCTGCGGCACCAGCTTCACGACGAAAACATGGTGAAAATCCTGCATATAGGATTGGTAAATCATTTTCAGATAAAATTTCATCAGCATGTAGTGAGTTTAGAACTAATTCAGCTGTTCCAGATAAGTATAAGTCATCAGCTGGCATATAATAGATTTCATCTTGCGAAAATGGTAAATACCCCATGCCATACAGTGGCTTTTGTTTGGAGAGTGAAGGAACCGTTATGGTTGTAAAACCATTTGCAGCTAATTTATCTAGGACGAGCATATGCATCGCTAATTCCAGACGTGATAGATCGTTTTTGATGGCATATGTGCGTGCTCCTGATACCTTTGTTATTCTCTCTAATTCAGACCAGTTATTGTATTCCATTAACTCTACATGGTCTTTGGGGGTAAAGTCAAATTTAGTGGGAGTGCCGACTTTACGAATAACGACATTACCAGATTCATCAGGTCCTATCGGTGATTGAGGACAGGGGAGATTTGGCATGCGCCACATAATATTATCATATTTTTGCTGTTCTTTGGCGAGTTGTTCTTGTTCTTTTTTCAGCTGTTCGCCAATTTCTTTACTCTTTGCAATAATCGCTGGACGTTCTTCTGCAGAAGATGATTTTATGGAATTGCTTAATTTGTTTTTTTCTTCAGCTAATGCTTGAGATGACGTTTTGAGCTTATTGAGGTTTTTATAGATGTTAACTAGTTCATCAATGTTTATTTCTTCTGGTGTGTAGCCCTTTTGAGCAAGACCTTCTTTAACAGTTTTTATATTTTCAATAATAAACTTTATATCTAACATTAGCGTTTATCCTTTTGGTCAAATTTGTTTTTATAATCTGTGCTTGATGTTACCAGTAATTAAAATTAAAAACAACATAAATTTAAGTTTCCGGTATATCTATTTAATAGGGTGTTTTTGCGGAACGGCATATGCGCGCATAATCTCGCTTTCATCTTCTTCGTTTTCTGTGTACTTCATTTCGCAGATGTATAATTGAGTTAATTTTTTTACTTTTTCGATGGTTTCGAGGGGAATTTCTTCAATTGAAACGATATCGTTTTTATTTCTTGTAATTTCTAGGGTGTTGAGGTTTTCATTGAAATAAAAACTTGGGTTTTGTGGTGATTTAGGGCCAGCATATAGAAGTACCATCATTTGTCCTTCATCATTTTCTAATAATTCGTAGGTGTTTTTATCGTTTTTCATGTCTTTTCCTTATTCATGCAGTGGTGTTTTGCTGCATAATAGGGGAATGTTATTAATAATCAGTTATAAAAATTGGTTTGAGGGCTAATTTTTAGTTGCAATCTAAAAAATGTATGTTATAAAGTTTTCAACTTTAATATTTTTGAAATTTGAAAAGAGGTGATTTAAGTGGTTCAGGTTACTGTTATTGGCAATGATGTTGCACAGTCTTTGAAGATTTTGAAGAAAAAAATGCAACGTGAAGGTATTTTTCGTGAAATGAAGTTACGCCGTTGTCATGAAAAGAATTCTGAGAAGAAGACTCGTCGCAAGGCTGAGGCTATCAGAAGGTCTAGAAAGCAGTTGCGCAAGCGCTTAGATACTGAAGGCTTCTAAATTTTTAGAAAAACGTGCATTAAAAAAAGAATTTCTCAGATGAGGAATTCTTTTTTTTGCAATTGGGAAAAATTATAAAGTATTTAATTTATGAAATTTTTTCTACTTGCGAGAACTCAAGCTCAACAGGGGTGTAGCGACCAAAGATTGATACGGAAACCTTTAAGCGAGATTTTTCGTTATCAACTTCATCAACAACACCAACGAATGAGGCAAATGGTCCATCGTTAACACGAACTTGCTCGCCAATTTCAAAATAAATTTGGGTACTTGGCCGTTCAATACCTTGCTCTATTTGTTCCATAATGCGTTTTACTTCACGTTCGCTTATAGCTTGAGGCTTGTTTCTTGTGCCTAAAAAGCCGCTTACACGTGGCGTGTCTTTTACGATATGCCAAGTATCATCGCTCATTTCCATTTTAACTAAGATGTAGCCAGGGAAAAATTTGTGTTCGGCGTTAACTTTTGCCCCTTTACGGATTTCAATAACCTGTTCTGTCGGAACTAAAACCTCCAAAATACGGTCTTCCATTTTTTTAAGAACAGCTTGTTCGCGAATAGATTCAGCAACTTTCTTTTCGGAACCAGAATAGACATTCACAACATACCAATGAGCAGTCATTTGAAACTCCTAATATCTAAAGATTGCACGAACTATGGCGCCGAAAATAGAATCAACCACAAAAAAGAATGCGGCAGCAATAGCAACAATTGTAATAACCATTATTGTCGCGCGCACAACATCTTTTTTTGTTGGCCAAGTAACTTTTTTTACTTCTTGTTTTACCTGTCTTAAAAATTGAATCGGACTTGTTTTTACCATAGCTGTACCATTTCAAAAATATTAAAAATACAAGCAATTAATACCTAATTGCCATTAAATATTATGTGATATATAAAAGGTTTTATCTCTAGATGTCAAGAATTTATTTGTTCTTTTGCTTACTTTTTGTCGGTTATCCTTTTATAATAGATACATTATAAACTTCCACGAATTCCGATAGTAAAGTCAATACCTTCTCTGCCCCCTGTTTTTATTGTTGTTTCCATAAAGCCGTATAAATCTTTCTCCCAAGTTTTTTGGAAGCCTAAACCGTATTCCATATAAGGTTTAACACTCATTTCTGGCAGTTCTATGCGGTTTGCTTTAAAATCTGTGCTATCGGTGATGTTGTAGACATAGCCGATGGAGGCATATGGTTGAAATTCCGGTAAATTAGCAATGAATTTTATCTCTGGATGTATTTGAATGGTTTCTAGGTTGTCAGATGAAATATTAACATCTGCTTTGTTTTTATATTTTGAGGTGTGGATATAGCTGTAAGCTAGTTGCATGGTCGGCTGGATGATATATTTGCCATGCATAAATTCTAAGTTGTATCCTGTCTTTGAGGCCATTCCTGTGACGTAAGAGTTAAAATATTCGTTTCCATACATGGTTTTTACCTTATTACGGTTAAATCCGGCTGTTGCTGTTAATGCTGTGAAGAAGTTGTGGTTATAAAAGCTTTGAGTTAAACCGGCGACTCCGCCACCTTGTTGAATTTTAATACCGTTATAGCGTTGGTGTGTTCCATTATATCCTGCATAAAAGGTGGTTGCAGTGGACCAATTGGTAGATATATCTTTTACGTTGCTGTCTGCTCCGGCCAGGATACCGTGTGATTTGACTTCTACTTTAGGTCCGTTATCTAAGTTGATGTCTTCTTTACCGCCGTATGGTTGAGCCCATATGGCTTCTTGACGTAATTTATTAACAAAAGGTGTACGGTTGTTATTGTGGTCTGTCGATCTAATAAGCTGTTTAGAATTGTTGGATCTATTCATGTAGTAATCGGCATGTTCAAAAGAATAATCCAAAGTTTTTGATATTGCTGTAAATGAGCCGGCTTGGCTGGCTACTGAGCTCGCTAGCACTGATGGGTTGAATTTTTTAGTGTTTTTGAATACAAAGTAGCCCATATCTTTTCTATTGTCATAATATACGTCATATTGGTATATCGGAGCAAAAGCTTGGGTAACTTGCGTATTTTTGGAGACAGTGTTATTGCCAATATAGTCGGTTTGGTCTTTAATAAGAGGTGTCGCAAATGGAATGGCAATTTCAGGAGAGGTACTGTCTGAGAGTAGATTAATTCTATCAACATGGATGAACCCATCTTTGGTTATGGTGGTGTTGTTTGCCAGTCTGTCCATTGTTAATGTTTTTAGGTCTGCATCTACATTAACGATAATTTCTCCTTTAATGCCCATTGCTTTGGCTATTTGTGTTTCAGCTTTGTCGTTTATCAAATTGATTGTGCCTGACAATGCGTTAAAGTTACTGTTTGCGAAGTGTTCGTTGCCGGAAAGATTTAATGTAATATCAGACATATTAATTTGAGCATTATCAATTTTATCAGTTAAGGTAATTTCACCGCTCTTATCTCCGTCTAATTTTACACTAAATCCTGCAGTTCCGTTTATTTTATCATTGATGGTTATTGAGCCGTTATTTTGAGCATTTAAGGTTAGGGTGCTGTTATTATCCATGAAAATTGCTTCATTAGTGCGGGCTGTGTTGTTATCTTTGATGGTAATATCATAGTTATCGGCAGTCAATTCAACATTACTGTTTGAATAAATTGCGGCACCATGTTCGCCAGTGGCTTTGTTATTTAATAGGTTGGTATTGGTGAGGCTAATTGTTGCCTCTGTTGCCGTAACGTTAATAACACTTCCCTGTTGGGCTTGGGCATTTTCTATGCTTGTGTTTGTTATAGTGATTTTGTTGTTATTGTCAGTGATTTCAAAGCCTGAATGTCCGTTCATGTCAATTGATGATGTAGTTTCCTGTTCTTTTTTACCGTTGATGGTGATATTTCCAGAGGTTTCTCCAAGGTTTTCTTGTTGTATGTATTTATTATCGGCATCATCAAAATCAAAGCTTTTATCTGTGTTTTCATCTGAAATGTTTACAAGATGTAAAGTGTCTCCCATCGGGTCTGTTTTGATTTTATCAGTTATAATTTGTTTACTGATATTTATACCAATACTATCATTTGTGGTTTTAGTAGTGGCTAAGCCGAGTTGTCCGTAAGTTAAGGTGTCTTGCTTATAATTCCAGTAGGTCTTATCCCAAGGTGTATTAGAAGCTATGCTATCCTCTGAAGTGGTGGTAGTTTTTCCTAAGAAATATTCTCCATCTAATTGAGATGATGATTGATCGTCAAGGGTTAATTGGATGTCTCCAGATTCAACGTTGAGAATTTTAATTTTGTATGTTTGATCAATTATATCTGGGTCTAATATGTTGCCGATTAAGTTGAATTTCCCTAAGGTTACTGAACCTGTGCCTTCAGTAATATGTAACATATCAGCAGAGCGATTATTTAGATCTAAATCAAGAGTATAAGTTGTTTGGTTGGAATCCAATTGATAAATATCGTAAGTTTCGATGGTATTGTTGTTTAAGGCAACTGTGCCGCCGGAGGTGGAGAGGGTATCTGAAGAGGCAGCAAAAGTATCAGTGTTGAAGGTTAAAGTTCCGGCTTTGAGCTCTGTATTGGCATTGGTTGCGGTGCCATTAAGTGTGGTTGTACGGCTACCGTCGATGGTTAAGGCAAAGTTTTGTGAGCCATCGATATTACCATCAACGTAGGCATTGTTTAAGGTTACAGTTGCATCGCTATGGTTGATGGTTATCACAGCATCATTTTGTGCTGCAGTGAGTTTGGCGTTATTAATGGCAAGGGCTGTTTCGTCATTAAGGACGAATCCGGCTTTATTGTTAAAGTCAATGGTGGCTTTGGTGGTTTCA
>JAFVFB010000032.1 GCA_017475705.1 Alphaproteobacteria bacterium
AATTGTCATGGATACGCGAAAAATTTTTACTTCGCTTAAATTATATAGACCATAATTCCGTGACAAAATAACTTCTAAAACACCTTCACTCTACCAGACCTTTTTTATTTTGCAAGGCTTTTTTGACAAAATATTTTGTTTAATTTTAGAAAAATCTTTATGCTTGATTTTTATTTTGCTTTTTTTATGCTGTATAGAGAACAAGAGAGGGAGACATGCGTCCGAAGGCAGAAATTTTGCGAATTATGGAAATTTTTAATCAGAAAAATCCAAATCCGCGCTGTGAATTGAATTTTCATAATGCATATACCTTATTAGTTGCGGTGGTTCTTTCTGCACAGTCCACAGACAAAGGGGTTAATCGTGCGACAGAAAAACTTTTTCAGATTGCCGATACACCGCAAAAAATGTTGGATTTAGGGGAAGAAGGGCTTATTTCCTATATTCGGACAATTGGTCTATTTAACAATAAAGCCAAAAATATTATTGCACTTAGTCGCGAGCTTATTGAAAGATTTGGTGGCGAAATCCCAAATAATCGGGAGGCTTTAGAAACACTTCCAGGTGTTGGACGGAAAACGGCCAATGTTGTGCTCAATGTATGGTTTCATGAGCCTGCCTTAGCTGTGGACACGCATGTTATGCGTATTTCGCGTCGTTTAGACTTTAGCAAAGGGAAAACACCTCTGGCGATAGAAATGGATTTATTAAAAGTATTGCCGGATAAATATATACTTAATGCCAATCACTGGCTAGTACTGTTCGGCCGGTATATTTGTAAAGCTCAAAAACCCTTATGTTCCCAGTGCCCGATTGCCTCTTTTTGTCACAGCCGAGACAAGCAGTGTTAACACTTTTAGCCAGGATAAGCCAGGCTGCATATGCAAATTATGGTGGAATGAATGAAAGATACATTTAATAAAAACAGCAACTCAGAAATTTTTGTATTAACATGGGCTTGGTTAATATTTTTATACGCACTGGGATTTGCTCTCTGGACGATTTTTTATACTGAAACAGGCAATGGTGATAATGTAGAGCATTTGCATGCGACATGGTTAGTTGCACATGGGAAAATCCCGTATTTAGACTTTTTCCAACACCATAATCCATTGCTTTGGTATACTTTCGCCCCCATTATAACCCAGACAACAAACCTTTTACATTTACTTGATATGGCACATTCAATTGGCTTAGTTGCTGGAATACTGACATTTTTTATAGTGTACAAAATTTGTCGCCGCTATTTTGCCAGTAAAGCTCTGCCGATATTATTGGCACTGCTAATTTTATGCCCACCATATTATTATATTTATTGTTTTAATTATAACCCAGATACCTTTATGGCTCTTTTTTATGCCATAGGTTTATATTATTTATTCAGTTACTGGGAAAAAAGGAATTTATGCGCTTTAGTAACCGCGTTTTTAGCATTTTTTGCCGCTTTTATGTATACGCAGAAGATATTAATACCATTAGCTATGCTTGGTACAATCAGCCTATATATATTTCATTTAAAAAAATCTCCCTTAAGTGATATTTTATCTGCGGCGCTATTGCCGATAATGGGAATAATGCTTTTTATAGCATTACTTTATCACTACGGAGCGTTAGAACAATATTGGCAATCTAATTATCCATTTAATATTATCATGCAAAAGTATTATGGTGCAGATAAAATTAATGTCATCGGATATCAGAACGTACTATTTCCAGTGGGGCTAGCTTTTTTCGGCAGCTTATGTTTGATTAAGTCGTCCTCAGTTTATTTTAGGGTGATATTTATTTTATTTATAATAGAATTATGCTTACGTTGTTTTTATTTCTCAATAGCACCCTATTATTTATTACCATTGATGATATATTGTTGTTGTATCAATAGTCTGATTATTGAAAAAATTTTGCAATACAAGGCGTATTGGGCCTATTTATTTTTAGTTATAGGGAGCTATTATGCAGTAATTTCTAAAGATACCTATTTAACTGTACGCACACAAGATCGAACCTTCGCTCGCTACTTGGCGCAACAAATTACACCCTGCGATTATGTTATCAGCAGTTATTTCAGCAACCAGTCAATTATAAGCAAAGATCCGCATTATTATTGGTCAATGCTTGGCCATATAGACTTGGCAGGTTCTGAAGCAGGGATTCATCCTCTCCCCAACTTAAATGAACTAGTAAAGCAATATTTGCCAAAGATAATTTATGGCGGCATTTATTGGAATAGTTATGAAAAGCATCGTCGGCATGAAGTTGCCATCCAACAAATTTCACCGAAGATAATTTCGCAATATTACTTGCCAACACCTTTTTCCGAGTTTTATATATTAAAATATGAATATTGGCACAAAAAATGTACTTATAACAAGCGACTAAAGGAGTGGTCTTATGAAGACTAGATTTTTACATGGTTTTTTATGGACATACATGATACTGATGTTCTTTTATAGTGCCTACATCTATGGTTTTGTGGTTAAAGCAAACGGGGATAATGTAGAACATTTGCACGCCTCCTGGCTCATTTGGATGGGGCAAATTCCCTATAAAGATTTTTTCCAGCATCATAATCCCCTGACTTGGTATTTATCTGCTCCATTCGTTGCTTCGTTAATTGATGATTTCAGCATTTTTACCATTTTTAACATCGTTGGTTTAGCAACCCTTTATGTAATTGCATTTTATCAAGCAAAAATCTTTTTATTAGACCAAAATAATAACACTGCCGCACTGTTTTTATCAGCCATTTTGGTTTCGTCATTTTCTTTACTATGGTCAACAGATTACAGACCAGATACATTTATGTTTGCCACTTTTTTTATGGGGCTGTATGAGTTATTTTATTATATCAAAGAAAATGCCGCCTGCGCGAAGCCGCTGATTTTAAGTTTTTTCTTTTTCTTCATTAGTTTTCTATTTACCCAAAAAGTATTGATGCACCTTATCATTCCAGGACTCGCAGTTATTTATTGGCTGTGTGCACAAAAAATTAAAATACGCCACTTTATTTATGCTTGCATTGCTCCACTGATTATGTTGATAGCCTTTTTAGGGTATTTTTACTACCATGATGCGCTAGAGGTTTATTGGCTATCAAATTACCCGTTTAACACTTATATCCCTAAAATTTTTGAAAAACAGCGTATTATATTTCCACCGCTCGAGTATATTGATTTCTACATTTTTCTGCCGATTGCCGCAATAGCAACATTTTATTTTTTGGTTAAAGGGACGGCGGTTGAGCGGATTTTTTGCCTGATGTTTATACTCGAAACCATTTTTAGGAGATTTTATTTTTCTGCCTTTTTGCATTATGTTGTTTTCTGGCTAATGCTGTCGATGATGTTAACCGTCATGCTATTAAATAAAATGCACAAATTTAAGAAAGTTAATATACTGTTTGCATTAATGGGGATTATTTATTTACTGTTTATGGCTTGGTATAACTACCATGTGACCTATAGGCGTGAAATCAAAACACATCAGCGCACAAACGGACACGAGGTTGCCTTTGATATTTTAACACCTTGTGATTATGCCCTAAACGGGTATTATGCCACATATAATCTCAAAGCCAAAGATGCCGGATATTATGCCATTCTTTTAGGGCAGATAGATGTTCTTGGCGAAAAGGCTGGCATTCGGAAAAGGGATGATTTTAATGAATTAATCCGCACCAAAAAGCCAAAATTAATTTCGACCGGCATTTTTTGGGATACTTATTGGGAACAACGAGGTATAAGAATTCCGGCACACAAGATTGATCCGTTTTTAGTAGAAACATACTATGACTATTCCGGTGTCGGGGATATATATATATTAAAGCCGCAATACCAAAAGCACGGTTGTTTTTATAATGGTAAAGAATGGAAATATTTGGAATAAGAGATGTTTAACATTAAGCAGGGGCTCAAAGTTTTACGCCAAAATGTTAAAATAGCACCGGAAAATCCGGGTGTGTATCGTATGCTGGATGAAAGCGGGAACGTTCTCTATGTCGGTAAGGCTAAAAATATCAAAAAAAGAATAGTCGCTTATACCAGAATTGAGCAATTAACAACCCGCTTACAGCGGATGGTTGCAGAAGTGCGCAAGATGGAGTTTATTATAGTAGAAAATGAAAATCGCGCCCTTATCTTAGAAAATGAATTGATTAAAAAACTACATCCTAAGTATAATATCTTACTAAAAGATGATAAAACATATCCGCACTTGATGTTAAACTTAAAAGACGATTTTCCCGCTTTAAGAAAATTTCGCGGTCAACGAAACCCTCATTGCAGATATTTTGGTCCGTACGGTAGTGCAACCGCTGTTAACGAAGTGTTGGATACTATCCAAAAGATATTCATGTTGCGGAGTTGTCGAGATAGTGTGTTTCACAATCGGCAACGTCCATGTCTGCTCTATCAAATTAAAAGGTGTACAGCCCCATGTGTCGGCAAAATCAGCCAAGAGGATTACGCCGTGCTGGTAAAAGAAGTAATTGCCTTTTTAGAGGGAAAGACAGCCTCAATACAAGAAGATCTTTCGCAAAAAATGCAGCAGGCAAGTGATGCTGAAAATTTTGAATTAGCTATTGCTCTACGCGACAGAATTAAGGCTCTAACGGGCATTCAAAATCATGCTAATCTGGAATATGCAGCTCTTAAATCGGTTGATATCGTTGGAATAGCCTTAAAAGAAGAATGGTATTGTATTGATATATTTTTTATTCGAAATGGGCAAAATTGCGGCAATGCGCCATATTTTATCAGACGAGCAGAAGAAGCAACAGATGCAGAGGTTCTAGAGGCTTTTTTAAGTACTTTTTATGGAGAACATTTGCCTCCTAAAGAAATATTTGTACCTCTTCAGCTTGAAAATAGTGATTTTTTAGAAAAAGCCCTTAATGCGAAAATAAAAAACTTTAGCAAAGGAAATAATTATAAATTAATCGAAACCGCGCGTAAAAATGCATTGGCCGCGGTGGAGAGAAGGCTGGCAGAAAACAAAAGTATTCATAATAACTTGCAAGAGATGGTAGAATATTTTGATTTACCACGTTTGCCACAGCGAATAGAGATATATGACAACTCGCACAACCAAGGCAGCTATGCCGTTGGAGCAATGGTCGTGGCAACACCCGATGGGTTTGATAAAAAGTCATACCGCACATTTAATATCAAAGATACAACTATTACCAATGATGACTTTGCGATGATGAAAGAAGTCTTAAGACGTCGCTTTGATCACATGAATAATGAAAATCGACCAGATGTAATATTGCTTGATGGCGGCTTGGGGCAATTGCATGCCGTGTATGAAAGTTTAGCAGACTATGACCTAAAAGATATTAAAATTATCGCCATTTCAAAAGGTGTTGACAGAAACGCCGGTAAAGAATTTTATCATCAGCTTGGTAAAGAAAGTTTTGCGTTGCCTTATCGCTCTGCAATTGCTTTTTATTTACAAAAATTAAGAGATGAAGCGCATCGTTTTGCTATCGGTACACATCGTAAAAAACGCGCTAAATCAATGGTAAAATCAAGCCTTGATGAAATAGAAGGAATTGGTGCTAAGAGGAAGAGGGACTTGCTTAATCACTTTGGTTCTGTGGCGGCGATAAAAGATGCCTCCATCAGTGATATCGCAAAAATTTCCGGAATCAGTAAAAAAACAGCTGAAAACATTTATAATTACTTCCATAAATAAAAAAAATAGTTATTATCAAACATAAATAGTGCTTTAATTATTGGAAAGGAATATTGTCGTGTATAATTTGCCAAACTTACTCACACTTTCTAGAATTGCTGTTATTCCACTGATTTTTTTATCAGTATACACCAAGTGTTGCTTCTTAAATTATCTAGCCGGAGTATTATTTATAGCAGCATCTATCACTGACTATTATGATGGAAAATTAGCACGTGATCGAGGGCAAGTTTCTGCTTTTGGTCGCTTGTTTGATCCTATTGCTGATAAACTTTTGGTTGCTTCTGCACTCGTTGTGTTTTTAGCAAAGCCTGGTATGTTGCACCCGATCAGCTATATTCCGGTATTTGTGATTTTGTGTCGCGAACTATTGGTGTCCGGGCTAAGAGAATTTTTGCGAGAAGTTAATATCGGTCTACCGGTAACCAAACTAGCAAAGTGGAAAACTGGTTTTCAGATGACCGCACTTTCTATGCTATTCTTCAAGGGCTGGTTCATCTGGGGTGGCCTTGGTGAGATTTTGCTTTGGGTGGCCGGTGTGTTAACTTTTATTACGGGTTATCAATATTTTGAAAAAAGCCTCGACTATATTCGTCAAGGTAACACCGTTAAAAAAGAAAAGAAGGAAACTTCCAGCGCATCTAAAGAAAAACCAATAGTAAAAAAATCTCCTCGTAAAAAGCCTGCAAAGGCTAAGAAATAGGTGATATAATGGCAGAGGCTTCTAAACACATATTGGTGGTTGACGATGATACACGTCTACGGAGCCTTTTGCAAAGATATCTAAGAGAACAGGGCTTTCTTGTTTCTGCAGCAGAAAATGCAGCACAAGCAGAAAGCTTTCTTGATATTTATATCTTTGATTTACTTATTGTTGATATTATGATGCCCAAAGTCACCGGTACAGAGTTCTTACGCCAATTACGCGCAACTAATAACAATATACCAGTTATTTTGTTAACCGCAATGGGCGATGCTGCTGACCGCATTAATGGTCTGGAAATAGGGGCTGATGACTATATTGCCAAACCTTTTGAACCTAAAGAGCTTGTTTTGCGCATTAATAATATTCTTCGCCGGACTATAGAAGTTAAAGAAAAAGCTGGCAAATTGAGGTTTCATCATGTTTGCTATGACCTCTCTAAAGGTGAGCTCATCAATGATAAGGAAACAGTTATTCACATAACACCAGTCGAGCGCACATTATTAAATTTATTAGGTTCTCGTCCGGGGGAGGTTCATTCCAGAGAAGAATTGGCAAGCGTACTGGGAAGCCCTGAAAGTTTACGCACAGTTGATGTCCAGATTACTCGCCTGCGCAAAAAAATTGAACAAGATACTAAAAACCCTCGCTATTTGCAAACTGTTCGTGGCAAGGGATATATGTTAATTTCTGAATAAAGGAGTAAAAAATGCATATAAGACTTCCAAGCAAAATGGATAAAATATTACAATATTTAAAAATAAAGATAATGCCGAATACTTTGTTTTTTCGGACGATGTTGCTAATTTTTATTCCTTTAATATTGGTGCAGATTGTATCTGTGATTGCTTTTTGGGACGGCAACTGGGAAAAAGTTGGTCGAAGATTATCTAATAATTTATCTAACAACGTTGCCATGGCTATTGAGCTAACAACCAATAATCCAGAAATTTTAGCTGATGTTCAAGAACTTTATAAAAAGAATTATGGCCTCACTTTTGATTTGATTACTAATGAAGAACAGCAACTTGCTGTTAAAACCAACACCAGGTATAGCGAAGATTATAAGCTGGTTACAGGCCTTTTAGAAGAATCATTGCATCAAAAATTCCCTAAAACACTAACAAATGTTTATCTGGATAATGGCCGGCAAGATGTGATTATTTTGGTAGAAGCAGCTAATGGTCTGTATCGTTTTGATACTTCCACCAAAAATATCTTTAGCACCTCGTTATTTGGATTTTTGGCCTGGATGGTGGGCACTTCTTTATTGCTGTTTTTGGTAGCAACTTTATTTTTGCGCATTCAGGTGCGCTCGATTGCCACTTTGGCGCAAGTCGCGGAAGATTTTGGTAAAGGAATAAATACACCATTTAAGCCCTATGGTTCTTCAGAAGTTAGGAAAGCTGGTCTTGCTTTTATTAAGATGAAAGAAAGAATTTTAAAGCAGATTTCGGAACGGACACAAATGTTAGCAGGCGTTTCTCATGATTTGCGCACCCCATTAACGCGAATGAAATTACAAATGGCTATGCTACCGGATAATCCTGAAAATAAAGAGTTTATTGAAGATATTGATGAGATGGAAAAAATGCTTGATGGTTATTTGGCATTTGTTTCCGGAGAGGGTGGTGAAAAGAATACATTTGTTGATATGAATGAACTTATTTTGAGTATTATAAATAAATTCCGTAACAGTAAAGCTTTGATTCGCTATTCTACAAATGACCAAGTCAGCGCCATACAAGGGCGTGAGCAAGCGCTTAAACGTGCCGTTACCAATATTATTTCGAATGCCTTTAATTATGGGAAGACCATTGCCGTTGGTCTTGAAAGCAACAATAAAAAGCTTGAAATAACGGTTGATGATGATGGTCCAGGAATTCCGGCAGATAAACGGGAAGATGTATTCAAAGCCTTTTACCGCATAGATGAATCTCGTAACAAAGAGACAGGTGGTATTGGTTTGGGCTTATCTATTGCACGAGACATCATTACATCTCACGGCGGTAAAATAGAATTATCTGATAGTGAATTAGGAGGCTTGAGGGTACTCATTTCTATTCCCTTATAATTCGCACATACGAAAATATGTGTTTCGTTGCGGTAGTTAGACGCTACGGAAAAAGAGAAGAGAGGACGAATAATCCTCTCTTCTTTTTGGCACCCCCTGCAAAATATTCTCAATAAAAAAGGAGGCACAACGTACCCCCTCAGAACAATTCCTTTTACAATCAATTAAATATGGGAATTAATCCAGTCTTGAATAGTTGCTTGAGAATTAAAGCCAACCTTCGTATCAATTTTTTCACCATTCTTAAATAAAAACATGGTCGGAATGCTTCTAATCTCAAAGCCAGCAGCAGTAGCTGGTGATTCATCAACATTCATCTTACAGATTTTAACTTTTTCCCCCATTTCTTTGTTAACTTCTTCCAAGACAGGCCCCAATTGGCGGCAAGGACCGCACCATTCTGCCCAAAAGTCAACCAAGACCAATCCTTTGGATTTTAATACTTCACTTTCAAATTCGCTATCATTTATAGATTTCATTGCTTTTTCCCTTTCTGCTAACAGTTCTATAAATAATATAGGTACAACTTTAAAATATTCAAGATGAAAGCCACAATAATCCAAAGTTTTAGATTTTCATCATATGACAAGTATTCGTCCACAATATATAAGTTTCAATATCTTTACTTGGGTAAATTTTAGCAATCAAAGATTTATAGGTGCTCAGTTGTTTAACATACAAATCAGGTACTTCATCTTTTGTCAACGCAGCAGGGCGGTTAGTTTTATAATCAACAACCAAGATTTTATCTGGCAATATAATTAATCGGTCTATTTTAGCAGAAACGATTTTACCGCCGACCTCTCCAATAATAGGAACCTCGGCAAGTGAATTTTTCTGGAAAATTTCAGGAAATTTCGAACACAGGTTTAAAACTTCTGCCACCATTTTATTCAATTCGTTAGTAGGAAAATCCGGCAATTCTTTTTGCACAAAAGCAAAAGCCGCCTGTTGCCTATAGTAACCATCAACGTTAGGAATATATTGTAAAAGCTTATGCATAGCTGTGCCGCGTGCATAAAACTTTCCTTCATCTTCCAAAGGAGAAGCCGTTATTTCCGTTTCGTCACTATCATCATGAGACGGTGCAAAAGGTTTAGCTAAGGGGGGCTCAATCGGTGCAGGGCAAAGCAAAAAATTATAATCTTTAGTTTGGGTTTCTAAGATATTCTCTTTGCGAGCAGGCTTAAACGAATTTTTTTGTTCCACATAATAAACAATTCTCTTGTCATCATCGCGCGACGAAACGTTAGAAGATATATTATTTTCTAGCAGTTTATACCAAGATTCTTTTTTTGGACTTTTTTCTTTAGTATATCCGGCGATATAGAGGCGGTCTTCAGCTCGTGTGAGTGCTACATAGAGCAACCGGCGATATTCATCAAAATCAGCATCTAAATTCTTTTGTTTGATTTTTTTGCACACATCATCATATTGAGCCGACGAAGTTGGGAAAAAGAGTTGTCCGTCTTCCCATAAAAATTCACTAGCAAACGCAGTATTTTTAGTTTTAGTTGTATCAGCCAAAATAACGATAGGCGCCTGTAATCCTTTTGAACCGTGCACAGTCATAATTTTAACAGTATCATCGTCTCCTTGTTCCATCTCTTTTTTGATGATAACTTCATCTTGTACAATCCAAGAAATAAAAGATTGCAGGGTAGGGGTATGCTTTTGTTCAAATAACAGGGTGAGGTTCAAAAACTCATCAAGAACATCTTCCACTTCGATTCCCATTCGTGAAACAAAATTTTTCCTTCCAGACAAATTAACCAAAACAAAATTGAATAGTTCGAAAGGTCTAATAAAACCACTCATGTTGAGCAAATTTTTCAGCTTTTGCGCACAATCACCATAGTTATCATCTTTAAGCAAACTATTAAAAAGGGAACCGCCACGATTGTAACAGAGCTTAAATAAATCATCATCAGTCAAACCCAAAATAGGTGATTTAAGCACTTCAGCTAATGACAAGTCATCATTTGGCAATAACAGAAATCTTCCTAAAGAGATAAGGTCCTGCACGGCAATCTGCTCAAGCAATTTAAGTTTATCCACACCGGCGACCTTCACCCCGATATCTTTACACGCACGCACAAATTCTTCCACAAAGGCATTTCGTTGTTGCACTAAAAACATAAAATCACCATAACGCAACGGTCTGTTTTTAGAAGCTAGGAACTCACCAGAAGCCACCATTTTTTTTATATTTAACGCGATTTGCCGAGCCAGCATGTTAGAGAGAGATGTTTTTTGTTCTCGGATAACAGGCAGAACCCAATTATAATCATTTTTAGCATTATCCTCATTTTCTTTCAGTAGAGGAAATATTTCCACTTGTCCGCCATCTCCCAAGCGAAAAGGGCGGTGATTAATATGTTCACCATCAGGAACAACGCCTTTTTTTGCCTCAGGAGCCTCAAACAAAGTATTAACACAATCCATAATTGCTTGGGTAGATCGAAAAGAAACATCAAGATGCACTTTAGCAAAATGTTGGACATGTTTATTAAAATAATGAAACATCCGGTCAAATTCATGCGGATCAGCACCTTGGAAACTATAAATAGACTGTTTTCTATCTCCAACCACAAACACTGTTCGCGCCAAAGCCTCATCATATTGACCGGTTCCTGCAAAAAATTCCTGTGTTAAGGCACGGATAATAGCCCATTGGTTAGGGGAAGTATCTTGTGCCTCATCAATAAGGATATGGTCTATTCCGCCATCAAGTTTAAATAACACCCAATCAGCAACATCTCTATTTTCCAGCAATTGTCTGGTGATAGTGATTAAGTCTTCATAGTCCAAAACAGCATAAATTTCTTTGTAGTTATCATATTGTTTTATGATATGTTGTGCAATATGCAACACCGCCACAGTAGCCAGCAAAACATTAAGCGAAACAATATCCTTTTGCACTTTTAGAATGCGTTCAGCTTCATTTTGCATAAAATCAGCCAGTTCAGGCATAGCCGCACTAGCTTTTTGTGAGATTAGGCGTGCGCGCACAGTGTCTTTATCAGTAAGAAATACAGCCTTATAGCTTTCATAAGCATCAGCAGAAGAACAATGCTCTAAAACATCAGCAAGTACTCTAGCTCTTTTTGAATCTTCTGCTCCTCCTTGAGAAAAGGCGCCTATTGCTTTGCTGATAGTATCAACATCAATGTTGTTCAAAGCATTTAGTTTTAGCTGTTCTTCAGTCAAATCGGCACGAACCCCAAGTTTTATCTCGAGGTTTTTTGCAATCACTGTAATATCACCATGATACATTCTCAGCAGCTGGCTGATTTTACTTCGATTTTCTGTAATCATATTCATAATTTGTGGAAATTGATATTCGCTGATATGCTCAATCAGATAAGAAATAGCCTGATTAAGCTCCGCATTATCCTCATTTTCCGTCATTTTTAGCAAATCGAGTTTAATATTTTGCAGAATTTCTTTAGCATTACGATCGTCTAGAACTTCAAAATACGGAGAGATTCCTGCCTCAAGTGGAAATCTTTTTAGAATATCTTCGCAAAAGCTATGGATTGTTTGGATTTTCATTCCTCCCGGAGTATCCAGCAACACCGCAAACAGAGTCCGTGCGAAGCTAAGCAATTCTTCAGAGTTATTTTCATCAAATTTTTCTCCTAACAACTGGCGCAATTCTTCTTCAAGTTTTTGATTGCTTTCTACAGCCCAGGAGCTAAGTCTTTTGGCAATACGCTCGTTCATTTCAACGGCTGCAGCCTTAGTATAGGTTAAGCACAAAAGCTTTGCCGGATTGACTTTAGCCAAAAGCAGCCGTAATACGCGGTCAGAAAGTACTTTTGTTTTTCCTGTGCCGGCAGATGCTTCCACCCAAACAGACATTTCTGGATTAGCTGCCGCCATTTGTTGAGTGGTTGCCAAATCAATAAGTCGTTTTTTTTGTTCCTTAAAATCAAGCTCCATCGCCGCTTTCCTCCTCTTGCACAGACCATTCTTTGATACGAGCTAAGTGTTCATAGTCTTTATTTTTCGGAACATATTTAGGAATAGGTCTTGAATAATAGGGCGTTGTTTCAAAGTCAAATGTCTCCATAAGCTTAAGCAAAAACTCCTCGCTCTTATTCAAAACCTCATCTTCACTTGGCTTAATAGCAAGAATATTTTTAGAGCTGTTTTGACTTCCCAAACGCCAATAGATAAGTTGATTTATTTCTTTTTTGCCAATATTATCAAAAGATCCTTTTGTTGCGATTAATCCCTCCAGCAATAGCTGCATAGCATGTCCGCTCATAATTTGTTTTTTGTTAGGGATATTACCTGTTTTATAGTCTACAATATTAATTTTTCCATCTTTGAGTTGGTCGATTCTATCGGCCTTTGCCACAAAATGAATAGTACCATTCGGTAGAGAGTAAGAGATTGTTCCTGTTACTTCATTACAAATTTTTTCCACATCTTGCCGGTTATCTTGAACCACATAAGCCATAGCAGTTTTAGCAAATTTAGGCCACCAAAAGGCTTTTAATTCTTTATCAATATTAGCCTCGTCAAAACAACGTTCTCCCAACTTAATAAGAATATCTAGAGCATTTTCCGGCAGTTGTTTGGGGTACAGATTGTTAAATTTTTCAATAATACCATGTATAAGCGTTCCATAGTCTCTCTGGTCAAGTGGAATATCAAGTTGTTCTAGAGGGTAGAGCTTTAATATATATTTAGCAAATACACTATAAGGATCAGTAATAAGCAAATCGACAGCACTGGCAGAAAGTTTTCGAGGCCTTGCGTTAACAGGTGGACATGGTGCAGGGGAACTAATAGGACAAAACATCTCAGGCACATCGACGTGGCTAGAAAAAGCTGTAAAATCTGAGATTGTAAAGTCATCAATTGTTGTCTCCAATGCTTTCAGCACTGTCTCCATACGTAGTAACCACCGAGATTTTTTCATCGGCACCCCGTCAACTCTTTCTGCTCGCGTTAAGATAACGTGCTCAGAGGCCAAAAAGCAACACAAATCTGCCGCCAAAATACCGATGGCCTTTTCCGGCAAATTAAAGCCAAAATCCTTTTTCATTGGCCGCGACATCCACATGTCTGCCTGAGTTGGCTTGGGCCATATTCCCTCATTAATCTCACCCAAGATAACATAGTCAAAATGGCAAAGTCTTGCTTCAATAGGCCCTAATATGCTCAGTCGTGGATGCGTTCCATAGCGTTTGCGAACGGTTTCTAACCCCATAAGTTCACATAGCAGAGGTAAATAATCTTTGCCGCATATTTTTCCTAACACGCCTGTTGTTTCAAGCATTTTGGTTACAAACTGTGCCGCACATTTGCCAGCATCGCCGCGCCACAAAATCTTTTTCCCTTCTACATCATCAGAGCAAGCCAAGTCTTCAGCTAATTCGATATGGGCCCTTAAAATTTTATCAAACTCGATATTTTTCGCCGTTAGCATTTGCCCGAACCGCTCTAGCTTACTGCGTACAGGGTAAATGTTTTCTGCTGCATTTTTCAGCATATCGTCATTTTTTTGCCGCAACGCGACTTCATAACCGTAAATGGCTGAGCGAATGTCACTTGTAGCCATATGGCACAAACAAAAGGGATGTTTTAATAAGCCAATAAATTTAGTATCGGAGTCAATATCTTCTGCGGATTCTGCAATAAGCCGCAAAAAAATTCCGATAGGCGTAAGGTTTAAGGGTAATCCAGCAGAATCATCAATTTCAATTTCAAAACGTTCTAGTTCAGAGGCAACACGTCGTGCCAAATTACGGTCATAAGTAATCAAGGCTGCTGTTTTTTCAGGAAAGTTCAACACTTCTCTCATTTTAAGAGCAATAGCCAACGCTTCATCACGATGGGTTTTACAGGTCATCAACTGGAGCTGATTAGAATTTATTCCTTCAATTGTATTTTTTTCTAGAAATCGCCACGCATCAGAAACTCTTGCCGGTCGCATAATTTCAGAAATAAACTTTTCACGATTAATATTACTCGGTGGGCAGAGTTGAACCACTTCTTCGCGTTTTAGTTCCAAAAGGCTGAGTAGTTCTTTCAATTCGAATTGTGGATGCGATTCGTCAACAGCATTCCAATAATTTTCATCAGCACAATCATCGATTCCAGAAAAATAGATTTCCCCATTGTCAAGTTGTGTAATAGCTTTAAGCAGATGTACCACCATAGGAAAACTTGCAGTAATACCGGCAGCAATAATCGGCTGCTGTGTTTTTTCGCTAAGCCACAAATCCGCTTGCTTATAAATTAATTCCTTTTGCTGCTGACACACATCAACAGCATTTCTTTCTTGTAAAATCTTTGGCCAATATTCTGTAATAATTTTAAGCAGTTTAAGAGTTTCTTGCCAGTGAGAAGCATATTTTTCTGGCACCAATTCATCAAGTTTATCAAAAGACAAGTTTTGGTAGCATGCTGTATCTATCAGATTAGCTAAGTCTAGTGCCAAATTTAAGGCTTGTGCCAAAGAAATTTGTTTCAAGCCAAATTCAGCAGGCTTAGACATTATCATACGTGCAAAGATAAACAGTCGTTCTTCTTTGCGGATAGCTGGCAAATGATGAGAGCTGGCAAAGTCATTTCCAAAGCTATCAAAAAACAAATTTTCATCATCCGTTTCGAGAATAGGAATAATTTGCGGCAATATAGCAGGTTTCGTTCCATAACAACGCACAAAAGCAGCAATCAAACTCTGGCAGGCTCTGCGGTTAGGTACCAAAAACAGAGCCGTAGCAAGTTTCCAGTCATTTTTCTGATATTTATCAACATAAACTTTCGCCAGAGTGTCCCAAAAAGAGCAACTCAAGGGGATGTTAAAAATTTTTTTCAAAAGTCCTCACTTTTCAATCTCGTGTGTCAGATAATTTACAAACTTTTGCAAAGCACGCCCACGATGAGAAATTTTATTTTTTTCCTCCGGCATAAGTTCTGCAAAAGATTTTGTATATCCAGTTGGAATAAAAATCGGGTCATAGCCAAAGCCGGAATTGCCGCTTTTTTGAGCGGCAATTTTTCCATCAACACGACCTTCAAAAGTTTTGTAAGAGCCGTCAGGGTGTGCCAAAACAATCACGCAGGAAAAGTGTGCTGCTCGATTATTTGATTTGGTATCTGCCAACTCTTTAAGAAGTTTTTCAATGCCCAGATTAAAATCCCGATTCGGTGCATATCTTGCAGAATAAATACCGGGTTTTCCTCCCATTGCATCAACGCACAATCCAGAATCATCAGCAATACAAGCAATATTTTGCTGTTTAGCTGCGGCAAATGCTTTTAAATAGGCATTTTCTTCAAAAGTTTGACCTGTCTCATCGACATCAGGCAAATCAACATCATCAGCTGATAAAACCTTTATCCCTAGAGGGGCTAAAATATCTCTGATTTCGGATATTTTTCCTTTATTATGGCTCGCAAAAATAAGTTGGTTAAATTTTTGCATGCGCAATAGCCTCCTTTTGCACGGCAATAAGTTGTTTTATACCTTCATAAGCCATATTATACATTTCATCAAAATCGGTTCTAGCAAAAGGTGCTCCTTCTGCAGTACTTTGAATTTCAACGATTCTCCCACTTTCTGTGAGCGCAAAGTTTGCATCGACTTGCGCTACAGAATCTTCAATGTACTCCAAATCGAGCAACAGCACACCATTACTGATTCCTGCAGACGTTGCAGCCACAAATTCCCGTACAGGATTATAAGGTAGATACCGATTCTTAACCATTTTCTGCAAAGCAATATAAAGAGCAACAAAACCTCCCGTAATAGAGGCAGTTCTGGTCCCTCCATCAGCTTGAATAACGTCGCAATCAATAGTAATTGTATATCCGCTTAAAACTTGCAAATCGACTGCAGATCGCAAAGCTCTTCCGATAATTCTTTGAATTTCATGGGTTCGGCCGCCGGTTCCATGATTTTCTCTATTGTGTCTGGTAATGGTAGAACGTGGTAGCAAAGAATATTCGGCAGTAATCCAACCATGTTCTTCTTCCTTAAACCATGCTGGCTTTTTCTCTTCAACGGTTGCGGTACACAGCACTTGTGTAAATCCGCATTTAATTAGGCAAGAGCCTTCAGCATACATATTAACGTCAGGGATAATTTCAACTTTTCTTAGTTCATTTAATTTACGGTCACCAGCTCTCATTTCTATACCTCACTTTCATATTTTTTGATAGCTTGTAAAA
This sequence comes from Alphaproteobacteria bacterium, assembly GCA_017475705.1. Taxonomy (GTDB): domain Bacteria; phylum Pseudomonadota; class Alphaproteobacteria; order RF32; family CAG-239; genus CAG-267. The sequence continues at coordinate 16,665 of JAFVFB010000032.1, forward strand.
CGCGATGAACAGTATTCTCGACTGCTTCATTTTTAGTTTCCACGACGATATCTGCTTGGCTATAATAAGGAGATTCCTCATCAATATAAGCCTGCAGCTTAGATTTTATTTTGGAATCGCTGCATTGCAAAAACGGACGCCTTTTACGCCCGGCCGTTCTGCTATACAAAACATCAATATCTGCCTTAAGCCAAATAGTGAGGGCTTTTTCTTTAGCAATTTGTCTTGTTTGTTCAGCAACAAAAGCACCGCCACCGGAAGCGAGCACACAAGGGCTACCTTGCAGCAGTCGTCTCATGATACGCTCTTCTCCAGCGCGATACTCTTCAAGTCCAAAATATTTAAAAACATCAATAACCGGTAATCCAGCAGCTTTTTCAATTTCCTGATCGCCATCAACAAAAGGTAGTCCCATTTTTTTTGCCAAACGCTTTCCGACACTGGTTTTGCCGCTGCCGATAAGTCCGACTAATAAGATAATTTTATCTGTTTTTACCATTTGTCATTCACTAAATTTACTATTGTACTTTACAATAAAGGATATAATGTTAATAATAATAATCAATATCTATTTATGAGATAACAAAAAAAAACTGATTTTTAGGAGAAGACTATGAGAACAAAGAACAGATATTTACTTTATATTATATTATTGATATTGGTTGCAGGCGTCGCTTATACAGCATGCAAAGATATCACACCTGAACAAGAACAGGTCGTAAAAAATATAGAATTAAAGCTAAATAAATGAGAGATTTAGTTAAAGAATTTCTAGATATAAAAACGGTTGAGGCAGGGTCATCGCTAAATACAGTACAAGCATATGCCAGTGATATGGAGCAGTACATTAAAGCGATTCACCCTGTACTACCACAACATGCAACCAAAGAAACTATATTAACTTTCCTAAAAAGTTTGAGTGATGCAGACAGCCGCCCAAAAACATTAGCACGCAAAATTTCATGTATCAGAGAATTTTATAAATTTTTGCAAAGCGAAAATATCATAGATATAAATCCGGCCTATCATCTGCATACTCCTAAAATCGGGAAGCCTTTACCATCTTTTTTAACTCAGTCAGAAATAAGTAAACTATGCGAAGTCCTTTCGCAAAAGAAAGACTTCTCATTTATGCGCATGAAGGTAATGATAAAACTAATGTCTTCCTCAGGCCTGCGCGTATCAGAGGTTGTCTCCTTGCCAGAAAATGCTATTAATTATGATTTGCATCAAATTTTGATTTTCGGCAAAGGTAGCAAAGAGCGAATAGTCCCCGTCACCAAAGAATTAATTCAAGATGTTTTAGAATACATAGATTATCGAACAGTATATTTAGCAGATAGAAAAAGCAAATGGTTGTTTCCTTCCATAAAGTCAGTCAGTGGGCACATGACCAGATCCGGTTTTTTTAAAAGTCTGAAAAAAATCGCCATAGAGGCCGGTTTAGATGCAGCAAAAGTTCATCCACATGTTTTACGCCACTCGTTTGCGACATGCCTAGTCAACAAGAGCGTTGATTTACGGTCAATACAAAAAATGCTTGGCCATGAAAATATCGCCACAACGGAAATATATACCCACATCACCACAGAAAAACTTGCACAAGAAGTATATAAGCATCACCCTTTAATGCATCCCCAAAAATAAAGAAAGAAGAAACTATGAAGGAATATCAACTGCACATTTCAGATGAGCCTCACTGCCAAGACTTAGAAAGCCTCGGTAGCATCTGGGGTGCAATCATGAAGGGTGTAATATCAAAAGATGATATTATCGGGGCAGATATCGTTATTCACTGGCGTGATATTGTCGGTACAGAAATGAGTATGTATTGCAATCCTCTTAAAACAAAAGTCAACCGCCACACAGGTGAGCGTACGTTGCATGTTGAAGTTCCTGCAGGTGGTTATGCACTGGAAATTCAGCATAAGAGCAGCTACATATTAGATAAAGTAAATGCTTATGTTGGTTATCGGGCGATACATGCACTTAAAGTTAATCAAAATATCAATCTTCGGCCGCGGCAGCCGCTCGAGCCGGAAATTATACCCCAGCCGCAGGTCTCAGAGCAAGATGAAAAATACCTATCCGAGCTGACAGCAGAAATAAAAGATGAAAAATTAAAGAAAATTTTAATAAACATTGGTAAAAATGTCATATCGACCAACAGGGAGTAAAATAATGAAAATCATAAAAAGAATCAGCCGACTATTTGCTTTATTTGCAATATATATTATTGCCGCATATGGGTATCTAACCGCTAAAGGTTTTATTTATAGTGGAAATCAATTCATTTTATCCAATCAAGCCTATGCGCAGGATGAAAGTTTTTCTCGTAAGGTTAGCGGAGATGTCGGCCTAAGATCAGAGCGCATCAGAGCCCAAGGTAATCCCAATGCTCCACTAACAATGTATATATATTCTTCATTAGCATGTGCACATTGCCGTGATTTTCACAGATTTATTTTGCCAAAACTACAGCGAGACTTTATTTCAAAAGGTAAATTACGTTTTATCTTTATACATTTTCCGATAGACGCAATGTCAATGCGTGCTGCCAAATTATCATATTGTCTTCCCGCAGAAAGATTCTACAAATTTATAGATGAATTGTATGATAAAAAGGATTGGTTATTTGCCAAAGATGAAGAAAAGTTATATGCCTATGCACGCAGATTCGGTATGAGCGCACAAGGCCTTGAAGCCTGCAAAGCAGATAAAAAACTAACCAGTGATATATTGTTAGTCAAAGATAAAGCCATAGAGACATTTAATATCACCGGTACTCCATCGTTTGTTATAGAAGGTGCTGATGGCAAAGAGGTTATTCTCGGTACCAAAAGTTATGGAGATTTAAAGGCCTATTTAGAGCAAAGATTAGGAGCTCAAAGATAATGTCGAATATGCCAGACGACATCAAAGCAATAGAAAAAAGAATAAAATCAATCAAAGCCAAACGCCAGCCAGATACTTCAGTAGAGCGTAAAACAAAATATTCAGATTTTGCCATCGCTGCACACATCGTAACCGAACTTGTCGCAGGAGTTCTTGTCGGTGCAGGATTGGGGTATATTTTAGATGAAGTGTTTGACTTTCAATTTCTTTTCTTGTTAATATTCATCATATTTGGAGGTATAGCAGGCATGCTCAATGTCTTTCGCTATGTCAAAACTCTAGACGATATCCAAGAAAGGAAATAAAATAATGTCTAGCCCCATAGAGCAATTTGAAATAAAAAAGATATTTCCGATAGAAGTAAAAGGGTATGATATCAGTTTTACCAATTCCTCTTTGTGCATGATAATCTCGGCATTAACAGTGATATTTATTTTTGCCCTATGCTTGCGCAAACGCCGATTAATACCTGGGGCTGCGCAATGCATACCAGAAAGTGCGTACGAGTTTATTTATAATTTAATGTCCGAAAATGTTGGCAAAGAAGGGATAAGGTACTTTTCATTCATATTTACATTGTTCTTATTTATCTGCACGGGCAATCTGCTGGGGCTATTTCCTTATAGTTTTACGTTTACCTCACATGTTGCAGCAGTAGGAACATTATCAATCCTCGCATTAACATTAAACATCTGCATTGGTATTAAAAAACAAAAATGGGGCTATTTAAGGACATTCTTTCCGCGTGGCATGCCTTGGCCAATGGCGCCTCTAATCGTGCCAATAGAGGTAATTTCCCTGCTTTCCAAGCCGCTGAGCTTAACGATAAGACTTGTCGCCAATATGACGGTTGGCCACATTATCTTAAAAATAATTGCGGGGTTTATCATCACTTTAGGTATATTTGCCGGATGGATACCATTGCTTTTTGCCGGTGTGCTAATTGTCTTTGAAATATTCATCGGCATATTGCAAGCGTACGTATATACAATTTTGTCATGCATCTACTTAGGTGATGCATTACACAGTCACTAACTTAATTTAAGAAAGGGTATTAAAATGGAAACAGTAGTAAATTCAAACAGCTTAATGTTTATAGGTGTTGGCTTATGTGCATTGTCCATGATGGCATCTGCATGGGGCTTAGCTAAAGTTTGGAGCATATTAATTGAAACGATTGGTCGCAATCCACAAGTAAAAAAAGACGTTCAAACTTTAGGCTACATCGCAGCAGCATTTATTGAAGCTATCGCATTGTATGCATTGGTTGTCGCAATTATGATGATTGTAAAATAATACCAAGGTAAAACAATAATGCCACAGTTAGATGGGTCTATATACATAACACAGATATTCTGGTTATTGGTAACATTTATAAGTTTTTGGCTTATTATGGATAGGCTGATTGTTCCTCGTATTTCAGAAAAGATAGAGGAGCGCCGTCGCAAATATGATGATTTTATTCTCAAAGCAGAAGAGATAAATCAAAAGGCGCAGAATACCTTGAAAGAATATGAGGACCGGCTGACTGTGGCTAAAAATGAAGCGATACAGCAAATAGCCGCCAATGAGCAAGAGCTAAAAGAGCTGATAGCCGTTAAGCAAGAGCAGATGAATGAAAGCCTAAAGCAAAAAGTTGCAGAAAGTGAAGCAATATTGCAAAAAGAAAGGGCTGAAACACTTGCCGTAGTAGATGAAATTTCTAAAGAAATCGCAACCGTTGTGGTTCAACAATTAAATCTGCCATCAATAGATGTTGATGACATTGAACACATAGCAAATCAACAGCAGTCTTCTAATGGGTAAAAGGTAAATAGATTATGCAAGAAGAAATATTTTATCATAGCGCAGAATTTTGGGTTGGGGTCACATTCGTTCTCGTAATGGCATTATTATTTGTTCCTGCAGTACGCACAGTCAAACAGCTCATAACTCAAAGGATAGAGCGCATAAAAGGTGAGTTGCAAGAAGCAGAAGACCTCAAGCTAGATGCGCAAAAGCTATATGCAGAATATGAGCGAAAATTTATCAATACAGATAGTGAAGTTGCAGAGATAATAGAAAATCAAAAAGAAATTATTGCTCAAAACAAAGAAAAGAAACTCAAAGAGCTAGATTCAATATTAAAACAAAAGGAAACGGATGCAACAGCCCGAGTTCAGCAGTCTCTTGCTCAGGCAAAAAAAGAAATCAACACTTTAATCAGTCAAAAGTCGCTGGATATTGTCACTCAAGCGATAAAATTAAAATTTACTGAAAGCGATTATAAAAGATTAATTGATAATTCTCTCAATCAATTGGCTGAACTAGATTTTGGCAATAAACAGAAATAATCTTTATTTGATAGACCATATAACGGTATTTTTACCATCAATACACAGGTCCTTTGTAGCATATTTAGCAATTGGTAAAGCTCTCTGTCCACCCCATTCAAATGCATAAGTTCCCTTGATATTCAGTATACTGATGCTGTTAAGCTTGAGATATTGTTGTTCATTGAGCGGTGCCTCTGCATATGAAATACATTGAGCTTTTGTTAAGTTAGGTAGAACAATATCAAATGTTTGCCCCATTGGCATAACCGTTTCAGCGTGTTCTCCGCTACCGATCAAAATAGGTGTGCTTCGCCCCAACACAATTTGCTGGTTTTTAATAAAATTGCTTGGCAATAGCTTGTTTTTTATTACAAACTCACTATTAAGCCCCCAATAATCAGGCTTATCAGCATAAAATGTACGTACATCATCAGATATAGCAAATACATCATGGATATTTTGCTGAATATTTCGTTGTGAAAAAGTGCATGAAAAATACCCCATTGCAATGATGAGCATTGGCAATCCGATTTTAATAATACTATCACGATGACGAACAGACCACAAGCCAAGCTTCTGTACCCAAGGATTGGTTACCAAACCATCAGGAATAAAAGATTTTAAATTTTTGAAATTCTGTTTCTCCATCTTACTACCCCATAGCGCTTGTAATTTGATCTTGCATATCAAATACGCCAAAAACCGCCCATGCGATAATGCCGGAAATAGCAAACATTGCTACCATATTCAAGATAGATGCTTTTGCCTCCACCGCTTCAGCGGATTCTTCCAACCAATCATTAGCCAATCTATCCAAGGCCTCTTCAAAATTATCTAATTCTGCATAGATTCGTAAATCAGCCACAATATCTTTATCAGGAAAGTTGAGCTTAGATTTAGATAAGGCCTGTCCGAGGTTATCACCGTTTTTGATAAAATCCATCGCCCGATCAATTCTTTCTTGTAGATAGCGATTAGAATCTTTTCGCAGTGATGACATTGCCACAGAAATCGGTACCCCACCTTTAATTAAGGCAGAAAGTGACAGCAACCAAGTGATACCCATAAACATTTTATACAAAGACCACGGTGGGCAGTCATCAATAGCTTTACGCGTCGGTCCTGTCCAAATACCGATGGTTGCATAAATTATGACAAACAAAATAGGGAAGAAAGAGAAAGCGAAAAGCCAATTATCCTTAATCCAGTGAGAAACATTCACCAAATCCCGTGCTGTACCAGACCAACGGGCATTAGGAGCAGCTTCTTCCATTGGCGGAACCATATATGCCCCGATGGCATATATAACCAAAACCGACATTAACAGCAAAAAAGAAGGATAGGCGATTGCGCCGATAATCGGCTTTAACATCTTATCAGTACCTTCTGCCACGCGGATTAGGTTACGCAAAGCACTTTCCAAGTCAGACATATCCCCCACAGAAAGCATAAGTCTCTCGCGGCTAGGCGCCCATCCCTTAAGAGCATCAGAAAAGGCATAACCATTTTGCAAAGATTTACCCCATGATGCAATAGCAATAGCCATCGGCTCATTTGGGTGCTTACCATTATCAGTAATACTATCATACATAATATCGAGCGAATTCATCAAGGAGAAACGGTTTCGCAGCAATGACGATAATTTTTTATAAACTTTAAGCCGTGCTTTACCGGACATCCCAACTCTAAATCTGGCATAAGAAACTTCTAATGAGCCCAAAGACTTCATTGCTTTATTAAACGTACTATGATTTTCATCATCTCTTTTAGCCATATATCAAATCCTCTAATAAACAGGACGCTGGTCAATTAAGCCACACCATCTTTCCACTTCGTCCATATCAATTTGTCCTTTAATCATGCGTTCGATAGCAGCTTCTTTGAGGGGACGACCATCAAGTTCGCTCACCCAATAGTCGATAGCTTTAGCTGTTTCGTTATCAATCATTAGTTTTAAAAAGTGTGAATCGGGCAAAATAATTTCATCAACAGCCATTCTTCCTTTAAAGCCTTTATAGCCGCAAGCTTTACATCCAGGACCACTTACATATACATTTTCGATACCATATTCACCTAATGCATGTTTAAGGCGGTTAAATTCAGGAGAACCTTCCTTTGTTTTAATAGACTGCCGGCAAGCTGGGCATAATTTTCTAAACAGACGTTGCGAAACGAGGCCTTTTACCAGCTCTGGGTCATTAAGCAAATATGGCTGAATTCCCATATCGCGCAAACGAGTGACGATAGCCGGCGCGGAGTTAGCGTGCAAGGTAGTCCATACACCGTGTCCAGACAAAGCTCCCTTAAAAGTAAGTTCAGCAGTCGAGAGAGAACGTGTTTCACCCACGAGGATAACATCAGGGTCAGAACGCAACGCTGCAGACAAAGCTTTAGTAAATTGCTCATTTTTTTCTTCTTCAGTATTAGCGTTCGTCACAGGCATTTGGCGTGCCCCAGGGATAGGATATTCTGGAGGGTCTTCCACTGTCAAAAGGTTAATCTGATAATTTTTTTCTTGTAGTAATTTAATCATGTTGCGCTGCAATGTTGTTGATTTACCAGAACCAGTCGGTCCTGCCACAACATTTAATCCCACAGCCATACTACGCATCTTGTAAAACAGATCTTCCTCATATTTACCAAGCCCGAGCGAGCGCAAATCAGAGCTACCCTCAGGGTTATCATCAGCATAAAGTAAGCGCATAACCAAATACTGAGAGCCAAACGCAATAGGATTAAATTGCAAACGGATAGCCAACACATTATGCGGTAGCATAAGTTTACCATTAGAACCACGTAACGGCGTAGAGCCAAGCTTTTGTGCACCTTGAAATTCATTTTGCGAATAGTTTGAATCTGAAATATCAGCAGAAGCAAACACCGCACGCACAAATGCCTCACCCCATTCTCCGCCGTATTCATTTTGCTTTACCATAATACCGTTCTCGCGGAACAATATAGTCGAAGATGAACCCACAATAACATGTATATCAGAAACTTTTTTTTGCGATGCACGTTGGATAATGTTAATAAAGTCGATTTGCATTTGCATATCGGCAGCCTCTTCCGCCGAAACATCAACCGTACCACCGCCACGTTCTGCATAAGCATAAATGGCAGAAATTTCATTCAGAGTAACATAGATAGGGGCTTTTATCGGAATTTTTCTTCTTTTAACATTTGCCTCAAAATTATATACCGCTCCATCAAATCTATTATCCTTTGAAACCAGATAAGTTCCATCAGAAAAGAGGGCTAATAGTCGTCTTGTCTCATTAGAAATAGCAAAGTCGGAGCCACTCACAGTCAAAAGCTTATTATTGTTTGCAAACAACGTATCAAACAAACTAGTCTTTTTTGTCTGTTGAGCACCGGTATCTTCCTCCTCAAAATCAGATACTTCTGCTTTATTTTGCTGTTTATTTTCCTCTGCCATTTTTCATACCACAAGAAACATTAAAAAAGATTATTTTTTATCACCATCTTTGAGCAAACCAAGAGTCGGCACAATTCCATCAATGGTTTTACCCACATAAAGGTAATCATCACGCCCATCGCGACTAAAGCGCACATAATCCGAACCAATTTCACTAACTACATGACCTGTTGGCAAAGGTGAGCCAACTTTAAGCGAGCTAGATTGTCCTTTCAAATCGATAATATCAACAGACATATTACCTGATTGGCCTTTAATACCTAAAATAGCATATTCGCTACTTAGTTTATAAGGAGTGGCATTTTCTTCCGCAATTTGGTCAGAAACAGCCGTTTCTACTTTTGCATCAGTTGATCCTGTTGTGGCATTAACAGCATTCATCATTGCCGCATTTTTATCTTTTAATTCCTCAATAGATTGTGTCTTAAGATAAAGACTGCTTTTTGCATTGCGAATAATCAGTGCATCAGCTTCGATTCTTTTTCGTAATTGTTCATTACGAGCCTTAAGTCCTTTTACGATTCTTTCAAAATTAGCACGTGCAGCTTCGGCTGCTTGGATATTTTTAGCCGATGCTTCCAAAACAGTATCCAATTTCTGCTTAAAGGAGGCAATAACATCTCTTTTTTCCTGTTCCATATCATTAATTTGGTTGTAAAGAGCTTCTTTTTCCTTCAACCAATCTTGTTGCATCAAGAGCATTTGGTTCATATAAGCATTAATAAGCTTGCGCTGTTTCAACACTTCAAACATTTTTTCTTTATCTACCAAAATTTGTTTTTCTCTCAAAACCTGAGCTTCGATTTGTTTTTCTCTTTCCAGATTTTTCAATCTCTCTTCATTTTTCTGTCTTTCGATTTCCTCAGCATTTTTGATGCGAATAGCTTTTTGCGCTTCTATCTCGTTACGGATTTTTTCACGTCTTAATTCCAAGGTTAGCAGAGTAGTACTCTTTTCAATAGCCGACATTTGTGAAAACAAATCATCATCAATTTGTGAAAGAACACTATTACTCAGATTCTCGACAGGATTAGTTTTATATTGGATATTTTGCGGCATATCTGCATCATTGATTTCCTTGCCAAGATTATCAGTTCTTTGCCCAGGAGTAACCGCTTTCATTTTTAAATCAAAGTCAAAATCATCACGAGCAGCATCAGCTTGATTTTCTGCAAGAGCATCATTAGCTACCTTTTCAGTCTGTTCATTTGTAGATGCTGTCGTCTCAGTAGTCGATTCGCCAGAGGTAATAACTTTTTCGGCAGAAACCTTTTCCTCAATATTTTGCTTAGCTGAATCCAAAGTCTCTTCTACTTTCTGAGGCACAGTCTCAACCGCCGCAGTTTCTTCTGCTATAGTCGCTTCAACTTTTTTCACAGCTTGTGCTTGTGATGGAGACACCAAAGCAGCATTAGCTACCGCATCAACCGTAGCAGGCTCAGTGGATTTCTGGTTTGCAACATTAATTGGCAAACTGGCTGCGTTAACATTTTCCAAGGTTGTCTCTTCAGCGCAAACATAAACTGGATTAGATAAAATAACTAAAACAGTTAAAGCCCAAAGAGTCTTTTTATTTCTACTGAACATAAATTGTCCCCTCATAATTCCAAGTGCCACGATTATATAGTATAGTATTAACCTTAAGTCCTGAAAATTTTGTTAACACATCTTTCCAAACATTAGGGTCATACTTAGATGTTATCTTAAAGTTTATATAAGAATATGTCTTATCTCCGGCGCGAACATTACCATCGGTCAGTCCGACCTGCAGATTTAGTGATTGAAATAAATCATTAATCAAGTTACGTGTTTCATTAGCTGTTTTTTTCGGAACAGAATTAACTTTTTTTGCTTGAGAAAAAGGAAGCGACACCGTAACAATATTCGCACGTTGGTCAACAGTTTTATTTGCAAAAGTAAGTCCAGAATGGCTAAGAGACATTTCCAACCATGAGAGTCTGCCAAACTCTCGTCGCCAAGATGTGATTGCCTCCGACGGTGTACATGTAATACCCATATTTATCCATCCTGGTGTAGCAATATCAATCAAAGCTAAAGCTTTTTCACGGCAAGTATCTACCATCCATACAGGATCAACCATAGATTCCCACGGTGCCGGTACAACTTTAACCACTTCTTTGACAACCTTTTTCTGTGCCCGTCGGGTAATAACCTTATTTTGTTGTGTTGGTGCTGTAAAAAACGCTTGAGAAAGATACATTACCAACCAAGCTCCTACAGCCACTGATAAAATAACCACAATAGCCAGTTCGGCACCACGCAAAGCATTAATTTTTTCTAATTTTGTATCTAAGCCAGCCGCAAAAATTTCTGCAATATCTTTTTGTTCAGTTTCATCGATTCCCCACTCTGCCGGGGCAATTTTCTTCGACCAATCTGGAACAGAAAGCATAGACATAAATTGCTCTTTAGCATCTTCTTCTTTTACAAATAGAACATCACCATCAGAAAGAATAACATCATTTCTAATACACAAATACCAGTATCCGGCATCAACCTTAAACACGGCCAATAACGATGGAGAATCACTCATTGCAGTAGCTGCTGTAACAGCTGCTACATTCATGCCTTTCTTAAAACCTTGGGTGGAAACCGCTAAACCAAGCTGAGGAGATTTACCATGTTTAACACAAAACAAATCAGCTCCAACCAAAACATTTTCAGCCGCTTCTTTTGCATCTAAAAATGGCGCATCAACATTTTGCAAGCTTTCCCAAAAAACACTGGCCGCATACTGCACCCCGTCCACAGTAAAACTAGCCGCCCATTCTTTACTGTTCTCGCGGAGCGCATCAAAATCGTTTATTTCCATATCGCTTCTATCTGCCACGGCCTAATCCTCATCTTTAGAATCTCATCCGAGATTCAGGTAATAAAGGAGATTCCAATACAACCGGTGTTAACAAAATAACTAATACCGTTCTAACTTTATCAACCTTTTGTTTGCCACCTAAAATATTATTATTAATGGCACCTAAGCCAGTTTTATTACTTCTGGTATCAACGCGTTCATAACCAGCCAAAACAAGTGTGTCACCAGATTTCATACTAATCTCTTGCGAAAACCCTCTTTCCACTGTCTTTGGATTCTGTACATAGTTCTCACCCACATCAACGCGCTCCAAATCAATCAGGTTAGAGAGCATCAAACTAAACAGCATCATCAACCGTCCATGGTCCATAACTCTTGGCAAAACATCCATCGTAAAGCCCGTTTCAATCTCATCTGTTTCGATAGATATATCATAATTGTCACCAGTGGAACCACTATTTGTTTTGGTGATTTCAGATACATAATTTTGTTTTGTTACCACTTGAATTGGTGCCGGTTTGTTATTCATTGTCGTAACGGTACCACTCGTCACAAGGGTTGTTGTCGTTTGCTTTGCCAATGCCTCAATAGCAGCATCAACAGAAACATCGCCACTCAAAATCTTCATAGAAAGTGAACCATTTGCGGCATCTTCTCCAGTGCCTAGACCGCCAGGTGTTATAAGCGTCCCTAAGCTAACTTTGCCACCATTAGCTGTTCTATCTTTGAATGCCGCATCTAAATCAAAACCAAATCCTCGTGTATCGTCCACTTCGACTTCTAGCACTTTAATGCTGATAGCAACTTGTCTAGCCAAACGAATATTTTGCTCATGAACATATTTTGCAACCTTCTTAATTTCAGTCGGCGTTGCTGTAATAGTCAGCGTCCCATTCATCGGGTCAGTAATTAAAGTAGAACCAGCCCCAAGCATAGATTTCACGGCGTCAACAATACTACCCCAAACATCAATATTGGAGATATTTGTTGTGATACTTCCGCCACCGGAAGAACTGCTAACACTAGAAGTCATAGAAGGCTTAGTTGGTAAGGTGTAGAGAGTAAAGATTTTTGTGGTATACTTATAGATATATATCTCTCCGTTTTCATATTTCCACCATACGCCAAAATAAGAGCAAACCTCATCAAGCAAACCGCTTAAAGAACCTTTATAAGAAACCAGCATTCTAGATGTATCAGACCACTTAGAACCCACTTTATTAACTGTTGGCGCATTTCTATCTGCCGCAGCTTTTGCCGTTCCTTCAAGTTGTGCGGCTAAGCGTACTTTAATAGATGTAATCTGGTTAATCATACTGCCAATTTCATAAAGCGTAATAGGCCTGTTGCTAACCAAAGTCACACCATCTGCTGTTTCTAGATAACTAGGCAAAGGTTTATCGCCTTCGTATTCTATTTCGCTTGTATCTCCAAGCCATATATCATCTTTAACGCGTACAACATCTGTTTCTTCCTTGGGTTGAGGTACCTTTGCATCTTCTTTATAGCGAATAGTTGCATCAACATCGCGTTCAATAGCCGCGTCATAATCTGTTGGGAGCGAGCAAGATGCAATACCCAACAGCAACACCGCTGCAAATCCGATTGAAATTTTTCTATTAGTACGCATTCTCATTCTCCATAGTTTCTACGACAATAACACGGTTACCTTTATAAAAAGTCGCAATAGGGGCAGGTCTCGCTCTGGCAAAAGCTCTAACCAGTGCTGAGCTTACATCAGTAAACTTACCCTTAAACATAACGCCTGCACTCAAAGTATAGTTACGATTGGTATTCCATAGTAATTTCCAACCAGCCATTTTACTCCATTCTGTGAGCAATTCACGTAGTGTATCACCTTCTTGAGCATCCCAAGTCAACACTTCAGAATCAGTAACTTTTTTAGCGCCAACCTCAACATTTTCCTCGTTGCCACCGATTTCAATAAATTCGATATTTTCACCATCTATACCATTGTTTCTAGCATAGTCATCGATGTTAAAGGCTTCTTCTGTAAATTCAGAGGCTATGTTTCCATCAGGAATATTTGCGAATTGTCCGCAGTCTTGTTGGCAAAAAACTTGATATCCGGGATGAGTAATAACGCCGGAATAATTATTGAGAGGGTATTGCGGTTCTAAGTTATCTGCACCGGTATTAGCAAAAGCATCTTGCGGTTCATCATCAGTGTACATTGGTTCATATTCAGTCACCACATCTTCTTCAATATCCGGTGGAATAGTAGCCGTAAGGTTATTTCCTGCTGCTGCCTGCGTATACAGCTGGTCACGAGGTGTACGCTCACCATAAGCCCGATAGTCGGCCTCTGTCTTGGTATAATTAATCAAAGCTGTATCATTACAGCCAATACCATCAACACCACATCTGTTATTAGCATCAACAGTAGCATCAATAACCGGTGGTAAATCATTCGGGTCAACTTCATAATTTTCATCAGAAAAGCTACTGCATGAGGAAAGTCCGCACGCACACAATACGCAAAACGATAATAAAATATTTTTCTTCATAATTTTACTCATCTCTAAATACACTCTCACCCACACAATAAAGGTTAAAAATTAATTAATCAAGCGTAACACTTTATTTATAAAACGATTTGTGGACTTTTTCATTTCATTGGCTCCTTTTTTATCTGAACCGCCGTACACGTATGATAAGTGCATTAGGCTCGGTTTGAGAAAAGACAGTGCTAACTTTAGCAAAGTCCACGCCGTTGTTCATAAAAATAGAATAAAGCAAGTTCAATCTTCTTTTCTGCAGTTCAGAAGCTGTATTAGCATTAAGTCTGACTTCAAGATAAATATCTTTTTCAAAAGTTGCCTTAGAAAAAGCTTTTAGCCACTGCAATGTCGTGCCGGATATTTCAGCACGTTCTGGCTGGAAAGAAAGTTTAAGCTCTGAGGGTAGAATTCTTCTTTGAGCGTGCGCCTGTTTCGTCGCTTGTAATGATTCGTAAAGCCGCCCTAAACGATCTGACTTGCTTTCTTCTGTCATTTCTTTTTGCACGGGGGTGGGTTTACTATATAAGCTACTATAAGACGGGGCATCTTGTTTTTTTACTGTTGTGCTTTGATGGTTTGCATTGACGGGGTCATTAAACCAAGAGGAAATGCTGTTTAATAAAAATTTATCCTCTTTGTTGTTTTTCGAAGGTTGTGGTGTTGTAACACGTGGCTTAGTTACCACGGTTTTCTTTTCAACAACAGGAACCGCAGGTGTGTTGATGGGGGTCTGAACGGTGGATGGAGTATCTCTTTGGATAAAAGTCGGTGTCAGATTCTCATCATTTAAAATTTCATCTGGGATGGGGAAAATGATACTTTGTTTAATTTTTTCTGCCACTTTATATGAAACTTCAGAATCATGTTGTGTTACTTGGGAGATATTATCAGTAAATAAAGTTGGTTGATTTTGAAGCTCTACTGCTTCTGCCAGAATTTTATTTTTGATTTTGGAATTGCTTTTCGTAACTACCCAAGGTGAGTCGTCTTTTGAAGGCGTTTTATTTTCAAATAAAGGGTCGGATAAAATGTTATGATTATCACTAATGTTATCGGGTAACATGGCAGATTTATCATCATTTTCATCCCATAAAACTTCGGCTTGAGAGGCTTCAGCAAGAGGTGAGCCAATTTCGATAGGGATTTCTTCTTCTGTCTCCATGCTAAGGTTAATAATTTCATCGTCTTCGATTCCATCGGGTGATATATTATCCTCATTCTGCTTAGCAATATTAGTCTCGATTTCAAGAGATTCCTTGTGAATTGGTGTAAACAGATAATGAGAGGGTAATTTCTTGGGTAAAGTATCAGAAGTCTTAAACAAACTAACTTTAATCTCTTGTTTAGGTGAAGGGCTTTTTTCGGGGGTTGCCGAAGGATTCAGCTGTCCATAGAGGGCAAAGCCGGATACAGAAAGTAAAAATCCTAAAACAAAATTTTTAATGTCTGACATAGGTTAGCTGTTTTCCTAAACATAAATATTGCTTCACTTAATCGTTAACCATATTTTAAACATTGTTTAGAATCTTTAGCAAATATATTTTAGATTTAATAACAACAAATTTTGACCGACTCGCGAAAATATCGACATTATCGCGTTTTTACAATAAGGTGAGTCACCAAACCTGTCAAAAAGATAAATAAAAAATAAGATTTGTTTTTTAGGCTTTAAATTTGAATTTTTTTGTGCTATTATATAAGCAGAAGAAAATTTTATGAAGAGGATTGAAATATGAGTACTCTAAACAAAGAAGATCTTGAAAGGTTACAAGAGGCCAAACAACGCCAATATCAAGAATCAAAGCTTGAGTTAGACATTAACAAGGTCTCTATAAGAGAGTTCTTCCAAAAATATGGAAACATGGATGAGCGTCTTGTTAGTCGTGAATTGGTTGTAGAAACAGGTCATGGGGAAGATAAGCGCGAGACTGTTGTTTTTGGTATAGAGTATGATCAGTCCGGTCAAGTGGGTGCCATCTATCAGCAAAATTATAAAGAGCCAAAGCGTATGCTTAAAATAGAAGATTTGGTTGAGACAAATGGAGCTTTCAAAAAATTTGTGAATGAGCGGATGGAGTATTTGTTAGGCAATATGCAAGCGAAAAAAGAGAAAGTTCGGGCTAATACCTCAAAAGAGGCACCAGCTCGCAAAAAAGTTGTCGTTCGTAAAGTAACACCGACCTTGGCTAAAGAGCGTGATACACATAGCATATAAATTTTTTAGCACAAATTTATAGTATGAATTTTTTGTTACAAAATTAAAATATATAATAAAAACATAGCATTAGTGATATTTTCCTCTCCTTTTTTTTACTGGAAAATTTTGAATATTTATGGTATACTAAAACCAATAATTAGAGGAGGGTATAGCTATGTTTGGACTAACTAAAATAGAAACATATATCTTTCTGGCAGCATTAATAGTGGTAATCTGTATGCCAACAGACTGCTTTGCTGCATTTGAAACACTAAAAGAGACAGGTGGTAACATATTTAGAGGCCTGCGCAAAATCATTTATCCTGCATCAGCGATTGGTGTCATATGCGTTTGCATTGGCGGCTTTTTTGGTAATATAAATTGGAAGTGGCTGACGGCGGTTGTTGTCGGTTTAATCGTTATCACACTGTGCAGTGGTTTTATAGAAATGTTTGCAGCGACCAATATTCATCTTGATCAAACAGATACATTAAATGGTGGTTAAGGAGCAGAACAATGAGAAACTTAAATAAAATATTATTGATGAGCATAATGTGCGTAGCTTGCCTGCTATTGTTCAGTTCAGATGCTTTTGCCGCTGGTAATTTTATGAGCGAAACAGCCTCCAAAATTACAACAACATTCAAAAAAACCAAAGGCATTATCTTAATTATCGGCGGTTTTGGTATAGTCGGCGTTACCTTCTTTGCAATTTTTGGTAAGATGAAATGGCCATGGCTAGCAGGTTTGTTAACGGGGTTAGCTGTTTTAGCCGCTACTGGTGCTCTCATTCACTATGCAACTGCGGGTGGTCATGCCCTAACAGAAGGCGGTGGTGGTAGTGATAATATTTTTGACTTTTTCTCAGGTCGTGCGCGAGATTTTGCCATAGGCTTACAAAACATTGCTTTCTGTCTTGGCGGTTTTGGAATTGTTATGTTCACTTTCCTAGCTATTTGTGGTAAAATCAATTTCAAACATTTGGGCTATATCTTTATTAGCTTATTCCTATTATCCGGCACAGGTTTGTTTATCAGTTATTGGACAGGTGGTCATGCAGATGGTCTTGGCCAATTAAAAGGTTTTGCCTCTCCTAAGAGTTTTACAGCAAATTCGGCCGGAGATACATTTAATAGCAGCCTTGGCCGCTAGTCATAAAGTCTATTTTATCCACAGGTTTATTGTTTAAATTTAAGAATTTAACTGTTTTGTAATAATTTTTAGCCTATAATATCACTCGAATATTATAGAGGGAAAGTCGATGAGAGATATCATATTGAAAGCGGTAGCCAATCCTCCGAAGTTATTCTGGGGTCCGGTTTTGCCAGCAGCACTCAATGCCGGCATACAGATTCCGTTTATGTTTATGGCGATTGGTATCTGGCAGATAAATCCGCTTATTTTCATCATTTCCATCGTTATCGGACATTTGATTGTTGTGGCATTAGGGAGCAAAGATCCGCACTTATCCGGAATGCTTCAAGCATTTGGTACAACCAATATGCCATCAACAAATTTATATCGAGTGAAAGGGCGCAAATTTGAACCTTAATTTTGACTTTTATACGCTGTTTTTAACAGGTTTACAAAGTGCCGACGCATTAGTTGCCTTATTCGGTATAATCGCAGCTGCGGCCTTAATAGTTTCTTTAGTAACAAAAGTCGGTGCAAAAGTCTTACCGCAGCCGAGTGAATCGCGCGTAGCAGATTTTTTACCTTTTAATAGTTTGCTATCAGATGGCGCCACGCTACGATGTGACAATGGTACATATGTCCGAGTATTCAAAGTCGAGGGTGTCGATTTAACATCAGCCCGAGAAGAGACGATTCTCTCTATGTTTGAAGCTCGCAAAGCCTGGTTGGATAATATGGCAGATATGCAGGTCACCTGCCGCGTTATAACATTAAGAGAGCGAGTACCTGTATCGGGTAATAAAAGTGATTTTGGCAATAAGTGGTTGAAAATTGTGGATGATACTTGGCGCCAGAGCTTAAACCGTGTATACAAAAATGACCACTATATAGTATTATCTATCGAAGACCGTAAAGATGCCGTTAAAGATTTGAACTATGCCTCGCAGTCTGTATTAGCCAATTTAAATGACTATGGTATTAAAGTTATGCATGAAGATGAAGACAGTCCTGCCGAACTCAGCCCTGTATATCCCTTTGTTCGCACCTTAAATCCGATAAGTAAACCCACACCAAAAGTAAGAAATACCCAAGGTTTTCAACTCAAAGAAATGTTAACAGCAGATGGCATACATTTTACTGGTGAAGAAGGGGTTATCAAATACTTTTCTGGCGGCAAAGAAAAATATGCCCTAACAATGGGAATACGAAATTCCGGTGATTATATGGATGAAAGTATGATATCATCATTGTTGGCAATAGATTGCGAATTAACAGTTCTGCATAACATTCATCCGATATTTAAGCCCAAAGCACGTATGATTTTAGTTCAACAACAAAAGATGGCAGAAGTAACCAATTTCTCTGGTGATGTTGTGCAGCAATATAGCGAAGCACTAGCTTCAATAGAAGATAGTGATACCGACCACCAGTCATTGGTAGAATATTCCATGAGTTTCATCGTCAAAGGCGATACGATGAAAGAAATAGAGTTCGGCGAGAGTGAGATACAGCGTATTTGCCGTTTATACAGTGTTACGCCTGTCCGCGAAAATTGGATTGCTCAGGCTACTTTCTTCAATCAATTTCCAGGTTTTGATAAATGTGGTCGTACCTATTTTTATTTATCGCGCGTTGTCTCATTAGCAGTTAGTTTTGAACAATTATCGACAGGGTTACCACGTAGTGACTGGGGCGAAGGCCCAATAACAGTTTTTAGGACGATGAGTGGTTCGCCATATCGTTTTCAATTTCACATTTCAGCAGAAGAATCAGCCGTTGCACACTGTTGCATCATCGGTCCGACTGGGCAAGGTAAAACAACCTTATTAACATTTTTAGCAGGCCAAGCAATGCGTCATAGCGATTTAAAAGTATACTTTTTTGATCGTCACCGTGGTGCAGAGATTTTTACGCATATGGCAAAAGGTAAGTATGTAGGGTTTAGCGGGGAGCGTAAAAATGTATCCTTAAATCCATTTGATAGCCGCGATACCCAAAGCAACCGAGCTTTCCTAAAAAATTGGTTAAAGTCAATAACCATGGCTAAAGATGCACTTTCAGAGCGTGAGGCTGCACGAGCGGTAACAACCGCCTTTGAATATCTGCGCCCGGAAGAACGTGTTTTAACCAATTTATACAAAAGTTGTTTCTCACCAACCGGAGTAATGCGTCGGGAACTATATCGTTGGGTAAACCCGGATCAATATGGTAATATTTTTAATGCCGAGCACGATAGTCTGGATTTATCAACTAACAGATTTGTTGCCTTTGATTTTACAGAGATATTTGATGATGATGTTTTAGCAGCAGCATCTATTAGTTACATTATGCACCGCATACATGCCGAAAGCACAGAAACCGGCAATCCAGCCTTAGTAATGATTGATGAAACTGCTCCAATGCTAAAGCATGAAATGTTTCGAGATGCCTTTATAAAGGGGTTGCAAGAAGGCCGTAAAAAACGTCAAGCATATTTATGTGCGTTTCAACAGCCAAATATCATAGACACACTGGGTGTCGGTGATGCTATACGCGGTCAATGCAAAACTATGATTTTCTTTAGAAACACTCAAGCCACACCAGAATCATATGAAAAATGGAATTTAACAGACAGCGAATATGATTTCATAAGTGGCAAAATTTATCGCGACTTTCCTTATGCAATATTATTAAAGCGTCCGGATGCCGATGATGGTAAGGGTGAGTCAGTTATATTAGATGTTAACCTAAGTGCACTCGGACCGTATCTAAAACTATACAACTCAGGCATAAAGAATGTATTACTCGTAGAAAGTCTGGTCAAAGAGTTTGGTGAAGATGCATTCGTAATAAAGTATTTAGAGAGTTTTGGCGGCTGAAAAACGTTGACAAAATCTAAAAAAAATGGTACACTAAAATAAGCTAAAAGTATTATTCTAAGCAGGAGAAATATTATGAAGATACGCAAGCAATATGTTGTCATTTTATTTTATTATATATTGCTCATCGCGGCACCGGCACAGGCACAAATACCGGTCAGCAATTTTATTGAAAAAATTTCGACTTCTGCCCAACTCACAACTACCAGTAAAGCCTTAGTAAATATCAAAGAACAACTGACACAGCTTGCAGAAGGGCTAAGAAGCTTAGGTATTGGTGGACCAACAATTGCAATGTTTCAAAAAAATCTCAAAGGTATAAATCAAAAAATAAAAAAACTGAGTTCTCTTACTTCAGCCAACATCGTATCTTCTTTAACCGGCAATATAAATATTCAAAAAAGTGTAACGGATTCTCTTAAAGACATTACTTCCAAACAAAACATTCTTTCTGGCCAATTGGTTAGCCAGGTTGAATCAAGCTTAAATATCAGCAAAAACATCAGCAAAGCGACTGGAAATATCCAAAAAACAATTACTCAAGGCCTAAACAAAGAAATAAATAGTGGTATTTCCTCATTTTCTTCCAGTTTTAAAGACAGCTTTAACAAAAATCTTACAGTTGAAGAAGAGGAGGAGGAAGAAGAAATTGCTCTCAAAGATGCTCAAGAGGATGTGCAATATATATTTGAAAGCATAAAAGCAGAAAGTGCCCAGTTGACAACAGAATTAAACGATTCGCTAGATGAGGCTCTGAGCATACTCAATCTCGGAGCAGATTTAAACAATAAGCAACTGCAAGCACTAAAAAGTGCCTTGCAAGAGTGGCAGATACCCAATAGTCAGCAACAGAAAGAAGCTCTTGAACAACGCTTATCCGCATTAATACAAAGAGAGCAAAACGCATCAGATTGGGGGGCCAGAATCATAGAAAGTGCTAAAAACCGCTATAATCAAGAATATCAAGACAAAATCAAAGAAGGCATCAACAGCTATGAAAAAGTTGTCCAAGCATATCTATCAGGAAGAGTAGAGCAGCAAGAAGTTATTGCCGCTGGAGAAAACCTAAAAAGAGAGATTTCTCAAATCGATGTTATACCAGACGCAACCGTTATAGCAAACTATACCAAAGAGCTGGATTCAATAAAGGCAGAAATAGAAGTCCTTACTCAAGATATAGAACAACTAACCAATCATAAAAAAAATAAAATTTAAGGAAACAGCAACAATTTATAGCTAAAAATGTAAGAGATTATTAGGGAGGACCGAGATGAAAAATAAAAGCAAAAAAAATATATTGATAGCAGCGGTGGTCGCATGCATCACAACGATGTCATCGGTTCCTGCGCATGCCTATTTATGGTTCACAATAGATTTAACGCAGATTCCCTCAATTATCAGTAACGTCAGCAATGGTATATCAAAAAGTATCGCAGCTGTTTCTCAAAACAGCAATTTATTGCAAACCATCCAGTCAATAGGTGATCAGGTTAGCGTTGTTGCTAAATACGCAAAAGAAATCAAAGGAACAATTCCCAAAATACAATCAGAAGTTTTCAAAACAATCGTTGCTGTTAAAGATACAACCTCAGATGTCGAAGATGTATTAAAGATTTTGTCTTTAGAAAAAGAGAACACAGCAAAAGAAGAAAAACAAGTGGTAGATAGTGCCGTATCCGCAACAGAAAAAATGATAGACGCAGGTGTTACAGAAGATTCTGTACAAGACAATTTAAATCAAACCAAAGAAACACTCACAGAAATTAACACAGAACTATTGAACTCTTTGCAAAAGTCAAAAGAAACCATCACAGATTCCACAACAAAATCTAAGGGACAGATGGCAGATTTGCAAAAGTCTGTTGATGAAGTTAAAGATTTAGATGAACTGGTAAAGAAAGGCATAGAGAAAAATATCTCAACGCTGGATAATCAAATAAAAGATGTCGCAGTACAGGCCGAAGAGGTAATAGAAGCAGAACACACAGCTCAAACTGAGTCTTTATCCCAAAAATTGGATAGCCTCTCAAATTATGGTCGTGACGTTAGCAAATATTTTGAGGGGAGTATCAATAGAGCAGATTTATCAGCATCAGGCCAAAAGCTAAAGGAAGATATTCACAGTAAGCAACTGTCGCCAGATAGCTTATCATTTACACCGATAAAAGAAAAAATTCTTAAAATAAATGATGATGCAAATATCTTGCAAGAGCGCATATTAGATGATATCGCTAACGACAAAGATTATATAGAGGATTTGCCTCAATTAGAAAAAGACAGCTGGTTGCATCAACCTCAAAATTTTCAATTGTCTTTTAATAAACATACCGAAACCTCTCATATATACTTAAAGGGATATTATGCTAATGGTGATGATGAAGATGGTAGCTTCTTAATTCCAGATGAATTAATTGGTGCTAGAGCAACCCAAAATCCATCAGACCATTGTAGCCAATTAAGTTTTGATGACCTCGGGGCAGATAAAGATGTTAATAAGTTTATAGATAATTTAAGAGATTGCATCGTCCATGCCAAAACAGAAAAAGAATATTTTTGCCCCAATGAAATGGATTTAAACAAATGTGAGCCGTTTGCCATAGAACCAAAATTTGCCGCCTATAAAGATGAAGGTGTCTATAAGCATTTACTGGAAGACTATAGCATTGCTAATATCAATAACATTAGCAAAAGCAAGCAATATGCCTCATCTTGGCTTAATCTGGAAATGGATAATTCGACCCTCAAAGTTTTAACCGATCAATTAGAAGATTCTAAAGTGAATCGTATAGTTGATGCCTATGCACTGCTAGGTCTAATAGATTTAGAAGCAACCACACTATGGAGCAATATTCGCCGTATAGACGCGCTTCAACGTTCAAAGGATATCATAAACACGTTTCATCAGCAAGAAGCGTTATATCTTGATGGAAGAGACAGCGACTTCGCAGCCGCACAGAACTCTGCCCCTGGTATAGTGGAAGAAAACAATGTCATGTCCAACGTAATATTATATAAATGCGGCCTAAACGGAAAAGACATTTCACTAGCTCCGCAAGATAAAGACGATGAAGCAAAAGTCATACAGGCCGAAGAAAACATAAAAAAATGCTTGTTGCTATATGCCGAGGGCGCAGATAGAGGGACGACAGACGGCAGGTTGCAAGGATACAGCAGCGAAGAAAAAGCACGCGATGCTTGGCGTATAAATAAGAGCCGTGCGCTCATGGATAGTTTATATAACACCTTTGCTTTATCTGTTATCAATAATTACAAATCAAGTTTAGACTATAAAGATATGAACAGTGATGAAGGCACCAATCCGGTTACCTTGCAGGAAGATCAGCGAGATGTCCAAACGGCACGCCTCAATTATGCCGCTGGCGCGCATATAAATCACTATACCACCAAACAGCTATTAAGCATCATAGATGCGGACGCTCAGCAGCTGCAAAGCGATATATTGCTGGATTTGCGGACGATAAATTATGATTTCTTTGGCGATATGAGTAAGCAAGGAGGAAATTAATGAAAAAGAATATTTGTTTAAGCTTATTATTTTCTTTGGTTTTGCTTGCTAAGCCAGCGCATGCAATTATTGAGTTTCCCTCAATAGCTATTTCAGCTCAGGAGTTGAAAGATGTTATTGTTATGCAAGTAGAAGAGTTAATAAGAAAAAAAGTCATGACTAATAGCACCTTAAAAAATGGTTTTGGGATTGCCGCCAGTTGTTTTAAAAATCCGGCAAATTGCAATTTGAGCAACCTGACTTCACTGATGCAAAATGGAATAACACGAATTAATAAATTCGCAGTCATGCCAGGTGTTCCGGCGTTAGCAAGTGGAGATATAACCAAAATAGGTAGTGAAACCTTAGAACAAGCCATCAAAGATGGATATGTCTACACCCAAGGCAAAGAGAGCTTAAAGCGAGTAAGAGAAAACCGTGACAACGTCAATTCCGTAATAGCAAATGATGCCTCAACACTATTTGCTAAAGGCGCAACAACCAAACTTAGCATACAGCAAGAAGATAGCACAGAGTTATACCCAGATCCCAGCAACAAAAATAATATGGAAGAGATTTTGTACGTACATAACCGTGCCGGTCTTTTAACAGAAAGTCGCTTAGCTCATATTCTAGAGCTCAGAGCATATATGGTAGGTGGCCAAGCCACAGCAGAATTAACCACGCAAAGCACAAAGCCGGAAGATAATAAGGACGGTAACTAAAACTAGGGGACGCAAGATGAAGAAAACACTGATATACATATTGATAGCAATACTATTAGCAAGCGGTGTCACAAAATCTGCTCATGCGTTGATTATTGATACACCACAAGCGCAAAGTGTTGTCAGTCGCTATGTTAATATGCTTAAAGAAATGGCTCTAAAGCGTGTCCAGCAAACAATCCAAACCAAACTAATGTCCATTCAAGGGTTTGATACCAGATTTGCCCAAAGCATTGCCAAAAAATATTATAAAAAAGGTTCTTCACTACTCACGTCAAAAACAAATAATCTGGTAGAAGGCACTAAAAAGAAAAAAATAGCTGAAAATCAGCAAAATGCAGACAACTATAGAGAGGCAGCCGCAACTTTATATTCAGAAAAGCTCAAATACATCATGTCTGATAAGGCAGAAATAGAGGGTGACCTTACCTCAGAAAAAGCTCAAAAAGCACAAAAGGAGGCCGAGTGTGCACGCCTAGAGCAAGAATATCAAACCTCAGCCGCAGAAGGTTTTGCAAAATCAGAATTATTAACGGCAGCAGCAGAATGCAGATCACTGGTAACAGAGCTTGAAAACACCATCAAAGAACGAGAGCAGCAACTTACTGTCTATGATGAAGTCATTAAAGAAAACGAAAAGAAATTAGAAGAGGCTTCCGCTGGAGATGCTATAGACCAAGCAAATCAAAATCGTATTGATTTATTAAGCCAAGATGAGGAAGAAAAAAATACTAAAACTACACCAGAAGATGGAAATATTCTCAAAGATGCCGAATGGGATACAGATAAAGCGTTAGACGTATATCAAATAGATGAAGAAGAATACCAAGCGTTTATGAAAAATTATTTTTATGATCCCTCGGTTCTAGCATCAAGTAGCAAATCATCTTCAGCAGATATTCAATCAAGCCGTGCTCAGTACGAAAATAGCATAAATCGCATCAATCGCAATCGCCGTTATTTATTTATAAATACAGCAGTGCACCTCATGCAGGTTGCAACAACAATTCGTAGAGAGCTTCCCCTTCGTTCACAAGCGGCAGACGATATTTTTCAAGGCCTCAGCAGTGATAGTGAGTTAGATGCGCTTGTCTCATATTCCAATACGCGCATAGAAAATGCCAAAGCCCTATTGTTATACGCTAAATTGCTTAGTGCTAAGATACAATATCTTGCAGCACGTGAGCTATTAAATACAGATATCAAAAAAGAATTGGTTGATGAAAATGGTAAAGAAAAGAGCTATAGTGCATTTGACATCAACAAGTATATCCTAACCGAAGAATATATCAAAAAGATGATAAAAGAGGCAAATGAGACATTTAATACCAACATCAATGTCAAAAGAGATTTAAAATTTGATTTTAGGCCAAAGGAATAAGGAGGCTGTCATGAATAAAATAGCAAAAATAACCAATTGTATCATCATAAGCGGTTTTTTGTTTATGATACCAGCAAAACGCGCAGATGCATTCAGCCTGATTCCAATACCGCCCCAACCATGGAGTATAGAATTAGACATCCCCGGAGACGTGACTAAAGTTTTTTCCGAACTCAAGGCGCTTGGTTTGCAAACGGAGGTTATTGCCTCACAATTAAAAGCGACAGCATTAAATTCAATTAAAGGTACTGTCATTGGTAAATCAATGAATAAATTGGGTGGCTTAGTAAAGTTAAAAGATAAGGCTGTAAAAAAGACTCCAGGAAAGTCAGCCGTTGTTGTTCCTAGCACAGAATTAAGTATAGCCGAAGGGGATACCAATGAGCTTAACTATTATAATGCCTATCAAAAGCTTTTCTTCTTATATCCATCGATGGATGCATACACCGACCTAGGTGGTGATAAAGAAAACGGGATAGAAGGCTATCAAACTATTCAATCAGCTTATCATAATAAGTCTGTAGAATATCGCCAAGATGTGATGGTTGATACCTATTTCGCCGGCCTACTGACAGAAAGATACTTATTACTTGTAGAAAAAACCTTAAATCGCCTTGAGCGTTGCCAGAATGGTCTAGAGCATAATATGAGCAAATGTGTCTTCTTTGGTCTACAGATGGTTGAGATTCCCACAGTGGAAAATCCAGATAAAGAGCTGGCTACAGAAGATAGTCAAAATCCAGGTTTACTGGCCCAAGCCAAAAATGCTTATATTGTCAGTACAGTCTATGACAGATTAATGCGCATAGTAGAGGAGTTGACAGCCACCGAAGCCATATATCGCGCTGCGAAACAAATAGAACTAGTTAAGCCGGAAAGTGAAAATCAAAGCAGTGCGGAGCGATATTTGCCGCAAAAATATCATTTTGCCCAGCGAGAGATTCGGCAGCTACAACACGCAAAAGTCATTCTCAGTCAAAAAAATAAAAAAGCATGTTTAGATGGCAGCCAAGCCAAAAATTGCGTATCGTATAATGAAGATGCTGCAGAGCTAAACAATATGGATGATGCCAAAATTTTAAGTGAGCTTCAGCCAATAGAAAATGCACTCAATGCTGCCATGAAATATCATAATCTAAAAACACAGCTTCCGCAATACAAAACACAATATCGTAGATATCTAAAAACCAAAGAGATGCACGAACGCGCCAAAAAAGCACTTACGCAAAGTGATAGCTGTGTTCAAGAGTTCATTAATAATCACCTCAATCCAGATAGTACAACACCAATACACTGGGGTAAGCCACAGGATAGCACCTTACACGAAAATCGTCCTTTAAATTCAATTTCCCGTCAATTAATCATGGCCTACCAGCAAAAAGCCAGTGAAGTAATTATTGGCGATAATGGCTATTGTGACGGATATTATGAAGTCTGTCCAGATGGTTACCAGCAGGGCCGCGAACATTGTAAAGTTCTAGATGAAAATGGTGAAGTTAAGTTTGAAGATAAAAATTTGCATCCCTGTATGGTAGAGACTATAGAAGCAAAAGAGTCTTCAGCGGCAGAAAACATTAGTGCCCTAACCGATGCTAATGAGAGTACGATAAATGAAACTCAAGCACAAACAGATAAACAAATAGATACCGAAGATGAATATGTCGCCGGCGACTATACAGATAGCGATTATTTGAAATCTGGTTCAGTAGAAGATATTGAAGAACAAAATCATATTCAGTCAGAGCAGGCCTGGCGTATAGGTTCCAAGATGATGATGGATCTTGCCAATAGTGGTGCCTTAAAGTTCAACCCATGGAATGATCAACAAAGTTTGCAAGAGGAGTATCTTCGCCAAAAATACTTAAATATGAAAAAAATAATACAATCGACAGATAAAGCGATGAATTCATATAAGATAGCAGCCAACAAGGCTAATGCCTATAACGATAATAGCCTGTCAGATGAACTAGCATCTGCAATACAGAGCATCGTCGCTTGTCCTCTAGAGGGCGTAGAAGATAAAGCTCAACAAGAGTGCTTAGATGGTGAAATTAGCATAGATAGAGGAGTTATAAGTTGTTTAATAGAGGAAGATAGCATAGATATTGGTACGCAGATTGCTTCATTAGCAAACAACGCAATGTGCAAATTCAAAAGAATAATAGGAAATACCACCGAAGGTATTAGTAGTCTATCTGTAAGCAATTTAGTCAAAGGCTATTTCAAAGATATTTTGGGCGGCAGTGCCGAAGAACTCTACAGCAAAGCCCAGCAGCGCGGACGTCTTGTCGCACAAGATAAATTAACATCTGTTATGTTAGTTCGTCAAGCTGAAGAAGTGAAACTCCAGAAGGTCATTGCAGACTATGAAGCTAAGCAGGCGCAAAATAAAGCCTTATCAGAAAAATATAAAAAAGACATATTAAAATACAATGACAGCATAGATAAAGCAACAAAGCTACAGAACCAAGTCAAATTAGAGCTACGTCGCTCTAATCAGCGTGTGTCATCAATTACATCAGAGCTAAACAGTAATCTGGCAGATTTAATCAAAAAGAACCAAGGAAATAGAGAATATTTATGTTCATTGCAATATCAAAAGATGAAATTGGAATATGAAAGAGCCACGATACAAGGGCAAAAAGCCAGTTGGAATTGTCCAAAGCTTTGCCAAGAAATAGATGCCGGTTTAACCCATAAAAAGTTATGTGACACAACACCAACTCAATATACTATATCTCTGAAAAACAAATTAGTACTAACCGAAGATGTCCCTAATAAAAATGTACTGATTTCTGAAGCTCAGACGATGATATCGAGTCAGGAACAAGCAATAGAATCATATACACAACAGCGTAAAATCTTAAAAGAAAAAGTACAAAAGTTAGAAGAGCAAATGCGCCAAGCCGCAGAAAACTTTGCAGATGATTATATTGATCAAGCTATAGCGAGTCAAACCCAAATAGAAAAAGCCAACGAAGCATATGAAAAATTCTTACAAAAAGATGAGCGCATGGAAAACACGCAAAAAAGTGGCAAATGCATAGATCATGGCCCATTAGGCATAGGTTGCCTCAAACATGCTAATGCAACATACAAAGAAGATGATCTATCCACCACCATTACACACATCTTAGAAGACAATGGTCAGCTCAAGCCAACTGTAAAAAGACAATTGGAGCAAAAATATTTTGCAGACTTAAACCAGTTAGCACAAGATCTCAATATTCCTTCAACATTTGTTGTAGATGCAAGTATCGGCAGTATCATAGGCTTGCCAAGCGGTACAGTACTAACCTCACAAAAGCTTATCCAAGCGGTGAAAGAAAAAATTCTTGAGGCAGCAGCAGAGCAAATCACTAACTATATAACTAACGCAGATGAAATAATATCACAAGAAATAGATTCTGCCACCAAAGAAATAGAAAGCCATGCGCAAAGTCTAGGACTTTGTGAAAGCTGTTCTAAGCCTTTATCAGCAGCATACAAACAAAAAATATCATCGCATCAGAACTACGGGGATAGTGGTGAAATTACCAAAGCCCATAATAGTTTGATAAATAAGTTGCGTCATGGCGTTAATCAATCAGAACTCGCTGCAGCTGGAATAGAAGTCAGTGACATGTTTGGTATACCAACAGAGCTTGAAGGTATGCAGGAGATAGGTACAGTTGATGAAAACAACAACATCATAAATAGCCAAGGAAAAGTCATAGGCACAGCTACTGGCAGTATTGCCTATGATAGCGATCAGCAGATGATCGGCCATGTCGTCATTTCTGATGGCAAAAAGCTTGTCAAACAGGAGAGTATCGCAGACACCACATATTTTGTATCTTTACCAGCGCGTGGTCAAAATTATCGTGGTCAATTATCAACTGATACAGACGCTGGCAGAGATTTCATTGCTCCTAAAGGCCCGATGCTGAACCTGCCGCCTCTAAGAGAAATTTTCTACTATGATTCAGAGGACTATGACGCCACCCCAAAATCTAAAAAGAAGAAAAAAGATAGAATTTTCCAACCGGATATTTCCTATTTGCTAAACAAAAAGTATCCCACCACAACAGATGCAGATGTAAAAGAGTGGGAATACCTACCAGAAATATGGCGTTATTTGTTGGCACGTCCAAATCTGCGTCAAGATCATCTCTATCAGCAAACTTTTGTGGAGCGGTCATTTGATACAGGTGGCTTGCTGAAAAATATGATAAATAATACCGACATCTCTGGAAATGCCGGCAATTATCGAACCATCATAAGCCGAGCAGATATTTATCCCTGCAAATTAGGAGGTAAGATCTATGATATCTATGGCGGGAAAGATAATAAAAAAGTTAAAAACAACATCACCGATATTCGTTTTGTAACGCGTGGAATGGTCACTGTAACCAATTCTCTCACTCCTGTTTCAATCCAGCAGCAAGATACAGAGACCAGTTTAGAAAGTGTTCCGACATGTCAGGAAATTGAGCTATATAGCAAATCCCCATGCAACACCTACAAACAGCGCAAAGGTGGAATATGTCATTTGTTAGCCGATCATGGCAAACAAAAGAACAAAGCCAAAAACAAGAATGATTACCAAGATTCATTGGATGCCAAAAACTCGCCGTTATACGAAGGATATAGCGAACTTGGGCAATTTTTAGATGGTGATTTACGCTATCGTGCTTTGCATCAGCGGATACATCAATACTTAATAGATCCTAAAAATTCAGAAAATAATATTAATCGTCAAAAGGCAGAAACAGCGTCTTTCAAACGCAATCTTTTTGGTTCATTCCTAAATGCTGTTAATTCAGAGCATATTTTGCAGAAGTCAGAAGATCAAATGGCTCAAGAGATAAAAACAATATTAACTTCAATGTGTGCACAAATTCATGAGCAAGGCAAGGTCGTCAGCAACAATCCGCAAGAAGTTGTTAAAGGCGAATGTGATAAAAATTGTGAAGCACGCCGCGATGAGGTTTGTGCCGAATATATTTTTGACCATGGAGGCTTAGCTTATTCTGCAGATAAAGATACGCGCTATGGTGTTGATGGAGAATATCATGACGCTACTTATGAAGGTATAAATTGT
This sequence comes from Alphaproteobacteria bacterium, assembly GCA_017475705.1. Classification (GTDB taxonomy): domain Bacteria; phylum Pseudomonadota; class Alphaproteobacteria; order RF32; family CAG-239; genus CAG-267. Next base: position 47,549 of record JAFVFB010000032.1, read on the forward strand.
GCAAACAAGGATAAAGCAAGTTATTACGAGCAATACTTCTGCGATTTAGGCAACTTGAAGGCCTCGCAGGTGGCAGAAGCCGAAAGGCTCTATAAAGAGCTGAAAAAGAACCATAGCGAATTAAGTCTAACCCGAGCCAAAGAGCGTGTCGAGCGTATAGAGAAGCAACTCGCTGCACTAAAGAAAGATATGGAAGAAGTAACCTTTATGACAGCGGATTCTACCAAAGATACCGTAAATGTGGAAAATGCCAAAGCAGACAGAGTAGCAGAACGCATCAGCGATGATGAAGGTATACGCAGTATAGAAAATCAAAGTCAGGTTGTTCCCTATTGTCCAACCTATATAAAAGAAAAGGTGAAATAAGTAGACATGGCAAAGATAGAAAATCAAAAAATTTTACGCCTAACGGATAAAACATATAATGATGTAATGCCGGATTTTATCACCGAAGATGTGGTAGAAGTCCAGCGAGCCAAGCTAATATATTATAAGTGGGTTAGCCGTCTAATGACTTTATTGACCACGATATCTTTAGCCTATATGGTCTGCACCACTTTAGTTTTGCTTAAGCTTGTTCCCCAAATAATCATTGATGCGCAGATATTTGTATTATTTTCCGATTCGGATTCGTACGTAAAAAGAGAGTACATAGATATACGTATGGAATCACGGCAAAAAATTATGGAAAATTTTATTCAGCAATACATAGAGTTGCGTAACACTTATATCAGAGATGCCGAAGAGATGAAAAAGCGTTGGGCATGGGGAGGGTTGGTTTCATATCTCTCAACCCGTAAGTTGTATGATGAATTTGCAAAAGAATATCCCAAATTACAAAAAAAGATGGACCAAGAAAAGTCCAGTCGCTCGGTTGAAATACTTTCATTAGAGCGCTCAGGCGGTGAAAAAAGCCGGATTTGGAAAGTCGAATTTAAAACCTATGATTATACCTATGGTAATACGATGGAATATTCTTCCACACAAGATATAGAGCCAAAGATTATTGAACGCTACTGGACAGTCCAGATAGGCTGCCGAGCAAGTCCTAATCGCCGCATAGCTTATAAAAGGTTAATAAACCCATTGGGATTCTATGTATACAGTTATTATCAAAGTGAAATAGAAAATTAAAACCTTATTAAGTAATTACATGTTAAAATAAGCAATGATAGAATTTAGCCTGTTGATAAGTGCCTGCATTTTATTTTCTAATTAGACTTTTAAAATTAAAAGTTTTAATTATAGAAATGGATAGTTTTATTAAAAGAGGAAGAAACATGTACAAAGCTTTATTAGTTGTTTTTTCAATGCTTATTTTAGCCGCTTGTAATTTTATCGGTAGTTATTACGAACCAGAACCGGTTGGTATTGGTAAAGATATTTACGAGCTTAAACTTTCGCCATGCGCCTGTATAGAAGTGGAACTTCCTAAAACTTTGCCAGATTGGTTTAAAGCTATGAGCTAAAGGTGGAAAGATGGTCAAGCAAATATCAGAAGAAAATACTAAAATACTTCTCTTAGAGGGCAAAGAGGGTGCGCGACGGGTGCATCCTCGTTCATCACAGCAAAGAAGAAGACAAGCAGATGTTGTGGTTGAAAATGCTACTGAGAAGAGATATTTGTGGACTGCTCGAGCATTCGCCATCGTTTTTGCAATCAGTATCTGTTGTAATTTCATTTTAACCTATGCTATAACGGCCACACTACCGCTATATCGAGTTGAGCCGTATTTGTTTAGTTTTGCGAGCAAAGATGAGCAGATATATACAATCGAACCAGCCAGAAAAATAAGGGAATATAAATATCTGACAGAAATGTTTGTCAGAGAATATGTCCTATTACGCAACGAATTTGTGAATGATCCGGATGAAATGGAGCTTCGCTGGGGGACAGAGAGTAAAATAAGGGAAATGTCCTCAACAGGTGTTTATAGTAAATTTCGGGATTTTGCCAATAAAGTAATAGAAAGTATTCGTCGCCATAATGTCAGCAGGAGTATTAATTTTATTTCTGTAACAGAAGTTGGTGGAGAGAGAGGGCAAAGCTGGTGGCAGGTAGAGTTTAAGGTGACAGATATCGCACCAAGTTATGAGGCTGCACGCTCCAGTATTTGGGTTGCATCGTTGCGAGTTGGCTATCGTGCAAAACAAGTAAAGTTTAATGAACGTCTCAAAAATCCATTAGGCTTTACCGTAACAGATTATAAGGCGGAGCAACGTAAATCGATAAATGATTGAGGTACAGAATATGACTAAAACATTAAATATTTTATGTGTGATTATTTTTTTAGCAGCGTTGAATGGTACGCCTGTTCAAGCGCAAGTCACTAAAAATAATCTGGATCAAAATGTAGATCAGTCACAAGGTAATTATGCTGCCACAAATCTAAATTATTTAGGTAATGGGTCAATTGGTATGATGCAGAGTGCATGGAAAGATCCTCTGCAACATATGGGTGAAGGGCAGAGCCGCCCCGGTTATAGTAAATATTATTGGACGCCGGAGCTTGTTTTACCTGTCAGATTAAGAGAGGGCATGTATACGCTAATTAATTTCCCTAATTGGGAAGTTATCGAAAATGTATACTTAGGTGATGGTAACTCTTTCAGTGCCAGTATAGAAGGTCCTTCTAGCCTTATGGTCTATCCAGATGTATCATCGTTCGTTGGTGTAGATACTAATATGATTGTTTTTGGTCGTTCTGGTAATAAATATGTTTTTTATGTTCAAAGCGAAACTGTAAATACAGACCGTATTACAAATTCAATAATAGATATAGAGGTTGTTAAAAAGAATCAAAATGCCAAAGGTATCGGTGGTATCAAAGGGGGAAACACACTTGGCGGTGGTCGCTTGGGTAGTGGCGTTTATTCTCAAGACAGCATGTTTGCAGACGCTAGCTACACTAGAAATAATCAACGCGAGGATTGGATAGAAAATATACCGGTTGATCCAACACAATTTCGTTTTGATATAGAAGTTTATGTTCCTAATCCAGATGATATTATTATTGCGCCGGAGCGTGTATGGCGTGATAATATTTTTACATACATAGACCTAGGTGAAAAGGCACTCACAGCCGTGCAACGGCCAATCGTTACCTTGATTGTCGAACGCTCAGAAACACCAGTCGGTTTCAGAACGGCTGGTCCGCACAATCGTTTGATTATCGTTGAAGGTATGGGAGATATGGTATTGCGTAGTGGTAAGCGCATGGTTTGTTTGAAGTTACGTCGTGCAGATTCGGATGGCTTAGAAAATACAATTTATGCCAAAACGAATGAATGGGATGTTCAAAATCGGTACGCTTCGCAAGGGGGAGACGCGGCAATTTATGATAACCCCAATGGTGCTAATAATTCAGCATCTAATGCCGATAATTTCTTTAATTCCAACAGTTTTAGCAATGGTGCAGCATCAGATTCCAATATTATCAATGATCTTGATAATTTACCCAAAGCCACACCGATTGTTTCACCACAGACAGCAGAGCCAAAGTTGACAGGTCAAACAGATGTTAAAGTCAATAATACAGAGGTTATAACCCCTGATTATAATAATCAAAAAGAGAATGTCGATGTTATCTATCAACCGCAAAAAAGTGCTGCAGATATAGCGAGCACAGATGGAAATCTCGGTAATTCTAATAACAATTCCAATCCGGTTTTGATTAAACCAGCCGCGGATAAGAGTGCCTCAAAGCCGGAAAAATCGCCTGAGGCAGAAGCCTTTCTGGCTCAAATTCGTAAAGAACAAAAAATGACGGCTGCAGAAAACAGTAATATTTCCATAGAACTTGGAACAGATGAAAATGTTAGCAACTTAGAAAAATTATGGAACAATATTTCTAAAAATTATGCTGCAGCACTTGGTAAGTATCAACCTTTTTACTCAGTGGATGCCCCAGCAGATGGCCAAGGTAAGGATGTTTTTCATTTACGAGTTGGCCCTGTTAAGAGTTTAGAAGAAGGGGATACTGTGTGCAGCCAGCTTGGTCGCAATGGAATTTTTTGTAGTGTGGTCAGAATACAATGAACGAAGAGACGCGCTTTGAAGAATATGAAAAAAAGACCAGAAAGCTGATACTGATTATTGGCGGCATTTTCGGTCTACTCTTTTTATTTGGTTTGTTAATGTTATCTTCAGATAACGAGCAATATATGCCGGAAGAAGCAGCCCCTACATTTGTCAAAGACCAGAGCATGTTACCGGTCGTAGATGAAGAGCCGGAGGATGTCTTTATCAATACCGGAGAAACCAATGGCGCAGAGCGCAAAAAGCCGATAACAATCAGTCCTTCGCAAATCAATATGAATGAATTTGTATTAGGTGTAGATACCCAAAATCAAAGCGTGCTGACTATTGGCACAGATGGTACAGAAAGTATACATATAGATAGGGTTGATTTAGCGGAAGAAACAGAAGATGGATTCGTCTATCGCGACCGTTGCAAAAACAGAGAGCTAAGAGGGGACGAAACTTGCAATGTGTTAATTTCGTGGGTTCCGCATTTACCGGGGAATGTCCAGAACAATTTCAAAATTATTTGGTATGAAACAAGGTTAGGTCGCACCAGTGCTAAATCAGAAGAAGTCAGCATTCGTGGTAAAGCTGTGTATCCAGAAGATGCACGTATTATTGGCCGCAGTGATGATAATTACAATCAAAAAAAGAACCTATCAGGTTATCGTCTAGCTATTGGTCCTAATGGAGAAATTATTGGTTATATAGATGAAGCGGGCAATGTTTATGATTTAGAGGGGAATTTAATAGGCCATGTTAATGAAGATGGTCTAATTGTAGATGAAAAAGGTAATATTATTGGTGTGGCGCAAAATATGCGCTTAGCATATGATAAAGACGGCAATATTATTGGTTATGCCAAATCAGATGGTTCTGTGGTTGATTTGCAGGGCAATGTCATAGGTCAGTCTTTGCCAGATGGTAGCATAATTGATGAAGAGGGAAAAACCCTTGGTACAGCCATTGAAGCGGGATTTGTGTTTGATAAAGATGGCAAAATAATAGGCAAAGCCTTGCCAGACGGTACAGTCGTAGATATCAATGATCAAAATAAGATTATCGGTCATCTAAATAGCGATGGAGAAGCAGTAGATGAGAATGGCAATGTTATTGGCCGCGTTACAGCATCTGGGGATATTGCCGTAGATTCTGAAGGTAATGTTGTTGGGGTTGTCATGCCAGATAACAGCGTCGTTGATGCCAACGGCAATGTTATTGGCGATGTTGCAGAAGACGGCTCGGTGTATAGCTTGTCAAACAAAAAAATAGGCAGTAATAGTGATAGTCATAAGATAGCCTATGACAAAGATGGCAAAGCACTAGGCTACTTAGATAATGATGGTAAGATAGTAAAATTTAACAAAGATGGTGATTTATCAAAAGGCAAAATCATTGGTCATGTTGGTGCCAGCCGTCGTCTAGCATTAGACAAAGATGGCAATGTTATTGGGTGGATAGATAAAGATGGTAACGTTTATGATTTTGATGGTAATTTAATCGGCAAGGTGGATAAGAACGGCAATATTGTTGATAAGAATGGCAAAATTATTGGCAAAGCAGGGGCATATGCCAAGCTCGCATTAGATAAAGATGGTAAAGTGATTGGTTGGGTTGATGACCAAGGTCGAGTTTATGATAAAAATGGCAAATTGATTGGCTATGTAGATGAAAATGGAAACATTATAGCTGCAGACAATCCTGAAACAAATATGGGTAAAAAACGCTTAGCTCTAGATGAAAACGGCAATGTTATCGGGTGGATAGACGATGACGGTAATGTTTATGATTTTGATGGCAATTTAATTGGCCATGTTAATGATAAGGGTGAAATAATAGATTTAAATGGTCAAAAGATAGGAACAGCCGGAGATTATGCAAATTTGGCTTATGATAATAACGGCAAAGTCATTGGCTACATAGATGATAAAGGTCGTGTATATGGTAAAGATGGCAAATTAATCGGCTTTTTAGATAAAGATGGCAATATTATCGGTACTACAGGGGAGATTATTGGCAAAGTTGGCATGTCGCGGCCGATAGCATTGGATTTATCCGGCAAATTTATGGGATATGTTGATAAAAATCGTAATGTTATTGCCTGTGGTGGGGCAAAAATTGGTCGAGCCAATCGCAAAGGTGAAATTTTGGATAATAAGCGCAAAGTAATAGGTCGTGTTGGGGAAATACGCGAGCTTGCTTTTAGTGATAGCGGCATTTTCATTGGTTATGTGGATGATAAAAAGCGAGTCATAGATTGCACCGGCAAGATAATCGGTGTGGTAGATAAAGATGGCAACATCATTGGTTCAACAGGGGAACTGCTTGGTTCTGCCGGAATATATAAAAGACTAGCCTATGACAAAGATGGTAATGTTATTGGTTATGTAGATAAAGATGGTAATGTTTATGACTTTGATGGCAATTTAATCGGCAAAATGTTACCGGACGGCACGATAGTAGATAAATACGGTAATGTTATTGGCAAAGCCGGAGCCTACCGCAAAATGGCCGTAGATAAAGATGGCAAAATAATCGGTTATGTTGATGAAAATGGCAATATAGTAGATGCTCGCGGTCGCACAATTGGCAAAATCAAAAAAGATGGCAATATTGTTAAAATCAGTAATCAGATAATTGGTAAGACCTGCGTGCGCAAAAAAATGGTATTTGCAGAGAAGGGGCGTGTCATCGGTTATATAGAGACAAGAAACATCGCTAAGAACTTTAGTGATAGGGTAATAGGCTCTGTTAAGCGTAGTGATGTCATAGATTCCAGAAATATGCTAATCGGCAAAGTCGGGGTACGGCTTAATGTCGTTCCGCAGGACAAAAAGATAATTGGCTATATTGATGAAAAGAATTATGCTCGTGGTGATGATGCCAAGGTAATTGGTTTGTTAGATGCTAAAGGCAACGTTTTAGCGGCCAAAAATAACATTATCGGTAAGGTAGATAAAAAGACCCCAGGGGTGTTGCGCAATCGTCAAAAAGAAATTATTGGTTATATAAAGGGCAACAATTTTGCTTATGATAAAGCCAATAACATTATTGGATATGTTAACAATGAGTCAGAAGTTTTAGCTGCAGGGGAAATTATTTGTAAAGCCTGCAAAAGTGTCAAATTAGCATATGACAAAAATGGCAATGTTATCGGTTATGTAGATGAGAATGGTCATGTGATCGGGGCTGATGGCCGCATCTTAGGTTATGTTGATAAAAATGGCAACATTATCGGAACAAATGGCAAAATAATTGGCCATGTTGGCGAGGGGCGTCGTTTAGCCTATGATAAAAATGGCAAAGTTATTGGCTATATTGATCCAGATGGTACGGTAAGAGATTTTCATGGTAATATAATTGGCCATGTAGATGAAAATGGTAACATTATTGATAAAGACGGCAACATCATCGGCTATGCTGGTGAAGAGCGTTTGTTAGCGTATGATGAGAATGGTAATGTTATAGGCTGGGTAGATGAAAATGGTAATGTCATAGACGGCGATGGTAATATTATCGGTGTTGTAGATGAAGATGGTAACATTATCGGCATAAGTGGTGAAGTAATTGGCCATGTCGGAGAAGGTAAAAATCTGGCTTATGATGAAAACGGAGATACATTAGGCTGGGTAGATGAAGATGGCACAGTAAAAGATTTTACCGGAAAAGACATTGGTTATGCGGATGATGAAGGAAATGTCTTAAAGAACACTGGAGAGGTCATTGGTTCCGTAGGTAAAGTTGGTCGTTTAGCGTATGATGAGAATGGTAATGTTATAGGCTGGGTAGATGAAGATGGTAATGTTTATGACTTTGATGGCAATTTAATCGGAAAAATGTTACCGGACGGCACTATAGTAGATAAAAATGGCAATGTCATAGGCAAGGCCGGAAATGAAATAGTCGGTCTGGCATTAGATAAAGACGGCAAAGTCATCGGTTATATCGGTAAAGATGGTAATGTTTATACAGGGGATGATAGATTATTAGGATATGTTGATGATGAAGGCAATATTGCCGGCATATCAGAGGATACCCTAGGCAAAGTATCAACCAACAAACGTCTAGCATATGATGAAAATGGTAATGTCATTGGGTGGATAGATGAAGATGGTACAGTACGTGATTTTGATGGCAATGTTATTGGTTATCTTGGCGAAGATGGTTTAATAAGAGATTTAAATGGCAATGTAATCGGCAAGTCTGGTGATTATGCACAAGTTATTGTTGATGACAATGGTAAAATTATCGGAAATATCGATAAGAACGGGAGAATGCTATCCAAAAACGGTACTGTAGATGGTGTTGTTAGTGATGATGGTTTAGTATATAAGAGCAGTGGTGAAATAATCGGCCATGCGGCCCCAAATGGTAACGGCGAATTAAAAACCGTGACAAGGAGAGCTGTACTGGATAAAAATGGCAATGTAATCGGCTGGCTTGATGAAAATGGTAATGCGTATGATTTTAACGGAAATTTGATAGGTCATCTGCGCGAGGATGGTACAATTGTTGATGAAAATGGCAATATTGTCGGTTATGCCGGTAATGATATGCAATTTATTATGGATGAGAATGGCCGTATTATTGGCACTGTAGGCGATTATGCCAATTTAGTGGTTGATGATAAAGGCGGGGTGATAGGCTATGTTGGCAAAGATGGAAAAGTATATAATTCGCAAGGCATAGCGATAGGCTATGTTGATGAGAATGGTAATGTCATGACAGCGCGTGGTGTGAAAATAGGGGCTGTAATAAAGAAAGATTTGATAGCTATATCTCCCAAAGGATATAGTCTAGGCACAGTAAATAACCGCGGAGAAGTTATAAATAATAAAGAAGAATTAATCGGTAGAGTTTTGCCGACCGGTTTAATTAAAGCTACAGAAAATAATGAGGTAATTGGCCGTGCAGTCATAGGTGGTAAAGCAATTGGTTGGGGTTGTTCCCAATTAGGTTATGTGGATAGGGATGGTCGAGTAAAAAGCAAAGGGCAAGATACAGGCTATCGGATGTTATTTGACCGTAGTATAGTAGATAAAGAAGGCAAGTATGTAGGTGATGTCGTCAAAATAGGTTGGGCACATGATGACAAATGTAACATTATCGGTAAAGTGGATTATGACGGCTATGTTTACAATGGCAAAGGGGAATACATTGGATGTTCAAATCCGGATGGTAGTATCTTAAACAAAGAAGGTCAAAAGATTGGCCAAGTTTATGAGCAGCGTTATGCTTTATACCATAGCGGAGAGTTTATGGGTACGATGGGTCCAGATGGCATTATCAAATCAGGTAGCACGGCAGTTGGATGTGCAAATTTGGAAGGTGAAGTTCTCAATCGAGACGGCTTTATCATTGGCCACGTGATAGACAAAGTTCAGGCGTATGACTTGGACGGTAATTTTATCAATACGCTATCGCCATATAAATATGAAAGCGAAGAAGCCATACCTGATACCAAGATATTGTTTGACAGTCTGCTGGTGGACACCAAAAAAGAGGTCAAAGGCATAATTCTACCGGAGAAAAATATAATTGTTAGCGCGAATGGCAATATCTTAGGGCGTTTATTTGCTGATGGGTATGTATACAATAGCAAAGGTGTCGCCGTTGAAAAAATAGTTTCAGATGGTAGTGCTTTTTATTCGGGCAGGCTTGGTCGCTTACTACCGCGCGGCAATGTGGTAGATTTTTATGGTGATGTGATAGGTTTTGTTAATGATAATGCGGAGGTCATCAATTCAATAGGCAAAGTTTTGGGGCGGATAGATGCCAAGGGCCGAATGTTTAATGACAAAGGGGAATACAAAGGAGGTATTGTCCGCAGCGGTGTGGGTGTAGGCTATGACGGCTCTTATTTAGGCTATGCTTCCAAGAGTGGTAAAGTTATTGATGCAGATGGCAACACAATCGGCAGTGTAAGCTCGGATGGTCATATCTTAGACCTTAACAAGCAGATTATTGGTGAAGTAACCAAAGAAGATTTAGTCATAGATATTCTCGGAGGAATTAGAGGCTATCTAAATGGTCGAGGTGAAATAATAGACACACACGGTGAGATCATTACCACCATGGTGTTACCGGGAGGCTCATCAAATAAAAATTACAGCACAATTAAAAAAGGCTCAGTGCTTGGGTATTCCGGTCAAATAATAGGGCAGGTCGGTGTAGACGGCTCTGTCATCTCACGCGAAAATAAAACGGTTGGTCGTGTTTTAAGCTCCGGACAAGTAATAGATAGCCAAGGGCAACTGCTAGGTGAAATTATAGAAGGGGATATTGTTATAGATAGACAAGATAAGGTTGTCGGCTTTGTAACGGCAGATGGACGAGTGATGGATAGCGAGCAAAAAGTCATCGGTAAATGCATTTCAGCAAATTTAGTTGTAGATAACAATGGAAAAATTATGGGACATACATATAAAATAGGTGCTAATATACTTGGTAACAATGGTAAATTCTTTGGTCGTCTAGCACCGGATGGTAGTGTTCTCAGTATCACCAATGGTAAAATAGGCTACTTAAAGAGCAATGGCTCATATATAAACAGTCGCAACAAAGTTGCCGGCTATGTTTTAGATGAAGTTGCCCAAAATCGGAGGGATTGATTTGCAGATTCGTATCTCAAAAATAGGCAAGATTGTCATGGCTTTATTTCTGGTGGTACAAACACAAAGTATTGCCTATGCAGCAGATATTAGTGCCATAGATTTTAACGGAGATTTACTAGGCAAAGTTATTCCGGACGGTTCAGTTATAAGTTTTGAGCGAGAGGCTGTTGGCGAGGTCATTGGTCACATTACAGCAGATGGTTTCGTATTAAGCGAAGATGATGAATTGATAGGTGGTATTGTTCCCCGCGGAATAGTCATTTCTACCACCAATACTATTTTAGGCAAAGTAAACAACGATGGTTCAGTAACATCAGCTAATGATAGTGTTATTGGGAAAGTCTTGCCGAGTGGCTTGGTTGTCAATAATGATTATACCATCATAGGTTCGGTGATAACATCTGGCCTAGTATATAATGACAATGGTGGTATAGTCGGCCGGATTTCGGGGAATGGTCGTTTTTATAGTTTATCAGGGGAAAACAACGGTTTCATAACATCAACCGGTCATGTATACAGCTATGCCGGTACCAACAATCGAGCATCTTTAGTTGGCCGATTGATTATTTCCAAAATGGTGATATCTTTTAGTGGTAAATTTTTAGGCAGCATTTCGCCAGATGGTAAAGTTGTTGATTTAAAGAAGAACGTTATTGGCAATATTCACGCTAACGGGTTCGCCTACAATGCAGATGGTGAGGCAATAGGCCATATTGTAGAGAGTGGCTATGCATTTAACACAGACGGTAGCTATATAGGGGTCGTTAGTTACAATGGTGAGGTAACCAAACGAGGAGAGGTTGTCGCACAAACATCATTTGGTAATCGGGTGATTGATAAAAATGGTAAAATCATAGGCTTTTCTGTTCCCTTAAATGCTACAGCTAATGGTCCTGATGGCAAATATATCGGGCGTATAAATCCGAATGGTAATATTGTCAAAGCCAGAAATGTTGTTGGTAAAATTAGCGCATCAGGCAGTGTGATAGACAGTCAAGGCAAAGTCATTGGACAAATAAACCAAGTGGGTCCTTTGTTTGATTATTTGGGGCAGCTTCGTGCCAATGCTACAGTCGATGGCACAGTTATGTCTTTAGAAGGCAATGAACAAGGTTATATGCAAAAAGACGTAGCTTATGACCATAAAGAAAAAGAGATTGGCCGGTTGTTGCAGAATTATTTTAATTTTGATAATAAAAATACTTATATCGGGGTGAGTGGCATAGGCACATCAATAAGCTACAAAGGTCAGCAATTTACTATATCGCCATATGGATATCTGTTTAATGACAGCAGTACCTTAGAGTGGAGCAATTATCCGCTGTCAAGCATTTATAATTCCAAAGGGGAAATAATTGGTAATATTGCCGGTGATGGCAAATTAACAGATACAGCCACCAATATTGAGGGTAAGTTAACAGGAGCCGGCTATTTTATTGATAAAGCAAATAATTTACAAGGTGCTGTGATAAAAGAGACCTATGCTACAGATTTTTCTGGCCAAAGTCTAGGTTATATAAATCAGCAAAATCAATTACTAAACAGCGCAGATAACATCTACGCACGCATATTGCCGGATGGGAGTGTTGTAGAAAACAACATACAGTCCCCCAAGTTGCTCGGCCGCGCAGATAATCGCGCGATAAGCATTAGCATTAATGGTGATTATTTAGGCACCAATACATTGCTTGGACGTGTGCGCAAAGATAGTGAAGAAATCGGTCGCATTAGTTCTAATCAATACATAGTGGATAATCAAGGGGCACTATATGGAAAAGCAATACCCTTTGGGGCTATTGTTTCTGCAGGTTGTAAGTTTTTAGGGGTTGTTTCAGATTCCGGAGATGCGCGCACAGCAAAAGGAGCTTATTTAGGGATGATTTTGGCAAATAACCAAGTCATTAATGATTCAGAAGAAGTGATTGGCTATATCATAAAACCTCAGCAAGTAAATGGTAAAAATGGAGAAGTTATCGGCATAGAAACACCTTTAGGCCGCGTATTAAATTATGATAATCAAAATTTAGGCTGCCAAGATATAAATGGTAAAATTCGTGGCAACCAAAATGAAATTATTGGGCAAATAATTCCCATAGCTCCGGTAATGGATTTTAATAATACGATTATTGGACACACTAACTTTAACAAAATGGTAGAAGATGAAACTGGCCGTGAAATTGGCTATGTGGATATAGAGGGCGGCGTACGTTCTCTTACAGATAAGCAAGACATTGGTGTCTTAATGCAATATACAGTAGCCTTTAATGAAAATAGCACTTATTTAGGACGCATTGATACCGCCGGAAATGTCATTGCTGATGGTGGTGATGTGATTGGCCATGTCAATTATGATGGTTCTGTCACCCTAAATGATGGCAACCAAGGCTTTGCTTTATATGATTTATATGTATATGATAATCAAGGCCACACAGTGGGATATATCTCAAAGAATGGTCGCGTATACAGCATTATGGGTGATGTCAAAGGAGCTATATATTACGGGTTCGTACTGGATAAGAAACAAAATCTGATAGCTCGTGGTTCACGAGACTATGAAATTAGGGATAATAATCAAACCGTGATAGGTACTTTGGGGCTGGACGGCGTTGTAACAAATTCTAAAAATATTGAAGTAGGAAAATTAGCTGAGAATGGAAACATTATTGATAGCAATGGTCAAGTTATAGCGCAAGCCAATGCTTATCAATATTACCATAGGTTCTTAAAAGCAAATCAAGAGCCGGAAGAAAATCCTATCATAGAAGAAACCATAGCACCGCAACCGGAGGAACAACAAGAGTTTGATGCTTCGCAACGTACTGTCGGAATAACCGTATCCCCGAGTAGCGGAGAGGATTTTGAGGAAGAGGTAGTAGAAGAGGAGACTCCTCAGCCAGAGCCCAAAACAACAGAAAAGAAACAGCCAGCCAAGCCAAAAACAAACAATAGCAAATGGTGGCAAGATGTCGTTAGTGGTGTTACCATATCCCCTTGGTCCGATACAGAGACAATATCAAATGTCGGTCCAGGCGGCGGCATTGGTCCTGGTGGCAGATATAATCCAAAACGTGCTGCGGTATTACAGCAGTTATATAACAGCCGCCGCCAAAATTTATCCGGCAAAGTGATTAATGGTAAAAGTGCCTCTGCTTACACTGGGTGGGAGAATGATTGGCGTTCAATTGGTTATGGCCGCAGTAATGAGAATACCTCAACATTACGTGTTGATATGAGTTTGATGATTACGGCAGACAAACCGATACCGGCAATATTGGCGCGTTCAGTTATTTCGCTGGGAGATGCGCCGGTAACAGCTATTGTTGAGCGAAATGTTTATGGTGATTCAGGGCGCAATGTTATCATTCCTGCCGGTAGCCGTATAATAGGTGCAGTGGACGAAGGCGGAGCCTCCAATGGTCGGTTTGATGCGACCAGTGGTGGTTTAAAAATGGAAATTACATGGTACAGAATCATTCGTCCGGATGGTATAGCATTTAATATCCGCGATGCCAAAACTGGCGATGCTGAAGGTCGTGGCGGAGGTGCTTTAGGTTATGTAGATGAACAGTTGCTTAAAAAGTATACAGTTCCGCTTTTGGGTAGTGTAGCCACATCTGCTGTTGCTTATTTAATGGCGACCAATGAAGATGCGACAGGTGAAGTCGAGACCTCAAAGCAACAAGCAGCCTCAGATGCTCGCCAGAATTTCTTAGACAAGATGGATCAGATATTAAACAAGATAATAGAAAGCAAAGAGCAGATTCAGGCTGTGACATACATTCCTGCAGGTACGCGAGTGATTGTTTATCCGATGCGTGATTTGTGGCTAAGAACTATGGATAACATCAAGGGGGATGGTAAAAATGGTGCAGATAATAGAGATGGAGAGACCAAAAAAGTTCTGATAAGTTCTTCTAATAAAGAAAAAGATAAAAATGTCCAAGGGAACAACAATCGCAATAAAAATAATAACAATAATCGTTCGAAATCATCACAGAAGTCGAAAAATAATACAAATAATACTGGGGCTTTGCCGCCGCCATCAGCAGATGGCACTGGCGCAAAAATGCCAGAAGCGTCATCAGATGATGGCGAGATAGATTTAGACTTCTAGTGTTACGGAGGGAAGTATGCAATGGGAAAGCTTGAAGATCAAGTATTATGCTCAGTATTAAGACCGCTTGCCTATTGGTATGAGCAAGATAACATCGAAGAAGTAGCAATTAATCATCCTGGTGATATTTGGTTGCGTCTCAGGGGTAAACGCGCCTTTCCTTGGGTAAACCAAAAAGATCCTAAGTTAACCCGAGAGTATCTTACCAATTTACTGCACATTATTGCGAATTTGACAGATCAGGAATTTGACCCGATAAGCGGTTCGCCTGTTGTTTATGCGCGCATTCCCGGAGGTCATCGTTTTACAGGGATTGCCGGTCGTAATATTGAGTATGATTTAGATGATGCTGCAACTGGGGGTATAGCGATAACAATTCGTTTGCATGCCGAAGATGTAGCCTTTGGTTTCAGTGATTATGGCCTAGAGCAAGGCAAAGCTTTACAAGAGATAAATCCATTAAAAAATATCAAAATTCCGGATGATGCCTATGAGCGTTTGCTATTAGCACTAAGAAGGGGCGACCATATATTAATTAGCGGTGGTACCGGTACAGGTAAAACAACATTACTGAACAATTTAATAAAATTATTGGATATACATAAGCGCGTGATTACCGTAGAGGATACGCGGGAGCTAAATGTTCCGCACCCTAATCATGTTCATATTGTATTATCTCGTACTGAGCAGACCAACAGCATGGACTATTCTAAGGTGATAGATTTGATAGTCCGTTTCACGCCGGATGTTATCATCGGTGGTGAAATTTCCACCAGTAATGCCGCCGCCATATGGGAACTCATGGGGTCAGGTCATGATAACTGCCTTTCAACCATCCATGCAGAAAGTTCAACAGCAGCTTATGAAGCTTTTGTAAAGCGTATTATGCGTACGCAACCACATATAGATGTTGAAAAGACAATAGCTGAAATGCGTCGTCGTCTTCATGTTGTACAAATTGTACGCGATGGCAACATACGTGGTATAACAGAGATAACCTAGTCAAGCAACTCAGCAACTTCTGCTTTAAGCTCATCTAAAAACAGATTTTTTTCGGAACTAGTTTTTAATATAATGACATGCCCAGCCGTATGCTTAGAAAGTTTATCAGCAGTTTCACCAATCGTTTTCTCCAATTCTTTAGCACTGATTTTATCAATTTTTGTTAAAACAATTTGTTAAGTAACGGCAGCTTTGTAGAGCATATCCATAATTTCCTCATCAATTTTTTTTATACCATGACGAGAATCAATCAACAGAAAAACACGTCGCAAGTTTGCACGCCCAACCAGATAAGTGTTAATCAATTTCTGCCAATTTTTAACAATATCTTTAGGTGCTTTTGCAAAGCCGTAACCCGGCAAATCTACCACATAGATTTGACCATTCAGGTCGAAATAATTAAGTTGTTGCGTTCTACCGGGGGTAGATGAAGTTTTCGCAAGCTTTCGCTGCCCAAATAGGGCATTAATTAAACTTGATTTTCCAACATTTGAGCGGCCAGCAAAAGCAATTTCAACTTTATCATCAGCAGGCAACTGTTTCAGGCTAGCCACACTAAGCATAAAAGTACAAGGTTTTCGAAACAATTCGATACCTTTTTTTAGACGCAGCAATTCCTCTTCATTATCTATTTCAGACATTATTTTACTCCATTTTTATGCATAATAGCCTTTTGTTGAATAATCGAGAGAATATTACTTAGCGTCCAATATATAACCAAGCCAGAAGCAAAATGTCCGAGCATAAAAGTGAAGAAAACTGGCATTAATGCAAACATTCTTGCCTGGTCTTTATTTACCGGCGCAGGGTTAAGTTTTTGTTGCATCCACATAGTGAGTCCCATAAAAATTGGCCACAATCCGATGTCGAGTATTCCTGGTACATAAATATGCAGCAGCTGAGATATTGTTAACGGGTCAGGTGCCGACAAATCTTTAATCCAACCGATAAAAGGTGCATGCCGTATTTCGATAGCAATATTTAATACTTTATACAAAGAAAAGAATACTGGAATTTGGATAAACATTGGCAAGCAACCAGCAGCCGGATTAATTTTTTCTTTTTTATAGAGTTCCATAGTTGCTTGTTGGATAAGCATTTGGTTATTACCATATTTTTCATGGATTTCCAGCAGTTTTGGCTGCAATGCTTTCATTTTAGCCATACTCGTAAAAGATTTATTAGCAATTGGGAACATACAGAGTCTAAGCAATGCAGCAAAGAGCAATATTGCCCAGCCCATGTTTCCTAAAAATCCATATAAAAAGTCAAGAATATAAAAAAATGGTTTAGTTAAAAAGTAATACCAGCCAAAATCGACAGCCCGGTCAAAACTATGAATATTTTGTTGCTTAGCATAAGTATCGAGCAACTTTATTTCTTTTGCACCGGCAAAAATTTTATAGGAATAGGTTTTAGTTTGATGTGCAGGGATAACCAGCCGTTCACCTAAATAATCTGCCTGATAATTATCATTACCATTATTTTTATAAGAAAATTGTGCTTTTTCTTTCCTGTCTAAGATAAGAGATGTAAACCAATACCGATCAGAAAAGCCGAGCCAACCACCTTTTGTTTCAAAAGATTTACTTTTTTCTTTTTTAAAGTCAGCATACTTAAATTCTTTCAAAGTTTTATCAACCACACTGCTAAACCCTTCGTGCACAACGGAACGTGGCGCATCATAATTAGCCATATTTTTGCTGATAAGCGCATAAGGGAAAATATCTATTTCTTGGTCAGAATTATTTTGGAGGGTGTCTTCTACATCAAACATATAGTTGTCATCAAGAGAGATTTTTCTAGTAATAATCAACCCATTTTTGTTGCGCCAAGAAAGCACCGCCGGATTGTCAGGGGTAAGCGTTTCTGCATCACTAACCCACATACTAGAGGAGTTAGGCAATACCACATTGTTATCTTGTGCCAACCATCCAAGGTCAATAAAGTAATGGTTAGCGGTTTGCGCCGGCTTAAGCAGTTCTATTTTAGCTGAATCATTATCAAGTTCAACATTGTATCGGGATAGATAGAGATTATCAAGGCGAGCCCCTTTCAGGCGTATAGAACCTTTCACAGCATCGTTTTGGAAGGGCAGACGTGCATCTTTTGCTAAAACGCTTTGAGTATCTTTTAGCGCAATAGCATCTTCCGCTACGGTCACAAGGTTAGATGTATGGGGTGTATGGCTTTGTACCGTTTCACTAATTGTTTTAGTGGAGATATTTTGCGGAGTTAAACCAAAAAAGTGGTTCACCGCATAAATGGCAATAAAAGAAAGTAAAACAGCAAGTGCCAAAGATTTAAATTCATTATTCATATTATAAAACTCTCCCAACAACAAGTATTATCGACTAAAAGTAAAACATTAGTAATATAAAAAAGAAAGAATGTAAAGCATTTATCCGTGGTTAGTCTTATCAATTTTATGCTTTTTTTGCGGTTCTGGAACAGGGTCAAACCCAGAGCCTCCCCAAGGGTTGCATTTCAAAATTCGGCGTATTCCCAGATACAAACCATGCACGATACCATGCTTTTTTATTGCTTCTATCATATATTCCGAGCAAGTAGGCTGGAAGCGGCAAGCACAGGGTAACCACGGCGAGATGGCTTTTTTATAAAACAAGACTATCCCGATAAGAGCTCTTTGCACACAACTATAAAAAATATTAAATATTTTCATCACCTACACCGCCAACATTTAAGGCTTTATCATCACAATTATGTTCGGTCTGATAATTTTTATTAATTTTTTTTAAGGCGTAGATAGCATCTTTTTTTAACTCAGAAAAATCGCATGTTGCAGTGGAATTTCTTGCAATAAACACGTAATCAATATGAGCCAAGGCATAATGCGGCAAAAGCTCGCGAGCTATAGCACGCAGTCGGCGTTTACTTCTGTTTCTAACGACTGCTCCGCCAATTTTTTTTGTTGCAGTATATCCCACACGGATTATATCATCGTCAAACAAACTATGAGCCGCCTGCAAAACCAGACTACGTGTAACAACATAATCTGCTGCGGCGACTCTTAGAAAATCTTTTCTTTTTTTAAAAGTAAGAAGTTTACTCATTATTTGTTTTAAGGATTAAGCAGAAAGCTTTTTCCGACCTCTTGCGCGGCGTGCAGCTAAAACTTTACGACCGCCGGCGGTAGCCATACGAGTACGAAAACCATGACGGCGTGCTCTAACGAGTTTACTTGGTTGATAAGTTCTTTTCATATTAAAAATCTCCGGTTAATTTGTTATTTATTTAAAGGTTTTAATCATAAAACCTCTCGGTTAGTGCTATGCTTATAAAATTAATTTAAAAATAAGTCAACCATTTTTATGCAAAAACAATCACGACCAGTTTAAGCATAATAAAAAGCTTGAAAAATAAAATAAACATGGTATAAATAAAATATACATTTTGGAGGTTTACGTTCTTGCGATGATTATAGATAGCAACAATGAAACACAAAAAAGTATCTTGACGAACAAGTGTTTTTATCAGACTACAGCGCGGATTATGCATGAGTTTGAAGAGAAGGGCTATGCTAACTCAGCAGATGAAACAGCAAAAGTCATTGCAGCCTATCATGATGTTGTTCAAAAAAAATCCAAAAATAATTTCAGTAAAGATTATAACGAGGCTTTTAAGAAGATAGATGAAGCCATCAAAAGTCTGGCAAATAAAGTTTATTATAGTTATGATAAGCAAAGTTTAGATTATGCCTACAAGTCTTTTGCAAAATTTGATTATATAAGTGCGATTATTGGTCGTCAGCACACCAAGAAAAAGCTGTAACTTTATCTCCCCCCTAAACCCTGTTAATTTCTTGCAAACATGGTTTGCCAAGAGTATATTTACGATTTACATTAGCTGCATAAAATATAACAATTGAGGAATAGCAAATGTCACAGATTTCTGTTATTGGTAGTGGCCGTTGGGGTACATTTTTAGCATGGTATGCCGCAAATTACTGTCATATGGATAGTGTAAAGATATATAGCAAGCCGGATGCTCCAGATTTTATAGAGCTAAAACAAACGCGCAAAAATCCCTATTTAAGCCTAACAGATAATATGTTTTTATATGAAAACATAGCAGATGTCCTAGATAGCGATTTAATTATCATCTCGATTGGCAGTCAGCATGTCCGCTCCTTAGCGCGAGAATTAAATGGATATGACATCGCTGGCAAAACATTTTTATTAGCAATGAAGGGGCTGGAAGAACCAAATGCTAAAATTTTAAGCACTGTTATGCGAGAAGAAATTACACAGCCGATTCACATAGCGACCCTAGGTGGTCCAGGTCATGTACAAGATTATATGAAAAAAGTGCCGTCATGTGCGGTCATTGATAGTGATGAGGATATCATAAAAGAACGCGTTGTCGCAACTTTGCAAAGTGAATTAATTAGGTTCTATTATGGAGCAGATTTTATTGGCAACCAAATAGGTGCAGCCTTAAAAAATGTCATTGGCATAGCCGCAGGCATATTGGATGGTCTGGAGTGGTATGGCCTAAAAGGGGCACTTATGGCGCGAGCACCAGTAGAAGTCGGTCGTTTTATTAAGCATTTTGGAGGCAATCCGATGACAGCATATGGTTTGTCTCATTTAGGTGATTATGAGGCAACATTATTTTCAAAACATAGCCATAATCGCATGTTCGGGGAGCTTTTGGCCAAAGGTGAAAGCTTCGGTAAATTAGCTGAGGGCTATTATACCTTAAAAGCTGTGAAAAATATTTCAGATAAAGAAAACATCAATATGCCGATTTGCCAAGCACTTTATAAAGCTGTTTATGAAGGTGCAGATGTAAAGCAAACAATTCGTGCGATGTTTAACCGAGATTTAAAGCAAGAATTTGAAAAATTCTAAACCTCTTTTCGAGCAATTCTTGTCTAAACTAAATATCAAAAAGTTTTTTCTTGGCCGGTTACTAAACTACCGGCCAACTTTTAGTTTTTATCGTTTCTCTTTCTAGATGCTGTTTTCTCTTTAGCAACAGCCTGTGCTTTTTCCTTTAATTCTTTAGATACTTTCTTTCCTGTCTCCACCATATGAGGAACTTCATTCCTAAATTTACTGAACAACTCTGGCAATCTTTCCGCGTTATATATAGCGATAACCACAATAGCAGCCAAAATCCAAACCATCAACATTCTCCTTTTTCAATCATTTTATTAAGCACTTCAGTTGCGTCATACACATATGTTTCATCAAGTTTTCTCTTAAATCTCTGATTATACATTTTTCTAACCAGAGAAATGTCCTCAATTTTGCCTTTATTATGGATAATTTTTTTTATTTTATCAAATCTTATTAATGCGTTATCCGTCAAAAAACGGCCATCTTTGCAAAGATATGTAAGCTCATCAATTTTTCCGGAGCAATAGCATATGGCATCTAATCCAGCCTCCCAACATTTTTCGGCTCGTGTCAAGATAGAGCCATTTAAGGCATGCATATCGATGGCATCACTAATTAAAAAGCCGTCAAATTGTAATAATTCGCGCAAAATAAGCTGCACGCAAGTTCTGGACATAGACACGGGTAATTTAGCATCAATATTTTTGAGCACAACATGAGAGGACATTGCCAAAGGGTAATGGCAAAAATTTCTCAAATAGCTTATTTGTTCAAAGATAGCATTTTTTGACGCGCCAATCACAACACGTTGCAGATGTGGGTCAATTTTCATATCAAAATGCCCTGGCAAATGTTTAATGCAAGGGCATATACCCATCTGGATATATGTATCCGCCATTATCTGTGCTCGAGGAATAATTTTATTCACATCACCGCTAAAACAGCGGCTTGTGAGTACAGGGCTTTGGTTAGCAACAATCGCCTCTACAATCGGTGCAAAATTAACATTAAGTCCCAATTTTTGCATTTCAAGAGCGATGAGTTGTGCATGCATGGCGCAATATTTTACCGCTGCTTTGCCCAGATTTTCTGCTGCAACAAATTTTTGTTTGGTAAGGCCCGCCAATCGAGCGACACGTCCACCTTCTTGGTCAACAGCAATAAGCACATCATCACGGTTAATAACATTTTTTATGTCTTCGACTAATTTTTTCACCTGCGCAACATTTTTTATATTGCGTGCAAATAGGGTAATTCCTAGTGGGTTAGCCTCAGCAAAAAGAGTTTGTTCTTCTTTAGTTAAGGATGTCCCGCTGCAAGATAAAATTGCTGCCAAAATAGGTTTTGTCATCTGCCATCCTAGTTTTGTTTGATGATACTGCTTATTTGGTTTTGTTTTAATTTATTGCTTAACGCTTCAGCTTCTTGTCGTGTCTTAAATGCACCGACTTTAAGGCGATAAAGGGTACTACCATTTGCTGCAGTAATTTCTTCAATTTCATGTCCGTAGCTGGTAAGGAAAGCATGCTTAGCAGCCAGCTGAGCCCACAAGCTATCAACAGCCTTTCTGCTGGAAGAAGCAATAATTTGCGCATACCAAGTTCCCTTAGCACCTTTTGTTTGTTGCATCTGCACTGATTTAGCTTGTTCCTGAGAGGCTGGTGCAGTAGTGGAGGTAGTAACCACCGGTGCGGGGGTGCTAGCTGGCTGAGAATTAATCGTTTTTTGTAATTTTATATCAATATTTTTAAGTTTATCGGGGATTATAATACGTTCACGACTATTTGTTTTAATTGCAGAGAGTTCCCTATCTGCAATTTTGATTTGTTCTTCAGAGGCCGTATTAATATTGGCAACAGCGCTATCAAGGCTACCATCTTCTTCAATACTTTCAACTAGATTTTCAATGTCTTCCGGTGCTGGAATAGCATTTTCGATAATAAGCTTCGGCATTTCCGGCGCAGGGATAATATTAACATCTTTTTTCTCTTGCGGAATATTATCAACAATATGATAGATTTCCCGATTCTGGTTATCAATTTCCATGCCGCCTGGGTCATTAGGTTGAACTTTTGCAGGGGTAATAGAGCGCCTAACAATAGGAATTTCCTTTTCTTTATCAGCATTATGCGTTGGCCCAAGAAACAGCCAACCAACCACGCCGCCTACCAAAATTCCAGCCAGCATGCCGATAAAGCCGTTTTTAGCATGTTGAATTTCATCTTGGCGATTATTGATGCTTTGTTGGATATTCTGATCAGCGACTTTTTGTTGAAAACCGCGCACCTCATCATTTTGCTTATTATCGAATCCGTAAAGCATAGGTTTAATCCTTTCGTTATTATCACTGAAACATATCATAATCTCAAATTTGTTTACAATCATTTAATATAATACCATTTAAATTCTAAGCAAAGAGAAAAAGGAGAAAGCATGAAAATCGCCACTTATAATATTAATTCCGTGCGAGCGAGAGCTACAAATTTATATGAATGGTTAAAGCGTTACAATCCGGATATTGTCTTTTTGCAAGAAATCAAATGTGAAACAGAAAATTTTATATATTTTGAGTGTGAAAGTTTAGGCTACAAGGTTGCGGTACTAGGGCAAAAAAGTTATAATGGAGTTGCAATCTTAAGCAAATATAATTTTACCGTAACGGCTCAAAATATTCCCCATTTTGCAGATGATGCAATGCGCTATATAGAAATTTTAGTAACACAAGAGCACCAAAAGTTTTATGCTGCATCGGTCTATGTTCCAAACGGTTGTTCTCCAGATGCCATAACACAGCAACAAAAGTTGCAATATAAGTTAAATTGGCTTGATGGTCTATACGCACATCTAAAAGATTTACATAGCACAAATTTACCGATAGTTCTTGGCGGTGACTTTAATGTGATGATGACAGAATTAGATGTATATGACAGCGCACGTTTCAAAAACACACCTTTATATACCAAAGATGTGCAGGATAAAATCATTGCTATACAGAATCTTGGCCTGCATGATTGTTTTCGCACACTTCACCCCTCAGATGAAGGTTATACTTTTTGGGATTACACTGCTAACTCTTTCGTAACTAATTCTGGTTTAAGAATAGATTATATTTTCGTAACGGCAGAGTTTGCCGAGCGTTTAATCTCCTGCCAGCCGGATAAATCACCGCGCGTGGCAGAGAAACCTTCGGACCATACACCGTTAGTTGCAGAATTTGAGGGAAGAAATGAGTAGGCTTTTGATTGCATTAATCATTGCACTTTTATGGCATCTAACGCCAGTTTATGCTTATGAATTCAAGCAACTTAATCATTTTTTTGATATACTAGAAAATAACTATGCTCCGCAAATAAATATAAGACAGTTATTTTCCTATAGCGAGAAATACCTAACCGAGATAGATTCAAAGATACACCTATCTCATAACGATTCCCAAGCATTTTTATATAAAGAAGATAAATTAGTAGAAATATTTAATTTACCGCAAGATACTTCTTTTGCATCATGGAAACAAACATTCTCAACTATTTTATCAGCTGGTTGTGTGCATTCAAAAGTTATCTCTTCATCCTCATCAATATTGGAGTCTAAGATTCTTTCCTCAATCATTAAGCAGTTGGATAAATACACACATCTATCATCAGCATCCACGCAACATCTGGCCTTTGAAGCCACCATAAAAGATAATATTTTATATGTTAAGCTAGAGCGTTTTTTGGCTGGCCAGACAGAAAGTTTAAAGCAAATCATCAGCCAATATCCAACATTAGACGGTATGATATTGGATATAAGAGATAATCATGGCGGCCAATTCAATGAGGCATTAAAGATAGCAGATTTATTTTTAGATAACACACTCATGGCATACAGCCAAGAAAAAAATCAGCCACTACGTTTTTACAGAGCGCACCGTGGCGATATCTTAAAAGGAAAACCTCTCATAGTCCTTATTAATGAACAAACAGCTTCGTCAGCAGAATTGGTTGCAGCCGCGTTAAGTGAACAGAGCCGCGCCACGCTGATTGGTACCAAAACCTATGGCAAGGGAAGTATCCAACAAAAACACCAATTAGAGGATAAAATCTTGTATCTAACTAGTGGATATTTTTATACGCCGTCTGGGCAAAAAATAAATGAAACCGGCATCATGCCGCAAATCTGCACTGGACAGGGGCAAAGTTGCCTCAATTCTGATAAAAAGGATTATACCAAAGACATTACAACCGCCCTGCAGCTGATAAAAAAGCAATTAAGTTAAATTTTTGTGCTAAATTTTATTGACATTATAGATAATGGCTGTATATTGCAGATAAATTTTTTGTGTTTAACATTTAAAGATAAGAGTAGAATAATGGCAAAAGCAGTAAAAATTAAAGTTAAGATGGAAAGTACCGCTGGTACAGGCACATTCTTTTTAGCAGAAAAGAATCCTCGCACCCATCCGGAGAAATTATCTATGAAGAAGTATGATAAAAAATCCAAAAAACATGAAGAGTTTGTTGAAAAGAAGTTAAAGTAAACTCATCTAATTTGTCCTTTCAAAAAAGCACCTAAATAAGGTGCTTTTTTTTATGCAGAAAAAGATTCGCTAATTTGATTATTTTGAATTTCAAAAAATTGAGCAGTAGAGCGAATAAAATCAAATTCATGAGCATTTGTCGTTGTAAGCCACGTCTGCGTCTTTAAGTCAGCAATCTTTGCTAGCAGGGCGTCACGTTTAAAGTCATCTAAATGAGCCGCAATTTCATCCAAAAGCAAAATTGGTGGAATCCCTCGATGGGCTGATAAAAATTTAGCTTGTGCGAGAGCAATACTCAGCAACAAAGCTTTTTGTTCTCCTGTAGAGCAAAGATTCGCCGGCACATTCTTTTTCAAATAGATGGCAATTAAATCTGTTTTATTAATTTCATCATTGGCATTGTTATAGAGTGCATTTTGCCGTAGTTTAATCAGAGATTCACGGTAAAAATCTTCTACATAAACAGCAGCCTTTTGATCGAGCATAGCTTCGATAGTGCCATTCAGCTGCAGCACAGCATTAGGAAACACATCGTCTGGATTCTTTTCCATAAAGGTATTAAGCTTATGTACTTGTTCTCGTCTGGCAGCAGCAATAGCAACGCCTAACCCAGCAATTTGCTCTTCCAAGGACGAAAGCCAGGCAGAGTTTAATTTTCCACTTTTTAAGACTTGCATCCACTGGCGATAAACATTATCAAAAGCCGAGAGGCGCCGCATATGTTCAATATCAAAAGTAGCAACAATACGGTCTAAAAAATGACGACGATGTTGTGCTCCGCCCAAAAACAGACGATCCATTTGTGGCGTAATCCAAATCATAGGCAAATATTTTCCAAGTTCGTTTTGCGAGGCCAATTTTTGATTGTCAACATGAACAATCCGTCTTTCAATTTCTTTTATTTCGTTGTAGTTGCTTTCTCTAAGCTGTGTTTCAACAGCAGTTCCAATGTTAATTTCTTCATTACCCTGTTGAACCAATGCTGAAACAGCCCAACCAGCATTATTAATAAAAGTAGGAGTCGTTTGCTGTGCAGCCAGAAAATCAAATGTTTTAATTTCAGAAAGTTTAGCGCGCCTTAGCCCACGTCCTTGCGTTAAAAAAGAGACAGCCTCAAGGACGTTGGTTTTGCCACTGCCATTTTCACCGCTTAAAACCACAAAAGGTTTATCAATACTAAGCCTTAGATATTTATAGTTACGAAAATTAACTAAGGTCAGGCGCCGTATGGCAGACCTAACCTTAGCATCATCAGAAGTATTATGAATATGATAGAGCGTATCCACTTAGATTCTCATAGGCATCAAAACATAGATAGCACTATTATCAGAAGTATCATTAATCACAGTTGCAGCCGCACTTCCAGATAGGCTGAAACGTACTTCATCGCCTTTAATTTGTGCTAAGATATCTAATAGATAGCGGAAATTATAACCTGTATCTATGGATTCTTTATCATACTTTGCTTCTAGTTCTTCAGTTGCATTCCCCAATTCTGCATTAGATGCAGCCACGGTAACATGATTAAGGTCAGTGATAAGGCGAATGCCACGGCTACGCTCAGTAACAACAGACACACGATCAACAGCAGCAGCTAATTCTTTAACATTTACTTCTAAAATTTTATCATTATCTGTAGGAATAACACGTTCATAGTCTGGAAATGTTCCATCAATTAATTTAGAAGTTAAGGTAATATCTTCAAAAGAAATCCGCACTTTGTTTTCAGATAAAGCCATAGATACATTATCCGTAGATGCATCATCAAGTAGTTTACGAATTTCCAAAACAGATTTACGCGGAATAATTACACCTTCTAATTTCTCGGCACCATCAGGCAACGGAGATTCGGCGCAAGCCAAACGATGACCATCAGTTGCAACCACCCGTAAAACTTTTGTTTCACCTTCTGTCTTAGCATGAACATAAAGACCATTCAGGTAATAACGCGCCTCTTCGACAGAAGCAGAGAACTGTGTACGATCGATAAGTGTTTTGAGTTCATCTTTGTTGATTTCAAAGTTGATAGGCAAATCATCACCGGAAATAAGCGGAAAGTCCTCAACGCCGATTGTAGAAAGAGAAAAGTTAGAACGACCAGACGCAATAGTCAACGCCCCTTTATCATTAGGATAAGTCAATTCAACGTCAGCTCCATCCGAAAGTTTTCTAACAATATCATAGAGCATATGCGCTGGAGCTGTTGTTGCACCTTCTTCAATCACTTTCGCTTCAACTATTTCTGTGATTTCGATATCCATATCGGTTGCTTTAAAGTTAATAGCATTGTCTTTGGCTTCGATTCGAACATTAGACAACACTGGGATAGTATTTCTCTTCTCAACGATGCTCTGTACATGGCTGAGAGTCTTTAAAAAATGTGCACGTTCAATAGTGAATTTCATTATTTTTATCCTAAAAAAAGACTTGTTCTTATAATCTTCCTACAATTTATCACGAAACAATAAAAGCAGAAGATAAAAAACAAGTCTTCAACAATTTTTTTTATAGAGTAAGCTAATTTTCGAGAGTTCTCCTTAAAATTTCGATATTTTCAGCCAAGGTTGGATCTTCAATAATTAACTCTTCGACTTTACGCACAGCATGCATTACTGTAGTGTGATCGCGATCAAATTTACGACCGATTTCAGGTAAAGAACGTGAGGTCAGCTGCTTAGCAAGATACATAGCAACTTGGCGTGGCCGAGCGACAGTTCTAGCGCGACGAGAAGATTGTAACTCTTTTACAGAGATATTAAAGTGCTCTGCGACTTTCTTTTGAATTTCATCAATAGTTGTTTTGCGGTCAATAGAGCGCAGCATATCTTTCAAGACATCTTGTGTCATATCCAAAGTAATTTCTTTACCAGAGAGTAACTGTGAATGGGCTGCGACGCGTTTCAAAGAACCTTCAAGTTCGCGAACGTTAGAAGTAATTTTCTGAGCTAAGAACTCCGCAACTTTGGATGGTAATTCAATGCCCATTAGTTCTGCTTTTTTGTGTAAGATGCCCATTCTCAAGTCAAAATCTGTTGGCATAATATCAACAACCAAACCACCAACAAGGCGAGACTTCAAGCGTTCTTCAATACCTTCCAAATCTGTTGGAGATTTATCAGCAGAAATAATGACCTGTTTGCCTTCTTCAACCAGAGAACTGAAAGTATGGAAGAATTCTTCCTGTGTCGTCCCTTTGTTGCCCATAAATTGGAAGTCATCAACCATGAGCACATCAACAGAGCGGAATTGTTCCTTAAACGCTTGCGTATCTTTATAACGCAACGCTTTAACAAATTTATAAACAAACTGTTCTGCTGTTAGATAGATAACATTACGGTTTGGATCATTCTTTTTTATATGCCAAATAATGGATTGCATCAAATGGGTTTTTCCCAGACCGACACTAGAATAAAGAAACAGAGGATTAAAGGAAACATTTTTAGCTTCGGCAACTTTACGCGCTGCGGCATAAGCAAACTCATTGGTCTTTCCAACAACAAAGTTTTCAAAAGTATAGTTAGGGTTGAGCGGTGCAGCATTATTTATGGCATTATTTTTTACGGTATCATTTGCAAGGCTTGCACCAGAAACCAAGCCAAAAGAACTACTATTAATATTGCAACCGTAAATGTTTTGCGGTGTTGGTGTCGAAGAAACTTTTTTGAGTAAGGATGTATCAGCATGTCTAGCTTGCACAACAAAAGTAACTTTTTTAACATCGGGATTTTTTTGCTCCCATATTTTATGGATGCGATCAGCATAATGAGCAACAACCCAGTTTTTCATGAAAGCAGTTGGTGCACAGATATTCATTTCACCGTTATTTAGGTCACCGACAGTCAAAGGTTTAAGCCAGCTATCAAAAGCTGTTACACCAAACTCAGTTTTGAGTTGTCCGCAAATTTGATCCCATTGAGCATCAAGTGGTCTAAGACTATGAGTATCAATTGAATTGATATCATTTGCAAAAGCTTCTTCTGCCATATCCATCTCCCTTTCTAGATAAATAATTATAATTCATAAAGTTTGCATTTCGCGAAACACTTTACATAGCTTCATCAAACACTCTGTTCTCTTAAGCTACATAGCTTCATCAAACACTCTGTTCTCTTAAGCTACATAGCTTCATCAAACACTCTGTTCTCCTTAAGCTACACAGCTCCACCAAGCCTCTTATTTTATACATCGCTTCAGCAGTCGCTCCGTACATTGCTTCAGCAGCCGCTCCGTACATCGCTTCAGCAGTCGCTCCGTACATTGCTTCAGCCGTTGCTCCTTACATCGCTTCAGCAGTCGCTCCGTACATTGCTTCAGCAGTCGCTCCGTACATTGCTTCAGCAGTCGCTCCGTACATCGCTTCAGCAGTCGCTCCTTACATCGCTTCAGCAGTCGCTCCTTATTACGAAATGCTTTTATCCTTCGAACTTCGGACATGAGGAAACGATATTATAAAAAAGAGAAATTACAAATATTTTTTTTTACATTTTTTTAATAAATTCGCTTGACACAGATTCTTTTTGTGATTCGCTTTAAGCTCTTGAAAATAAAACAAAAAAACGCAAACACCAATATAACGCATTAGTATTTGCGTGAACAAAATTTTTAAATAAAAAAGACTAGAGAGCTTTAACTTTTTGGCTCAAGCGAGAGATTGTACGAGAGGCTTTATTTTTATGGAAGACACCCTTTTGTGCAGCTCTCATCATTTCGCACTCAGCCACTTTCAAGGCAGAAGTTGCTGTTTCTTTATCTCCGGAGATAACGGCAGCCAAAACTTTCTTAACGAAAGTTCTAACTCTACTTCTACGAGCACCATTGATAATACTTCTCTTGTTATTTCTATTTATTCTTGTTTTTGCCGATTTATGATTGGCCATATTTTTTATCCTGTTTAAAATTTAAGTTAACACAAATAAAATTCAGAACCATTTATAAACAATAATCCCAGATAGTCAACAAATTTTTTAAAAAATAATTAAATTAATTTGTATTTTTGAGAGTTACGGAGATTTTAAGGGGTTTTGTTTGGAGTCTAGAAATTTCGAGGACAGAGTCGTCACGAAAGAAGGTTAAGGTATAGTTTTTATCCTGGATAAAATTCCAACCAAGAGCAGGCAGCACAGCTGTATAAAAAGTTTTGACGGAGTCGAAAGTTTGTTGCTTTTTAGCGATTAAAACAGCTTCTGTTAAGCTTGTTTCCTCGTTTGCAAAAGAAAAGTTTTGGTTTGTTAGTTGCCTAAATTTATCTGGCATAGGAACATCTTCAAATCCGTCAATAAACCCTGCCGCAAAGGAGAGTCGCATCAGGCTGATCCAGCAGCAAAGGAGGGATAAAGCAAAGAGTCGTCTCATATTTTAATCTCCATTTATTTTTGTCGGTGAGGGCAATAGTAGGTTGAACGGCCTGCCTGGAATATTTTAGTAATATTATTTTTGCCGCATACACAATTAGGGCAACACTGTCCATCTCTACCATATACGGCATGTTGCAGTTGGAAATATCCGGTTGAGCCATCTGGTTTACGATAGTCATGCAAAGTAGAACCGCCAGCTTGAATAGCATCTTGTAACACACCCCGAATAGCTATGATTAGTCTATTTATTTCTGTTTTTTTAAGAGATGAACTATTTCTTAACGGGGATATGCCGGATTTATAGAGAGCTTCGGAAGCATAGATGTTTCCGATTCCGCAGACAATAGACTGGTCGAGCAAAGCCTGTTTGATAGGGGTTTTCTTATTTCGCAGCAGCCGAGCTAAATATTCTACGGTCAGCTTTGGGCTAAAGGGATCGATTCCTAAATGATTAAATAAAGCAGATTCTTCTAATTCTTCAGAACGGGAGACAGTAACTAAACCAAAACGTCGTGGGTCATGATAGACGAGTGTTCCTTTTGATGTTTTAAGTACAACATGGTCATGCTTTTCGCATTTCGGATTCGTTTCCGGATAAAATTTAATTTTTCCGCTCATACCGAAGTGCCAAATAACGCTATAGCCATTATCAAGTTGCATAATAGCATATTTAGCAACGCGATAAATTCGCAAAATCTTTGCGCCGCAGACAATATTTTCAAATTCATCAGGGATAGTAGTTCTCAGACGTCGTTGAAAAACAACGACTGAAATAACACGCGCACCTTCGATAGCACATCGCATTGCTTCTTTGATTGTCTCAACTTCAGGTAATTCAGGCATATACTCTCCTCAAATCCATGCTATAACCATAGCAATAAAAAAACATGAGGCGATAATAATTTAAGCGTTATACACTTTTATTTTTTTGGGGTACAAAAATTTCCTTATACAATTCATAAAACAAGCGACATAATAATCTTAATTTATTATTTGACCAAAGCACAAATTCAGGATATAATCATTAAGATTGTAACTTAAAAAGGGAAACTTTTGTGATAAAAACAAGCAAAACTAAAAGAACAAGGAAGTACTTTGCCCCGCAAAATGAGGGCGTTGAGCATTTGTGCGACCATCCAGGCTGTCATAAAAAAGGGGAGTTTAAGGCTCCTAAAGATAAAACCCTTAAAAGTTACTATTGGTTTTGTTTGGAGCATGTTCAAGAATATAACGCACAATGGAATTATTATATTGATGAGAGCACAGAAACCGAGCAAGAGACTTTTCGCCAGAGGACACGTTTTCGCGGATTCCATTCAAAAATTAAATACAAATTCGGTTGTGATTTAGAAGAAGAGTTGGATTTCTTGCATGGTTTTTCAGGTTATGATAAAGTAACAGATAGCATTTATTTTACGAAGTCAGATAAAAAAGAGTTGCAATATCTAGAGCTAAATAGTGAAGACGTCAGCATTGCTAAATTAAAAAAACAATACAAAAAATTAGCCAAGGCCTATCATCCGGATCTGCATCCAGAGGATAAAGAAGCTGAAGAAAAATTCAAACGTTTGACCGCAGCATATAAAAAACTATTAGAAAAAATGTCCTAAATAGAAAGTTCATAGAGCTTTTCAACATATTTTTTTATAGTAGTTAGCCTTGCTTGGTAATCGCTCAAATCCATTTCTATAAACAATTTTTGATCTGGACGGATTCTAATCCGCCCGAGTTGGCTTGCTACAAACTCCATCAGCTTATCGACATTTTTAAAAACATTACCGTGAAACATAATCAAAAAACCACGCGCACCGGCATCAATTCTTTCGATATTTGTTAATTGGCATAATTGTTTGATTTCCACAGTTCTTAAAAGGTTTTCCACCTCCATTGGAATTTCACCAAATCGGTCGATGAGTTCTTCGCGCATATCACTGATTTCGAGTGTTGTTTTGAGATCGCCAATTCTTTTATAAAGCCCCAAGCGTACGCCCAAATCTGCCACATATTTTTCTGGAATAATAATCGGTACGCCGGTAGTAATTTGAACACTCCAATCTGTCTTTTGTTTTACATTATCATCAATACCAGCTTTTAAGCGGTTGATCTCTTCTTCTAGAAGATGGTGATAAAGTGCAATACCAACATCTTTAATATGTCCAGATTGTTCAATGCCTAAAATATTTCCTGCACCTCTAATATCCAAATCATGGTTAGCCAAAGAAAAACCTGCGCCAAGTTGGTTTAGGGCTTGCAAAATATTAAGCCGTTTTTCGGCAATAGGTGTTAAAACTTTCTGGTGAGGAACCGTAAAATAGCAATATCCGCGCAGTTTTGAACGTCCAATTCTTCCACGTAATTGGTAAAGCTGAGCCAGCCCAAACATATCTGCCCGATAGATAATCATAGTGTTAACATTGGGCAAGTCAATACCAGATTCGATAATGGTGGTAGAAAGCAAAATATCAGCCTTTCCATCTGCAAAATCGCACATAACATCTTCAAGTTGTGACGCGGCCATTTGCCCATGGGCTACAGCAATCTTAACATCAGGGACCAACTCACGTAACTTCGGTTCAATCTGTAAAATATCTGATACTCTTGGACATACGAAAAAGATTTGTCCTCCGCGATATTTTTCCCGGTAGATAGCCTCTTTAATCATTACTTTATCAAAGGGCATGACAAAAGTTCTGGCCGCCAGCCTGTCAACAGGTGGTGTGGCGATAATACTCAATTGTTTAACCCCTGTCAACGAAAGTTGCAATGTACGGGGAATGGGCGTGGCACTCAGTGTAAGAATATGAACATTTGCTTTAAGTTGCTTAATTTTCTCTTTATGAGCCACTCCAAAATGCTGTTCTTCATCAACAATCAGCAATCCCAGATTACAAAACTCGACATCTTTCGCAAGCAAAGCATGTGTTCCAATAACGATTTCCAATCCACCATCTTTTAGTTCTTGTTTAATTTGTTTCGCTTCTTTTGTAGAGACCAGCCTAGAGAGCATTTTAACTTTAATAGGAAATCCGGCCAACCTTTCTTTAAAATTGAGATAATGCTGTCGTGCGAGCAGTGTCGTCGGCACAATAACGGCAACCTGTGCTCCTCCGCTGGCCACTGTAAAGGCGGCCCGCAAAGCAACTTCTGTTTTTCCGAACCCTACATCGCCACAAACCAGTCTATCCATCGGAATACCGAGTGATAAATCTTTAAGGACATCTTGCACGGCATTAAGTTGGTCATCTGTCTCGGTATATAAGAAACGATTACAAAATTCGTCATAGCTACCGCGTTCAGGCACAAAAATTTCAGCTTTTTTCGTTTGCCTCTGAGCCGCAATTTTAATCAGTTTTTCTGCAATATCTTTAATTTTTTCTTTAACTCTGGATTTTTTCGCTTCCCATGCTGAGCCGCCCAGAGTATCAAGTGTTACGTGGCTGTCTTCTGCACCATAGCGGCTGATAACATCGATATTTTCAACAGGTACATAGAGCTTATCGTTATTTGCGTAAATGAGTTTCAAACAATCATGAGCAGCCCCATCAGTAACAATGTTTTCGAGTCCTTCAAAGCGCCCGATACCATGCTCAATATGGACAACATATTCACCAATATTCAGAGATGATATATCTGAAATTAAGTTTTCTGCAGAAATTTTTTTATGCTGGCGCAAATTTTTGCGCTCACCCCAAATGTCCTGCTCAGATACAATAAAATAGTCATTAGAAATAAAGCCATGTTGTATTTCAAGAAGCAATAAGGCAATTTTTCCTTGTTGTGCTTCTTGTTCTGCTTGTTTCCAGTCATGCACGATTGTTGCATTAATATGGTTATCGGCAAGTGTTCCTTGCATTCTATTCAAAGAACCCTCGCTATAGCAGCATATAATTTTTTTCTTTTTTGCATTTTCCTTAAAAGCCAGATCCAGCTCGGCATAAACCGTTGCTCCATTTACATTTTTAAGAGATGCAAATATTTTTTGCGGTATGGTTTCAAAGTTGATAACATCGTCTGCCTGTGGCAGTGTTCGGTTAGAAAATTTGCAATAGCGATGTCTATGAATAATTTCATAAAACTGTTTTTCATCTAAAAACATCATATCTGGTTTCACAGGGTGGTACCGATCCACTTCGCTAATATCTTTAATCTTCAGGGCATCTACACGCGCTTGATAGTGGTCGTATATAGTTTCTTCTTTGGCTTTTAATGCATTTTCTGTATCGATTCCTAGTACCACATCAGCCATAGGCAGATAATCAAATAAAGTAGGTAAAGCCTCCGCATAAAATAGCGGTAACCAATTTTCCATACCTAAATATTTTTTTCCGTTAGAAATACTTTCGTAGAGTTCATCTTTCAAGCCATCTGCACCAAATTCCTCCCGATATTTAGAGCGAAAAGTTTTGATTGTATTTTGGTCCAAGATAACTTCGTTTGCGCTTTCAAAACTATAATATTGCAGTTCCGAAGTGCTCCTTTGTGTTTCCACTTCAAACAAGCGGATTCGTTCAATTTCATCATCAAATAGGTCGATTCTTAATGGTTGTTCTGTGCCACTGGGGAATATATCAATTATATCGCCGCGTACCGCATACTCTCCATTTTCCATTACTTGTTCTACACGTGTATAGCCGTTTAGAGCTACATAATGCAGAAATGCATCAAAATTGAGTTTATCACCAACTTTAAGTGCTTTTCGCGTATTTAAGAACACCTTTCTTGGAGGCAATTTCTGGATAACTGCGCCCACACTAGTTAGTATCAGTCGTTTTTTCTGCGGTTCAAAAGCAAGTTTGGCGAGGCAATCGATTCGTTGAGATAGAATATTGGCATTAGGCGATACTCTATCATAAGGAACAGTATCCCATGCCGGCAGAACTAAAACATCTATTGCTGGTGCTATAATTTTCAAAGTTTCATAGGCTTGTCGCAGGCTTAAGCCATCGCTCAAAATACATAGCAAGGATTGATTCGTTTTATCAAACAAATCTTTCAGGGCAAAAGCTTCAGCGTCTTTAACGACATTACTGACGGTTTTTGTATTGTAATTATCAAAATCAATAGACATTTTAAGCAATTCTTTTATTATAGCTACATAATAAATAACCCAAACCAAAAATTTGTAAAGAGCTTAATATGCGACCGAGTATTTTATATCCGCTATTTACACCGATAGAAAATTTAAAAGGTATTGGCAGTAAATATGCCAAGCTCATTAAAAGTTTATGTGGAGAAAAAATCATTGATATATTGTTTCATTTCCCCACTAATTTAATAGATCGTTCATATTCTCCGCCATTAAGAGATGCGCAAGACGGCAAAATCTGGACAGGAATAGTCACCATTACCGAACACCAAAAGCCGCAGAGCCGCAAACAGCCTTATCGAATATATTGCACAGATGGCTCATCAGAATTAGTATTGATATTTTTCAAGGTATACGCAGATTCTTTGGCAAAAAACTATCCATTAGGTTCTCGCCGCGCCATTAGTGGTAAGCTGGAATATTTCAATGGTATGTGGCAGATGAGTCATCCAGACTATGTCGTCTCTCCTGAAGATTTTTCTAAATTGGCCACTCAAGAGGCTGTCTACCCGCTCACAGCCGGTATAAACAACAAAATGCTGCGCAGGCTTATAACAGAGTCGTTGCACTTTTTACCAGATTTACCGGAGTGGCTATCTGCAACCTCTTTAGGCGATACCGAATACATCAGCTTCAAACAGGCCATACAACGGGCACATTCTCCCCATCGTATAGAAGATTTAATGCCAAACACAGCAGCACGCCGTCGCCTAGCCTATGATGAAATATTGTCAAACCAGCTAGCACTAGCCTTAATTCGCCAAAAGGCAAAGCAACAGCTAGGTCGTTCATTCACTGGTGATGGACATTTATATCAGCAGGTTATATCAGCCCTTCCATTTACTTTAACAGCAGCTCAACAACAAGCTTTAAAAGATATTCAACAAGATCTATCTCAGCCATGCAAGATGTTACGTTTATTACAAGGGGATGTCGGCTCTGGTAAAACCGTCGTTTCTTTATTAAGCATGCTTTCGGTGATAGAATGTGGTTCTCAGGCAGCTCTCATGGCGCCAACAGAAATTCTGGCTAAACAGCATTATGAAACCATTTCGACTCTCTGCCAAAATACAGGGATAACAGTGGATTTGTTGACCGGAAAATTAAGAGCAAAAGAGAAACGGGAGGCTTACGCCCGTATTGCAAGCGGTGAAACTCATATTATTATCGGCACACACGCCTTGTTCACAGAGGCACTGACATTCAAAGACTTAGGGTATGTAGTGATAGATGAACAGCACCGTTTTGGGGTTAATCAACGTTTATCTCTTTCTGCCAAAGGGGCTTCGTGTGATGTTTTGGTCATGACCGCAACGCCGATTCCCCGCAGTTTATTACTCACGGCATATGGAGATATGGACTATTCAAAAATTGGAGAGTTACCTAAAGGCCGCAAACCCACACAAACAGTGGTAATGAATGTCAATAAACTGCCAGATGTCCTATCTGCCTTAAGTCGCAAGTTAGCGCAAGGTACAAGAGCATATTGGGTCTGTCCGCTTGTAGAAGAATCAGAAAAATCAGATTTGGCAGCGGCAACTGAGCGGTATGAAGTTTTGCAACAGTATTTTGGTCCCCAGGTTGGTCTAATTCATGGTAAAATGAAAGAAAACGAAAAAGACGCCATCATGGACGACTTTAAGCAAGGGAAAAAAACATTACTAGTGGCCACCACCGTCATCGAGGTTGGCGTCAATGTGCCAGAGGCAACTATTATGATAATAGAACATGCAGAGCGTTTTGGTTTAGCCCAGCTACATCAGCTGCGTGGGCGGATAAAACGCGGCAATGAATCTGGCACTTGCATACTTTTATATAGCTATCCGGTTAGTGCAGTAGCCAGAGAGCGCATGTCTATCATGAAACAAACAGAAGATGGCTTCTATATTGCTGAGAAGGATTTAGAGTTGCGAGGCGGTGGAGAAATTTTAGGCACTCGCCAATCTGGCTTTACCCAATTTAAGCTGGCAGATATGGCCTATCACACAGACCTGCTGATGAAAGCCAGAGATGACGTCCAACAAATCTTAAAGACCGACCCTAAATTAGAAAGCCAACGTGGCCAAGCCTTAAAAATCTTGCTTTATCTATTTGAGCAGGATGTTGCAATAAAAACCTACCTATCTGGCTAAACATGTTAGCAAATAATTTACAACTTTCCTGCTAAATTAACAACAGGGAGAACACTGATGGCATGTTATTTAATTACCGGCGGTGCCGGATTTTTTGGCACAATCTTAAAGCAGTACCTGCTGGATCAAGGGGCACAGTGTGTTAGCATAGATATAAAGCCGGATTCTTTTAAGCATCAAAATTTTAAAGCCTATCGCGGTGATATTAATGATAATAGGCTGATGAAAAAAATTTTTTCTGCACATAAATTTGATGCAATTTTTCATTGTGCTGCGCTACTGGCGCATGTTAAACAGGATTTAAATAAACTGTGGCATGCCAATGTTGATGGAACAGAAAATATATGTAAATATGCCGTCAAAAACAGCATCAAAAAAATTATCTTCATTTCCAGTAATTGTCTATGGGCAAAAAATTTTGATAAACCCGTCACCGAGCAAGAGCCCCCAGCTCCTATAGAAATTTATGGTAAATCAAAACAAAAGGCAGAACAAATTCTCTATTCATATCAAAGCAAGATAGATAGCATTATTTTTCGTTCGCCAACTATAATAGATGAAGGACGTTTAGGGTTACTAGGTATTCTATTTGAATTTATAGATGAAAATCGTAAATTGCCGATAGTAGGCGATGGTAATAATCGTTATCAGTTTATCTATGCCAAAGATTTAGCACGCGCTTGTGAACTGGCTCTGGCAATAAAAAAGACCGAGATTTACAACATCGGTTCAGATAACGTCAAAACGTTTAATGAAGTTTATACTTACGTCATCAGAAAGTCTGGCTCCAAGTCTCGTCTGTTGCATTTTCCAAAATTCCCGATGTTAGTCGCGATGAGAATATGCTTTTGGTTAGGTCTATCGCCGTTAGGACCGTATCAATATAAAATGATTGCTTCAAATTTTGTGTTTAATACACAAAAAATAAAAGAGCAACTAGGCTTTCATCCCACGCTCAATAACGAAGAAATGTTGTTCAAAGCTTATGAGTTTTATCATCAAAACAAAACAGAAATACACAACAGAACAAACGTTTCAGCGCACAACAGCGTTGCCAAAATGGGAATAATAAAATTATTAAAATGGCTGATGTAGAGATCTAGTTTTCGTTCTCTAATACTTCCTTTGCAACATCATAGTCAAATCCAGCGCGCACCAGTGTCGCTAAATCTTTTTGGCGGCTAGCAAGGCGCTTTTCTTCATCTTCTCTAAACCGTCCGATTCTTTTTTTTCTAGCAAAATTCAAAGCAGTATCCAATTCAGAATACTCATGATGGTTAAAGTAGTCCGCGACTATTTTTTCATCAATTCCTTTTTGCCTTAATTTTTGTTCCACATAGCGCCGAGGCTTGCCGGAAAGAAGGTAACTGCTAATTTTGAGTTGAGCAAATCTTTCATCGTTAACAAAGTTTTGCTGCATACACTCTTCCACCACTTCATCTGCCCACATATAAGCTTGTGTAGGGTCATAATCTTTATTTACAAAAACATATTTATCGATTCTCCGCCGCAATACACTGCGCAAATTATCTGCAGAGCTTTCAAATCTCTCCAAATAATACAGAGCAATATTGCGGAGTCTGGCTTTAGTAGGCACTTTAGGCGAGGATTTTTTACTTTTTTCTGTAAACACTTGAAAATTACCTTTAAATACATTAACTTCACACAAAACTAACATACACTATAAAGAAGGAATAAGAAATTGGCTAACGAAAATTTTGATGAATGTACATCTTTTTTAATTGATAATGGTTTATTTGTGGGTCGCATTGTCCGGTTAGAAGATATATTAAAGACCATCATTTGCAAACACAGTTATGTCAAAAATGTTTCTGCAGCATTAGCCGAGACCACATCTCTTGCAATTCTATTGGCAAACGCGCTCAAGTTTGAAGGCTTATTTACCCTACAATTGCAAGGCAATGGCCCCATATCAACATTAGTTGTTGATGTAACATCTTCTGGCAAGGTAAGAGCCTGCGCAAACTATGATGCTGCTCATTTAAAAAAGGCCTTTGCCCTGCGCAAGAATGAGGGAGAAATAGAAGCTACACCCCATCTATTAGGTAACGGCACTCTCGCCTTCACAATAGATGATGGTAAAAATAACTACCACCAAGGCATCGTAGAATTGCAAGGTAAAACACTGACAGAATGTGCTCTGCGTTACTTCAAACAGTCCGAGCAGATAGAAACAATGTTACGCTTATTTATAGATATTCCGCAAGATGCCGAGGGAGCTTGGCGTGCCGGCGGAATTTTGCTGCAACGCATACCAGATGTCGGCGGTAAAGACATTAAATTAGAAGATATACCAGAGCTAAAAAATGAAGCAGAAATATTGCTAAATTCACTTACAGCAGAAGAATTATTTGATAAGAATTTAAGCTTAACAGATATCTTATATCGTCTATACCATGCCAATAATTTAGTGATAACCAAACAGAACCACTATGAGTTTCAATGTCGTTGTAGCCGGGAGAAGCTATTAAAAACACTGCGGGGCTTTTCAGAAGAAGAGTTGTCGTCAATGTTGGACGATGATGCTCAGATAACGGCAAAATGTGGCTTTTGTTCTGAAATATATAAATTTACGATACCAGAAATACTGCAAAAACTAAACTAAAATTAAACAACTGTTAAGCATTGTTTTATAAATTAAAATCAAAGCAAAAATCAATGCGATGAACTATAGAAAGGGATATACCTGATGCAAAAATTCAAAAATATCATAACCGTATGTGCAAGTCTTGTATTATGGGCTTGCTCGTCAACCACCGATATTGATGCTGTGCCGCTAAGGTACAGTGAACCACGTTTTCAGACCAAAGCACCGATAGAACTAAATGTAGAAAAGGTGGATATTAAATCAGAATTTGTACCGTCGTTTACGCGTCCGAATGTAGAACATTTGTTTCCGGTCTCGATTGAAAAAACTGCAAAAATTTGGGCTGAAGATCGTCTAAAAGCAGATGGCTTTGGTTCAAACAAAATAGCCGAATATATCATCAAAGACGCTTCAGTAACAGAAGAAATAGAAACTTCAGAAGAACTGTTGCAAAAAGATCGTCTGAAATATCGAGCCAATTTATCTGTTGTATTAAAAATAACAGACAAGTCGAATTTATCCGCTGCTCAAACCACAATAGATGCCTGGCGTGAGTTGCGCATACCGGCAGATACCAATATAGCAGAGAAAGAGCGTTATTGGAATGATATGGTTAAAAAGCTATTTGATGAGTTTAATGTTCGGATGGAACAAAACATCAATGAATATTTGAATATGTATGTAAAAAATAACTATTCT
Source organism: Alphaproteobacteria bacterium (assembly GCA_017475705.1). Classification (GTDB taxonomy): domain Bacteria; phylum Pseudomonadota; class Alphaproteobacteria; order RF32; family CAG-239; genus CAG-267. Next base: position 88,566 of record JAFVFB010000032.1, read on the forward strand.
ATAAAAGAGTATAACAACTAAATCATCTAACATTAAAAAATACCGCTGCAAAAAGCGGTATTTTTTAATTAAGCAAATTATCATTTGCAATCAAGCTAAAGGCCGGCAACTCAATATCTTTAATTTTATTACCCACCATAATGCGGCAGATTCCTTTTAGCACAGCGTTAGACTTTGCTGTAACATAGCCATCATCCTCAAAGTCATCACCGGGAACAAGCTGGGGTTCCTGCCCCTTAAAGCCGATATAATCGACAGATGTTGTTTTGCCATAAGCATCAACCACAGAAAGCCTTTTGCTGAGCAAAATGACATTATCATTAGAATTATTTTCAAAGCGAAAAGAATAATCCCAACACCGGCTACCATCTTTTACTGCTTCATCAGAAAGCTGCAAATAAGCCGAAACGGTAACATCGCTGTCACAACATTCCTCATATTGCATACCACAATACATTCTCAGATTTCTCCCACACAAGTTCTTATTAACCAATAATTAACTTTTAGAAATCTGTAAAAATGAATCTGTGTTTTTTCAACAATTAGCGAATTATTTTAATCTGCCATAATTATCTTCAAAGCGGACAATATCGTTCTCGTCAAGGTTTTCGCCGGTCTGGACTTCCACAAATACCAAAGGTTTATCCAGAGAGTTGTTCCTAATCCTATGTTTTGTGTTGACAGGGATATAGACGGAGTCGTTTGCATGACGAAACAGCGTATCATCACCCAAAACCACCATGGCTTCGCCTTCCACAATAATCCAGTGTTCTGCACGGAAATGATGCAGTTGCAAAGAAAGAATAGCCTGAGGGTTAACCACAATTTTTTTTACACAAAAATGTTCTCCGGCCTCCAGCACTTCCCATGTTCCCCAAGGCCGAGTGTCGTGATCGCCTTTTACATATTTTGTAGTCATGATATTTTATCCTTTAAAAAAAAATTAAACTGGAATAAAAGAATAATAGGCGGTATAACAAAAAAATACAAGTAGGAATTATCACGGGGGAAAATAATGTCCGAAACAAACAAAAACTTTGCTCTAACTATAATCAAACGAATACATAATGAACCAGAGCAAAGTAAGGCAATAGATAAACTCAATTCAATAATCAAAATAATCACAGAAGAAGTTGATGCTGTTTCAGCCTATCTTTTTATTAAAGCTGATGAAATGTCCTTAGAATGCATAGCGCAGACCTCAAACAGTGCTTTGCCCAAATCAGTACGCATGGGCGAAGGTGTTGTTGGTAAGGCCGGCTTAGATAATCGCACCTCATTTGTCCGTACAAAAGATGCATACAAAATAGCCCTCCCTCTAAAGCGGTGGAACAAGCCGATAGGCGTGCTGCAGTTAAATTTTTCCCATTCACATGAGTATGATGAATTAGAAATAGATGGTTTGGAAACAATTTGTTTGTTTCTAAGTGAGCTAGCCTCGTCAGAGGAAATGCAGCAATATATCAAAAAAGAAATCAAAAGTCGTGGTATATTAGCCAAAGATCGCTTACAAGGTGTCATCATAAATAGCGGTTATGGCATAGGCAATGTTGTGGTTCATCGTCGCAGTAAGGCTGTAACAGAAGTTTTTGCCAAAGACAAAGACCAAGAACTAAAAAATCTAGAAATAGCTCGCCAAAAGATGAATGATGATTTAGATGCTAAGTTTCAGCAAAAAGGCATGCAAACTGGCGAACATGTAGAAATCTTAGATGCTTACCGGATGATAGCTAATGACAAGGGGTGGTATAAGCGCATTATCAATCATATCAACTTGGGTCTAACGGCAGAGGCAGCGGTTGAGCAAGCTTATGCTGAGATGTGGAATCGCCTTTCTGGTGCCTCGGACACATATTTAAAAGAGCGATTGCATGATTTGCGAGATATTGCAGATCGCCTGCGTTTATATTTAAGTGGTGAAGATAGCAATAATGCTGCCATAGAATACCAAGACATTGTCATAGTTGCAAATGCGATGGGTCCTGCAGATTTAATGGATTACGATTACACGAAAATCCGTGCTTTGCTCATAGAAGAATGCACTCCGACAATGCACGTTGCCATTGTTGCAAAAGCGTTAAATGTGCCGGTAATTGCTAAGATAGAGGGGTTATATAAAGAAATAAAAGAGGGCGTCACAATGGCTGTAGATGGCACCACTGGTGCAGTATATATTAATCCTCCGGCAGAAATTGTGCAAAAATTCTCAGCTAAGATAGCCGAAAAACAAAACGAATTACAGCGCATACAAAAACTCAAACACCTTAAAAACCAAACCAAAGATGGTCAAAAAGTCAATTTATGCATCAACATTGGTATGGATTTTGACTTAGAATATATCAAGAGCACCAATTGTGATGGTGTTGGCCTATATCGCACCGAGTTGCTGTTTATGTCATCAGATAAGATGCCGGAAGTCAATAAGCAGGTAGAAAGTTACAGGCGGTTGCTTGATGCCGCTCAAGGCAAAAAAGTGATTTTTAGGAGTTTAGATGTGGGTTCAGATAAGCTATTACCATATTGGAATAGCATAAAAGAAGAAAATCCGGCCATAGGTTGGCGTTCCATCCGCATCACATTGGATCGTCGAGCCATATTGCGCAAGCAGATGCGTGCGTTTATACGGGCAGCGGCAGGCTGTGAATTATATGTTATGTTTCCGATGATATCTAATTTAGATGAGTTTATGGAAGCTCGAGAAACATTCATGTATGCCTATGAACGAGAAGAAAGGGAAGGAAGGCCTCTCCCGCAAAAAGTTCATCTAGGGATGATGATAGAAGTCCCCTCCGTGGTATTCGAGTTGCGAGAGATATTGCGCTATTGTGATTTTATTTCTATTGGTACCAATGATTTATATCAATTTTTCTTTGCTTGTGACCGAGGCAACACACGTTTAAACGGTCGGTATGATGTTTTATCTGCACCATTCTTAAACATGTTGAAAAAGATAATAAAAGAAGCCAAAGCAGCCAATGTGATGTGCTCTGTTTGCGGGGAGATGGCGAGTAATCCACTGGATGCTATGGCGTTGATAGGTTTAGGTTATCGCAATTTGTCAGTATCCGGAGCGGCATATGGCAAAGTAAAAGCAATGATGCGGTCATTATCCGCTGAAGGGATAGAGGATTATTTGAATAACATATTATCATCATCAAGGAAGACTTTACGTCCGCAATTAAAAGCGTATGCTTTAGATCACGGTGTTGAAATCTATTAAAAATTATGTTTTAATGCATTACAGAAATTTTACGGAAGGAACGAGAGCTATGGAAAATACAGAAGAAACAGAGATAGATGTTGAAGACATTGGTACAATACTAAAGAGTGGTCGTCTAAAAAGCAAAAAGAGTCTGGAAGATATTTCTAGTGAACTTTGCATTCGCAAAATTTACCTCACGGCGCTAGAAGAAAGTGATTATGAGACTTTACCGCCAGTTCCTTATGGTATAGGCTATGTTCGGACTTATGCACAATATCTTGGACTTAGTCCGGATCGTGCTGTTAAATTATACAAAGCCGCATTCCAAACCGAAGAAGATGCCGAAGAAGACCTTGTTTCTGAGCCAGAAGCCAATAAGAGCAACAAGTGGCACATTATCATAGGTCTATTGGCTTTAGCGATTGTATATAGCGCATGGAGTCTTTATACCGCCAAAACTTCAGCCGAGAAAATGGTCGATTCGGATCAAGAAGAAACCCTTCTGAATGAAGATGCGCTTGCAGAAGAAGAGGAAAACACAATTGATAGTACCGAGCAACCTGCTAAGCCAGATACCGTTTTGCCCACAGAAGAAACTAAGACAGAGCCTTCATTAACTCCGGATGCAGAAGAAAATACAACCACAGAAGATCAGGCCTCGGCTATCCCTCAGCAGGGCATATACCTATCTTTTAGTGGGGATACTTGGCTTGAGCTTAAAGACAAAAACAAAGTATACATGCAAGGGGTTTTTCACAACGGCCAAAACAAAACAGTTAGCTACAGCAAAAATATGTTTATTTCCGTGGGGCGTCCGCAAAACATTAAGATATATATTAATGGCCAAGAAAAGAACATCTTAGTTAAGAAGCGTAAATCAAACATACCTCTCGATTCGTTGTAGGTAGAGAACGGATTCGCGAAAATTAAAAACGATAGCGAGAATAATTTGGACTTGCATTTTTTAAAGAGCCCTGTTAGAAAAACAAGCAAATTAATGCATTAAAGGAATAATGATGAATTTTGATGAAAAATTGGCCGGTGTGGTAACACGCTTTGAAGAGGTGCAGGCACTATTAGGCTCTCCTGAAACTTCAACCGATGAGTTAGTGAAACTCAACAAAGAAATTGCCGTGTTAGAGCCGGTGGTGGCCGCTATAAACAATTATAATAAGCAAATGCAGGCATTTAAAGATGCTGAAGAAATGATGGCAGATGCAACACTTGATAAAGAAATGCGAGATCTGGCAGAAATGGAATATTATGACCTAAAGGAAAAACTGCCGGTATTGGAAAAAGAAATTAAAGTTTTGCTTTTGCCCAAAGAAGAAGATGACGAGAAAAATGCTATTTTGGAAGTGCGCGCCGGAACCGGTGGTGATGAGGCGGCCTTGTTCGCGGCGGTGTTGTTTGAAATGTACCAACGCTATTCCCAAAAGCAAGGCTGGAAATTTGAGATTTTAGATGCCAATGAAAACGGCATTGGGGGGTATAAAGAAGCGTCAGCCAAAATTACCGGTAAAGATGTGTTTGCAAAATTGAAATTTGAAAGCGGGGCGCACCGCGTACAACGTGTTCCGGTAACTGAATCACAGGGCAGGGTTCATACTTCTGCCGCGACAGTGGCTGTTTTGCCGGAAATTGAAGAGGTCGATATGTATATTAATCCGGCAGATTTAAAGATTGATGTTTACAGAGCATCAGGTGCTGGTGGACAACACGTTAATCGAACGGAATCAGCAGTTCGTATTACCCACATTCCGACCGGTATTGTCGTGCAATGCCAAGATGACCGCTCGCAATTTAAGAATAAAGAAAAGGCGATGAATCACTTGCGTGCAAAGCTTTATGATACGCAAAAAGCCAATATTGATGCAACTTATTCGGAAAAACGTAAATTGCAAGTTGGCTCCGGCGATAGAAGCGAACGGATTCGCACTTATAACTATCCGCAAGGTCGCGTGACCGACCATAGAATTAATTTGACTTTATATAAGCTTGAAGAAGTTGTTTCCGGCGAAGCTTTAGGGGAAATTATAGATGCACTTATCACTGAAGACCAAGCACAAAGATTAGCCGAAATTGATTAGTAGAAGTTATTAAGCCAGCTACAAAAAAATAAAAGCTCTACCATAAGGCAGAGCTTTTATTGCTCTCAGAGCTTTTTCAGCCCACGTTTCTTAATTTCAGCCTCTGCTGCTTGGTAGAGAATACACTTGTTCCAAGCCCAACCTTTTCCTATGATGTCCTCGTCAAGTTCCATTGCCAACAACAACAGGTCATCGTCAGAAAGCTTAGCATACTGTTTCTGATGTTTTTTTAGCATCAGATTTTCAACTAAAAAGGCAGTTAAAGCAAACGCGCCAATGCCCAATAGCACATAAATTAATACCATAAAAAAAATTTTTTAAGTGAAACATAATGATAACAATAAGAGCCAAACACTATCATAGACTAAACAAAAGTCAAGAACTTAAAATTGTAACAAAATGAAACATCTTGTTAGAAGACTTTATAAAAAATAAGTGTTATATAACATCCAAATGACACATTTAAAGGGGTTTGATATGTCAAAATTGCTTAAAGTTGCCGTCATCGGTGCTGGAATGATGGGTAAAAACCATTTAAGAACTTATAAATCATTACCTGGGGTCGAACTCGTTGGTGTATATGATGTTTTTCAAGAATCTGCGCAAAAAGCAGCTGAAATGTTTAATATTAAGGCTTTCTCCTCGTTGGAAGAAGTAGCGCACAAAGTTGATGCCGTTAGCGTAGTAACAACATCTGTCGCACACTGTGAAGTGGGTGAATTTTTCTTAAATAAAGGTATTCACTGTATGATTGAAAAGCCTTTAGCAACGACAGAAGAAGAATGCTATCGTCTAATTAATGCCGCCAAGCAAAATAATGTGACCTTGTTGGTCGGGCATATTGAGCGCTTTAATCCGGCGGTAGAACAAATGAGCAAGATTTTATCTGATACAACAAAGATTCGCTCTTTAACCGCACAGCGCATGTCCGCCGCATCTGGTCGTATTACCGATGTTGATGTAGCGATGGATCTGATGATTCATGATGTGGAAGTTATTCAATCTTTAGTAAAATCTCCGGTGGTGAATGTTCAAGCCGCTGCGGTTAAAACCCCTGATAATATAAGCGGAAAGAACTACATTACCGCCCTCTTGGAATTTGAAAACGGAGCAACCGCAAATATCACCGCCAGCCGAATTACACAGGCTCGCGTGCGGACATTAACCGTAACCACCGATACCAACTACATTGACATGGACTTTATCAACCAGAGCATCAATGTTCATTCGCAAGGTCGTATGCCGTATGTGAACCAAGAAGAGATTCCAGAATGGATGAATTACGGCTTGAAGGGTAGTGTTGAGCAGTTATTTATTCCGACCAATCAGCCGTTGCAAGCAGAGTTGTCGCACTTTGTGGCATGCGTGAATGGATTAGCGACACCAAGAATTACAGGTGAAGATGCATTAAATGCCTTGCGTGTGATTTGGAAGGTGCAAGATGCTTTAGGTTTTGAACGTGCCATAGCCAAACCGGCAGAAACCAGCACAGTTAAAGCAGCTTAGGAAAATGCGCTATAAAATAACGATAGAGTATGAGGGCACTCATCTTCTCGGTTGGCAAAAACAAGACGAGGGGGCGAGTGTCCAATCTTATTTGGAAGAAGCGATTGAAGGATTTTCGCATCAAAAAGTTGATGTGTTCGGGGCAGGGCGGACTGATGCCGGTGTGCATGCGTTAGGGCAGGTGGCACACTTTGATTTAGAAACAAAAATGGATTTATTTCATATAAGGGAAGCTTTTAATGCCAGATTGCGGATTCTTGAAGCGCCGGTTGCGGTGATTGAGGTAGAAGAAGCCGCAGATGATTTCCATGCGCGGTTTAAGGCGGTGGGGAGAGGGTATATTTATCGGATTTTAAATCGGCGTGCCCCGACGGTGTTGTTAAAAGATAGAGTTTGGTGTGTAGGGTATCCGCTTGATGTTGAGAAGATGAAAGAGGGTGCGAAGTATTTGCTCGGACATCATGATTTCAGTTCGTTTAGAGGGGCAGGCTGTCAGGCATTATCGCCGATGAAGACGCTGGATAAGTTAGAGATTATTGAAAAGGGCGATGAGATAGATTTTGTGGTGGAGGCGCGTTCGTTTTTGTATCATCAGGTAAGGAATATGGTGGGGACATTGAAGTGCGTCGGCGATGGAAAATTTGCGCCTAGCGACGTGAAACGGATTTTAGAGGCGAAGGATAGGGCTGTTGCCGGACCGACAGCGCCGGCTTGCGGATTGTATTTAAGCAAAGTGATGTATTAGAGTGCAAGCACTCAGCCGAAAGGCTGTTCTGTCGCGCGATGTAAAGAGAATTTTTTGCCTTACAAAAAATTCTGCGCGACAGAGAGAAAATGTCAGATAAAAAGTGATATTTTCGGCAATTAAGATGCAAAAAGAGCTATAAGCTATTTTCTTTAGGACATACTATAGGACAATTGTCATCTTTCTTAGTTCGCAACAAGTCAGGCAGTTTTTTTAGCTTAAATATAATTTTTGCCGTCAATTCCTTATTATAAAGAGCTTTGATTTCACCAATGCAGTTTAGCCTTTCTTTTTCATTTTTGAGAGAAAAAAGAGAGAAAATGATTTCAGCGACAGTATGATCATCGCTGTTAAGACGATATTTTTCCTTAAATGCATCAGGGATAATATTAGAATCATATGTTACGATATCTTTTTGCGATAAACTTTTCGCAAAAAGGACGCATTCTCTACTAAATTCTTCAAAAAGCAATTTATTATCTTTGTGTTTGGCTAATTGTCTTATAAAATCATAGTTTCCTAAATCCAAAAAATAAACTAAACGAGACATAGTTATGTGCTGATTGTATTCACGCGACGCTAAATGTTCATCCCTATTGAAATATTTATTTCTTTCCGGAAAACGCAGTATTTCTAATCTTCCTGCTTTTTCTTCTTCTAAAATTGCGGCTTGCAAATCAGGTATAAAATCACATCCAGATGGTTTAACCGGCTTATCAGATGTGATTTCACCATCCCACGGAGTACGACCATTAAAATCTGCTGCATTAAAAGTATAAAGATATGCTGACTGATTTTTATAAAATCTTTCTAAAGCATTCGGGCACATTTCAATGATTCGCAAAGGTCCAGTCTCTAAAGAAATTTTATAGTCATTATGATCTTTAATACCGAAAACATAAGCTAAAGTTTTATACGGAGTGGAAAAGACCACAGATTTCCCTTTAGAGCGAGTTGGCTCAAATACTTCAACATTTCCGTTTGGAGAACAATGATAAGATAGTTCTGGCATTTCAAATTTCCTAATTACTAATAAAACTACGCTATTCTATCAGAATAAATTGCATTTTTCAAGTGTCTGATGGAAAAAGGGAGTTTGATGAAAAAGACATCAAAGCGAGGGGAATAATTTTTATAACGAGGATTCGCACGCAGAAAATATTGTCCGCCATTTAAGATGCGCTGACGTTGCCGGTAACTCAGTGCTCGCAAAAATTCGGCGTCATTTTGCCTTTTTTTGACTTCACAAAAAACAATCGTTCTTCCTTTAACTGCAACAAAATCAAGCTCGCCGCAGGGAGTCTTTTTACCGGTGCCGCAATGGTAGTTTTTGGCAATAACCCGATAGCCGTGAAAACGCATATACATCCGGCAGACAAATTCCGCTAAATAACCGGATTTATAAGGACTGATTTTTAAGTTTAAGGGCTTTTTCATAAACGTCATTCCGCTTGAGATGATAGGTTTCACTAATCTTTTTAACCGCTTCTTTAAGTGAGCAATTTTTCATTTCCGCAATCAACATCTCTTCAACATCAATATCGTTAGAACACTGTTCTATTGGCGGCGCGATAACTAAAACGATTTCGCCTTTGATTGGGGTTTCTTTAATTTTTAGCAAAACTTCATCGACTTTGCCGCTGATACATTCTTCATACATTTTGGTAATTTCACGCACAACGGCAATTTCTCTATCCGGCATAATCTTTAGGAGGGCCGACAAACTCTTTTCTATCCGAAGAGCTGTTTCGTATAAGACTAAGGTCGTATTGATAGATTTAAGTTCCGTGAATAAATCGATTCGAGCCTTGTCTTTATTGGGGATAAAACCGGCGAACATAAAACGATTGGTGGGTAGCCCAGATAATTGCAAAGCAGACACAACGGCACACGCACCGGGAATAGTTGTAACATAAATGTTTTGCTTGCGACATTCTCGCACAAGCTTGTAACCGGGGTCTGAAATAAGCGGTGAACCGGCATCGCTGACGAGAGCAACACTCTTGCCCTCATTTATAATATCTATTATTTGTTGAAATTTTTCTTGTTCAGAATGGTCTTCATAAGGAATAAATTTTTTATTTAATGGCAGGCCAAGGAGTGTAAATAATTTTTTGGTAACGCGCGTATCTTCAGCGGCGATAACATCTGCCTCTGATAAGATTTCAACAGCGCGCGAAGATATATCTTTAACATTTCCGATAGGAGTTGCAACGATATATAAGCCGGAAATTAACATTTTATTAACTCTTTTCTTTACAAAAAACGATTTTTGTTTTAATAACAAATCGATTGTTTAATATTTTAGGAATAAATGCAAGTGTTAAAACGGATTGTCTTATTTTTTCTTGTGCTAGGGTTATTTGGTTGTAACAATCGATTAACAGACAATCGCATAGCCCTTCCAGATAAACAGCAATATGACGTCATAGACTATGACGCGATTAATCGTTCAATGCGGGTGGAAAATGCTCTTAACGTTGGGGTCCTTTTGCCGCTGAGTGGTAAGGCTTCTAGCATCGGTCAGGGCATGCAGAATGCGATGTTTATGGCATTAGATGATTTAAAAAACAATAAGCTGGTTTTAAAGTTTTATGATACCAAAAGCACAGAAAGTGGTGCTGCGGAGGCTGCACAAAAAGCGATATATGAGGGGGCTGAGCTGATTTTAGGTCCTTTGATGGGGGAAGAAGTTAGTAGCATTTCGCGCACAGCTTTATCGGCAGATATTCCGGTTGTTTCCTTTACCACATCTCCGCAAGTGTTACAAAAAGGCGTATATAGCATAGGTCTATTAAACGGGGAACAAATAGAGCGTGCAATCGCCTATGCCGCATCTCAAGGGCGTAATAAGCTAGTTTTAATGGTTCCAAACAATAATGGAGGGTTAAACATTGTTAAATCAGCCCTCATGGCCACTAAGGCGCACGGTATGTCTTTCAAAAAAGTCGGTTTTTACAATCCGAATGCGATGGATTTTACGACGCTAGTTAAAGAGATTTCAGCTGGAGGGGATTTTGATGCTGTTTTAGTTGCAGAGAGTGGCAATCGCTTGAAATCGATAGTTTCGATGTTCGCTTATAATGATATAATGTACCCGAATGTTTTATTTATTGGTACAGCTTCATGGGATAGCACAAATTTAACCAAGGAAACAGTAATTTATCACGGAGTATATCCAATGGTCTCCAAAGGTTATGGTAACAGCTATTTCTCTGATAAATATTATGAGACATTCGGAGAGCAACCCAAACCGGTTTATTCCTTTGCTTATGATAGTGTTCTGCTAGCTTCTGTCTTATCGAATAAGAGTAAAGATGATTTGAAAGCAGGCATAACCAGTCGGGGTGGTTTTATCGGCGTGAATGGCTTTTTTAGAATTTTACCGACGGGGCAAAGTCGCCATAGCTTAGAAATGCTAGAAGTAACACGGGATGGTCCGCAGGTTGTTTCGCCAGCAGATAAACGCTTGGCCGATTCAGCTGTGGAAGACATTGATATTCGGTACTTAACATACGATCAATTACCCAAATTTTATGGCAAAAGCAGCACAGAAGTTTTGAATTGGTTGAATAATAATTAATGTTAATTCTTATTTTTTAGCTTGCAAATTAGAGATAAAAGGGCAATATAAAAAAAGATTAATATGAAGGGCGCAGGGTTGTTTTGTTGCCAACTCGGTCAGGTTCGGAAGAAAGCAGCCGTAACAATTAAAGCAAGGTCTGTGTCCCTTCGCCTCAAAAGATGGAAACAATGGCAGAAGAAAATAAAAATGCGAACCAATATGTCGTTTTAGCGCGCAAATATCGTCCTCAAAATTTTGAAGATTTATTGGGACAAGATGCGTTGGTTCGTACTTTAACCAATGCCATACAAAACAACCGATTACATCATGCATATATTTTAACAGGTATACGCGGCGTTGGCAAAACCACGACAGCGCGGTTGATCGCTCGCGCATTAAACTGCACTGGCACTGATGGTAAAGGAGGCCCCACTATTCACCCTTGTGGGGAATGTGATAATTGCAAGGCAATTGCTGCCGGTCGCCATATGGATGTATTGGAGTTGGATGCTGCCTCGCACACAGGGGTAGATGATGTCCGTGAATTATTAGACAGCGCGCGCTATGCGCCTACCAATGCACGATATAAAGTATATATTATAGACGAAGTCCATATGCTGTCAAAAGGGGCATTTAATGCACTACTGAAAACGCTAGAAGAGCCACCCGCACATGTCAAATTTATTTTTGCGACCACAGAAATTCGCAAGGTTCCAGTCACAATTTTATCGCGTTGCCAACGTTTTGATTTGCAACGCTTAACGGTAGAAACATTAAAAGAAT
>JAFVFB010000033.1 GCA_017475705.1 Alphaproteobacteria bacterium
AAAAAGAAAAAGAAGAAAGTTGCTGATGATGCGATAAACTCTTTTGCTACGACAAAAAGTGCTGATGATGACGAAAATAAAATTGTAGCACCGATTGGTGAGGCAAACGTTTTAAATGATTTTGTGACAGAGGAAGCTGAAACACCAGTTGAAGCGGTTATTCATAATGATGCGTATAAATATCATGATGACTTTAGCAATATCAACCTTAATCAAGCCCCCCTTGAAGCAGATGATGATGGTGAGGATTTACTCTCTTTAGAAGATTTAATCCGCCAAGATGATAAGAATGAAACACTAGCTGCATCGCAAAATAATGACTTTGCTGATGAGGATTTTCGATTTGATGATGACGATTTGAATTTTTCCCTCCCAGAGCAAGGTGTTGATGTAGAAGAACATGATGCTGCAGATGATGCAAATAAAACCTCTTTTGATACCCTAGATGATTTGGTTACTGATGATGGATTGAGCTTTGCTCTCCCCGAACAAGGATCTGCTGTGGAAGGCGATGGAGATACCCCACTTGCACCAGCACAGCAAAATACTATGAAAGAGAATGACGATGAATTTTCACTTGATGAATTGATTGAGGAACCTGAGCAATTTAAAAATTATCCTGATGAGACCGAAAAAAATACTGACAGTGACCATGGTGCTCGTACTAGTGACCTTTCGCTCAGTGACTTTATTGACCAAGATATTGATGAATATGAAGAACAAGAGCAGGATAATGTTGAAGATAGTAGTATTGCTAATGATGATGCTATCTATTCACAACCAGATGAACCGCTTAATGATGTGCGTGAAAGTAGTTCGCAAAATCGCTATAGCGCAGAGATGGATAAAATACGCCAGGCATTGACCGGTAATCACATCGATTTATCTTCATTGGATCACCCTATAGCCCTTGATGACTACGATGACGATGATCGCCATATGTTTGACCAAGAAGATAGTACCCAGACAACCTATGCTGAGAACTATGATGATCAGACTCAAACAGTGCAGCAAAATGATGCAAAAGATTTTGACACAACCGATGACAATTCTAATTCTAACAGCGATAACGGCGAAGATGGTGATGACCAAGACTGGGAATGGGAGTATGTCGATGAAAATGGTAATGTGGCTAGTGTTCCCGCTGACCAGGATTGGGAATGGGAATATGTTGATGAAAATGGAAACCCAGTAGAGCCTCAAGAGAATGAGAACAACAGTAAATAAATTGTTTACAAAACAATTTGTTTGGCTTAATTTGGTAGTATGAATTTAATGAGGGAGCGGCCTATGGCAGAAACTGATGATATCGCACTGACAAAAGAGTCTCTATGGTATATTGATAATTATATATTGATTAGAGATTATTATGACCGCACCGTTTCTAGAATCGCAGCACGCTGTATTCGTAAAGGAAATATTGCTATTGAGGATTATCCTTTTTATGGCTATATCGTCGATGTGTTAGAAGAACTTTGCGAAACCGGAGACTATATACTAAACCACAAAGAACTCCACCCCTATGTGGAGAAAAAAATTAAGGGCGGCGTGCAAGCTCTGGAGAAAAACCTTAGCCTATATAAAGAAGAATGTGAAAAAAATTCTACTAAAGAAATGAATGTGGCTAAAGATGCAGACTTGAGTGCTGCTAAAGATGCGTTCAGCGGATTTATTAACCAAGAAGATGACCCAACACGTGGCGCAGGTCAGAGTATTGATGAGGTGGTTGCGAAATTGGTTGCTGAACAAGAGAAACTTATTAACCAGAAAGAAGAAAATGATGAATAGGCTTAACTTCTTAAAGCATAAAATAAATTTGTTTATTTTATTTTCTTTCGCGGTTATCGGCGCGTGTAATGCTTTTCAAGACGATGAGACCGTTATTACCAGCCATGCCGATGAAGATATATCCGCTGGAAACTATATGGTGTTTCCACAACAAGACCCCTATATGTTGCGTACTATTCATCGCGCTTATGATTTGGATTTAGAGACGCCCCTGCGTTGCCACGTTAATTGGAAAACACAAGAGATGGTGCAAATCTTGCCCCACAATAACGTCTCTTTCAAACTCGAAAGAAATGATGTTAATGACCCTTTACCTGATTTTGAAGTGAAAAATTTTTCTTTTGATAACTTAACAGCTGACCAAGCATTACTTAAGTTAACCAGAGAGGCAGGCATTACGTTGGTGGCTAAAGATGCCCCTTACCCTACCCTTTATGGCGAGAACCTAAACGGTAGTTTTAAGGAAGTGCTGGATCATATTACGCAATCTGCTGATGTATTTTATCGCTATGATGCAAAAATGAATTCTATCATTTTGAATAGACGTGGTAGCTTTACCATGTATACACCAAGCTCTCGAACAATATTACTTGGTTTTCTAGACGTGCTGCGCGGAGCTGGAATTACTGATATGGTTACAAATTGGCGTGATTATACCATCAGCTTTGAAGCTAATCTTGAAACAATCGATAAAGTTAATACTTTGGTGGCTGACTTTGAAGATAATCCGACAATGATTATGTATGATGTTAGTGTGTTTAGAGTTATAGCTAAAGAACCTTGCGGTATAGTTTGGAAAGACTTGCTGAAAGATTTTCAGTTCGGCTCTATCGCCACCACACAAACCGGTGTTATTGGCCGTGTTCTAACCGTTACTAATGATATATCGAAAGAACATTTGCAACAGTTTGTGGCTAAATATGGAACGGTGCAGGATATATCTGAGGGGCATTTTGTTGTGCCAACACGATGGTTCTCACGCTTTGATGTGGGGCGTTGTGGTAAACTTGATAATATGGAATATCCACTCTCAATTTTGGCTAAGGCAGGATTGGAGAAAAATAATCGCATATATTCTGAAATTACACTTGATACGACAGACGGTGAAATAACTAAATTTAAAGTACGTAATAAATTGGGTGAAAATTTTTTGATTATCGGTCTGCCTAGCGAGATATTCGGATCTGCCAAAGAAGGAACTGAAACAATTGTGTTCATTGTACCGAGATTGGTCAGAATGCTAAAAACTGATGAAAAAATTAAAAATCAAATTCAATGAGGCTTGAAATGATTGATGATAATAGCTTAGACGCTTTTCTTAGTGACGAGAATTTGGCGCAGGGTTCTTCGGTTCCTAATGCACCGCACCTTCGCAAAATCCGTAAAATTAAGCGGCCGAAAATCAGACCAATGGCTGATCTACCTGAAGCACCAAAAAAAGTTATGCCTCATGCAGAAAAACTTTCTGATGAAGAGATAATTGCCGAGAATGTTGTGTCTGAAACAGAGGCTGCTCTTGGCACGAATCTGGTAACAGCTAAAGATGCTCAAGACCTTACTTTTGAAAGCCACCGTGAGACGAACCCTTATGTACGTGAAGCTCTGCCGCCAGAATTGGATTATGGCGACGACGATGATGAATATGATGGCGATGATTTTGATGTGGTTGGCGGTGATGATAGACGTCGTGCTAAGAAAAAGCTTATTGTCTTTTCTATATTCGCGTTTTTAATCGGCATGTTTTTTCAAGCTTTGTTTTTTGCCTCTGAGACTGAAGAAAAGCATGGCTTGGAAGGTGTTGTACTAAACCAAGATGTTCCTGCTGGCAGGCCAAGGTGTGGCTTAACTGAGAGAACTCAAGCGTGCGTCTTTTATCTGATGAATTGCTACAAACAAGAGCTTACCGGAAGAGATTTTTATAAACTTGCCGCACAACTTACAGGGCGGGAAGAATATATGATTGAGACGGAAAATCTGCGCTATGCTACCGTTAAAATTCGACCAGGACATTTTGCACAAATTAACATTCCAGCTCTTAAGTAGTGGCTTTATCTTTAATCAGGAAAAGCCTTTTGATATTCTTGTGATATCTTCTCTAAATCTACATCGGTGTAACGTTGTGTCGAACTTAATGAGGCATGACCTAAAAGCTCCTGTATTGAACGTAAATCTGAACCTTCGGCTAAGAGATGTGTAGCGAACGAATGGCGTAAAGTATGTGGTGTCACATTATCCGGCAAATCTAATATCGCTCTTATTTTTTGAAGCTTTCGCTGTATTACTCTGGGCGTGACCCGATCTCCACGAGCTCCGACAAATAGAGGTGTTCCAATAGATAAATTATATGGGCAACATTGTTTATATTGTTCTATACGCTCTAGAACTATCGGCAGCAGCGGAACATAACGGTCTTTATTGCCTTTACCATGTATTTTAAGGAAATTTGTAGTATTAATATCTTCAACATTTAAATTAAGTGCTTCGGAAATACGTAAGCCACAACCGTATAATAGGGTGAAAATTGCCATATCCCGCACACCTATCCATAGCTCTTTGCAATCCTTTTGGGCTTGAGCAATGACATCAAAGGTGGTATGAACATCTAATGAACGCGGTAAATTTTTAGGTAATTTTGGAACAGACATCTGAAAAATTGCTGTATTTTGCAATATTCCATTGTCATCCAGCCATTTGAAGAAATTACGAACGGCGGCTTCTTCTCGTGCTATCGTGGACTTGCCAATATGCTGCTGTGCACGTTGGCTGAAAAAATTACGAAAGTCCCGTATATCCATTTTTTCTAAATCTACAAGGCATAGCTCATCTTTTGAAAAATAACTCAGAAAAATATTTAAATCACTTAAATAGCTCATAATGGTATGGGTAGAGTAGTTTCGCTGGGTGCGCAACCAGTCTACCCATTGATCAATTATGCTGGATAGCTCTTTATTGATACTGCTCATTTAGACCTCTCTTTTGCTATAAATTAGCCTACAGAGGTTAATAATCCGTTAGAAGACAAGGCTAATAGTATTTGAAATCTGCCTTAAAATCCTCCATCTCTTGTTCGTGCTCTAACTCTTCTTTCAATATCTTGCGTGCCATGCGGAAAGTCTCATAATCTGTGTTATGGCACATCTCACATATCTCTTGGTAGCGGATAATTGCACAACGCTCTGAGCTCAGATTTTGCGCAACTAATGCTTTGGTATCCGGATTGGATGGAACTTCATATTGGCAGATGGCATGTCGTTTCCATTCTTCGGGATTAAGCAAAGGCTGAGAACCTAACTGTATTAATCTATCTGCTAACCAGTCAGCATGTTTTAATTCTTCTGCCGCGTGCTCATTAAATTCTGCCTCTACTTTTGGACGTTCAAGACCTTCGGCTATTTTGGCTCCAATCCAATATTGATAATAGGCTAACCATTCTTCAGCAAAAGCACATTGCAAAATCTCTATCAACTCTTTCTTATCCGCTTTGGATATTTTTTGTGCGGTTTCTCCCATTTACTTCTCCTTTCTGTTTATTTTATATCTGCCGTACTAGATAATATCTCTTGAAGTAAAATCAATCTTTACCACAATTTAATCTTTTCAGGTTTATCGTTTTATAGGTAAGAAGAGAGGAAAATATATGGTTTTAATTGCTCCTAGCCTTTTGGCTGCAAACCCTGCCTGCTTAGGCGACGAAGTTAAACAACTGGAGAATGCCGGCGCTGATTTGCTGCATTTTGATGTGATGGATGGGCATTTTGTCCCTAATATGACTTATGGTCCGTTTATTTTAAGAAAATTAAAAAAAATCACCCACATGCCTTTTGATGTTCATCTGATGGTTGATAACCCTGAGAAAATAATACCGTGGTTTATTGAAGCTGGGGCAGATATAATCACTTTTCATTTGGAGGCTACATCGCAACCCGACGAATTGCTCAAAACCATTCAAAATGCCGGTATTAAAGCTGGAGTAAGCTTGAAACCTAATAGCAATATGAAAATTATTTCACAATTAAATAGAACACCTGATTTGGTCTTGGTTATGGGTGTTGAGCCAGGATTTGGTGGGCAAACCTTTAGACCAGATACCCCACAGCGAATTGTGCAAACCAAACAACTTTGCCCCTCAGCTTTGATTGAGGTTGATGGAGGAATCAATCAAAAAACAGCACAATTGTGTATTGATGCCGGTGCTGAAATTTTAGTGGCTGGTACAGCTGTATTTGAAAACGGTAGCTATAAAAAAAATATTCTTTCTATTAAAGGAGATGCACAATGAGTAATTTGGTGATGGTTATCGAGGATGAAGAGGCTATCTGCCTCTTGCTAAGCTATAACTTGGAAAAGGAGGGGTTCCAAGTTGCTACAGTTTCTAATGGCATTAATGCCGTCAGTGAAGTCGAAAGATTACTCCCGTCTGTGATTATTCTTGACTGGATGCTACCGGAAATTTCCGGCGTAGAAATATGTAAACTTATCCGCTCTAAACCTGATATTAAAAATATACCCATCATTATGCTGACTGCTAAAAGCCAAGAAGAGGACAAAATTAAAGGTCTCTCTGCTGGCGCTGATGATTATGTTACTAAACCTTTTTCTGTACCGGAATTAATTGCCCGCGTTAAAACTAATCTGCGGCGCGCCCCACTCTTTGAAGAAAAAGAAAAAATCCTTACTTTCGAAGATATATCTATGGATTTGGTGGAACGCAAAGTTAAACGCGGCGATAACTATCTACACCTTAGCCCGACGGAATTCCGACTGCTGAAAATGCTTATTAAAGAACCAGGGAAAGTCTTTTCTCGCGAGGTTCTACTTAAATCTGTCTGGGGAGAAAATATTTATGTGGAATCACGCACGGTTGATGTGCATATACGCCGGCTAAGAAAAGTTTTGAACCAGTATGGGCCTGACTATATTCGTACTGTGCGCGCAAATGGTTATGCAATTGATAAAAATGCACCAGCTGATAATGATGAAAACAATGACTAAATCTGCTTGCGCATATCTAAGGCAAGCTTAATTGTTCCGTCATCCATATAATCTAATTCTGCCCCTACCGGTATGCCTTGTGCTAAAGTCGAAATTTTTATCGGCTTGTTCTTTAAGAGGGTAGAAATATAGTGTATAGTAATCTGCCCGTCCACCGTGGCTGGTAATGCCAATATGATTTCATTAATCTTTTCGTGTTCTATGCGTGAAAGCAAACCGCCAATATTTAAATCATCCGGCGTAATGCCCTCTATTGCTGATAATACACCGCCTAGAACATGATATCGGCCTTTATATAAACCACCGCGCTCAAGTGCCCATAAATCACTTATATCTTGGACAATACATAAAGTCCCACTTTCTCTGGTAGGGGAACTGCAGATTGAACAGGGGGATTGCGTATCGTAGTTGCCGCATACTTCACATACAGTTATGTGATTGTGAACATCTTCTAGTGCTTGTATTAATTGAGGTATCATCTGCTCACGCTTTTTTAGCAATTGCAAAACTATTCGCCGTGCAGAACGGGTGCCCAGCGACGGTAATTTGGCTATTATTTTGATGAGCTGCTCGATGTAATTATCTGACATAATTTTCCTTAAAACGGGATTTTTAAGCCACCTAAGCTCACACCACCTGTGGCATTTTTCATGCTTTCTTCAGTTAACGCTTCGACTTTATTATGAGCATCATTGTATGCAACCATAATCAAATCTTCTAGCATCTCTTTATCTTCAGCTGTGATTAAAGACTTGTCTATTGAAATTTTGGTCATTTCTGACTTACCATTCAAAGTAACGGCTATCATGCCATTGGCTGAATTACCTGAAACTTCTTGTGTTGCTAATTTAGCTTGCTCTTCTTGCATTTTCTTTTGCATCATCTGAGCTTGTTTCATTAATCCTTGTATATTTAACATGAATCATTCCTCATCTGTTTCTATTTGATTAAAAGCAACTTCTGATTCTTCGGGCTCTGATTCAGCTAATTCTGCAATGCTTTTGCGAATGACTGTTTCTATCTTTGAACCGCGAAATTCTTCTAATATCTTCTTTACAAGTGGGTATTCTGACACATTTTTCTTTTTTGCTTCAACTATTGTTTTCTCTTTATCCGCAATTGTTTCACCTAAAGGGCCTTTAAGTATATTTATCTCCCACTTTTTGCCTGTGGCTGCTGTGAGTAATTTGTGAAAATTCATGATGAAGTCTTGGTGCAAATTTGGACCTATCGTCATCGAAATTTTACCATTCGAAAAATCTTGTATGCAGAGGTCATTCTTTACCGAATATTCCATTAGCGCTTTTTTGGACATTTCTAGATAATTGAGTAAATCTTCTACCGTGTTGAAAATTTAATAGTTAGAAGAATCTGGCGCCGGTTGTATGTTTATATTATTTTTTTTTTCACTTTCAACCGTGTGCGATGGCTGAATAACTATTGAGCTAGAGTTTTTTTTTACCTCTTGTAAAACTTCATATGGGGTTGGTAAAGTGGCTGAATATGCTATTCGCAACAGAATCATCTCCAGTGCATCTACCGCTGATGGGGCTATATTTAATTCACTTATCCCCTTTATTAGCATTTGCCATATTTTAGATAATATTGCTAAAGAACACTGGTTACTGAGTTGTGCATATGTCTTTTTCTCTATTTCGCTTAAACTAGTAGAATTAAGCAATGTTGGAACTATCTTTATCTTTGCCATCTCATGGGTGATATTTATTAAATCTTGCAAGATAATCAGTGGGGTCGCCCCGTGTGTGTATTGGGTGGAAACTTGTTGTAACACTGTTTCCATATCACCTTTAACCAGATTTTCAAACAAGCTTAACGTTTGGCTGCGATCTGCAAGACCTAACATCTTTTTAACAACATCAGTTTTAATATCCCCATTACTCAAGACAATTGCCTGATCAAGTAATGACAAGCCATCTCGGGCTGAACCATCCGCAGCTTTTGCAATAATCTCTAGTGCTTCATCCTGTGTCGGAATATTCTCTTGCGCCAGTATTTTGGTAAATAATTCTTTTAATGTTTCTACCGTTAAGCG
>JAFVFB010000002.1 GCA_017475705.1 Alphaproteobacteria bacterium
GATGATGTTTCTATGACCTGCCGCGGAGGGATTAAGGAGATAGAAGGTAGGTGCTAGGAAGATCATCGCAAACGACGTGTACAAAAAAGCGTACATGAGTGCGCGATGATGTTTCTATGACCTGCCGCGGAGGGATTAAGGAGATAGAAGGTAGGTGCTAGGAAGATCATCGCAAACGACGTGTACAAAAAAGCGTACATGAGTGCGCGATGATGTTTCTATGACCTGCCTTATATCTTCTTAATGGTGGCAGCGGCGGGACTCGAACCCACTACCCACAGTTTAGGAAACTGTTGCTCTATCCTGATGAGCTACGCCGCCACAAATTGGAGAAATACAGTTTATACGTTGACGAGATAAATTTTCAAGTAAAATTTCAATTTTGCCGTTGATAGAGATCAAAAATCCAAGAAGAACCGGGGGTTAAGGTCCCGATATATTTAAAATCAGCAAATAATGAATTATCCAGCTTAAAGGAGGGCCGTGGCTTGACCGTTAATTGCTGTCGAACAGACTGATACAACAAAATATAGTCAGCCTCAGCAAAAGAAGCAAGCGGCGAACAGATTCCATCTGCAAACATAACCTTATCAGCATCAAGATAAAATTCTGTTACAGACAGCGCCACAGAATACGGTGCACAAACCAATATGTTTTTCCCTTTTAATGATTGTGTCATTGAGGTAGCAAATTCATTATTCTGAAATGCAAAAGCACTATGTTTAGGAAACTGAGCATTAACACTATTTAACAAAATCAGTAAAGCCATAAAAATATTGAGATAACGGCCAGAAAAATGCAACATCAGCCCTATTTGATAAAAAGCATAAACCACCAACACGGCAAACAAAGGACTAAGTGGCATAAAATAACGCAATTCGAAAACAAACATTTTCGGTGCCAAAAAGGCAACTGCCCAACTAGAAAACCCAAAGATAAAGAGAAGCGACAACATTTCCCATTGGCGCTCTCGCATAACCCCGATAACCAAGATTATACCAACAGCCAAGGCCATATATAAGCCATTTAGCTGGGCAAAATGGAAGCTCAAAACATTTGTCACTTGAATTTCTGCCCCAAAAATCAGTGCCTGCAACCAACGCTTATAATCTGCAATATTATCCAGTTGGGAAAGAGTTTCTTTCCCGCGAAAAGAATGCAACATCACATCAGATGCTTGAGGAAAAATAATAAAAAAGGCCCCGACGCTCATCAACATTACGATAGCATAACTTATCGTTTTCTGCCATTTTTTAGGCTTCAGCAAAAGCACCATACACATCACCGCAGCAACCACAAAAGCCAACAAACCGGAATAATAATGTGTCAGCATTCCCAAAAGAGACCACAAAAAGATGAGCCCCAATCGTTTAAACGACAAGTTAGAATTAGCCGCAAACTTAAATGTATCTAATAGTAGCAAATAAAACCACAATGCCTGCAACAAATACATTCGAATATATATTCCCATAGCCATAGCTGCATTAGAGAAACCCCACAAAATAGCTGCCCCGAGAGCCATTTTTTTATCTTTCAACACCAGTTGAAACAGCTGATAAAGGACATACCATAATATAGGAAAGAGAAAAAGATTAAGTCCCCCACCAAACCATTTACTAAACTGGTTTGGAAACAACGCACAAATAGTATGTAGCAACACAAAATAAAGCGGCGGATGTTCAACAATTTTCAGATTATCCATAATAGCTTTATAATTATACTTATCTTCTTCTTGCACTGTCAGATAGTGAACAAAAGAATCTTTGCCATACCAAGTATATTGATACGGTACATTTTGTTCTAAAACATATGGTCCATGAGTTGTATTAGCATGCGCATAAGACCAGAATTCATCCACATGAAACGCATTACGGCAGTGATAATAATAGCCCAGCAAGAAAAAATTACATAAGATAACCAATCCTGTTAAATATTTCATCACAAGGGTAATTAATATATTATTCCCCATGGATTCTACTCCATTGCAGCCTTAATAAGCTCTCTAGTATAGAGTTGCTGAGGGGTGCTAAAGATTTGTGTAGCACTACCGTATTCCACAATTTTCCCCTGTTTCATCACCGCGACTTCATGCGAAATAGAACGCACCGCCCGCATATCATGAGAGATAAACAGATAAGCAATACCGGTTTTCTTCTGTATTTGTTTCAAAAGTTTGATAATTTCCGCCTGAACAGTAACATCAAGAGCCGAAGTTGGCTCATCTAAAATCATAATTTTTGGTTCTACCGCCAGCGCACGAGCAATAGCGATTCGCTGTCTTTGTCCGCCAGAAAATTCATGCGGATACAAATCCAATATTTCATGAGCAGACATTCCCACCGCAGCAAGAACTTGTTTAACCTTTGCTTCCACGTCACCATTAGAAAGCTGCGGAAAATGAACTTTAATCCCTTCTCCGACAATATCTCTGATTTTCAAACGCGGATTAAGAGAATTATATGGGTCTTGAAAAACAACCTGAACATTCTTACGAAAATCTTTTTCTCTAGCCACATGAACAGATTTAGAAAGTAAAATTTCCCCTTGATAAGATATTAAATCGGCCAAACACATACCAAGTGTTGTTTTTCCGGAACCCGATTCGCCAACCAAGCCCAATGTCTTCCCAGCATACAGTGTAAGCGAAACATCATCAACAGCTTTAATTTCCTTATTAACTTTACCAAATAAATTCTTTTTCAGCGCAAACCGCACAGAAATATGCCGCGCCTCCATCAATTTATGACTGACAAAATTCTCTTGAAACGAACTTTGCCGAAAAGCCATCAACAATTCTTTAGTATAAGGGTGTTCAGCCGCATGAAAAATATTGCCGACACTCCCCTGTTCCACAATAACACCTTGACGCATCACGATAACACGATTAGCAATTTTCCGCACCACATTCAAATCATGTGAAATAAAAATAACCGCCATATTAAGTTTATTTTTCAGCTTTAAAATCAATTCCAAAATCTGCTTTTGCACTGTAACATCAAGCGCTGTAGTCGGTTCATCAGCAATCAAAACTTTTGGATTATTCGCCACGGCCATAGCAATCATCACCCTTTGTCGTTGCCCACCAGAAAGCTCAAATGGATAAGCGTTAAGACGCTCATTCGCATCTTCAATTCCGACAAGACGCAGCAGATAACGCGCCCGTGCTTTAGCTTTAAGCGGCGAGACTTGACGATGTTCCCGAATAACTTCTGCAATTTGCTCACCAACTTTAATCAGCGGATTGAGTGAACTCATTGGTTCTTGAAAAATCATACTGATTTCATTACCGCGCAACTGTTCCCATTCACTTTCTTCCAACGCCGTCAACTCACGCCCTTTAAATAAAATGGAATTTGTGCTTTGAAACAAAATTTTTTTTGCATCAATTAACCCTAGCAATGACAAAGCTGTAACCGATTTTCCGGAACCCGATTCGCCAACAATAGCCAGCACTTCTCCTCCATAGATTTCAAAACTGCTATTATATACGGCAGAAAACAAGCCACCATCTTCCCTAATAAAGCGAACATTTAAATTTTTGACTTCTAATACCGGCTCAGTCATCTCTTCCTCTTATCCATAGCATCACGAACCCCTTCGCCGATAAAAATCAACGCTGTTAAAGTAAATGATAGCACAAAGAAAATGCTTAGCCCAATCCATGGAGCTTGCAAATTATCCTTCCCTTGGCGTACCAAATCACCCAATGAGGGATAGTCATGCCCTAACCCCAAGCCAAGAAAATCCAATGCTGTCAACGCCACAATTCCACCAGCCAATATAAACGGAATAAACGTAACTGTCGTCACCAAAGCATTCGGCAAAATATGCCGCCATATAATACGAAAATTACTCACACCGATAGCCTTAGCCGCTTTAACATATTCAAACTGCCGTACCCGTAAAAATTCTGCCCGCACCATTCCGGTCAGTTCTGTCCACGAAAAAAACAGCAGAATAATCAACAGTGACCAGAACGTGGGCACAAACACACTAGCCACAATGATTAACACAAACATCTGCGGCATAGAATCCCAAATTTCAATAAATCGCTGCAAAATAATATCTATTTTACCTCCAAAATACCCTTGTACAGCGCCAATAAAAATTCCGATAACAGAAGAAACAAATGTTAGCACCAACGCAAACACAAATGACAACCGAATACCATATAAAAGCCGCGCGACAATATCTCTTCCTTCTTCATCTGTACCTAGCGGATGACGCCAAGACGGAGGTGCCGGAAAAGGCTGATTGAGCTCATAATCCACCGTATTATAAGAAAACTTTATCAATGGCATAACCATATAACCCTGCTTTTGGATATTCTGCACAATCAAGCTATCTTTATAATTTGCCTCCGTAGGAAAATCGCCCCCGAACCGAGCATCTGTGTAAACCTTGGCAATCGGAAAGAAATATTCCCCTTGGTATTTGAGTAAAATTGGCTTATCATTAGCAATAATTTCAGCAAACAAAGAAAGCAGCAAAACGAAACCCAAAACCAACAACGCTGTTTTGGCACGCTTATTTCGAACATATCTGTCTATCTTCATTTATATACCGCTTATTAGTTGATTAAACAAACATCATGAGTATATCTATTAAACACTGAGCGACAATAAGTCAACCACCAACCGATTTTATAAGCAAGTTTAGGGCATTGCGACAGGAGCAGGCTGAACAGCAACATTCTCTTTTGCCATACCCTCTTCTGTTGCATCGGTGCTAGGATCTTCTGCAACTGCTGGTGCGCTATTTTCTGCATTTTCATCAGCAAAAAAAGTTTCTATTGCTGCGCCCATAGAAGGGGCTTTGATATGGCTTTCTTCAACCACAGAAGCATCAACAGCAACCGCTTTTTCTTCAACAACAGTCTCTGCAGATGGAAGCTCTGCCAAAACAGGTTTTTCACCCACCACTGTTTCACTTTTTGAGACCGCGGGAATTGGCTCTTCTACTGGTACTTTAGGCAGCAAAACCTCATCTGTAGGTGAAAAGATATTGGCCGCATCTTGTGATTTTGCTTTTTCAACTTCTGCTGGAGAAACAATGACATGAGCTGGCTGTTGCCGTAACAAACTAGACTTTTGTCTGCCTTTTTCCGTCATGAGATGATTTTTTTCTTTATATAGTTGATACCAATCACGAAAATTTCCGATAATATTAAAAATTGTACCATGGCGAATAATTGCATTATTAATTAAATTTTGCCGCAAGCTAAATCGCTCATCAACCGGCAACCGCAACTTATCATCAAGTGAATAGCAAAAATCCTGATAATTAATATACGTCTTCGTAAAATCACTAGCCAAACAAACATTAGCATTAATTAAAAACTTAGGATTTTGCTTTTTACGGATAGCCAATGTAACTAAATTTTCTGCCACAAAACGGCTGTATTGGTCCCCTAACACACCAGCCAATTCATTCACCGGGCTAACCCCTTGCACAATGATATCTGTCGTCTTAAGCTTAGGAGCAATTGTTTCCATATACTCCTGCAGTTTACCGATAAGACATTTTGTTTGCTCAACATAAGCCTTGCGCTTTTCATCAATTCCCCCAGAATAGAGCGAATTATCTTTCAAAGCGACCCACTCGCGGCGCGGTTTTACTTGGCAAAATTCATCATAAACAAAAACATCTGAAGGCAAATCTGCATAAGCCGCATAAAAGACACCATTAGCATCGCGTTTCACATCATCAGCCAATTTATCAAACAAAGCGACACTACCTTCCAACGTCACACGGCGATTTTCAGCCAGAATTTTCATATTTTTAAGCAAAGACATATTAATGAGCATACGCGCCACAGAATTTAAATTGCGGCTTTTCAAGCTCATCACCCATTCTCCCAGCAAGCCATATACATTTTGTTCCAAAGATGCTTCATGATCATAAAGAGTGACTGTTTTATAACCTTTGACCACGCATCTATCGGTATTAAAATCACCACCGGTCATACAAAAATCAAAACCAGGCATTGAATACGTACTTAACCGAAAACCATTATTTTTCAAATAACTATATAGTTTATTATCTTCAAGACTCAGAATATCTAACCCACCATGAATAAAATTCCAATGGTTGATAAATTCCGCATAACCGCGGCTAGCACTAGTCGTACTGGTATAATCAACCTGATTAAATATATCAATAATATTGCTCATCGCATCAGTTTTTTGCACAAATGCATTAGGATAGAGTTCAAAATTATTGACGGCAAAAAAGCCGATGAGTAAATCTCGTAAATCACGAAAATCTGGATCCTTAATACTATTCAAAAATTGGTATGACGGCAACTTAGGAATAAACAGATAAACCATGTTATCTTCACGCCCTGAAACTTTATTAGAAAACGTTTTAACTTCTTCATATTCTGTACGCGCTGTTTTAAGAAATTCATTGCGCTGAATACCAATAGCTGAAGAAAATAACAACACCAGCGTAACAAACAATATCGCATCAGAAAAACGAAAGATAAAAAATACCAAAATTCCCAAAAACAATCCCACCATCCACGGTGCTGGAATAAAGCAAAATACCGTTAACCAAGAAGCATGCTGATCAAGCCATTTCTCAATAAAGTTATCAACATCCCCCATCCCAAATTGGTAGAAAAAAGCCACCGTTATCAGCATTGTGCAAATACCACACAGTGCATTTTGCAGATTTTTAGAAAAGGAACACAGCAATATCAACACAAATGCCAAACAAAAAATTCCACCCACAATAACCAACACTGCAGGATTAACTGTTCCATTCTCCAACAACCTTCCATTAATCGAATAAACAAACATTGCAAAATCAATTGCAAATAACAAAAAAATATAAAGACATCGCATCAATTTATCGCGGAAGGAATTGGCTTTTCCACCCCAGCTGGCAAAACGACTGGAGCGGCTCTTTTTGTTCAGTGTCAACGGACTGGTCATATTGTCTTTCATCATTGCCTCTGCTAAATATTTAGTTACAGATATAGTCTCGATCCATTTTGCTAAAGAAACGTTTAAAACCGCAAAATAAAAACCTAATTTTTTACCTCAGCCCTCATCATTTATCACAAAATAAGTAACCAAAAAATGGGCTTGATTTTTACAAAACAATACCTATAATTATTATAGTTTTTGTTTTCAAAAACTATAATACGAAAAGCCGTATGAAATAGATATATTGGACCCGGGGGCAGTACCCGGCGCCTCCACCATAAATAATAGACGGGGGCGAGATAGGTTTGACAGTGTATAGTAAAGATATCTGTGCTGTATTCGGTGAGATACCACCGTTATCGGTTCAAAACAAATAAACGCAAATGATAATTTTGCACCAGTTGCTGTAGCTGCTTAAGGCAAGGCAACGAATACAATTCTTTAGACTTTGGTTAGTTTAAAGTGGGGGACGAGCCACCTAGCAACAGAACGGCTCTTTTTGATTTGAAGGAAATAGATATGACAGATTTTGTAGATGAAATTAATTATGATAAGTTAATTGAAAAATCACTCAAGCAAGTTGTTGTGGAAGCACTTAAGATTGCTGAAGTTCAAGGGTTGCCGGGTGAAAATCATTTTTACATTACCTTCAAAACCAATTATCCTGGCACCAGAATTCCCAGAGATTTACAAATTCAATACCCAGAAAGTATGACCATTGTTTTACAGCATCAATACGCCAATCTGGAAGTTAAAAAAGACTCTTTTTCCGTTGAATTAAGCTTTGGCGGCAGAATGCAAACTCTGGTGATACCTTTTGAATCAATCACCTATTTTGCAGACCCTTATGCCAAATTCGGACTAAGTTTTTCCTTCTACGAAGATGGTGATGTTCATGCCTTGGAAGATATCCAGCCGGAAAAGAAAGTAGCTGGTGAAACAGCCCAAATCATTTCATTTGACAGTTTTAGAAAAAAACAATCATGAAAAAGTTTTCCGTCCTTATAGCAAACCAACACGCAACCAGCATCTCATTGGAAGAAGAATTCTACCAAGCCTTATTGCAGTTAGCACAAGAACAGCATATGACTGCCAATGAACTGATTACATACATTGACGAAACCAGAGAAATAGCAAATCTTTCTTCAGCAATTCGAATTTATATCTTAAAAGCCTTGCAGCAAAAAATTAATTCTTAAAAAGCTCTAATTCTGCATCATCAGATACGTCTTCTGCCGGTTTAGCTTTCACCCCAGACGGAGCAACAAGCTCAGGCTGGTCACGCCTCACATCCTCGCCGACTTTACTCTTTTCCAACAAAGCAGACAGACCACCTGCCTTCTCACCATTTTGCGTTAAGACATCAACATCAGTATTTCCGGAAGAAGCTGGAGATGAGCGCCGTTTAAAACCACTGCGTTGCTTTAATTTCATTTTAGTTTCTTTATCTGTTGCATCACGCACAATTTTATTATTATAATTTTCACTTACCCCCTGTTCAGCATCAAGTTGCTCTTCTTGCTGATTTTTGACTTCATTAAGCACGGTTGCTGGTACAAAATCTTTCATACCATTATCAACTGCTTTTGTCACCACTGCCTGCCGTGCCGCAAAATATTTATCCTGATACCACTTAAGCAACTGATCCGATTTAACTCCGTGCGTCAGCGGATAATAAAGTCCCAAAATAAAGCACAGCAATAACACAACCAATGTCCATAACGGATGTCTGATGATTTGCAGCACCAAGAATATCGGAAAAGTTAGAATAACTAAGAGCACATAAAAAAATTTAAAAATAAAACTTCTATCTTTGAATTCTGCCATAACACACCTCACATAATATCATAATTAAATATAAGGCATGATGTTTAAAACTTATTTAACGTCTATCTCATTTTGATATTGCCATATTCCAGCAGAATTTTGCCGACACAAGCGCTTATCATAAACCGCTTTAAGTTGATAAACCGGATAAAATGGTGTTGGTTCATAAAACTGTTCAATCAATTCTGTATCAACATAGTGTACAATTTTTTTAACCCCATTTTCTTCTGCAAACCGATTGAAATAATTACGGCCAAAAATGAATTTAGGTCGATATTGCCGAATCAACATATTAATATCCGGCTTAGCCCGAATACCAACCTGCTCGCCAATAATATCCAGCTGGCCAATTAATTGCCAATAATATGCCGGATCCCTGCCAAAGATATTATACATCATCCCATCGCCATTAAATACATAGTCACAGGGGGTTAAACGCCGCGTAATATAATCCGGTAGATAAGGCTGTTTACTTTCATGCTTTGCAAAATTATAATAAGCTGTCATCATTGTTATGCCATGATAAATAAGCATAAACAATATCAAAAAATTAAGCCCCTTCAATTTTTGCCCCCAATGGTAAAAAACCGGCAAGGCAGTCAAGACTGCTAAATAAACCATAAACCAATAATAATATGAATAAGGAGAAAAATAAAACCGCCGTTGGAAAAATTCTGCCACAAACAAAACCACCAGCATACCCCAATAGCGATTAGGCCGCCACCAAGAACCACAAACCCCAAGCCAACCACAAACAGTTATCAGCTGAATATATAAAGGCATTTTAACAATTTTAGAAAATTCGAACCCCTCCACTAACTGCAGATTAAAACGATAATTGCACAAAAAATAGAGTTTAAAAATATCATAATAGCAAAGATAACCGATAAAACACCCTATCCCAACCAGTGGAAATATGAGTGCTTTGAGCAAATCAGCTGTTTTAATCTCTTTCCGCTGCCAAAAATATAAACCACTTAATCCCAACACCAACAAAGCAAACAATGCTTTTTGTGCAAACATAAAACTTAAAAAGAACCATCCAAAAGCAATAACTAAAGAACGTGTCTGATTGATTTTTAAATATGTAAAATACCAATATAGACCAGCCATCAAACAAAAAATCATATAATTATCTGGCCGTAAATCTATCGCATAAAGTTTTGTCGCCGGCGTTGCGATTACTGCTGCTGCGAGCAGTCCCCACCAACGATTAGCTAAAAATTCTGCCCCGATGCGATAAACATAAACCAACGATTTCAAAAAGAATAATAACGAAACAAAACAGGCAACTTCAGCAACTGTTGTATCATACCGAAAAAACCAAGCAAATGGCGCAAATAAAAACCATAACAACGGATGATGATGCTGGAAAAAATCACGATAGGGAATTTCCCCCTGTGCCACCAAAAAACTGGAATGGATATGCTCAATATTATCCCCATTCTGAGTAGGAAAATATGCCGTAACCAAAGCATAAAATACCGCCAACGCCAGCAAGTATATCCAAACAACCGACAATAAGGCATATATCCCTAAGGGCTGTTTCCACTTATTATATATACCAGTGACGACTGCTATGAAACGAGTATGCAACAAGACTTACGCTCCATCAACTACGCCATTTTTTTATAATATTAATATGCCGTTGATAAGCGGAACTATCAGCCATAGTTTCCAAATCAAAAACCTGTTTGCTGCGCCAATTCGGGTACTTATCAATATCAGTTCCCGGCAGGTTCTGAATTCTTTCTGAACCAAAAACATCTTCAGGCATAAACATAAAAACTTCACTATTAGTTTTAGCCATATAGGCATGCACAGCTTCTTCGATTCCTTCTGGATACCCTTCGCCATAGAGATAATCACTTCGGCGCAATTTATCTTGCGGCCATACTTGTTCTTCATCAAGAGCCTTCAGCAACAATCGTCGTTCGTGCTCACGCCATTGATAAGCACGCTGCATTTCTGCATCAGTATAAAGCCCTAAACGGCCTAATGTTGCAATTTCTCTACCATACCACCAAGCCTTTAACGGCGGCATATCATGCGTTCCAACTGATGCAAAATATTTCGTCTCATAACTTTGCGGTTTTTTCATCGTCCCGTTTTCATCAACACGTTCACTCCACAACACTCCAAGCAAATAGATATTTCGCTTTAAGAGTGATTCGCTATAGCCAGCCTCAACATTACCGATACATTCCCCCACCACCGCACAATGATTACGTTGGCTTTCCAACGCTAAAATATTCATCATATCTTTAGCATGATAGCGAATATACGTACCGCCATCACCATCATCAGGAATTAAAAACAGACGTGATAACCCCATAATATGATCAATTCTCACCGCACCGGCATAACGCATATTTGCTCGCAGAATTTTGATAAATGGTTTATAACCACGTTCTTTAAGTTCAATTGGATTAAATGCCCCTAACCCCCATTTTTGACCTGTAGGGAAATAACTATCAGGAGGAGCCCCCGCGCCACTTTTTTGCATATAAAGATATTTATCGCACCACACCTCTGCACTATTTTTTGAAACACCCACTGGCAAATCTCGGTACAAACCAATTTTCATACCGCATTTTTTCACCTTTTGCTGCACCAAACGTAGCTGCCGATCTGCCTCAAACTGCAAAAACTTAAAAAAAGTAATATCATCTTGATGTGCAATTGCAAATTTTTCCACCTCACCAGCCGCAGCTGAGGTCAATACGCGTTCTTCTTGGGCGGAAAGTCTATTTTTTTGCATTGCCTTTACCGCACATATAGTCTGGAAAACAGCCAACTGCTGCAACTCTCGGCCACCCTCATTTTGAAATTTATCAAAGGCCTTTGCATAAGGACTCTTTTTATCTCTTTTAAGCCGTTGATAGATAGCTTTCAGTGCCTTCATTTTTGCTTCTGCAACTTTTGTATATTCGATATTCTCGCTGGCCTTTGCCTGTGCAACTAGTTTTTCATCTTTATCTTGCGGAAGATAAAGCGGTACTCTCTCGACATCGATGTACATCGGGTTTAAAAACAAGCGGCTGATAGAAGCATAAGGGCTAGCCTCTTCCGGATAATCCAAATGCAGAACATTAAGGGGATTAAGCCCTATAACATCACCACCGCTCGCTGAAACAATTTCAACCAATTTTTCTAAATCACCAAAATCACCGATTCCCCAGTTATGTTGGCTTTTAAGGGAATAGAGCTGAACCGACGTACCAAATAATTTTTCGTATTCATCTTTAGCAAAACTATAACAACTTTCCGGCGCAACAGCCAATAGCGTATGATAAACATTTTGGTTAGTCTCGAGCTGGAGTTCGTAATATCCAATTTCCAGCTGATTATTAATTTGCGCATCAACTTTAAGATAGGTATTATGCCCTTCTTCGCGGCGCGCAACAACTTCAAATTCAACCACCAATTCTACAGATTTTTTCTTCCCTTCTTTAACACACGAAACGACTATATCGCCTTCAAACTCTGTCTCTTTTAATACGACATCGAAACGCAATGCCTCTTCTCTAACAACATAAACTGCTTCCATAGCACGCTGCCAACGTTTTTTTTCAACCCGTGCAAGCGACTTTTCTATTTCCTCATCATTTTTGGCACGATAACCGAAATCTTCTATCATATACCGCAGCAATGCATCATCAACTTTATTATGGCAACATTGACCATTACAAAAATAGTCATAGCTGTCATTAATCCCCAATTCTGCTGCCAACTGCTGTAATTTTTCAGACATCAGCATTTCTCCTATTTTTTAATTTCAAAACACAACACCGCCCATGCCGGAACAAAAATTTCTGCACCTGCGGTAACATCAACATTTTCAAATTGCTGTGAACTATCCCAAATCAAATTCCATTTATATGACTTTTTAATCGCCGGTAATTTCCATTTTAAGTTATGAGCATTGGCATTAAGAATAACCATAAACACCTTATCATCTTGCGCCACCATATAGCTAAGAGCACGACGATTCGTTTGATGCCAATCATTTTGCACAAACTCTACACCTTTTTCGGTAAGCCACGCTAAATCCTTAAAGCCGCGCTTACTATCAACATAGCCACCGTTAAAGAAGTTTTCACGATAAAAGACCCCCATCCGCCGCCGTAATTTTATCAAATCCTTCACATAGCGAATATGGGCAATATCTTCCGTTCCGATAGCATCCCACACCAAATAAGAAATAACATTATCCTGACAATAGGCATTATTATTACCAAATTGTGTATTCCAAAATTCATCACCGGCAGCCAAAAGTGGTGTTCCGAAAGAGAGCAACAGTGTTGCTAACATAGCTCGCAACCGACGACCCCTATTTTCTAAAATTTGTACATCATCTGTTGGTCCCTCTACACCGGAATTATAGCTCCAATTAGCATCTGTTCCGTCACGGTTATCTTCACCATTAGCCACGTTATGCTTGTGGTTATAAGACATCAAATCATACAATGTCATGCCATCATGAACCGAAATAAAATTAACCGAACTCCAGATAGCACGTTTTGAAGGCCCAAAGATATCACTTGAACCAGAAACTCTGCTGGCGAGCTCTCCGACTTGTCGATCATCACCGCGCCAAAAACGCCGCACAATATCACGATATCTGTCATTCCATTCCATCCAACCTGGAGGGAAAGCTCCCAGTTGGTAACCACCGATACCAACATCCCATGGCTCAGCCACCATTTTCACCAGCTGCAAAATATCATCTTGCCGTGCTGACATCAAAAAACCACTGCTTTGACTAAACTCTTGTTTAACCCGTGCCAACGATACAGCTAAATCAAGTCGGAACCCATCAACATGCATTTCCTCAATAAAATACCGCAATGAGTCCATCACCAACCGCAACACATACGGGTTTTGCAAATTAAACGATGCACCACACCCAGTACTATCATAATAGTAACGTTTATTCGTACCATCTAGTGTATAATAGCTTTCATTATCAATTCCTCGATAACACAACGTCGGCCCTAAATGATTACCCTCAAATGTATGATTATAGACTACATCTAAAATAACTTCGAGCCCGTTTTCATGAAAACGTTTAACCATCTTCTTAAAGTCATCGATATTAGCACCAACCAAGTAGCTTGGCTCGAATGCAAAAAAACATAAGCTTTCATAACCCCAATAATTATGGCGTTCACCTTCATGCCGCTCTGCCATAAAAGCCTGAACCGGAAGCAACTCTACAGATGTAACCCCCAGCCATTTCAAATAACTGCAAACACTTCTGCTCGCTAACCCAGCAAATGTTCCACGCCGCGCATCTTGCACTTTAGGATGTAACTTTGTATACCCTTTAACATGTAACTCATAAAAAATTGTTTTTGCTGCATCAATCTGCGGCGGTTCATCATTGCCCCAGTCAAATTCATTAGCCCCAACCACCACAGACTTTGGTACATAAGGTGCACTATCTAACTCCGAAAAAGATAAATCTTTATCCGGACTATCAATGTCATATCCATAAATTGCTTTATGCCAGATTAATCTCCCCACAACTTTTTTAGCATATGGATCCAGCAACAATTTATTAGGGTTAAAGCGTTTTCCCTTAGCGGGCTCATATGGTCCATAAACGCGATACACATAAACTTGTCCGGCTTTTACGCCTTCCAGGTAGATATGCCAAATATTATTTTCCCGAACGGGCATTTCATAACGCGCAATTTCCTTCACACCGCTTTTATCAAACAGACACAACTCCACCCGCAAGGCAGCAGCAGAAAAAAGTGCAAAATTAACCCCATCACTATCAGCTGTCGCCCCTAACGGATAAGCATGTCCATCCCATACTTTTATATCTGCCATATGCCCTCTCTACACAAAATTTAATAGCGGATATGTTTCAAAACAATCGTTGAAAGCGGCGGCAACGTCAAGCGAATAGAATGCGGTCTACCGCAAATATTTTCATCATCGGCCACCAACTCACCTTCGTTTTTAACCCCACTTCCCCAATAGTTTTTATCATCACTATTAAAAATTTCTTGAGATACACCGCTATCCGGCACACCAAGCTTAAAATCATGCCGCACCACCGGCGTAAAATTACAAATCACGACCATATAATTATTATAATCATGCCCACGGCGAATATAAGAGATAACACTATCATCAGCATCAGCATGATCTATCCATTCAAAGCCCTTGGAATCAAAATCTTCTTCATAAAAAGCTGAGTTTCCTTTATACATCAAATTCAAATCTCTGACGCAATTTTGCATACCTTTATACATTGGATATTCTAACAAATGCCAACGCAAACTTTCTGCAGAATTCCACTCCAAATCCTGCCCAAATTCACATCCCATAAACAACAATTTCTTCCCTGGATGTGTCCACATAAAACCATAATAAGCACGCAAATTTGCAAATTTTTGCCATTCATCACCCGGCATTTTTGCCAGCATGGAACCTTTACCATGAACCACTTCATCGTGCGAAATTGGCAAAATGAAATTTTCATTAAAAGCATACAGCAAACCAAACGTTAGCTTACCGTGTTCATATTTACGATAAATAGCATCTTTACTGATATAGGATAGAGTATCATTCATCCACCCCATATTCCATTTATAGCCAAAGCCTAACCCCCCCATAGAAGTTGGCCTTGAAACCATTGGCCACGCTGTAGATTCTTCTGCACAAGTCAGTGTTCCCGGACAAGTTCCGTAACACAATTCATTCATCTTGCGTATAAAAGCAATAGCCTCCAAATTTTCATTACCGCCGTAAATGTTTGGTATCCACTCGCCATCTTTGCGTGAATAATCTAGATATAGCATTGAAGCGACCGCATCAACACGCAACCCATCAATATGATATTCTTTAAGCCAATAAAGAGCGCTGCAACACAACACATTACTAACTTCTGTGCGGCCATAATTATAGATCTTTGTACCCCAATCTTTATGTTCACCTTTTCTCGGATCTGCATGTTCATAAAGATGCGTACCATCAAATTCAACCAAACCATGACCGTCCTTAGGGAAATGCGCCGGCACCCAATCCATAATAACCCCAATATTAGCTTGATGAAATTTATCAATCATATAACGGAAATCATCCGGTGTACCAAAACGCGAAGTTGGCGCGAACAATCCAGTCACCTGATACCCCCATGAAGCATCAAGCGGATGTTCACACAGCGGCAAAAATTCCACATGTGAAAATCCCATATTCATCACATAAGGAACCAATGTATCGGCTAATTCACGATAACTCAAAAATTCCGTTCCATTTTGCCCTTTGCGGCGCCACGAACCTAAATGAACTTCATAAATACTCATCGGCCGATCAAAGCTATTATAGGCCTGACGATATTGCATCCAACTCTGATCATTCCACCGATAATGATTTAAATCATAAACAATAGAAGCGGTATTGGGACGCACTTCCGAATAAAATGCCATCGGATCACTTTTAGTTAAGATATAGCCCTCATGTGTTTTTATTTCAAACTTATAATACTCACCCTCATGAATATTTGGAATAAAAATATCCCACACCCCACAATTATAATGCTTACGCATAACATTTACCCGTCCGTCCCAATTATTAAACGCACCCACCACAGAAACACGTTTAGCATTTGGCGCCCACACTGAAAAACCAACCCCTTTAACCCCATTTATTTCCATCACATGGGCACCCAATTTTTTATATAAATCAAGGTGATTTCCTTCTGCAAAAAGATACTCATCAATATCCCCTAGAATTGATGGAAAAGAATAAATATCTTCTTCCTCATAAACAAAATCTTGGTCATTAGTAATTCTAAATTTATGCTTAAAACCTTCAAGGTTTAACGCCCCAAGATTAATCTGATAAAAACCGCGTTCATCAAGTTTGGTCATCATCCCCAAAGAGGAACCATCACCATCTAATAACTCAATAGATTTGCTATGCGGTTTATAGGCGCGTATATAAACTTCTTTACTACCTTTATCACGATGGATTCCCAACACTGCCATAACATTTTCATAATCACCGTTGATAATGCATTCCATTTCATTTTTTGAAAGCAGATTATTCATTTTTTCACTTTTAGGATGAATTACAGCAAAATGATTTTGCGGCATTTTCTTTTGCAAATGAGTAACTGTTTTTTTAGCAGTGTTAGTCATAATTTCATATCTCCAAAAATAGAACAACAAACGAATTCAATATATGTATAAATCAAAACAAAAAATTTGCAAGGAAATTGTCACAGAAAATATCATTTTCGGTACGCTTTCTCCCTTTAAAACCAAGCTTTTGCATTTAAACATATTTTTTTAAATTTAATCATCCTAAATTAATTTTTTGAGATGAAAAAATTTTTTCATACCAACTTTTTTACACAACATTTTTTTGATTTTTTTCTTGAGCATCATTTCATAATTTTTTTCACCAGAAAAAAAATCAGCCATTCAAAACTACCTTTTACAAAATAGCGTAAAACACAGAGTACATCTATAAATTCTCCCTCTAAAAAAAACATCAAATTTTTTTCTAAAAATAACAAAAGTTTTTTTGCATCTACCCCTTTTTTTAAGTTTTTTTTAAATTATCTAGATATATACGAATATGAAAAAGCGAAAATATAAAAATTCGTATTTACAAAATAAAAAATTATTCTATACTAACCTTGTTCAACAACAAAATTATTTGGAGATTTGAAATGACATTAAATGAAAATTTAATCAGAGAAGCTGCTTATTACAATTGGCAAAATGCTGGTTGTCCTTTTGGTCAGGATGAAAAATTCTGGAACATGGCTATTGAGCAAATTTATGGCAACAAAAAAGCTTCTCAGTCTTGCTGCAAAACATCTTCTTCTAAGAAGACATCTTCTAGCAACAAAAAAGCTTCTACAACTTCAAAAGCAAAAGCAAAGTCTAAGAAATAGAATTTGTTTGCGCATAAAAGTTAGCTAAAAACCTTCTTGGCAACAGGAAGGTTTTTTTATGTGCCATATCTTTACCGGATTTTAAATTCTTCTGCCTAAACTCAAAGCAAATATAAAGACTAAAGGATTTTCTAATGATAAAAATTCGGCCGCTAAGAAGACTAAATCTTGCTTGTTTTTTGCGCTCACAATTATATCTGGCACCGGTGCTATTGCTATTCTATCAACAAAATGGTTTAAGCATTGCAGACTTTGTATTATTTCAAGGAATTTTTCAGCTAACTGGCATTATATTTGAAATTCCCTGCGGCTACATTGCAGATGTCATTTCCAAAAAAAAGGTCTTAATTTTAGCTTTTTTATGTTTCTTTTTAAGGGCTGCTTTATGGCTGTCATTTTCCGGATTTTACATTGTGTTATTAGGTGAACTTTTCAATGCACTTTCGCGAGCTTTTTTATCAGGAGTTTATGACAGTTATATCTATGACTATCTAAAGCAAAAAAACAACCTTCGCCACATGCTTAAAGAATGCGGCAGAGCAAATTTTGCCATGTCTTCAGGAGCCATGTTTGCCGCAATTTTCAGCGCTATTTTATACGCTCATTTTGGTACTGTTATTCTACTCTCATTAGAATTTATTTTAACCCTATTTAGTATCATTTTACTATTAACACTACCTAACCCGCCTTCTGCCCGACCATATGCTACCAGCCTAAAAGAAAAATTTTATGAGGTAAAAAACACGGCCATAAACACACTGAAAAATCCTCACATCAATTTATACATAATCTACTCTGCCTTATTATTTTCAACCACCTCATTATTTTGCTGGTGTTTCCAGCCTTTGCTCAAATTATCTGCCGCACCGGTATTTATGTTCAGTTTTGTATATGTAATCAACCATGCTTTGCGCGCCGGATTTTCATATTACGTCAACAAGCTAAAAAACTTTTTTGGCTTTAACCGCTTATTAGTTATCACCACTTTTTTATGCGTATATTCCTTTGCCTGTATGATTTTAAGTTTTTACTTTCGACTACCCTACATTGCCTGTATTTGCCTAGTGTTTGTCTGCATCGGTATTGGCTTTCAGTTAGCTTTTGCCATTGCCAATATCAGCCACATACACAACTACGCTGCCTCGCAAACACGTGCCACTATTTCATCTGTAAACAACATGCTCCAGCAGAGCATCTCCGGCATTTCATTAATTTGTTTCAAATTTGTCATTGCCCCGGCAAACGGCATAACCGGACTAAGCTTTTCGACAGCCTTTACACTATTCGGTGCGTTATACATCAGCGTATTTATTTTTCTATTATACCGAATTTATCTGCGCCAACATTTTCATAATTAACCCATTTTTTTTAACTAAATCTAAACTCCCAAACTTTAAAATCAAACTAAATGGTTCAACAACAAAGGAATATTTATATGTCAGCTTGGATTGTTTTTTTAATCATTGCCGTAATATTTTTTATTATAGAAATATATACGCCAACAATGTTTTTTCTAAATTTTTCACTTGCAGCAGCAATCTGCTCAGCCTTAGCCACTGCCACCGAAAACTACAATATTTTAATACCGATATTTGTGGCATTATCAGTTGTCTTCTTACTGTTTCTAAGGCCACTGTTTAACCTCAATCCTAAAAAATCAGCCGAAAGCTCTCTAGATTCTCAATATATCGGAAAGCAAGCTGTTGCCATCACTAATATCAGCCCTTTTAGCGGCCGCATTACAATCTATGATGAAGATTGGGAGGCACGCCTGGCTGATGAACGTGCTACGGAAATTCAAAAAGGAGAAAAAGTAAAAATTCTCCGCCATGATGATTTAACTATGTATGTCGAAAAAATGACCACGAAAGGAAAAAAATAATGTCCGTATTTTTAACACTTTTAGTCGTTGCCGCATTATATTTTGTCAGCAAAGGCTGCATTATCGTTGAACAACAAGAAGTTGTTATCATCCAGCGTTTAGGAAAATACAAAGAAACTCTTTCTGCCGGATTAAACTTTATTGTACCATTTATTGATTCACCCAAAACAATCTACAAAAAAGTAACCGTAAATTATCGCGATGGCGGCTCTTCTTCATATATGCAAAAAGTCAATAGAATTGACCTGCGTGAAACTGTGGTTGACTTTCCACGCCAAAGCGTCATCACCAAAGATAACGTTTCCATTTCCATTAATGCCGTTTTATATTTCCAAATTTTTAATCCTGAAAAATCTGTTTATGGTGTTGAAAATTTATACGAAGCAATCGAAAAATTAACTCAAACTACCTTGCGTCAACTTATCGGTAAAATGGAATTGCAAGAAACCTTAACCTCTCGTGATAAAATCAACACCGAACTGCGTGAAACTATTGATAGCGCATCCGACAAATGGGGGGTCAAAGTCAATCGGATTGAGCTACAAGATATCACACCGCCGGCAGACATCCAAAATGCGATGGATAAACAGATGAAAGCAGAACGCGAAAAACGCGCCATGATTTATGAAGCAGAAGGCCAAAAAGAATCAGCTATTCGCATTGCTGAAGGGCAAAAAGAAGCGGCCATTCGCCAAGCCGAAGGACAAAAAGAAGCAGCCATATTAAAGGCCGAAGGTGTTGCACAAGCACGCATGGTTGAAGCTGAAGCAGAAAAAGAAGCCATTAATCGCATTATAGAAGCACTATCCTCAAAAGGTCAAGCTGACAAATATTTAATTGCGATGAAATATCTGGAAACCATGAAGGAAATGACTTCCGGTCAAAATAACAAAATCGTATATATGCCATATGAAGCGAGTGCCGTTTTAAGCTCAATAGACGGTATCAAAGAAATGCTCATCACCAAAAAAGGTGCGTAACTTATTTTACAAAGGATAGAACTATGTTTATTTTATTAACCATCGGAATATTTTTACTAAAATTTTTAGCTGTTGCGGTTGTTGGCCTTTTTTTCTTAGAAGATTTGGAACTCACACAATCGGTATCTGAAACATCATACGCCGCTTATTTAGCCCTCGCTTGCATCACATTTTTTGCACTATTCTTCTTTGTATTAGGCAGAAGATTAATGTGGCTGATTGTTTTTTTAATATGCGGTATGGCCTATCTTGGTATGTACAACGGTGTACCAGAAATTGCCGCTATTCATAAACAGAATGACCTTAAAAGCCGATATTTTAAGAATAGTGGCACGTTTATGAATAGAATGAGTGATGTTGCCCAAAAACTAATAAAGTAACCTGCACAGCAAAAAAAGATTGCGTAATCCATAAAAATATGGTAATCTTTTTCTATCTCATGACTAGAAAGAGGGAGAATGATAATGCAAACATACACAGCTGATCAACTCGTCAAAATGGGCTCTGAACAAATTGATCAAATCCAGAGCAATTGCGATTCTGATGCCCTTGACTACATCACCGAAAAAACTGATGAACTCACTTTTATGACCAAAACAGATATAAATAATCTGAAAGAATATTATACCGATACAATGGAAAAATATAGATTACTATATGAAGCATTTGTATATGGCCTATCTACCGAACAAAAACCCGGATTCCCCGAACATATATACAATATCGACCTTAAAGATGGCAGTATAGAAACGGATAAAAACGGCCGCCGTATTAATTACACCACAGAAATTTTAGCCCCTTGCACAACTTCTGCATTACACTACATCAATAA
The DNA here is from genome assembly GCA_017475705.1 of Alphaproteobacteria bacterium. Taxonomy (GTDB): domain Bacteria; phylum Pseudomonadota; class Alphaproteobacteria; order RF32; family CAG-239; genus CAG-267. The sequence goes on from JAFVFB010000002.1 coordinate 21,377, forward strand.
CGATTGCAATGACATGTATATCATCTTCCCTCCAGTAAAAGATATCGAACGAACGATTGAGAAATTGGTTGAAGAAAGACAAAGAGAACATAAGGAACTCAGAGAAAAAAACTTAGCAACTTTTGAAGAAGAACCGGAATTACCTTTCAACCTCTCTCTGCAAGAAAGCTATTGCCCTACTGTCTATAACCTGCAACAGCAAAAAATAGAGCAGCAAACCAAAGAAACCCTGCTCAAAATTACCACAGATAGTATATTACCCAAAGATATTTATCGCTTATCAATTACTTCAAGATATCCGCAAGACTTAGAGACATTAATCAAACAGTTTGAATGCAAATTTCCGGCGTATATAAAATTTGTAGGCAATGAACGAAATTTCTACAATAAAGAATTAACTGAAAACCCTCGCCGCTATCTGGATCGCAAAAAAATTGCCCGCATCAGTATTCCGCAAAGTAATCGCTATTTTTATGTAGAATTTCAATTCAAACAAACCAACATGTTTTTTGCACACATCCGCTCACACAGTGTTTATGAACAAGCACGGCTGCTAACCGCCAAATATAATACTGCCCAAGAAGCCGCCCAAAAGAAAAAAGGAACTGCAGGATATGAAGAAGCTAAAAACAAAGCATTACAGCTAAAAAAGCTCTGCCAAGAAAAGAATGAACTATGTATAGACATTCATAAAAGTGCGATTCACCAAAGCAATTTCTACGTTTTAAATCACGTTATGTGGCAGGATAAAAATGCTGAAGGATTACGACATCCCAAAAATTCCAAAGGACAATATGAACAGTCCATCGATTTTTTGAAAAAGAACTATATTATTGAAAGTTATGAGCCTTTTGACGGAGCAATGGCTTTTGCCACAACCCCAAATGAATATCTAAACAAATCATATTATTTAAAAATGATAGGCAGCTTGCCGGAAAATTTTGATGAACTGGGAAAAAATGCCAAAAATTATATCAATAAAGCTTGGGAAAATCTCACCAGCTCAGATATCAAAAACTTTGATTTAGTCACCGCCACTGCAATTAAATATCAGGATATCATTCGTACACTACAAAAAGAAAAATCACAGCAAACACAAGTACCGCAAAAAATCACCTCTCTCCGCGAAGGACGATAACTTAAGCGAAGTAACCGCAGGAGCCCACCGAGGACTGAAACCTAAGAAAAAAGGCCGTTTCAATAACGACCTTCTTTTTACTAAAAAACAAGAAAATTTTGCGAAGTAACCGCAGGAGCCCACCGAGGTACACGAGCGTACATAAAGGTACGTAACGTACCGATGAGTGGCTTCCTCCTGCGAGTTAATTCACAATAATTTTTCCCTTTATTATTCGATGATTTTGGTTACAACACCAGCACCAACAGTATGTCCGCCTTCGCGAATAGCAAAGCGCAATCCTTCATTCATCGCA
>JAFVFB010000034.1 GCA_017475705.1 Alphaproteobacteria bacterium
ATTAATGGCAAGGGCTGTTTCGTCATTAAGGACGAATCCGGCTTTATTGTTAAAGTCAATGGTGGCTTTGGTGGTTTCATCATTAGCGGCAGATACACCGTTGATGGCAACGGTTTCGCCCTTAGTAACACCAACATCGGCTACATCAACTTTTGCTCCCAGTTTGTAATTGTCATTTGCAGAAGAGAAGTTAAAGTTTTTCTCCGCAACGTCAAGTTCATTCCATAACTTTAAGGTGTCGCCCATTAAATCTTTTATGTTACGTTTTTCATCCCATTTGGTTAGGCTATCATCTTGTACGATCGTAATACTGTCATTTGTTGTTAATGTTGTTGCTTCTTTTAGCTTTCCATATAGGTCGCCGCCGCGAATATAATTGTGGTACAATTCATCATAGGCAGTCGTTGCTTTTATTTCGTCTTGTTCTGGGCGAGATGTCCGTCCAACCTTGTGCTCTATAGATTTTACTTCATCACTTAGAGCTATTGAGATGTTTTCTCCGCCATTAGAATTGAGTACTTGGATGATAATATTATCGGTGAGGTATGATGGATTTAGTATATTTAGCTCTGTGATATTAATAGTACCAGTTGAAGCATTTCCAACATTGAATGTGTCAGCAAGTTCTTTTTGGGGATCAATATCAATAGCAAAATTGCCGTTGCCTATCATTTTTCCGAAATTATAGGCATTTGTTTGATCATCTTTTGCGGAGATTTCTCCGTTGTTGAGATTTATTGTTCCCTCTGTTCCTGCATTTTTGGATAGTGTAAGATTTCTGTTTACTGTTGTTGTTCCGAGACCTGTGATGTTTTTGCCAAGATTACCGCTTAAAATGAGATTTGCGCCATCATTTACGTTGATATTTTGGGTTAGCTGTTCAGCGGTCGCAGTAAGACTGTTTGATTTAATGTCGATATTATTATTTATGGTAGCGTTTACAGTAGTATTTTCAGTTGTGTGTGTTGTCCCATTACCATAGATATCTTGGGAAAGTGTTCCACTTGTATTAAAGGTAATGTTACCATTGTTTTCAACCTCACTTATAATGCCATTAAGGCCGATTGTAACAGAACCTTGTTCGCCAACTGTCAAGTCAGCACGGATTATTCCGTTTTTACCCATTGTAAGCGTTCCGTTTTCAACATTGACGGTATCTTGTGTCAGGTTAATGTTATCGGCAATTGATACGGCTGCGCCAGTGATATTTGTTTTTCCGTTTCCAGTGATACCACTATCAAGTTGGATAGAACCATCAGTCATGTTAACGGTTCCATCGTTTTGGATAGCGTTAGAGCTTTTTGTTTTTGTAATTGTGACGTTATTTAGGTTTAAGACTGCATTTTCGTTGGTAATGTTGGCGATAGAACCTTGGCGGTAGCTTGCATTAACTATATTTACATCAGAAATGTTAAGTTCTGTTTGTTTTGATAAATCAAAACCTAGGATTTTTTGCATATCTATGGTTGATTTATTATTATTTTCGTCTGCTACACCAATTATGCTGAGAGTTCCTTCTGCAGAACCGCCCAAGCGTTCTTTGACTTTATAGACATTTTCAGCTGCGTCAAATGTAAATGTTTTCGGTTCATCAAATTCAGCCCAGTTGATTAAGCGAAGTGTATCTCCTAATTTAGTTGTGACAACAGGCTCTTCAATCCAGAGATGGTACAAAAGTAAGCTATCATTTTTGGTTTTGGTAGAGGCTAAATTTAAACGCCCCCAAACGTTTTGATCTTGTTCCTGTTGTTCGTATTCGTCATCCCACATTGTATGAGCTCCAATAGAGTCTACTTTTAGGATAATGTGGTTTGTACCAAGATTATAGTCTTGATCTAGTTGGCTCATGACGGTTTCTGATAGGGTTAATTGCAAATCATCATTACTGGTTTCAAGTATTTGAATGCGGTAAGTTTCATTGATATCGATGTTCTCCATCATACCGATAATGTTAAATTCTTCCAGTGTAATAAGTCCATTTCCTTCAGCTTTAATTATATCACTTTCAAGAGTCTTTAAGTTTAAGTCGATGGTGTATTTAGTGTTATCTCCGGAAATTAAGTTATTAAAGGTATAAGTTTCTATTTCTCCATTATTCATCATTATGGAGCCAGCTTCCGCATTTAAGTTGGTATTTCCATCAGCAAAGGTATCAGAGGTTATAAATAGTTTTCCTTTGTCAAGGGTTACATCGGAGTTAATGACTTTCCCATTGATGGTTGTTGCATCTTCGCCACGGACGGTTAAGTTAAAGTGTTCTTGGCCGACAATGTTTCCATCTATATCAGCATTATTTAATGATACTTCTCCGTTACTATCTGTTACAGTGATGACATTTGTATTGCCAGTAAGGCGAGTGTTGTTGATTTTTAAGCTTGTGTCTGCACCAATTTCAAAACCATCATTGCCGGCCAAATTGATTGTAGAGCGATCATCATTTTCTTTTGAACCGTTAATCGTGAAGGTTCCGGCGGCCGTTTGCCCCATATCTGTTGATAAGTTGTAAACTTCATTGGCATCGTAGGATTCAAAATAACGTTCTTCGTATGTTGCTTGGTTAATCATTTTTAAGGTATCATCGATCATTTCTATAGGAGTTGTGTCGTTGTCCCAGTTTTCTTTAGTATAGAAATAGATACTATCGTTTGTAGTGTCTGTGGTTGCAAGTTCGAGTTCTCCCAAAAGTCTGCCTAAGCGTTTACGGTGCCAATATTGGTCTGAGAAAATGGTTGTTTCTTTAACGCGGTCGTCTTCTAATTTGCTAATATCTTTAATCTTGTAATGGTTAATATCATCGGCAAGTTTTAGCTGCAGGCTATCATTTTGTGCCTTAATGACTTGGGTTGTGAATGGAGATAGTTCTGGTGAACCATTTAAGTAATTGAACTCTTTGATAGTGATAAAGCCATTGCTTTCTGCGCTGTTGGTTGCAATTGTATCTATTTTTTGATTGCTTAAGTCAAAATCCATATACCAGTTTGTATTTTGGTTGGCATGAATTTCATTAATGGTATAATCACTTGTTTCTAGGTCATTTAATTGCATGGAGGCGTTGTTTGTTGTCAAATTATTATTGGTAGCGGCAAAGGTATCTGTGCTGAAGTAGAAATGGCCATTGTCGATGGTGGTATTTGCGTTGGTTACGGTTCCATAAATAGAAGATATGCTATTTTTATTACCTAAAATGTTGAGGGTGTATTTCTTTGAACCAATGAAGTTCCCTTCAGAGTTAACGTTTGTTAGATTAATGATGGTATTGTCGCTGGATACAGTAAATAGTGCATCACTGTCATTTTGGTTAAGAAAATCTATGTTGGAGATGTTAAAGGTGGTTGTATCTGTAACTTTGAACATGCTGTGTTGATTGGTGTCAATAACAGAACCATCGCTGCGGCCAATAATATTTAATTCTCCTTTTGCAACTCTGTCGAGATCTGTCTTAACATTATATGTACTCTCATCTCTAAAAATAAAGTTTCGGCTCAGGTTGTTGGTAGAGGATGCGATGATATTGAGAGCATCAAGTTCTTCCTCGATTAAGCCAGTTAAGCTATCATGATAGGTGTCTGTTGTACCCAGAGCATATCCTTCTTCCTGAAGATAGGTGACATTATTGTAGGTGGTGTCGCCTAGTGTCTCGATAATATCATTAACGATATTAATATTATTGTTATTGACGGCTAAGCGAATATTATCGTTATTGGTTTTAAGGACTTGTACTTTTGTACGTTTTGCGGCCTTATTAATTTCATTAATATTATTGAGATACAATGTTCCTGTAGAGTCTTGTTTTAATGTGAAATTATCGGCTTTTTTTGCATCTCCAAAATCTATATCGATATTCCATTTAGCCGAGGCATCAGTGGTTAATGTTATGAAATTATGGTCAAAGAGAATATTGTCTGCGGTTTTAATATTAACATTGTCTGCAACGACATGGCTGTTGCGAATCGTTCCATAGAGTTCAATAAGACCACTGCTATCTCCTGTTAGGTGTGTGGTAAATCCATTTGCGCCTTCAATAGAGTCATTCATTAAAATGCGCCCATTGGTGTTTGCATTTAAATTAAGGGTTAGGGTTGGATCTGCTACATAAATTGCTTGGTCACTTGTTTTACTGCCCGCGCTATTTTGTATATGGTTGCCGCTGAATTCAGAGAGTCCACCGTTTTTGCCGTAAATGGTGGTATTATCGGCTGCTATGTAGAGAGCACCACCGAATGCAGCAGTGCCACGTGCATAGTTGTTGATAAACCGAGAGTTAATAATGCCGTTGGTGATGCCATTGCTGCTTGAGGTTAAGGCAATAGCTCCACCTTGTGCCGCCCTATCGGCAGTAGATTTGGTACGATGAGTGTAGTTGCCTTCAAAATAGTTGTTTTCGAAGTTGGTGATACTTGCACCGGTATCGGTTAACATAATTGCTCCGCCCCAAGAATTTTGGCTAGTCGCATTGTTGTAGGAATGATTATTGATAAATTTGGTATTGGAAAGAGTATCAATCGGGCTACCGATGAGAGTAATTGCACCGCCTCCGACCCAGCTACCTCCTGAAGCCCCTGTACGAGAGGCATAGTTTTCTGCGAATACCACATTATCGATTATGCCAATGGTTCCTTTATCACTATAAATAGCGCCGCCGCTAGCGATATTGTTTGCTGTTCCGGTGGCTTTTTCATAGTTGCCTAAAAATGCGGTGTTTGTGATAGAATTAATTTTGCCAGTAGAATATTGATAGATTGCTCCACCGGCTACTTTGCAACAGCCACCGTTATTACCATTTTTCTGGAATACAACATTGTTGATGGCTTTAATAACGCCTCTATTATGAATAGCGCTACCATAGTGATTGGTGTAGATGGTTCGATTGGCTTCAAATAATGTATTGGAGATTTCATCAATGGTTCTTCCGCTTGTCTGATAAATGGCACCACCGTCATATTGAGCAATATTGCCGATAAATTGGGATTTAAATATGTCTTGGTAATTTTTTTCGGTATCTACAAAGCGTTCTGTTGACCCATCTTCCAAAGTACGTTCTGAATAGATAATGTTGGGGACATCTACGTCATCACCGCTGATTTTGCTAAGCGTTCCTTTTGCAGCTATTGCGATAGCACCTCCGTTTTGGTTATTGGCACCGCTGTTGCCGGCAACATTGTTTAGAAATTTAGAATTGTAAATCTCATCAATAGTTGAACCGCTGTTGGATTCTGAAAAGATATAGATTGCTCCACCCATGTGTGATTTTGTTTTGTTATTACTAAAGGTGGAATCTTTAATCAGTTTAATTTTTGTCGGACCAGTATTGCTCAGCATGAGGGCACCGCCGGCTGTTTCTGCTGTATTATTATCGAATGTGCTGTTTTCGATTAAATCAATGGTTGATTGTGTGATATAGAATGCACCGCCAGACACTGCTTCGGCTTGGTTATTGCTAAAGGTGCTATTGATAATCTTACCAATGGTACTCTTTCGTATGTATATGGCGCCGGCGTGGCTTTTAGCGATATTGTTGTCAAAAACGGTATGGTTTATTTCATCAATAGTTGCATTATCTATAAAAATTGCTCCGCCTATGCCAGTATCGGTGGATGTAGACGTATTGTTAGCAAATAATGAGTCTTTAATTAAATCAATTTGACTGTCGGCACGTATATCTATGGCAGAGCCATAGGCATTGTTTCCTTCTATAGAGTTGTTAGAAAATTCTGTGTCGGTGATGTTGTGGATGATGCTGTTATTGCGCAAAATCAACGCATTACCATGAATTTCATCATCTAAAGCAATGATTTTATTGTTGGTAAATTTAGAGCCGGCAATGTTTGTAATTTCACTATTGTCAAGGTTTAGTGTACCATTGGCAAAGGTTTGATTCTTGGTATCAATGAGCTGATAGAGATTATTATCAAATATCGTGTTTAATATTCCGCCAACATAAGTTGTTGTTTCTTCGCCTGTTTCTGCATCAATAGTGGTGTAGCTGGTTCCAAGATAACTGTTTGTTAGCAAGAAAACATTGCTGTTGAAAGTAGGGTTTGCATAAAGACTATCAGTGTTTGTTAGCTGTAAAATATTATCTTTGAATGTACTATCTTTTATCTGGTAAATGGTGCTATCGCTAAAATTTAATAGGTTAGAACTGGTGTTTATTTTTGTTGCATAGATGTTTCTTCCATTAATAAAATCAACATTTTCTAGGCCACCCCTGATTTCATGACTGTTGCTGTCATAAGCTCCTAAAATGGCTTTGTATCCGGTTAGGAAGTGATCTTTTGCGTTTTGGAAACGTACATTTTTGATATTTAAGGTAACATCATTTGCCTTAATGCCTGAATAATAAGCTGTTTTGTGTTGTGTTTCTTCAGTTTGTTCGTTGTATTCATCATATTCACGGTAATGTTCAATAGTTGATTTGTTACCCTCATCATCTGCTACGCCGAGAATATTCATCGTGATATGTTTGTCACCACTTTTGTTGATAGAGGCAGAGGTTTCAGCATTTCTTATCATTTGATAAACATCTTGAGCGGTACGGAAGCGGAAATATTTATTTTCTTCTACCGTTTGTTCAGTATTCCAGGCACGAAGCAGACCATCTGTGATGACCTCATCAGCTATCCATGTTATAGGGTTTAGTTGATAGAATATACTGTCGTTTTCGGTGTCAGTCGTATCTAGGCGAATAAAACCATCTATGGTGCCTGTTCTGCGGTGGACGCCATAAATATCATCAAACCAAGCGTCGGCAGTTACTTCTCCATCTACTATTTCTCTAACAGGCTCAGAAAATGTGCGGATGCCATCTTCATCACTACTTAATCTTTTGGTTAAAGTGAGGTAGGCGTTATGATTGGTAGAACCATCCTTTCCTTTGAGAATTTGTATTTTCCCAGTGGCCGTGTCTTCAGAACGATATACATAGACCTCTAAATTATTGATATTGAATACAGCATCAGAATCATCATTTAGTATAAATAAATCCGCTTTTTGGCTAAAGGTATTTAGATTGAGGCTTAAATTACCACTACCGGTTGCTTTGGCTAAATTATAGCTATCAATACGATCGGTTGACAGGGTCCCATTATTTAAATCAAATGTACCTCCAGTGAAATTTCCATGTTTATTGATGGAGTCATTGTGGGTTAATTCTAGGAATTTGTCGTTTTGAATTTTGATCGTACCATTGTTATTTATATTGTTGCTTAGCTTTCCATTTAGGAGCATTAAATTATTGTTTTCAATATCGGTGGTGTTGTAGAGTAATGAGGCATCAGTTGTAAATATACCTGTATCTGTTACTTTAATAGATGGATACAAGCGGTAGCTGTCATTAATGACATTGCCGATGATGTTAATGGTGCCGTTTGTGCCGTTAATCGTGCCATTAAGTGTTCCGTCATCTAAGTTGATGATGCCACCATTCTTTATAGTTGTTTCACTTTTAATGTGGGAGGCACCAGTATTCAGCGTGCCGGCTACTTCAGTTGCTTTGATGGTTAAATCGCCGTCATTGTTCATGGTACCAGTAATGGTCAGCGTTCCTATGCCGCTGACTTCGCCATGATTGTGCAAAATCGCATTTTCTTGAACGTTTAAATTGGTTGCAATATTTTTATTGGTCGTAACTTCTGCTCCAGATAAAATACGGATTCCGCCGAGATTATAGCCATTTGCAGTGGCAGATACATCTAAAGTGCCACCTGTGAGGGCAACAACCATGCCACGATTGGTGCTATAATTCGTAATTATATTACCATGCAGTAAATTAGCGTTTGTGGTAAACACTTTGGTTGGTGTCGCTCCCCAAGCAGCTAAAGTATTGTAAATATGTCCTTGGTTGATTGTATCTCGACCAACATTTAATGTACCACTACCATAAATGTCTTTTTTGAGTGTTTGTCCATCTGTGTAGTATAATATAAGATTGGCATTGTTGGTTACGGTTCCTAAGAGAGCGCCATCTTCTTGTTCTGTACCGTTTAAATCCTCTGGTCTGATATATAAACGGGCACCAGATACAAGCAAGTCTTGGTTAATTTTTACACCATCAATGAAAGTGTATCCATCTTTGGATCCGGTAATAATTTCAATTGTACCAGAACCATTAATGGAACCTTCTTTGGCTTGTGCTGTTGTTAAGGATGATCCTTGGGAGTATAATTTCCAAGTACCGTTGTTAACGATCTTATCGGCCATAATACCAGCTGGGTGTGTCGTAAGGGTGGCACCTTCATCAATATAAAATTCAGATTGCTGGGCTTGATAATTATTAATTACTTTGCCTGTGATATGGGTTATACCGTCGCCACGAATTAGTATGCTATGATTAGTGTCATACACACCGCCGCTTTTTATCTCTAAATTACCATTGTTGGTTAAAGTCGTTTGGTTATTGCTATTACCATCAAAAATGCTGAAGTTATTTACAGTTAGTTTTGCACCATCGTTAACCAAAATGTTGCTATAAAAACTGCGTTCGCCAGTATTTTCGAATATGGTATCATTTAATATATTGGTATTAAAGTCTTCTCCTACCTTTACAGCGGCTGTAAGGGTGCCACCGGTTAAGTTTAGAGCTAATGTAGATGTATCAACATCGGTTAAACTGCTTTCTTTGTAAATTTTTGTTTTGAGATTATCGGCATTTGTTGTTAAGCTTGAATTATTTGTTTCAAAGGCGACACCGTCAACTTTTATTAAGGAATCTGCTGCCAATTCAATATTACCAGATAGCCATACTACGCCTTTATCAGTTGATGTAATAGTGCTACTTAAAATACCATCACGCAGGTGTAAGCGACCATTATTTGTGACGTTGCTTAGAAGATTTGATGCATTGATGAAAATATCACCACCAGCATTAATTTGAATGTTATTTGATGTTGTTTTTAGTGTCCCGTTTTCGTCAAAGTAAATAAAGCGGCGGTGGTCTGTATCTCCGAAGATGGTAACACTATATTGGTTAATGGAGGCGCCATCTGTTAGGGTTAAACTGCCGAAGTTAGAGTTATTGCCAATTTGTAGAACTCCGGATGCTCCGGTAATGCCGGTGTTTGAGGTCACACTTCCTAGGATGCCTATATTGTTATTGTTTATAATACCGTTGGTACCTGTGACGCCGGTTAAGATTATATCTTTACCATATATACTGATATTACCTAATTGGATATTGTTGATTAAGGCACCTTCAGCGGCATTCTGTGTTGTAAGATTTACATCTCTTAAATTTAGCTGGGTACCAATATCATATTCATCTTCTTTAGATAGTTCAAATAATGTGTATTCTCCGGCATTGATTGTTGAATTTTTATTGGTTTGGTCACTATGTACACCGATGACGTTTAATGTGCCGGTTGCAGATGTTCCTGTATTATCTTCTGATATATATATGTCATCTGCACTATCAAACATGAAGTAGCGTTGCTTCTCTTCTAGCTGGTTTACAAGGCGTAAAGTGTCTCCTTGTTTTCGGTGATCTAAAATTTCATTGTTCTGTTCTATATAATATTCGATGCTATCTTCATTTGCCAGGGAGGTGTTGCTCTTTACTGCCCGTAGGCCTTCGGTTGTAATTTTATATTCTATCTGTGTATAGTAAACTTTATCCCAAGCGGTTGTTGCTGCAATTGGGTCATTAATGTCTCTAGGGTCTGTTTCACTGCGTTTTGCGTATTGTGCTTTTAGGCTATCAGATAGTTCCAGTTTTAGCTGACCATCTGCAGAATTAATAATTTGAATTGTGGTTGGGGCGGTTGGTTGTCCACCTAAAATGTTCAGCTTATTCAGCATTAAGATACCAGACGAACCAGAACCGACAGAAAGTTTATCGCTTAAATTTTGATTAAAGTTTATATCTATCCCCCATTTCGCGCTGTCTTGAGAAGATAGATTAAGAAAATCATAGTTTTCATATTTGTTGTTTATTAGGGTAATATTGGTGTTTGCTGCTGATATTTTTGAATTTGTAATACTGCTGTTGAGATAGATTGTGCCTGTGTCATCACCTGTTAGTATGGTGCCAAAGTTTCGCTCACCAGTGATGGCGTCATTGAGGATAACTTTACCGCCATCGGTCGCGCTTAAAGTTAATTTTGCTTCATTACTATCAACATAGATGGCTTGGTTTTCTTTTGTTCCTGCATTAATGACGTAGTTGCCACTAAATTCAGTCGTTTTGCCTTCGGTTGCGTATATTGCTAAATCGCTACTCGTGAAGATTGCACCGCCTTTAGCTTTGTCTGTTTGTGATTGTGCATAGTTATCAATAAAAATTGAGTTTGTTATGCTTCCATTTTTGTTGTTATAGATTGCACCACCTGCAGCAGTATTATTGTCGGATATTGCTGCGTTGCCAGAAAATACGCTGTCTTTTATTCCATTAATTAACTGAAATGCACTGTTATATAATGCTCCTCCTGATGCCTTTCCACTTAAGGTGTATATAATATTTTTCATAAAAGTACTATTTTTGATGGTATCTATTGTTCCCTCGTTACCAATAACTCCTCCATCTATGTTTGCGGATGAAGATGTTGTGCTGTTGCCGATAAAATCACCAACAATTGATGTAATTCTTCCGCTTTGTGGTGTTTCGAGCAATCCACCATTTAGATAAGTGTTTGTTGTTATTTTATTTCCTATCATTTCAATGGCTAAATCACCGATTCGTGAAAGTGTCTTTAATAATGGACCATAAATCGATTTGCTCGCATTGATAAATACTTGGTTGCCAATATAGCTTGCATTGATGAATTCTGCTGCTGCATCTGCTTCTATAATTAACGCTGAGTAGTTATGTGTATCTTCCGGTGTGATGGTTACAGTATTTCCGGCGTATTTTGTGTTAATTTCTTCCACCGAACCGTTAATATCTATGGCATTATTTACTTCTGAAGCATAATATTCTTGGTTAATTTCACCAATTTCTTCTCCGCTAGCAATAGCCGTTTTTTCTGTTGTTGCCGCTGGATCGTAGTGTATTATCAATACACTTTCGTCAGGATTTGCTGTTTCTTCGAGATGAATTAAGCCATTTGCTGTTTGCACCCATTTGAAATACTTTGTTGCAGGTCCGCTGCCTTTTTCTGGATTTTTAAAGCTGATTTGGTAGTAATGGACATCATTATCAAGATTAGGATTATAGTATTTAACGACATTTACGGGCAGTTCTTGCGATTCGTCTGGAGCAGGTACTTCAAAGAAGAGAAATTCACTGTTATCTCCCAGTGCGGTTGGCAAATTATATTCATCTGCCAATGTATTTTTAGGGCATATGATTAGTAAAGTAGCTAAGCTTGAAAATAAACATTTTTTCAGTGTTTTAATAATATACGTATTTAACAATGCAGTGCTCCTTGTGTTTTTTTCGCTCATTTTTCTCTGAGCGAATCGATTCTTTAAAAGAATCTCGTCTTTATACTAGGAGAATAATGGTTAAAATATGGTAAAGATAAAATAAGAGGTTTGAAAAAGATTAGTTTCTAATGGAAACGGTTTCTTTGGTGCTATTTTATGGGCTAAAAAAGATGGCAGGGGCAGTAAGATTGGCCATCGCTTTTTATAAAAAAAGCTTGGTCGCTGCGTCAACCTTTTTGCTTTAAGCAAAACCGGCGTTCTTCCGCCCGCCTAGGTTTCCTTGTCGAACTCACTTCGTCGTGAGTTCTTATCAACTCCCCCTAAAAGTCATAAAAAAAACCTACCTATGCGGTAGGCTCTTTTTATGGCAGGGGCAGTAAGATTCGAACTCACGACACTCGGTTTTGGAGACCGATGCTCTACCAACTGAGCTATACCCCTATCAAACTGAAATGCTTATAAAACATTTCCTTTCACAAATCAAGAACTTTTTTTATAATCCGCTTTTTATCCCTAAAGTCTTAGTATGATAGAAAATTTTGTAAGGATCAAGTTAATTAAAGCGGTTACTATATATTCACTTTGCCAAGATGTTTTTATGTTTTCTAATTTAACTTTTTCTCATCTCAGCAACGGAATTCCACATTTTTTCCAGATTATAAAAATCACGGACTTCTGGGCAGAATATATGCACAATCACGTCAAAGGCATCAATTAATACCCAGTTGGCTTTTTCTTCACCCTCTGAGGAGGCTGAATAGCCATTCTTTTTTAATTCTTCTTTGAGTTTTTCTGCTAGTGATGCTACGTGGCGATTAGATGTACCACTGGCAATTACCATAAAATTTGCAATAGATGTTTTTCCTTTTAAATCTATTGTTACAATGTTTTCAGCCTTATTGGTGTCTAATGTTGTTTCTATTAGTTTTAATAGTTTTTCATCAGATTGCATTATCATAAACTCCTTGTGTTAATCTAAAGGGGACCAAATCTTTTTTTGAGGTAATTTTTCAGTTGTGGCTTCTGTCTCTTCGTCTGTGGTTGTTTTCGTTTTTTTTAGTGGTACAAATTGTGCGATTTTACGTAAACACTCTGTCGTATTCTTGCCCGCAATCGCTGAAATTGCAAATATCGGAGAGCTTGTCGCTTTTTCTAGAGCGGAAACCTTTTGTGTAATTTCTTTTTCAGCTAAAGAATCGGTTTTATTTAATGCGATGACTTCTGGTTTTGAAGATAAAGCACTTTTATATAGCTCTAATTCAGTGCGAATGGTTTTATAACTTTGGACAACGTCTTCTGCTGTGCCATCAATTAGATGCAGAAATACCGAACACCGTTCAACATGTTTTAAAAATCTATCTCCAAGTCCTGTTCCTTCGTGTGCTCCTTCAATTAGCCCTGGAATATCAGCTAGGACAATTTCTTTGCTATCAACCCATGCTACGCCTAAATTGGGATGTAGGGTTGTGAATGGATAGTCTGCAATTTTCGGGCGAGCTTTGGTTACAGCGGTTAAAAATGTTGATTTTCCAGCATTCGGTAAACCAATTAATCCAACATCTGCGATAATTTTTAGCCGTAGCCAAACCCACATTTCTACGCCAGGCCATCCCGGTTCTGCATAACGTGGCGCTTGGTTTGTCGCGGTTTTAAAGTGTGTGTTACCTCGTCCACCATCTCCCCCCTTGGCAATCATGAATTTTTGCCCCGGTTCGACCATGTCTGCAATAATGGTTTCTCCATCATCGGCGACAATTTCTGTCCCGACAGGAACTTTGATTATTAAGTCTTCTCCTTTCGCTCCAGACATTTCTGATCCCATGCCATGTTGGCCATTTTGTGCTTTGAAATGTTGTTGGTAACGAAAGTCTATTAAGGTATTCAAATTTTCAACAGCCTCAAACCATACGCAGCCACCTTTGCCGCCATCTCCACCATTCGGACCACCAAATTCAATATACTTTTCACGGCGAAAAGCGACGCAACCGCGCCCACCATCTCCTGATTTTAAGTATATTTTTGCTTGGTCTAAAAACTTCATTTCTATCTCTGAGGTTTGAAAATTAAATCCTTATTTACAAAGAAAGGGGGATGTCTGGCACCCCCTTATTCCTTTTGTTTGAATTTTATTATTCAGCAGGAACAACAGAAACATAGGTTCTGTCATTTGCTTTGGTCTTAAATTCAACTTTTCCTTCTGTGGTGGCAAAAATTGTGTGATCTTTACCCATACCAACATTGTTACCCGGGTGGAATTTTGTGCCACGTTGACGGATAATGATGTTACCAGAGATAACAGATTCACCACCGAATTTTTTAACACCTAAACGGCGTCCGATTGAATCGCGTCCGTTTGATGAGCTACCGCCTGATTTCTTATGTGCCATTTTTATAACTCCTAGTTAATTACTCACACAAATCGGTAATTTTAACGATTGTGATGTTTTGTCTGTGTCCATTTTTACGACGGTAATTCTGTCTTCTCTTTTTCTTGAAGACAATGATTTTAGCGTCTTTTGCTTGCTTAACGATGGTTGCTTTAACGCTTGCGCCATTAACCAATGGCGTACCAACGGTCTCACCCATTGCTAATACTTCGTTAAAAACGACTTCGCTTCCAGCTTCACCGGCAATCTTTTCGATTTTAATAACATCATTAGATGCTACTTTGTATTGTTTGCCGCCTGTTTTAATTACTGCATACATTTTTATTCACCTGTTTTGTAGATTAAACATAACTTTTTTGTGCACTATACATAAGTTTTTTAAGGAGTCAATAAGAATCTGCTTTAAAATTTAAATTAATTTAATTTTTGCTGTTCTTTAAGGCGTCTGAATAGGCGTGGGTGCATAAATCTTCCTTGCCACATTCCTTTTTTATTTTGCTGCGCTGTTTGCTGTTCTTTTTGGTAGGGGCTTTCTAAGTAAATTATAGCTTGTCCATTTTTAACCATCTCGCGATTGAGGTTTGTTCCGCCGCGATAACATGTACATAATTCTCTGTTATATTGGTCTTTTTTTATAATTTTGCAAGATATTGGCTGATCTGCAATGAGTTGCTTTAAGAAATTCGCAGAAGCTTTGCCGCAAGGGTATTTTTTATTGTATTTATTTTTGCATTGTTGGATGTATTCAGGGGCATCGATGCCCATTAAACGTATTCTATGAGAACCAATTTCTAGGCTGTCACCATCTATGACTTTTACTGGCAATAAGGCGGAAGATGTTATTTCTTGTGCTGTGCAAGTTGGAATTATGTTTAAAATTACTAAAATGATTATGATAATTAAACTATTATAGGGTGTGTATATTTTTGACAATTTTCTTTCCATTCACATACTTTGCAATATACTTTTGCTAAAGTGTATACTTAATTTTGATTAAAGGTTAGTTACCGTGCGAAAAAAATTTTTAAAATTATTTTTGTTTGTTGGCGGATTGGGGCTTGTTTCTTGTTCTGCTCATTCGTCCTGGTGGAATAATGGAGAATATGAATATAAAGAACCGGACACCTCGGTTGAAAAAGATGTCTCAACCGAGGATGGTTTTATTTTAGCAACGCAACAGCGTAGTGCTGATGAAGTTTTTGGCCATGATCCTAGAGAGGCCGCTTCTGTTTATAATAAGCGAATACCGCCTTTAGATACCTTGATCGTTTGTCGGGATAAACAGTGTGCTCCAGCAGAGTTATCAAAGTCGCGCGAATATATTTTTAATGCGCTGGCTCAGTTGTTAGATAATAATTTAGATACAACGGCTTTGCTGTGTGAAGCAAATGCTCAGGCTCATGTTTGTATTAATCCTTATTTGAGTGTGCCGGCCAAAATCGGTGTCACGCCGGCGTATGTCTATTTTGATGGGGTAAAAGTTGTTGATGCAGCGCTTGTAAAAGGAAAAACCGCCATTAATTTAGCACTGGGGTATAATTTGAGTTATAACGGACAAACTCCAACTGTTTGTAAACCAGATACGGCAATGCTCTATGTTAAAAATAATAATGATATTGTTTTGAACGGGAACGGGTTTAAATGTGATATGACCAGTGTTGGAGCGACGACTATACGAGTTATGTTTGCTATTGATTATATTGATTTAGACTATGGATATATCGGCGGATATTATTCTATTGGTATGTCTGGTCCAGCTACAGGTGGTGGTTCAGGGTATGGCATGATGAGACTGCCCAAAGATGCTCATCCACTACGTCCAGAATTGAAAGCTCCTCGGTCATCAAAGCAATCATCTGGTGGTGTTTTACAATCCGTTAATGCTCCAAATAGACAAATACCTGTTTCTACCGGAGGATATGCTTCGGATGTGGCCGGGGGATATGGGCAAATGCCAAGACAACCCATGAGCTATCAAGTTCCGGCTTTTGAGCCAGAACCTGAGTTTGAGGAGATTTATGTAAAGTAGTATTGATGTAAAATAAAAATTAATCTTTTGGTATTATTAATAAGGCTTCAGATACGTATTTGGAGCTTTATTTTTGGAGATAATTGTTCAGACTGAGGAAAAATATGAATAAGAAGTTTGTTATCTCATTAATTGGGGCGCCGGCTTCCGGCAAGGGATATATTGCGGCATGTCTGGCAAGAGAGTTAGAAGAAAAATATCATTTTAGTAAAGAGGATATTGCGGATATTTCTATTGGCGAATTGATTCGTCGAGAGAAAAAAGCTCAAACCCCTTTGGGACTTGAATTGGCAGCCAATATGAAAGAAGGAGGGTTAGCTCCTGATGCAATTGTTAATAAGATGCTGACAGAAACATTGCATAGGACAAAGGCAAGAGTACTTATATTAGATGGCTATCCGCGTACGGTTGGGCAAGTTCGTACATTTGATAAATTGATGCAAGGTTTTCCCAGTGCTGTTATTTTTAGGGATACCCCGACTTCTTTGATTCTAGAGCGTGTGAAAAATCGGCGGATTTGTGCTTGTTGTGGTCGTGCACAGGAAGTTAGTAACAAGATATGTGTGTATTGCGGCGGTTCTCTTGTTAAAAGAAAAGATGATGAAGTTCTGCCAGAACGCTTGGCAGAATATGAGCAGATGACTAAGCCTGCAGTATTAGAATTAAAAAAAGAAGGTAATCATTTCTTTTTTTATGATGGTAAAACCGAAGGTGATGAAATCGCGCAGTCCTTTCTGGCAGCTAATGAACAATATTTGCGTTAAGGGTTTAAACAGCAAAATTATTGTATGTTGTTCGCAAATTACAGTGGGTTATTGCTATCGCTAAAGCATCAGAAGAGTCGTTATTCTTGGGTGAGCATCCAGGGAGCAAAATTTTAACCATCGTTTCTACTTGTGTTTTGTCGGCTTTACCAATGCCCGTCAACGCTTTTTTGATTTTGTTTGGTTCATATTAAAATAATGGAATATTATAAAGTGCCGGCATGAGAAATACGACACCTCGCGCCATACTCAATTTAAGAGATGTTTCTGGGTTGCTATTTAAAAATGTAATTTCTATTGATGCTTCATTGGGCTGGTATTGTTCAATCACTTTTTTTAATTCATTATAAATTTTGTGTAGCCTTTTTGATAGAGGTTCTTTATTGGAGGTTGGAATAAAACCGTCTGCTACATAGGACAGACGGTTCCCTTCGACATCTATAATACCCCAGCCAGTAGATGATATACTCGGATCAAGGCCTAGTATTCGCATTTATTCTTCCTCAGATAATTTTGTCATAATATCTTCGGCAATATCTGCATTATGATAAACATGCTGAACATCTTCATCTTCTTCTAATGCATCAATAAATTCTAAGAATTTTTTAGCAGTTTCCAAATCTGTAATTTCTGTTTTTACAGTAGGTTTCCAATCTAAGCGCGAGGCAGAAGGTGTGCCAAATTTTTTCTCCAGAGCTTCTGTAACAGTGGCTAAATCTTCTGGCAGTGTTTCTATGGCGTGAATGTCATCTTCTGAGACAACTTCATTTGCACCGGCTTCAAGGGCTTCTTCAAACATTTTGTCATTATCTGCCACGCTGGAAGGATATTCGATATAACCAATTCTTTCAAAGTTGAAAGATACAGATCCTGTTTCACCCATTGTTCCGCCGCGTTTGCCAAATATGGCGCGTACATTACTTGCTGTACGGTTTTTGTTATCGGTTAGAGCTTCGACGATGACAGCTATTTTGTTGGGAGAAAAGCCTTCATAGCGCATGGTGCTAAAATCTGCTCCGCCGGCGACCTGTGTCGCTTTAGCAATAGCTCTTTCGATGTTGTCTTTGGGCATACTTTCAGCGCGTGCAGCTTGAATAGCTAGTCTTAAGCGTGGATTTTTATCTGGTTCAGGCAAGCCGCTTTTTGCAGCAACTGTAATTTCTCGTGCGAGTTTTGCAAAAACTCTTGCTTTTTTAGCATCTTGCGCACCTTTACGGTACATAATATTCTTAAATTGGGAGTGTCCTGACATTTAGATCTCCATAGAAAAGTTAATGTTTTTCTTTTCTATAAAACAACGGATAAAATAGCGCAAGTATTTTTTTTAGTTTCTGTTAGGAATCGGCAATCTCAACCAACTTGGTATCAGCGAGTAAAAATGAAGGGGTTCTATTCCCAAATACTTTATGCCTTTTGGCTAAATCAAACGCTTTTTTATCTTGATTTAACTCACATTTTTGGTAGCGAGAGTGTTTTTCTTTTAGTGGTGTTGTTTGTGAAACAACATTGGAAATTGTGGGTTCGTTTTGGTTGTTTTGATTGATTTCGCTTTGTTTGTTTTTATCAATTTTAATTTCTGCCGGTGTTTTTAGAATTTTATTCAAGATGTCTTGGGTCTCTTTGGAACGGCGGGTGGTGAAAATAATATTTTGCTTGTTTGCTGGCAACAATTCTAAAATTTTTTCTAAATTAGCCAACTGGCGTTTTTTCTTGATTAAATTGATGTCATCTACCACGAGGATATTGATGTTGGAAATATCTACGCTATTTTCTGCAATATTTTCGAGTAATAGAGAGGGAGAGGCAATGATAACATTAGCTTCATTAACACTGTCTTCATCAGAATTTTCTTTTGTTTCATGGTATTTATTGAAAATAGAAAATTTATCGGAAATATTGACCGACTCGGCAGAATCAGCTGCTAAAATTAAAATATTCTGCTTCTTTTTTTGGGAAATAATGTCAATTAAAGGGAAAATGTAGGCGCAGGTTTTGCCGCAAGCGGCTGGTGCGATGGTGAAAATATCTTTCCCCTCTAATATGGAAGGAATAACATCTTTTTGAACGGTTGTAGGCTCAGCATAGCCCAAATCTTCAATAGCTTGAATAGTTTTTTCGTTTAGTCCTAAATCTTTAAAACTCATATCTTAATTCCTAAAATTTTTAATAAAATTATGTAGATATTAGTGCTTTTTGTTATAGAGTCAAGAGGAGGTAACATAATATGCATCTAAAATGCGTGTTATAATAGAGTATAGCTATCTAAAAGATATGTTTTTACTTTTTGGTAAGTATTTTTTTATTGTATTTTGCGTTATTCGTGTACTGAAAAGGGAAAATGATGAAAGCTGAAGAACAAGCCTAATGAGATGTTAACGATGGTAACGGGCAATAGATGAAAAAATCAAGAGGTTTATTAAATGCGAGTAATAAATCAGATCAGGTTTTGTCTTTTTTTATTTGTGCTTTAAAATATTTGTGTTATAAAGTGCACATTGATTTAAAAGAGAAATAAAATGCAGGAAACGTTATTTTCATCGCGGATTAAGCGTCCATTAGCGGATAGATTGCGCCCGAAAAAACTGGAGGAAGTTGTCGGGCAAGAACAGGTTTTGGGAGAAGATTCTCCGCTGGGGCGTATGCTCAGAACTGGGCAAATTTCTTCTTTTATTTTATGGGGACCTCCTGGGTGTGGAAAAACGACTATCGCACGCTTGATTGCAGAATATACAAATCTTTATTTTGAACAGATTTCTGCGGTTTTTTCTGGTGTGGCTGATTTGAAAAGAGTTTTTCAATATGCTGAAGACAGACGCACAACGCAGGGTAAAGGGACACTTCTCTTTGTTGATGAAATCCATCGCTTTAATAAATCACAGCAAGATGGTTTTTTACCATATGTCGAAAATGGCACAGTGATACTAGTTGGAGCAACAACGGAAAATCCTTCTTTTGAGCTAAATGCCGCTCTTTTATCACGTTGTCAGGTGTTTGTGCTCAATCGGTTGACAGCAGAAAATTTTGAAGAACTTTTAGAACGTGCTGAAAAAGAGGAAGGACGAAAATTACCGCTTGATGAAGAAGCTCGAGAGTTAATGAAAACTGTGGCAGATGGAGATGGTCGATATATCCTTAATTTGGCGGAAAGTGTGTGGGCATATGCTAAAGAAGGAGAGGTTTTTGATAAAGACAAATTGATGAAAGTTATCCGTTCACGTGCACCGGTATATGACAAAGGGCGGGACGGACATTATAATTTAATTTCTGCCGTGCATAAATCTTTGCGTGGTTCAGATGTTGATGCAGCACTGTATTGGGCCGGACGAATGCTTGTTTCCGGCGAAGATCCGCGCTATCTGCTGCGGCGGTTAATACGATTTTCAATAGAAGATGTTTCGCTTGCCGATCCGAATGCGGTGGTGCAGGCAATCGCTTGTGCGGATACATACGAAAGACTCGGTTCACCGGAAGGCGATTTAGCCATTATGCAACTGGTAGCTTATTTAGCAACGGCTCCAAAATCGGCAGCAGTTTATAAAGCAATGCATAAAGTTTTTGATGCGGCAAAGCAGACCGGTTCTTTGATGCCGCCAAAGCATATTTTAAATGCACCAACAAAGTTGATGAAAAATTTAGGTTATAGTGATGGCTATATTTATGACCAAGATTTAGAAGATGGTTTTTCTGGACAAGACTATTTTCCGGAAGAGATGGGAAGGCGTCGTTTTTATAATCCGGTAGATAGAGGTTTCGAGCGAGAAATTAAAAAGCGTATAGATTATTTTGATAAATTACGCACAGAAAAGCAAAAAGAGCGTAGGATGAAGGGTGGTCAGTGATGTCTGGGGTTACAAATGTTTTCATAAAGCCAGAAGACGATGATATGCGGTTGAACCGGTGGTTCTTAAAATATTATCCGGGGCTTTCGCTCGGTCGGCTACAAAAGCTTTTACGGACCAAGCAAATAAAAGTTGATGGCGCTCGTGCTGAGGCTAATACACGGTTACGTGCCGGACAAGAAATACGATTACCGCCACTGGATAATGAAAAAAAAGATGTTGTACATGATTCTGTTTCTGCTACTGATGCAAAGTATATCTCTGATATGGTTATATATAAAGATGATAATATTATTGTCTTAAATAAGCCGTCAGGGTTAGCGGTGCAAGGAGGTACGAATACTTCTCGGCATGTTGATGGCATGCTTGATGCACTGCGGTTTGGCTTGGAAGAAAAGCCGCGCTTAGTGCATCGAATCGATAAAGATACCAGTGGTATTTTGGTTTTGGCTCGCCATAGAAAAATTGCTGATATCTTAACAAAGGCCTTTAGGGAGCATACAATACATAAAACGTATTTGGCCTTAACAAAAGGCGTTCCTGCACAAACAGAGGGAGAAATTAAAGCTCCGCTGGAAAAAATTGAAGGACGCGTACAAGCTTTGGCTTCAGGAAAGCCTGCTGTTACAGTTTATAAAGTCATCGATAATGTTGGTAATAGGTTCGCTTTGATTGCTGCCAATCCTCTGACCGGTCGAACTCATCAAATCCGCGTGCATCTTGAGTATGTCGGTGCTCCTATATGGGGAGATGATAAATATTTTGGTGAAACACGAGAAAAAAGTATTTTATTAGCAAAAAAGTTACACTTGCATGCTTATAAAATTGATTTATCTTCTGTGTATGGTAAGAAAATGGTTGTTAAAGCTGATTTGCCAGATTATTTTAAGGATAGTTTAAATACACTCGGACTCGATTTTAGGGAGTAAATTAATTATGAAAAAATTTTTTAAGATTGTTTTGGTTTCATTTGTTGGTTTGATATTGCTGATAGGTATTGCAGGATATGTTATACTTAAAATGGTTGATCTGAATCAGTATAAAGGGCTGATTGAAGAAAAAGTAACTGCGGCAACGGGGCGAGAACTTAAGATAGGAAATATTGCTATCAAAGCATCTTTTAGCCCGACGGTTGAACTACAAAATGTTTCTTTTGCTAATGCTCCTTGGTCTAAAAACAAGGAAATGGCTCATATCGGAGCAATAGATGTGGGCGTGGCATTGTTTCCATTAATACATGGCAGCTATGTTGTTAATAAATTTATTATCGCAAATGCTCTGATTAATTTGGAGGAGAATCCGAATGGTGAGCCAAATTGGGTGTTTGAAGCTACACAAAGTAATACTCTTCCGGTTAAAGGGGAAAAAGCTGCGTTTGACTTTAGTCTTATTGCAGAAGCGCATGCTGAAGAGGTAATACCGGTTGCTCAAGATAATACGATGGATATTCTGAAAAAATTAATCATAAGACGGATTGTTTTGGATAATGTTAAAATTAATTATACAGATAAAACCGCTAAAACTCAGAGTTATGATATTAAAAATGTTGTTTTGGATGAAAACAAAGATGGAAATATCGATTTTGATTTTAATGTTAATGACGGCCTATATAGCGGAAAGGGAACGGTTGGTGCTTTGAAGCTTTTAGATGCTGAAGCAGGATATCCTGTTAAGGCTGATGTAAATGTGATGGGTATAAATGTGGTGGCAGATGCAACATTGTTTGAAGTACTGAAAAGTTTGCGTTTTGATGGTCGCGTTAAAGCTAAAGGCTTTTTGGGTAAAGGTAGCTCTTATGATGAGTCGATTGATGTATCGGCTAAAGGAGATTTGAAAAAAATAAATGCTGTTCTTAATAGTGTTAAAATAGCGGATAATGTTATTACCGGTAAGGTTAATGCTAATCTTGAAAACAAGGTTCCTGCAATAACAGCAACTTTACAATCCGATAAAATTGATATTGCGTCTTTTGCTCCGAAAGAAATAAAATCAACATGGCAGATTTCTTTGATTGCAGAAGCGCAGGCCACAACGATGGTTCCGGCAGATAAAATACCATATGAGGTATTATCATTGGTTAATGCTGATGCTGATATTAATGTTGCGCAGATTGTTAATAAAAAAGCGGTTATTGCAGAAAATATGGTTGCTAATATTAAGGTTAGTAATGGTGAGGCTGTGTTAAAAATTATTAGTGGGACTCTGGCCGGAGGTGATGTTAAGGCTAATGCTGCTTTGAGTGCTAGCACAAAGTCTTTAGGCGTAACTACTGATATGATTAAGGTTAATCTGCTGCAATTATTACAGGCTCTGGGAGCACAATCTGATGCGTTTAATTTTGTTAACGGTAGTGCTACAGATTTGTATGTTAAACTTAATGGCAATGGTAATACCTATGCTTCTGTGGTTGAAAGTTTGAAAGGGCAGGTGTCATTGATTATTGATAAATCTGAACTGCATTTAGGTAATATCGGCATGATAAAGGGTAACATTATCTCTCAATTATTTAATACCTTAAATTTAACGAAAGGAAATGATAATTTGAATATGAATTGTGCTGTTGTTCGGGCTGATTTTAATGATGGGAAAGCTAATTTCCCTAATGGTATTGTCATTAATGCGGATAAATTTACGGTGGTTGCCAATGGTGATATTAATCTCAAAAATGATAAAATTAGTTTTGGGGTAAAACCGTTTGGTGGTAAAATTACTGATACAAATATTGCTAAGGCCTTGTCTTCTTTGGTTAAATTAACAGGTACTCTACAAAAGCCAAGTATTGGTGTTGATACGGCAAATGTAGTTAAAAATGTTGTTGGTGCCACCATGACTGGTCCGGTTTATTTAGGGGCACAGATGGTTATGGAAGCAGATAGCTCTCCTTGCTACACGGCTCTTAAAGGGACAGGATTTGAAACCAGATTTCCTAAGTCTAATAATGTTGCAAAATCTACTAGCGGTGATGTTGGTAGAGTATTAGATGGCAGTGTTGATATGGTGAAAGATACGGCCAAAGGATTGCTTAATATGCTTTCTGGTAAGTCCGGCAAACAAACAAAGGCACCAGATGCACAGTAGACAAGAAGTTTTAGCAAAATTATCTAAAATGCAAGAGAGCGAGCTGATTGATAGGCTCGTCTCTTTTGTGTCTACGGATACGATTTTGTTTTTGCCTGATTCTGCTGAAGCTCGAAAAGCAGTTGCTATTGTCAATCGGATTTTGCGAACAAAGTTTGTTATTAGTGAAGGAATTGAGGTCTTAGAAGGTAATTCGTTGCAAAGTAGTCAGGTTAAAAAATATTTAGAGCAGGTGTCATTTGATAAGTTAGCGTTAGTTTACTTAACAGCTATGGAATTGCGGTCAGTTTTATTAGGTATTTTGTTTGCAGAAAAAGGCATAGGCATTGAAGATGCGTTTGCTTGTGCCTTTTATGAGGAGCTAAGCCAGCAACATTGTTGGGGCTGTTTGCCGGAAATATTGCAAAAACAACAAAGTATTAAAAATCGGCTTAAACTTGTGCAGGAGTGGTTTGGTGCGTGAAGTTTATATAAAAATTGAGGGGCGTGTGCAAGGTATAGGATATCGTCGTTGGGCTGTTCGTAAAGCACTTGAAATTGGGAATATTTCAGGTTGGGTACGTAATGAAGATGATGGTAGTGTCGAGATTTTGATGAATGGTGAAGATGAGGCTATTGAGCAAATGATTCAAGCTTGTTATCAAGGGCCGATGTTTGCGCGTGTTGATAAAATAAGTTTTGTATCGAAAGTACAAAATTTTTTTCTACCTCCAATTAAAGAAGGTATTTTTTGTTATATTTAAAACGTAAATCTAGGGTTGGATTTATTGTTTCTGGCTAATTTAGGCTTATTTCTTCTTTGGTATTGATAAAAAGGAGAATGAAATATGCTGGTTCATAAAACATTAGAAAATGCCCGAAATTGTAAATGTTTGCAATGCCCTTCCTATACGACAACATGCAAAATTAGAAATAAAATGTCAGATCATACGGATGTGCTGCATCGTTTGAATGATGCGCATTGGGAATTACTTTTTTGTGCGTTTGAAAAAAGTAATTGCATACATGAAAATAGAGGATGTCTTTGTTCTAGCTGTGCGGTGCATAAAAAATATGCCTTAAATAATGAAGATTATTGTTTGCATAGCGGTGGTGTCGTTTAATTATTGTTAAGCGGAGTTTTGGGATGTTGAAAAGTGATGTGGCAACCTCTAGCGGTCGTTGGGAAAAGCACTTTCTGCATTTATATAAAATTGTCCATGAACGCGAGAGGTATCTAAGTAACGAAGCAAAGGTGGTGCAATATGGTGCTGTATTGCGCTATTTTTTAAAATTTTTAGGGCATGATGACAGACATTCGTTGCGTGTCAATTTGGTTTTATATTATATTTTTACTAAACTTGGAGATATTTACTATAAAGAGGGTTTACAAAATCAAGATAATGGTAGATATTTTTTAGCAGCGGAATATTATAATGAAGCTTTGCAATTTGCACGGCGTCTTGATGACAAACGGCATGTGTTGGCGGTTTTAAAAGAAATATATTATTATTTAGGTGATGAGGATGCATGTTTGAAAATAGAAAAAAATTGGGCGGAAAATCATCAACCAAAAGATAAATTTGCAGCGTATATGTTGCTGGCGCAAAATTCTGATAAGCCGCAAATTAAGGCTTGCTTTTTGGCTCAAGCTCTAGAAATGGTGATGGCGCAAGAAGAAAGTTTTTATACAAAATATCAGAATACGCTAGATGTCTGTAGCCAACTATCTGTTTTGTATGAATTATTAGGAGAAAAAGATAATGCGAATCATGTAAAAGTTTTGCGTGATGATACTTTGAAACTATTGAATTAGGAGAGACTTATGGCACTATATACAACTGATTTACTTATTTTGGGTTCCGGTCCTGCTGGGTATACTGCGGCAATTTATGCTGTACGTGCTGGTGTGGATGTAACAATTGTTTCTGGAAATCAAGAAGGCGGTCAGTTAACTATGACATCAACAATTGAAAATTTTCCCGGTTTTGAAGAAATTAGTGGGTTTGAGTTGATGGAAAAGATGAAACAACAGGCAATTAAGCTTGGTGCTAAATTTATTAATGATCATATTGTTGAGGTTGATTTTGCTCATCGTCCATTTATATGCAGTTCAGAAAATGGTCATTCCTATAAAGCTAAAGCGGTTATTGTGGCAACAGGTTCTTCTGCAAAATGGTTAAATTTGCCTTCTGAAAAGAAATATTTAGGGTATGGTGTTTCAGCTTGTGCAACTTGCGATGGCTTCTTCTATCGTAATCGTACGGTTGTGGTTGTGGGCGGTGGTAATTCCGCGGTCGCAGAGGCTCTTTATTTGGCAACTTTGGCTGAAAAAGTGATACTTGTTCATCGCCGTCATAAATTAAGAGCAGATAAGATTTTGCAAGATAGAGTTTTTGAGAACCGTAAAATCACGGTGGAATGGGATAGTGTCGTGGAAGAAATTTTAGGTGCCGAAGAACCTAAAAAAGTTACCGGTATTCGCATTCGAAATGTCGAAACTGATGCTGTGCGTGAAATTAGTGCTGATGGGGTGTTTGTTGCAGTTGGACATCAACCAAATACAGATATTTTTAGAGGAAATCTTGTTTTGGATAGCAAAGGATATATCGTTACACATGAAAATAGTTCAGCGACAGATGTGGAGGGTGTGTTTGCTGCTGGTGATGTTAAAGATCCGAAATATAAGCAAGCGGTTATTTCAGCTGGAAGTGGGGCAATTGCAGCGATGGATGCTATTAACTATCTGGATACAGTTGCTTAGGTATCGTTTGCGGTTTTGTGCGGATGTTTCGTAATTTTTTGTTGTCAGACTGATTATCTGCCGCTAAGCTTTTGTAACAGGAGGGAGATAATGTCTATACGTTTATTGCCATCAAATTTAATAAATCAAATTGCAGCAGGGGAAGTTATTGAACGTCCGGCATCGGTTATTAAAGAATTGGTGGAAAATTCTTTAGATGCCGGAGCAACACAAATTAAAATTTCACTTAAAGCCGGCGGTAAGACGCTGATTATAGTGGAAGATAATGGTGCCGGTATGTCTGCTGATGATTTAGACTTGGCGGTTGAACGTCATGCTACATCAAAATTACCTACAAATGATTTGTTTGATATTCAATTTATGGGGTTTAGAGGTGAGGCCTTGCCTTCTATTGCGTCTGTTTCTAAAATGACGATTATAACCAGACGAGAGGAGGATGCAGAAAATGGCTGGTCTATTTCTGTCAAAGGCGGAGATAAAGAGGATATTATTCCGGTTTCTTGTTCTAAAGGTACACGGATTGAGGTTTGTGATTTATTTTATGCAACGCCGGCTCGTTTGAAATTCTTGAAAACAGATAGTGCTGAGACAGGCGCTTGTGTAGATATTTTAAGCAGGATAGCTCTGGCTCATCCAAATGTCTCTTTTTATTTGTATGCAGATGATAAAAAGAAACTCGCACTTGATGCGTCAAGTGGGGATTTATTTGATATGCGACTACAGAGGGCCGCGGCGGTTTTAGGGCGTGATTTTGCAGAGAATTCTATGCCTGTTTTAGGCGAACGGGATGGAATGAAATTTTCTGGTTTAATTAGTTTGCCAACGTATAACAAAGCCAATTCGCTTTCTCAGTATCTGTTTGTTAATAATCGTCCGGTGCGTGATAAATTGTTGCTTGGGGCCTTAAAAGGCGCTTACAGTGGCGTGCTTGAAAATTCCCGTTACCCGGCTTGCGCGTTGTTTTTGGAAGTTGACCCTATGCGCGTTGATGTTAATGTCCATCCGACTAAGGCTGAGGTTAGGTTTTATGATCAGCAAGGGGTGCGTTCTTTAGTTGTTGGTGTTATTAGACAAGCTTTATTGGAGGGGGATAACCGGAGTTCTCAGACAGGAGCGCAAGAGTTTATGGCACGACTAGAAACACAAGTTGCTAATTATTCTGCTGTGAAACAATCTTCGCCGATGGCTTTTCGAGAAAAAGCACCTGTTATGCCCAATTCTGATGCTCTTTTTTCTTCATTGCAATCTTTTCAGTCGCGTCTTCCTCGCCCTGCAGCATCTCGTTCATCTTCTAGGCTCTTGCCTGATTTTGAGTACCAGCACTCTGTGCGTGTGGAAGAACCTAAAGTTGAAGATGTAGCGGAGGCTGGGCCTCTGGGGGTTGCAAAAGCACAATTTCATGATACATATATTTTGGCACAGGCTGATGATGCTCTGATTTTAATTGATCAACATGCAGCACATGAGCGAATAGTGCTTGAAAAAATAAAAGCAGCTATGTCTGCTGGAGAAAAGTTACCTTCGCAATTGTTACTGTTGCCGGAAGTTGTTGACTTGTCTCTTACGCAAAAGGCTGCACTATGCGGAGAATTTGATACCCTTTCAAAATTAGGATTGGTTATGAAAGATTTTGGTGCTGGTGTGGTGGTTACAGAAGTTCCAGCCTTGCTAAAAGATGCGCCAATTAAAAAACTGGTAGTCGATTTAGCAGATGAAATGGCAGAATGGGGGGGGACTACAGTTGTCGAAGATAAAATTAACCATATTGCTGCAACGATGGCTTGCCATGGTTCTGTGCGCGCCGGGCGGCGTTTAAATATTGATGAGATGAATCATCTGTTGCGTGAAATGGAGCGTACACCGCATGCTGCTCAATGTAACCATGGTAGACCGACATATGTACGTCTTGATGTTAAGGATCTTGAACATCTTTTTCATCGATGATTTGTGATCAATATACGATTAAGGGTAATTGCCAGAATGTTTTTGCAACCAAATAAAATCACCATATCGTTGTTTTGCTGTTGTCTAATCGGGATTTTTTTGACCTTTGTGCTAAGTAGTACGATATCAGTTGATAGTATGGAGCATCTTCGTGCTAGTTATCTTGTGAGTATCGGGGAAGTTCCTTATCGAGATTTTTTTGAGCATCATCATCCTTTGTTATGGTATCTATGGGCTCCTTTTATGAAAATTTTGCCGCATCATGCTATATTGGTATATTATAGTGCTAAGGCGGTGGCTTTATCCTGTTTTGGTTTGATTTTATGGATAATTTATCAAATTTTGAAGAAATTTTTAGATGGTGCTGTTTTATTTTTTCCGTTTTTATTGGTGCTTTTTTCTTTTTTCCCCATTTGGTATGGCTCATCAATGTTTAAGCCTGATGTTTTTGCGCAATTGTGTTATTTTTTGGGATTGTATTTGTTTTTTGCGTATATTACCCATCGAAAAGCGTATTTGTTGATTTGGAGTTGTATTGCTTTCTGTTTTTCTTTTATGTTTTTGCAGACATTTATTTTTAATATTGTTCCAATTAGTTTGGTGGCGTTGGTCTTTTTCTATAAGGATAAAGCTTTTTGGTGGCATATTGGGTTAGCCTTGATGATTTGTGGAGTTATATTGGCTATTTGCTGTTATATCTTATACCATAGTGGAGCGTTGTTGCCATACATGCAGCAAAATTGGTTGCTTAATTCTCATTTATCTTTGTTACTTTGTGAGCGTCATTCTGTTTTGTGGTATTGGATATTACCTTTTTTGGCGGCAGGAAGTGTTTTCTTTTGGTTATACAAACAGGAGAATATTTATTGGAAGATTATTGGTTTTTTGTTTATTTGCGAATTATTGCGCCAATGCTGTTTTTTAGCAGCTTTTCCGCATTACTTAATTGTGCTGTTTATATATACTTCGTTGCTGATTGCTTATTTGTTGGTTCGTTTAAAAGATAGATTATGGCAGATATATGCTTATATTTTTTTATTTGGTAGTTTGTGTTTTAATTATTTTGTGCTTTATGCCACATATAATCCTTCTTTTTTAACAATCTACGCAAAAATAAATCAATCTTCGGGAAATCTGGTTACGGGAGCGCCATATAATATTTATGCGCCTAGGGGGGATTTTTATACATGTTGTGCTTTAGATATGGCAATGTTGGATAATTATTTGTTTAATCGGTATCCAGATGTGGATTTCCGGGAAATCATTGTAAAGGAAAAAGTTAAATATCTCCATTTTGTGCCAATAAGAAAATGTGCTCTAGTGGGCAAGGAGCCAGAGAGATTTATTTTTTCTAAATCATTTTTGCACGGCTTGTCCAAAGATTTTCATCTCTTTTTTAAGGAAAAGGATTTCTTGCTTTGGGAAAGGCGATAATGGCACTATACGTTGAATAGGAAATTCATTAAATCGCCATCTTGTACAATATAGTCTTTTCCCTCAGAACGCATTTTTCCAGCTTCTTTACAGCCTTGTTCCCCATTGTATTTGATATAATCTTCATATGAAATCGTTTCTGCGCGGATAAAACCTCTTTCAAAATCTGAGTGGATGATTCCTGCGCATTGAGGTGCTTTTGAGCCTTTTAAAAATGTCCAAGCACGTACTTCTTTGGGACCAGCCGTAAAATACGTTTCTAGTCCTAAAAGGTCATAACCGGCTTTAATAATTTTGGTTAGTCCGGTTTCTTCTAATCCTAATGCTTGCAGAAATTCTTGTTTTTCTTCTTCACTATCGAGTTGAGCAACTTCTGATTCTATTGCGGCTGAAATAATTACCGCTTTAGCTCCTTCTTTTTCAGCTTTTTTGAAAACTTGTTGGGAGAAATTATTTCCAGTAGCTGCGCTGTCTTCATCAACGTTACAAACGTAGAGTACCGGTTTGGAGGTTAATAATTGCATCATTTGGTATTGTTTATAGGCATCTTTATCCTCAGGAGAAGGGGCAGCTGTGCGGGCGGGTTTTCCTTCGCGCAGTGCGTTTATAATCGGTTCCATAACGCGTGCGCGGACGGCGGCTTCTTTATCCCCGCCAGTTTGAGCTTTCTTTTTGGTTTGTTCAAAGCGTTTTTCTAAAGATTCTAAATCTGCAATCATCAGCTCTGTTTCGACGATTTCTGCATCGCGAATCGGATCTACAGTGCCTTCAACATGTGTAATATTACTATCTTCGAAACAACGTAAAACGTGGATGATGGCATCTGTTTCACGAATATTGGCCAAGAATTGATTTCCAAGGCCTTCACCCTTTGATGCTCCTTTTACCAGTCCTGCGATATCAACGAATTCAAGTTGCGTTGGAACGATATTTTTAGGGTGTACAATATCGGCTAATGTTTGTAGGCGTTTATCTGGTACAGCCACACGGCCGGTATTTGGTTCTATGGTGCAAAATGGAAAATTTGCCGCTTGAGCAGCGATTGTTTGTGTTAAGGCATTAAATAATGTAGACTTACCAACATTTGGTAATCCGACAATACCGCAATTAAAACCCATTTTAGCACTCCTTTAATATTTATATTTTATATATGAGGCGGTTATAGGCGATATTTTTTTGTTTTGCAATAAAAAAAGCAGTCAGAGCGATGCTCTGGCTGCTTTGCGTTTGTTTTTACTGGTCTTACTGGTCATAACCATTGGAACAGTATTTTTTTTCAAATACTTTTTCATAGGTTTGGGGATGAAGGCGCTCTATGATGTTTTTAGCTCTAGAACTCCATACTAACCCCTGACGGGTAAACTCTTTGATGAGGTTGTCAACATCTGCGCTGGCGAGAATGGTTTCAATCTCAAGCGGAAGTTTTCCATCGTAGATCTTCAGCATGACCATGCAATAGAGCCTGGCGAATTTCTGGTTTTGGTCGATTTGCCTAAGGGCTCCCCAGGAAAGATGCATTTCAGGAATGCTGTTTAAAAAGTCAGTCGTTTCTTCCGGTGAATATGCATCTGTGTGCTCTAATACCGCCGTCAATCTTTCGTTTCTGGCGGTATCTTCTTGCGCTTTCTTGCTCAAATAATCTGTCGCAGCTATTTGAGCAATCTCATCTAATGTTAAGGCCGGAGCCTCTTCTTTTGCGTACTTATCCATAATTATAATTTTTTAAGTTATACAATAATTTTTTGAACTTTATTTGGTATTATGCATACCCACAACGTTTGAATAATGAGCAATACCTTTTTTGATTAATTCATTGATTGTTTCTGCAACAAAATCCAACCGTTCTTCTAAAACTTCCATTTCTGCTTTTGAAAAGCGTGATAGTACAAAACTTATGGTGTCTGTGTTGTGTTCTTTAGGTGAGCCGGCACCGATGCGGATACGATTATATTCAGGACCAATTTGAGAATCGATATTTTTAATGCCATTATGACCGCCAGCAGAACCGCCCGTTTTTGCTTTTATTTTGCCTAAAGCCAAGTCTTTATCGTCATGTATAACAATAATATTTTGGGGCTCTATTTTATAAAAGCTGGCTACTTTGTTGACTGCATTACCAGATAAGTTCATGAATGTTTGTGGCTTTAGCAGTAAAACTTTTTCACCATCAATATTGCCTTCAGCAATTAGTCCTTCAAATTTATTTTTATAGGGTTGGAACTTATAGCGGCTGAAGATCTTATCAGCCGCCATAAAACCAATATTGTGGCGGGTTTTAGCGTATTCTTCACCAGGATTTCCAAGACCAACCACTAAGAACATTGTTTATGCCTTATTTACGCATAAAATCAACGTGAACAGGCATGTCTGTTACTGGATGAAATTGGACATCTTTGCAAATCACCTTTTCATTTTTTTTGCCAAGTGAAATGACAATTGTTGATTTGTAAAAATCTGCCAAGTCTAAAGCTTTTTCAAGCTCAACCGGATGAAGGCTAATGTTTACAGCATCTTTTTTACCACCGTAAATTACTGCAGGAATACGGCCTTCTCTACGACATGCACGAGCTGCCCCCTTACCTGCTTTTTCACGCAACATTGCATTAAATGTAATATCTGACATTTTTTTATCCTTTATAATATTGTTGAATATCCTAAGCAACCTCCAGGGGTGTTGCCTAGTGGAAAGAATTATATGTCAAAAAAATTATTTGTCAATTTTTATTTTAAAAGCCTGTATCGAATACATATCTTGCTTTTTAGCTCTTTTGGCTTTGTTCATATAAATGTTTGTCTCTTAAAAAACGTAATATGCCAAAGGGTATACTTAAAGCATATAGTGCGGTTAAAACGCCTAAAGTCAGCCAAGTTTGAGTAAATAAAAAGTGAGCAATAATGGCTACAATTACCAATAATGGAATAGTCATTGATGGTTTTATTTTAGCCTTTTTTAAGGATATGGTTGGAATTTGGCTGGTTTCAAGGTAAAAAACTAAGCACATCCAAATACTGCAGAATAGGTGTGTTTTTAAGAACGGTTTTGTTTCTGCTAAATCAAATCCTAATAAAACAGGCATCATGACCATGGCAGCTGCCGCCGGAGCAGGAACGCCTGTAAAATAATGAGACCAGTATGGCGGAATGTTTTCATCTTCTAGCATGGTGTTAAAACGAGCTAAACGCATAGCCATACCCATCGCATAGAGTAGGCAAAAAAACCATCCGATTTTGGGAAGGTCAAATAAACACCATTGATACATTAATATTGCTGGAGCTACACCAAAACAGAGAAAATCACTTAGTGAATCTAGTTCGGCACCGAATTTGGAGGAGGCCTTAAGCATACGTGCGACTCTGCCATCTAAACCATCAAAAAGGGCGGCTAAGAAGATAAAAAGTACTGCTTTGCCCCAATTTTCGCCAATGGCATAGCGGATGGATGTCATACCAGAACATAGAGCAAGCATCGTGACAATATTGGGTACGAGCTTACGAAAAGGCATTTCCGAAAGCTTGTTTTTGGAAAATGGTAATTTCCCAGTTTGTTTTTTCATAATTTTTTCCTTTCTTAAATAAAGCATATACCGAAACGCTGTTTCTGCCGTATATGCTGTGTTTTTTAAGTGTCCAGAGGTGCGCTGCAGCAACTGAACGAAAAAATTGTACTAGGAAATAAAAAAAATACAAGTTTTATGTTGCAATTATATTTTTTTGTTTGTATAAAGTCGGTGTTGTGTGATTTTGCGCTTGTGGCGGAACTGGTAGACGCTGCAGACTTAAAATCTGTTGGGAGCAATCCCGTGCCGGTTCGATTCCGGCCTAGCGCACCAATAAAAAAAGAGGTCTTTAGGGCCTCTTTTTTGTTAGTATAATTTTCTTATTGCCTTTGGGCAATTGTTAATACGTCAGTTTAATTGGTTGTAAAGTAATTTTATCTGAGTTACACTGCCGGTTGTATTAATATTTAATTGTGAGGAAAATATGAAAAAAATTCTATTTTGTATGACAGCCTTATTTATGCTAGCTGGCTGTGAAAGTGTTTCTAAATATTCAACCGCAGATGCTAATGCTCCCGTTAAAACCAGAATGCGTGCGTGTTTGGTCAGCGAAGCAACAGCAAAATTTCAATCTGGTACACTATTTGCTAAAGGTCTTTCTGCTACCTCTGATGAACTTGTCACCATCTGTATGAAAAAATTGGCTCTGCAATCATCCGGAATCAGTGCCGAATCACAATCGACTGCAGCGCAGATTATACAGAATTTGCAAAACTTTGGCACGGCAAATTAAAGAAAATTTGAGCGTCTAATCGTCAATGGAGGCCTTATGGTAAAAATTCATGTACTCCTATGTACACTATAATTTTTACCAAAGGGCATTGACTTCTATCCATCTCAAATTTTCTTTAATTTCAATTGAGCGTCTAATCGTCAATGGAGGCCTTGTGGTAAAAATTCATGTACTCCTATGTACACTAAAATTTTTACCAAAGGGCATTGACCTCTATTCATCTTAAATTTTCTTTAATTTCAATTGAGCGTCTAATTGTCGATGGAAGCCTTATGGCAAAAATTCATGGGCAACTTGTTGCCTCTTGGTGGATGTGCACTAAAATTTTTCTAAATCATTGTTGACATAATTGCCAAAAAATGCTATAGTGTAACTGTTAAAGAAATTATTATGGAAATTAAAGAAAGAACACTGGATTGGATAGGTTTTCTGGGTCCAGTGTTGTGTCTCGGCTTGGTGAGCTTTGAGGCACTCGGGAATGGTAATTGGTGGCCCCTGATGGTCACCATAGTGTTAATTGGCTTGCTGATAATGATTAAGCCTTTGAGGGAGCTTGGGGACTATGCTTTTTCTATTGGCGCCTTGTCAGCGATGGCTACTGCAACTTTGCAGCTCGATTTGGTGCACGTCGCTGTGGTCATAGCTGTTGCCATAATGGCAGGTTACCATTTGGCACTGCAAGTCAGATTGTATGGTATATTGTATCGTACAGTGTTTGCGCTACTCTCAATTGTGGGATTATACCTACAATTGTTGGTACCAATTACACTGGAGTATTTCGGCGTAGCGATTTATTTCGCTTATGCTGTTTATTCCAGCTATTTAACCTATAAGCCTAGTCCTAGTGATTTCATGCTAAAGATTAAGGTGTAGTTAAAAAGAGTTTCTTTTCTTCCTGTACAGGTGGAAAGAGACTCTTTTTTTGTGTGTTACTCTTTTGTGTAAACACATTGCAAAATTTTGCGGTTTTGCTACATTTATTGTGTAGTTTATATGGCAAAAGATATTAGGGAGTTAAATGTTCGTGAAAAGGTGGTTCTTATTAGGTATTCTTCTTTTGTGTGGCTGTCATAGTGTTTCTATTCCTGATACATTTAGCTACCGGCATTTCAAAGCTGGAGAGTTTACTCTGGCGGGTTGGCAAAAGGAACTTTCGCCGCATGATTTTGTTAAAATTTATATTGAAGGAGATGGAGCTGCTTTTGATGCGTATGGACAACCAACCTCTGACCCAACACCAAGAGGAATACTTATGCGTGAAATTGCATTTGGTGATAGCCATGATAATGTTTTATATTTGGCGCGCCCCTGCCAGTTTGTTCGTGATGAAAAGTGTCTGCAAAAATATTGGACAACAGCGCGCTTTGCGCCGGAAGTTGTTGAAGCGATGTCTCGGGTGATATCTAAAGTGTCTCACGGGCGTCCGGTGGTCTTAGTCGGATTTTCCGGTGGGGCACAGATTGCCGGCTTAGTTGCGGTTTTACATCCGAATTTAAAGGTTCGGCAAATTATCACAATCGGCGGTAATTTAGATCATTCGGCATGGACTGCGTATCATCATTTGCCGGCATTGACACAATCGTTAAATTTAGCTGATTATAAAGAAGCCTTTCAGAAAATTCGGCAGACCCATTATGTGGGGGAAAAAGATGATATTATTCCGCCTTTTTTAATCCGAGAGTTTGCTGCTCAGGAAACTATTGTTGATGTTAAAGGAGCGCAACATAGTCAAGGATGGGATGCTATTTATCCTTTTGTTAGATTTGCAGATTGATTTTGCTCTTCTTCGGAGTGTCCTTGCAGATTGTGGAGGAATTGATTTTCAATCCTTAAATATTGATCTAAGAGCCATCGTGAGCGGAATACGAAGAATATTGTGAGGACAACTAAGAACAATGTTAGGCGTGGATTTTCGCTTAAAAATTTGTGGACCACTGTCACGATAAAGAATGAAGAGACCAAAATTCGAAAGCTGGTTAAAATTATTAAAGGCAATCGATTTGCCTTTTTTGCTATCCACAGTTTATGGTAAATGCGAGATACTTGATTTTTATCAGCAAAAAAATTGCGTAGGCGTGTTGTTTTACCATCAATAGCTGTTTTAATTGTTTCAACCTTTTGAGCCGTTTTGCCTTCTTTTTCAGTTTTGTTTTCGGTCTTTTTTTGTGGCCATAACCAAGATAATTTATTCTTAATAAATTTGCTGGTTAAGATATTCCAACCGATGAGTGCTTTCAAAAAGGGGGACATAATCAGCAATGTTCCTGTTGTCATTACAATGTTGGCGGGAATACGGTAGGGGATAATTTCTCGTATAAATGGACGTACTGCTGAGGCCAAAACAATGATACTGTATAAGATGACGGAAAATAAGGTTAAACGGAGAAGGTAATTTTTAAATAATGCACTCCATAACCTTTCTTCACTGTGTGTTACAGTGGCACTGGAAGAATATTTATTAATGTAAGAAAGCCATGATTCCGGTAGATTTTGATTTAAGAATTTGTAAGCTTTATCAGCTGATTTTATCATCATTGGGGTAATGAAGGTGGTGATGACGGATACTGCTACAATAATCGGATATACCTTATCTGATAATACGCCTAAGCTCATACCAAGGGTGGCAATAATAAAAGCAAATTCGCCTACTTGTGCGAGAGAAAAAGCTCCTGATACAGCGGTTTTGAGATTTTGTCCGGAGGTCACAAATCCCAGCATCGAAAAAGTCGTAATACCACAAAGGACGATTAGCGTGATAACGATAATCGGCTTGGCATAGGTGATAATCATCATCGGGTCGACCATCATACCGACGGATACGAAAAAAACAGCACCAAAAAAGTCTTTTAGAGGACGAAGATTTTTTTCAATACGTCCAATCAATTCCGTTTCAGATAAAATTGAACCCATTAAAAAAGCACCCAGTGCTGAGGAAAAACCAGAAGACGTTGCTAGTAAAACCATACCAAAA
This sequence comes from Alphaproteobacteria bacterium, assembly GCA_017475705.1. Taxonomy (GTDB): domain Bacteria; phylum Pseudomonadota; class Alphaproteobacteria; order RF32; family CAG-239; genus CAG-267. Next base: position 36,838 of record JAFVFB010000034.1, read on the forward strand.
CATAGGCTAACAGTAATTAAAAGCAGCATTTCATCGGTAAGGAGATTTTGTATTTTATTTAAAAAGGTGGGAACAAGGTAAATTCCTGTAGTAAAACAAAGAATTAGGAAGAAAATGAGTTTTAATACGCTTAGTCCAAGAGCTATGCCATCAATGCTGCTTCCCATGGCAATGGTTGGTAATAGGACGAGCATTAAAATACCCATTAAATCCTCGACAATTAAAACGCCGAAAACTAAATCTGTAAATTTTTGTTTTTTGATATTTAAATCATTAAAAGCTTTGATAATAATGGTTGTTGAAGACATAGATATCATTGAACCGAGGAAAAAGCTATCCATGGTAGACCAGCCCAATAACAATCCTGTATTATAGCCTAAAAAAAGCATGAAAATAATGTTTGCATTAGCGGTTATCATGGCGGCTTTACCGACATTGAGCATTTTTTTGAAGCTAAACTCAAGCCCAAGGCCGAATAGTAGAAAAATTATGCCAATGTCTGCCCATAGTGTAACATCTTCTTTGTTGCTGATGGTGGGTAATAAGCTGAAATAGGGACCAGCGAAAATACCGGCTAAGACATATCCTAATACAAGCGGTTGTTTTAATTTTTTACAAAGTAAAGTGGTAATACCGGCATAGATAGTTATTAGCGTCAAGTCCACAATGAGCGAATTGATTGAGTGCATTTGTTTTTCCTATGTGCTGAATGATGATTTAAATCTGGGGAGTAATGTAGTTGATATATATTTATGTTTGGTTAATGATAAGAAAGAAGAGGCCTTTTTTCTGATTTAAATTCATTTTCGGAGCGGATAAGCTGATGAAAGAGGATACTGTTGGCTGTTTGAAAAAATTAAAGCAGCAAGCGATACCATTAAAATTGGGAAATCTTTGCTGCTTTTCATATTTTATTTGGCTATTTAAAATGGTTGTAGGCCGTTGCCTAATGTGGTATTTTCTTTGTTAAGCGATGATGTTTGGATTTATCAGCGTTTCTATTTTTTGAATTTTGCTTTTAACGCTGGTGTTTTGGCGATTTAGTTGCTGTGCCTGATAAAAGTCAATCATTTGTTTGTTTTTGACTAATTTTTTTATATCAGATTTGACTCTTCTTTCTTCAAGCTTCAGTTCACACAGTTGCACTTGAAGTTTGTTGAAAGCGTTGTTATTAATAGCCATTGTCCTGTTACTCCATAAAGCGTTTGTGCCGCTTGTGCGATTCTCATTTTCTGCGCACAGTATACTCTATTTTTTGTTTAAAAGCAAGTAAATTTGCAGCAAATATTAAAAAAAATAGTGAAAAAGATGAAAATGTATTGGCAATATTTAAATTATCAGGTATCAATGCCTCATCAATTATTTAATCTAGACTAATATAAGGATAACAAGGTATGACAAATATTCAAAAAATCGGTATTCTTACCAGCGGTGGCGATTGTGCCGGTCTGAACGCTGTTGTCGCGTCAGTTGTTCGTTCAGCGGCAAAGTATGGCTGGGAAGTTTATGGGATTCATAATGGAACAGATGGATTAACAGAATCTCCGTTGTCTTATGAAATTCTAACAGAACGAAACTTTGCAGATTCCCCATGGCCGCGGTTGGCTGGTTCATACCTCGGTTCTCTTAATAAAGGGGTTAAAATGGAGTCACAATTGGCTGTTTCCGAACGCTTTGGCAAAGGTGTTGAAACACTGGGATTAGATGCTGTTGTGGTTGTTGGGGGTGATGGCAGTATGAATATTGTTAGCAACTATTGCCATAATGCAGGGGTTAAAATGGTCGGTATTCCTAAAACAATTGATAATGATACCCCATTAACACAATATTCTGTCGGATTTAATTCAGCTTGTCAGGTTTGTGTTGATGCTATTGATGCTTTGTGGAAAACAGCTCGCTCGCATCAGCGTGCTCTTATCTTGGAAGTTATGGGGCGTGATACCGGTCATCTCGCGATGCATTCTGCTGTGGCTGGCTTTGCAGATGTTTGTTTGGTACCAGAAATTCCTTACAGTATAGAAGGTATTATCAATAAATTGAAAAGCATTAAAGCTTCAGGACGGAATCACGCTATTATTGTTGTTTCTGAAGGCGTGCACACCGAAACTGGTGAAATGGTTTCTAGTACGAAGAATCTTATTGGTGAAAAAATTAATGGAGGTATAGGGGAATACTTAAGTGCTGCCCTTAATGCAAAATATTCAGAGTTTCAGACTCGTGTTACAAAGCTTGGTCATGTACAGCGTGCTGGTGACCCAACAGCTTTTGACCGTGCTTTGGCTTCTGCTTTTGGCGCTCGTGCTGTTGAACTGCTTAAAGAGGGACATACAGATGTGATGGTTGCGCTTGATGGCGATATTATTAGTACATATCCTCTAGAAAAAGTTGTCTCTTGTGGTACAACGCAGCTTTCTAAAGATAGTGTTTATGTTAAAGCAGCTGTCGAAACAGGAATGTATATTGGAGAAATTTAGAGAAAAGATGTGTGTTAATTGTCGATGAAGTGCAATAAGAGGCAACTGATCAGCTTATAAATAAGCAAAATGTGTAAGTTAAAGCTTATAAAAAAACCCGCCGGCTAAGCCAGCGGGTTTCTTTTTGTACGTATGACGCCTGATTTTAAGCATCTTCACCAGTTTCTTGGTTGACGCGTTTGGCAGAGAGTTTAATCTTGCCACGGTTGTCTGTGCCAAGGCACTTAACCCAAATGCTGTCACCTTCTTTGTAGAAATCACAAACAGAGGCAATCCGCTCGTTTTTGATTTCAGAAATGTGAACCAGACCTTCAGTCGAGCCGAGGAAACGGACAAATGCACCAAAATCCATAATTTTAGTAATTACACCATGGTAGTTTTTACCTTCTTCAGGAACAGCCACAATGCCATTGATTATTTCAAGTGCAGCGTCAGCATCTTTTTTATCAATTGCTGCAACATTTACTGTTCCATCATCATCAATATCAATCTTAGTATTGGTTTTCTCGATAATTTCACGAATAACTTTTCCACCAGTACCGATTACTTCGCGGATTTTATCTACCGGAATTTTGATTGAAATAATTCTTGGTGCACGTGCAGAAACTTCTTCTCTAGGTGCTGCAATGGCCTTTGCCATTTCACCTAAAATGTGAATACGGCCGGCATGCGCTTGTGTGAGAGCGTTTTGCATAATTTCTTTGGTGATAGATGTGATTTTAATATCCATCTGCAGTGCTGTTACACCATCACTGGTTCCGGCTACCTTGAAATCCATATCTCCAAGGTGGTCTTCATCTCCTAAGATATCGGTTAAAATTGCAACACGACCGTCATCTTCTTTGATAAGTCCCATAGCAATGCCGGCTACAGGTTTTTTCAAAGGTACACCTGCGTCCATTAAAGATAAAACAGAACCGCATACCGTTGCCATTGAAGATGAACCATTCGATTCCATAATATCTGATACAACACGAATCGTGTAGGGGAATTTAGATTTTTCTTTAGGCATCATTGGGTGAATGGCACGCCAAGCTAATTTACCATGCCCAATTTCGCGGCGGCCAGGAGAACCCAAACGGCCACATTCACCAGTTGAAAATGGTGGAAAATTGTAATTTAGCATAAAGTCTTGGCGAGCTTCTTCCATCAAACCATCGATGATTTGAGAATCTTCGCCTGTCCCTAAAGTGGTTACGACTAAGGCTTGTGTTTCACCACGTGTAAACAGTGCAGATCCGTGAGTGGTTGGTAACAGGCCAACTTCACAAGTTATCGGACGCACAGTCGTTGTGTCACGTCCATCAATACGTTTGCCAGTAGTGAGAACCTTTTCACGCATTACAGAATGCATCAATTTTTCGATTGCATCGAGAGCATAGCGTGTTTCAATCTCATTTTCTGGGTCAATCGTTGCGTTAACTTCAGCTTCCAGTTCACCTAAACGTGTAGAGCGTTTTTGTTTGTTAACTTCATTAAAAGCCTCTTCATATTTGGAGCGGAAGTCTTTTTCTATGCGTGTATACAGAGCATCAAACTCTGGTGGAAATGATGGCATTTCCCAAGGTTCTTTGCCGGCTTCTGCTTTGAGTTCATTTATCAAATCGATAACTTTTTGGAAGTTATTAAAGCCAAACATTACGGCATTTAACATCGTATCTTCCGGTAATTCATTAGCCTCAGATTCAACCATCAATACGCCTTCTTTTGTACCAGCAACGGTTAAATCTAATTCTGAATTTTTCAACTCTTCAATTGTCGGATTCAAAACGTATTCGCCATTGATGTAGCCCACTATGGCTGCTGCAATTGGACCTAAAAAAGGAATTCCAGAAATAGCCAGTGCAGCAGAAGCAGCAACCATTGCTAAAATATCAGAATCTGTTTTTTTATCGTGTGCAACAGTGGTACATACAATTTGTACTTCATTTTTGAATGCATCAGGAAAAAGTGGACGAATAGGTCTATCTATTAAGCGAGATACCAAAACCTCATGTTCAGAAGGTTTACCTTCACGTTTCATAAAGCCGCCAGGAATCTTACCTGTGGCATAATATTTTTCCTGATAATTGACAGTTAAAGGGAAAAAGTCCTGATCTGCTTTGGCTTCTTTTGCAGCTACAACCGTAGCAATAACAACGGTATCTCCATAGCTCGCATAAACGGCTCCGGTAGCTTGTTTTGCAATTTTTCCTGTTTCTAAAACTAATTTGCGACCGCCCCATTCTATTTCTTTGCGGCACACGTTCCAATTGATCATATTTTTTACCTTTCCTTACAAAATACCTCACCTGACAAAATGTCAGGATTTTGCAAATAGCGGAGCCCCATTGCTCCGCTATTTGTTTCAAACATTATTTACGTAAATCTAACTTTTTAATCAATGTTTGATATCTTTCTTCACTAGCAGACTTTAAGTGGTCTAACAAGTGACGACGACGCGAAACCATCTTCATCAGACCTAAGCGTGAATGCAAGTCCTTTTTATGAGTGTTAAAATGTTCAATAAGGGCATTAATTCTGTGTGTCCATATTGCAATTTGTACTTCTGGAGAACCTGTATCGCCTGGTTTCGTACCATATTGAGCAATAATTTCTTGTTTTTTTTCATTTGTAATCGACATCTCTATATTTCCTTTATTATATATAGTTAAAGATTAAAGACTCGAATCGGCACTAAGCGGTTTTCTTGGTGCGCAATTAGAGCAATAAGCTTATTTCGATAGCAAGCAGCAGCAATACCTTTGAAGTTATAATATTGATTGGAATCAATGGCTTGCCCTTTCTTAAGCTTAGAAGAATCTTCTGCCGTTAAAGCGATAACCGTGATGTCGCACAGAAATGTTTCAACTGGCAGAATGGGAAATTCTCCGTCAGTCTTATATATCATATTTTTTAAATTATCCAGTAAAATCGTATCGGAGAGTTTAAAAAAACCATTTTGTGTGCGCCTTAGAGCTGTTAAATGTCCGCAACTATTGAGTTTTTGTGCAATATCATGGCCGAGGGTGCGAACGTAGGTCCCTTTGGAGCAGGTTACTCTAAAATCTGCGCAGGCTTCACTGGATTGATATTGTAGTAGTTCTAACTTGCTAATGACGACTTGCCGCGGAGGAATAGAAAATTCTGTTCCTTGGCGGGCTAATTGATAGGCCCGTTCTCCATCAATATGAATTGCAGAATATTTAGGAGGTGTCTGAAAAATTTCTCCCATAAACTGTGGAATAATAGCGGTTATTTCCGCCTCACTTGGAAGATAAGAAGAAGTTTGGCAAATTTCTCCTTCAATATCATCAGTGGTTGTTGCTTGACCAAATTTTAGAGTAAATTCATAGGTTTTGGTATCTTTTTCTAAATAAGGGATAAGTTTGGTGGCTTCTCCAAATGCAAGAGGTAAAACACCTGTGGCAAAAGGGTCTAGGGTCCCAATGTGTCCGGCTTTTTTAGCATGTAAGAGATATTGTATTTTGCGCAAAGCTTGGTTTGAACTTATTCCTTGAGGTTTATCTAGAATAATCCAACCATTGATGTCTTTGTTATAGTGGCTCTTCATATAAATAAATCCAGTTGTTGATTTTTGCTCAGATTTTTGATTGCTTCGCGTACAATCGGGATGGAAACAGTGCGGCCGTATACCCATGAAATATCATCAATTTCTTCAATTAAGCGTGAGATATAATTAAAAGAACGTTCAGCATTCTTTAATATATAATCAAGGATTTCTTGTGAAATAATGATTTGCCGATCGTTAAAAAGTTTGGCGATAAGCGCAGTTAGCATTTCGTCATCCGGCATAGCTATTTCAGCCGTAGGGATGGTATTTAATCGTGAGCGTAAGTCTGGTAATTTAAATGGAATTTTAGCTAAGGGTTGTTCTGAATTAAATAAAATAAAATGTTCTGCCGTGTTGTAGGCATTATAGAGGTGAAATAGTGCTTCTTCGTTAATATCTGCAGAAAGGTCTTCTATTGCCAAATAATTGTAGTTATTAATATATCTATTTACGTTTTTCATGTTGATGCTATGCGCTTGGATAATCGGTATCTCTATTGGTTTAGGTAGGCTCCTTTGTATGCAGTTTACCCAAATATGTGTTAGATGAGATTTGCCACAGCTGCGTGGGCCGAAAATATCTAATGCAAAATGTGACCAATAAGGCCAGAGTTTGATAGCTTTATATGCTAGCTTGTTGCATTCTGTTACCAAAAAATCTTCTTCGCCTAAATAAGTTTTTGAGGCAAACTTTAGTAGATACTGTTTTGTTTTATCGTTGTATAAAGATTTCATTAGTTTTGTATGACCTCATAAACTTTTTGGGTTAAATCACTCAAGCTAAAGGGTTTGGGGATAAAGGACATATTTTCTATGTTATCAAATTCGCCTTTTAAAATGTCTTCGGAATAACCAGAGGCCAATATTATTTTAATATCCGGAATGATTTCTTGGGTTTGCTTGGCTAGTTCTATACCGTTTTGCCCTGGCATTACCATGTCTGTAATTAACAGTTGGAAGTTTGGGTCGGTGGCTAAAATTTCTAAAGCGTTTTCAGCCGAATTAGCTCCTACCACATCATAACCTTTTTTGCGCAGTGCGCGCAAGGCAAAGGTCCGTACAGAATTTTCATCGTCAACAAATAAGATTCTAGTGCTGTCAATATTTTCTGGCATTTGGGACAGATTATCTGTTGCTGATAGATTTAGTCCCAAAATTAGTTTGTCTTCACTCTTTTTTGGGGGTTGTAAAACTTCGGGAGTCAGAACGGCTCTACCGCGTTTATCATTTAGGGTGCGGCGAATGTTTATTTCTTCTTTTTCTTCTTTGGAGGCAAGGCTTTCAGCTGGGTATGCAGGTAGATAGATAGAGAAAGTTGTACCAACATTGACGGTTGAATTTACTTTGATAAAACCTTCCATTTGACGAACAATGCCATATACTGTAGCAAGACCTAATCCTGTTCCTGAACCGACGATGTTCTGTTTGGTAGAGAAAAACGGTTCAAAAATGCGTGACATATTTTCTAGAGGAATGCCACAGCCAGTGTCTGTTATATCCATACGGATAAAAGTGCCACTCTCAATAACTTCAGCTCCAAAGTGATAAGGCTCCAATAACGTTTCTTTTTGAGTAGAAATGGTTAGAGTTCCTTTCTTGTTCATAGCATCTTTGGCATTAACGCACAGATTTAATACAACTTGTAAGAATTGGACACTATCTACTTTGATATAATCTAAATTTTCTCCGTGACGGAATTTTAGTTCTATTTGCTCGCCAACAGTTCGTTTGAGTAAAGGTGTAAATGTTACTAGAATATCCGTTATGCTGTTTAATTTTGGCTGCAGAGGTTGCTTCCTTGAAAATTGTAAGAGTTGTCGGACTAGCTCTGCCGCACAGATGGCATTTTGTTTAATTTGCATAATATCTGCATAAGACGAATCGCCTAGATTATGGCGCTGTTGTAGTAAATCACAGAAACCAATCATTGCCGTCAGCAAATTATTAAAGTCGTGGGCAATACCTCCGGCTAATTGGCCCATTGCTTGCATTTTTTGGGCTTGCGCAAATTGTGTTTCTAGGTTTTTCTGCTCGGTTGTATCCAGGCAAAAGAGAACAATGCCTTTGATGTTTTCTTTAAGAGGCACAGTTGATGAAAACAGTGGACAGATGTAAAGACGTAATATCTTATGTTTGTTTTTTTCTTTGATATTAAGGTCAAAGTAAGCAGGTTGCAGATTTTCGCTTTCATTCATAAAGGATTTGAGTTGATTTTTTATTTTGTTAATACTTTCTTGGTCTAGGTAATTGGCTAAATAATTATTGAGCAGTTGTGAAGTTGAGCGAACGCCTAATATATCAGTGAAGCGTTGATTGGTGCGTTTGATGATTAAATCTTTATCTAAAAGCATCATCCCAAAAGGAGATAAATCAAAGATGCTGTTAACTTCAGAAATAGCTCGTTCATAGTCTTGTTTTAAGGTTAAGTTGGTCGGAATGTGGCTGATAACCATGCCTCTGGTTTGCACAGTGGCTCCTTCTTTAAAGTTATCTACTTTTACTAAGTACTCTTTTATTTCTCCGTTTTGATTTTTGACATAAGTTAAGTATTGTGTATAAGCATTGTTAAAGCGCTGTTCACCCACAGTGGTGCGTGGCAAAAATTGGTTTATATCTTTGCCAATCAGTTCCTCTTCTGTTTTATTTAGCATTAAGCATAGGGTTTTATTGGCATATTCAATTTTGCCCTTAGTATTTAATAGATATAAACCTGTTGGCATAAAATTGAGGAAGTTATAAAACGCACTGCGTTCTTCTTGGAAAATTGCATCCATGGTTTTTTCTGAAGTAATATTTTCTATGCTCCACAGCAGATAGATATTATATTTTTTATCAAATTCGGAGGTCTTTTCTTGTTCTTCTGTCTGTGGCTTTAAGGTAATTGGTCTTAAGCTCACTCTATACCATTCTTCGCCAGAAAAAACTGTCGATGTATTAAATTTTAAGGCAATTTCTGTGGTGTCGGTTTTCAGATGAGAGGTCGCAATTTGCAATTGTTTTAGTTTTTGGGTATTATTTTCATCTCTTACAATATGTTTTTCTAGAAATTCAAAAATAGGGGTGTTTTCTAAAAAGTTTTTAGCTAATTCATTTTGTAAAATAGTCTTTCCTCTGGTGTTCATAATGATATAGCAAATTTTGCGGTTTTTTAGAATTTCGTTAGCAAGCCCACCATATAAAATTGCTGTTTCGCTAGATTGTAAAATAGTGATGGCGAGATATATGCTTAGTGTTATGCAGATAAAAACAGATAAAATAATCGGTCGAAGGTATGTCGGGTAGGCAAATAAAAAGCCAATGCTTACAATGGTTGCTGTTAGCATAATAACGAGCAACAGAAGACGTGTCTCTAAAATTTTATCCGGTCTGGTATCTTGTTGATCTGTAAACATTGGCTACTCTTAGGTGGTTTTTAAGTGATGATATCTGGTTTTTGTTTTCCGGTATATTTTGTGACTTCTGATATTGTGCGAGAAACATCGCTTAGCTCTTTTAGCATTGTTTCCGGTTCTTCAAGAAGTTTATCGGTGACATAACGTTCTATATAGGTACGGAGTGTTGCTCCGCTGGTTCCAGTTCCTGAAAGGCGATACACAATGCGGGAGCCATCTTTGAAATGAACAATTAAGCCATTTTTAGTTGAACTCTTATCTACGGGGTCATTATAGATAAAAGGGTGCGCCTCAGAAATGGTGTAGCCGGCAAAAGTTTGGCCAACCAGAGAAGGGAGCTTCTGTTCTAAATCTGCCATTAATTTATCTGCAATATCCTGCGGGATAGCTTCGTAATCATTGCGTAAATAGTAATAGCGTCCATATTTTTGCCAGTGCTCTAAAGTAATTTCTTTTACGGTCTTTTTTGTTTTAGCAATGATGCTTAGCCAAAACAGTGTTGCCCAAATGCCGTCTTTTTCACGGATGTGTGATGCTCCTGTGCCAAAACTTTCTTCTCCGCAAAAAGTGATGCGGTTGCTGTCCATCAGGTGGATAAAGTATTTCCAGCCGGTTGGCACTTCATAAAATCCAATATTTAATGCCTTAGCCACACGCTTAACGGCAGAAGATGTGGCCGCGGATTTTGCAACGCCAAAGATACCCTTTTGGTATGCAGGAATGAGTTTGTAGTTATCTGTTAGTATTGATAGGCAGTCACTCGGATTAACAAAAAAATGGTTGCCGAGAATCATGTTTCTATCACCGTCACCATCATTTGCCGCTGCAAAATCCGGTGCATTATCAGAATACATTAAATCAACGAGAGATTTAGCATAAATAAGGTTCGGATCTGGATGTAAGCCGCCAAAATCTTCTAAGGGATTGGCGTTTAGAATAGAACCATGAGGTGCTCCGAGTTCATCTTCAAAGATTTTTTGTGCATAAGGGCCGGTTACGCCGTGCATGGCATCGAAAACGAATTTGAAATTTGAAGTTAGCAGTGTCTTTAACTCTTTGAAATCAAAAATTGTTTTCATTAATGAAATATAGTCTTGGTAAGGATCAATAATTTCGATTTCAGTATTTTCATAAGTCATAGTGCCTAACTTTGATAAATCTATGTCATCGCAAACAGCTATTTTGTATTCGGTAATAATTTTGGTCTGCTCATATATAGCGGCACTTTCGTCTGGTTGGCACTGTCCACCAGAGGCATTGGCATATTTGATACCAAAGTCACCGTCTATTCCTCCCGGATTATGTGAGGCGGATAAAACAAAGCCGCCATCTAGATGATTTTTTAGTAAAATATGAGAGCCAGCAGGGGTGGAAACTAGACCATTTTGACCGATGTATAATTTCTTTACGCCATTTGCAATGGCTATTTTGATGATTTTTTGTATGGCTATTGTGTTATAATAGCGGCCATCTCCTCCAATTAAAAAAGATTTGGTATCTAAGGCAGGGATTGTGTTAAAAATACTCTGCATAAAGTTTTCAAAGTAATTTTCTTGCATGGCAATGGCGGTTTTTTTTCTTAGACCAGCGGTTCCCATTTTTTGGTCAGAATAAGGCGTGGTTTTTACAATATTAATCATCATATTTTCCTTATAAAAATATTTGAATTGAGCATAAAACAAAATATATTTGATGTAAAGATTATTTATTAATTAAAAATGAATTCTGCAAGTTTTACGATTTCTCTTTTGGCGCAGATGTCGTCATAAGTTAAATTTTTTTGTAATATCGGTAATGATTTGTCTTGTGCAGAAATGCCGGTAACATTGTTTTTGTATGGTTTGCGATGATTTAATGGTGGAGAAACGCGAAAGCCGTAAAGGTGGGCTATCTTTTCTAGTTCTGCAGAAGGTTGATTGATAATTTGTGGTTTAAAATTATTTTCGCAGACAACCCAATTGAGACTGTGATTATAAGTGGCTGCAATTTTCTTTTTTAGTTCAAAGAGAGCGTTAAAGTATTCTCTCTTTTTTTGAAAACGCTGTAAGGCTACTTTGCCTTTAGGCAGTAGAGTAATGTAGGTGGAAGCCATGATCGATAATTCGTCTTGCGCGTTTATTTTGGGGATGAGGATGGCTTGATATTTGTTGGCTTCGTTGTAGAATTCTGATCTGGTCAATAGGGTAGGTGTTAAAAGTTGAGGTATTGCCTGTATCCGCTTTTTTATCGTTTCGCGTAATGGCGAATCGACATCGACTACAATGGCTGTGCGTTGTGCATTATAGAGCAAAATCAGTGATAGTTCAAAGCAGAGCATATTCTTGCCAGTGGCAGGCTCTCCATCAATAACGATTATGTGTGTTTCGGGCTTAAACATTGCAGTCTTTTAACGATGACGATGGTTATTGGTTTGGTTGTAAGCCGTTGTGGTTTTATGACTTTTTAAAGAGCTGTTAATGGCACTTTTTAAGGTGGCTGTATTGATACGGCTATTCTTTTGCATATGATGTAAAGAAATTTCCATCATTTTGGAGACATCTTCATCTCTTTCTTTGACCTTTTTATGTCCCATCGTTACAGCAATTACGCGATAGTTCCCTTGTTGCGCAGAAGTTAAAATATTAAAGCCAGAAGCTGCTGTGTAACCAGTTTTCATGCCGTCTGTGCCGAGCGAATCGTTTAATAAATAATTATGTGTTTTATAGGTCATACCATTGTATTGGAACTCAGTTAGAGAAAACATGTGGTAATATTGAGGGAAGTGGTGATAAATCGCTGCTCCTAAAATGGCTAAGTCTTTGGCTGTGGTCTTTTGAGCAGAGTTGGGTAGACCAGATGCATTTTTGAATGTTGTGTGGTGCATACCTAAGCGATGTGCTGTTTTGGTCATCAGTTTGGCGAATTCTGCTTCACTGGGACTTAATGCTTCTGCTAAAACAGTGGCACAATCGTTGGCAGATTTGACGATTAAAGCTTGTATTAATGTCTTAACATCAATGAAAGTACCTGCCGGCATACCTAATTTTGATGGTGAGCGTGAGGCTGCTGTTGCAGAAACTTTTAATTTGTCGCTAAATTTTAATTTGCCTCTCTCTAGCGCATTAAATGCAATATATAGGGTCATTAGTTTGGTAAGAGATGCAGGGTAACGTAATTCATCGGCATTATTGGCATATAAAACGTTGCCGCTTTGGGCATCAATCACAATTGACGATGTATCTGCTGCATGGGCTGCGACGGCCGTTGTTCCTAAGAGTATAATAGCTAAGCGAAGCGCTTTTATCACATTCATTTGATATTATCCTTTCACAACTGATATAATAGTATATTATTTTTAAAAAGAAAATAAATTATTAATTTTGGTTATGAAGAGGAAATTTTTTTAGATTATTTGTGTTTTTTTAAAGAAAAATGCCGATATTGCTTCGGCATTCAATGTATGGGGCGGACGATGAGGCTCGAACTCACGACAACCGGTACCACAAACCGGGGCTCTACCAACTGAGCTACGTCCGCCACAGCAGTGTCTCTTTTACAGATAATTATTTATAAAGTCAAGCCTAAAAAGTTGAAAAATGAAAATTGTCTCAAAATTTTTGAGGCCTTTTCTGTCAAAAGGCAAGAGCTCTTTTTCTGTGTGATTTTAACGATGTAATGACTAGCAAATTTTTAAGGACAACAAATTTTTCCTAGCATACTTCATTAATATCAACAAAATTAATTAGAAAATCTTTTTTATTTATTATTTGCCGTATTTATAGGTGTGTGCGTCCTCTTGCCGATGATGGAAGAAAATATCTAAAGCAAAAAATCAATGTTACGCGGTAGGTTAAAAAGCTGGATAATCTGAAATGGTTGGTTGGATGTTAGGGGTCAGTGCTTTATTGATGTCTTTGATGGGGATTGATTGGACATCAAGCAAACGGTTCCCATCTTGGTATATAGTGTTTTCGATTTTATTTTGATAATCTATAGGGTTGAGGTCCATCGCAGTAGGATCTGTGGTTGCAGTTTGACTGATAAGTGGTTGGGGAATATCGGTTGGTTGTGAAGGTGCTGTCACAGGTGTTGGTCGAGGTTGCGAATCGTTTGGTGTTATGACGGTTGGTTCACCTTGTGGTTCCGGAGCAATATAGCCAAAGGGGTTGATTGTTTCTGAAGGCTGTTTGACAATAATTTCTTTACGTGTGCCATCTGGGGTTGCTGCGGAGCCTAGGACTTCTGTTGGTTGGTTCGGTTCAGTAGATAATATTAATGCGCTAAGCAAAATGGTGTACATGTTTTTCTCCTTTGATATTTTAGATAAATAGGTCTGTTTTAGGTAAATTCAAGGGATAATGCGCTGTTTTTGTCTAGATGATTCAAACCGAATCGGCATAAGGGTTTTTAAAAGATTTTAAAAAGCAATTTTTTTAATTTTTTGGGTATTTTTTGCTTGCAATTATAAAATTTAAATGTTAGAACTGCGCATGCAACAAAGTGTTAAGAAAGTCTTAATCTTCACAACATATTGTTTTTGCTGGAAGAAAAGGTTTTCTTGCGAAAATATAACTCATAAATGCAGATCTGTTGTTGCGTAGATTTGCAGTAATTTTTTAGATGGCAGATTCCATTACTGGGGTTTTTTGCCATTTAGTTATAGGAAAAGTGTTAAAATGATGGATACACAAAATATCAGAATCCGCCTTAAGGCTTTTGACCATCGCTTGTTAGATCTTTCTACTAAAGAGATTGTTCATACAGCTAAGAGAACCGGAGCTAATGTTAGAGGACCAATTCCTCTACCAACAAAAATTGAGAAGTTTACCGTGAACCGTTCTCCTCACGTTGATAAAAAGTCTCGTGAGCAGTTTGAAATTCGTACACATAAGAGACTTCTTGATATTGTTGATCCTACACCACAAACCGTTGATGCTTTGATGAAATTAGACTTGGCAGCCGGTGTGAATGTAGAAATTAAGTTATAATTTTAATGTTGGTTTTTGGAAGATAAAATCAACCTATTGAAAAGGAAAATAAATAATGCGTACTGGTCTTATCGCAAAAAAACTTGGAATGACTAGAATTTTTGAAGCAGACGGCACCCATGTACCGGTTACGGTTTTGGTTGTTGATGGTTTAAAGGTCATAAATGTCAGAACAAATGAAAAAGACGGATACAGTGCTGTTCAACTCGGGACAGGTGCTGTTAAGGCGAAGAATGTTTCTAAGCCGATGAAAGGGTACTTCACCAAGGCTAATGTTGAGCCAAAGAAGAAGTTAGGTGAGTTCAGAGTTAGTGAAGATTGCCTACTTTCAGTTGGTGATGAATTATCTGCAGAACATTTTGTTGTCGGTCAATATGTCGATGTATGTGCTAATTCTATCGGTAAAGGTTTTGCCGGTGTTATGAAGCGTCATAACTTCGCAGGTTTGGAGGCATCTCACGGTGTTTCTATTTCCCACCGTTCACATGGTTCTACAGGACAAAGACAAGATCCAGGTAAGGTATTTAAGGGCAAGAAGATGGCTGGTCACTTAGGTGATGAGCGGGTAACTGTTCAGAACTTGAAGGTTGTTGCTGTTGATGGTGCTCGTGGTTTAATTATGGTAAAGGGCGGTGTTCCAGGAGCTGAAAATGCTTGGGTTCGTGTGACCGATGCCATTAAAAAAACAGCGAATGTCCAATTGCCGATGCCTGCTGGTCTGAAAAAGGTTGATGAACCTGTTGCAGTTAAAGCTGAAGAAGAAACAGCAGCTGATAATGCATAAGAGTAAGGATTTTTGAAAATGAAACAGGACATCTTAAATTTGAATAATGAAAATGTCGGTAGTATTGAACTTAACGATGCTATTTTTGGTGTTGAAGTTCGCGCTGATATTTTGCACCGTGTTGTTAATTGGCAGCTTGCCATGCGTCAATGCGGTAACCACCAGACAAAGGGCCGTTCTGATGTTGCGTTGACACCGGCAAAACCGTTTAAGCAAAAAGGCAGCGGTAATGCACGTCAAGGTAGCCGGAAGGGTACTCAATTTAGAAAAGGTGGTATAGTATTTGGTCCGGTTGTTAGAGATCATTCTCATGACCTGACAAAGAAGTTCAGAAAATTAGGTCTGAAAACTGCTCTTTCTGCGAAAGCTCAGGAAGGCAATCTTATCGTTATTGATGAAGCAAAGCTTTCTAATCCAAAGACAAAAGATTTACGTGTTAAATTGGAAGCTTTAGGATGGAATAACTGCTTGGTTATTGATGGTAAAGATGTTGATATTAATTTTGCATTAGCTAGCCGCAATATTGTTGGTGTTGATGTATTGCCGACAATTGGTGCTAATGTTTACGATATTTTGAAAAAAGAGAAGTTAGTATTGACTAAAGACGCAGTAGCATGCTTGGAGGAAAGATTACAATGAAAAAATCAGACAAAACAAACAATGTAACTGCACAAATGTATGATACATTACTTCGTCCGGTTATTACCGAAAAGTCTATGACGTCTTCTGAGGCAGGAAAGGTTGTCTTTATGGTTCCTCTTTCTGCTACAAAAGATGAGGTTAAAGCTGCTGTTGAGGCAATTTTTAACGTTAAGGTAAATAAGGTAAATACCGTAAAACAAGCTGGTAAGGTAAAACGCTTTAGAGGTTTTGAGGGCGTTCGCTCTGACTATAAGAAAGCGATTATTACTCTTGCCGAAGGTCAAAATATTGATGTTACAGCAGGAATTTAGTCATGGCTTTGAAAACATTTAAGCCCGCTACTCCAGGTCTTCGTCAGCTGATTATTGTTGACAGAAGTGAGCTTTATAAGGGCAAGCCTGAGAAGAGTTTGACCGTTGGTCTGACCAAAACAGGTGGGCGTGATAATTTTGGGCACGTTACAAGTCGTAAAATCGGTGGTGGTCACAAACGCAAATACCGTGTTATTGACTTTAAGCGTAATAAATTTGATTGTGAAGCAACGGTGGAGAGAATTGAATATGATCCTAACCGTACATCTTTCATTGCTTTAATTAACTATGAAGATGGCGAAAAGGCTTATATTTTGGCTCCGCAAAGATTAAAAGCCGGCGATAAGGTTATCTCTGCTGAGAAAGCTGATATTAAGCCGGGTAATGCTATGCCGTTGAAGAGCATGCCAGTTGGTACGATTGTACACAATGTTGAGTTAAAAGTTGGCAAAGGCGGGCAGCTTGTTCGTTCTGCTGGTTGTTATGCTCAAGTTGTTGGTAAAGATGCCGGTTATGCTCAATTAAAACTTTCTTCAGGTGAATTGCGTATTGTTCGTGAAGAATGTTTGGCAACAGTTGGTGCTGTTTCTAATCCGGATAACCAGAACGTATCTTTGGGTAAGGCTGGTCGTTCACGTTGGTTGGGTATTCGCCCTGTTGCACGTGGTGTAGCTATGAACCCTGTTGATCACCCACATGGTGGTGGTGAAGGTCGTA
Source organism: Alphaproteobacteria bacterium (assembly GCA_017475705.1). Classification (GTDB taxonomy): domain Bacteria; phylum Pseudomonadota; class Alphaproteobacteria; order RF32; family CAG-239; genus CAG-267. The sequence goes on from JAFVFB010000034.1 coordinate 53,677, forward strand.
CATCTGGTGGTCGTCATCCAGTGACACCATGGGGTAAGCCGACCAAGGGTGCTAAAACTCGTTCTAACAAGAAGACAGATCGCTTTATTATGAGATCTCGTCATGAAAACAAAAAGAAATAAGGAGGTAAACAAATGACTCGTTCTGTATGGAAAGGACCTTTTGTTGATGGTTATCTTCTTAAGAAAGCAGAAGCTGCAAGAGCATCTACTCGTAATGAAGTGATTAAAATTTGGTCTCGTCGTTCTACTATGTTGCCACAATTTGTTGGTTTGACATTTGGTGTGCATAATGGTCATAAGTTCATTCCGGTATTGGTTACCGAAGATATGGTTGGCCACAAGTTCGGCGAATTTGCTCCGACACGTACCTTCTATGGTCACGCAGCAGATAAAAAAGTTAAGAGAGGTTAATGATGAGTAAAGCTAAAGATACAAGAAGACTTTCTGATAACCAAGCGATGGCTCAGAATAATTCTATTCGTTCCAGTGCTCGTAAGCTTAATCTCGTAGCACAGACAATTCGTGGTTTATCTGCGGAGAAGGCTGTGGCAGAACTTAGCTTTTCTAAGAAGAGAATAGCAAAAGTTGCTTTAGAAGTATTAAAGTCGGCTATTGCCAATGCGGAAAATAATCATAAGCTTAATATTGACAAGCTTATTGTTGCGGAAGCTTATACTGGTAATGGTCTTGTTATGAAACGTATGCATGCACGTGGTAGAGGAAGAGGTGCAAGGGTATTGAAGCCTTTTTCTAAATTGACCATTGTTGTTGCAGAGCGTGGGGAGTAAAATAAATGGGACAGAAAGTTAATCCGATCAGTCTTCGTTTAGGTGTTAACCGCACATGGGATTCTCGTTGGTATGCTGATGAGAAGTTCACTGATTATCTCCACGAAGATTTGAAAATCAGAAAATTTTTGAAAGAAAAGTTAGCTCAAGCTGGTATTAGCAGAATTGTTATTGAGCGTCCTGCAAAGAAGGCGAGAGTTACTATTCATTCAGCTAGACCAGGTGTTGTAATTGGTAAGAAAGGTCAAGACATTGAGTTGTTAAGAAAAGACATTCAAAAGTTGACGGATTCTGAAGTTCAATTGAACATTTTGGAAGTTAGAAAGCCAGAATTGGATGCACAGTTGGTTGCTGATTCTGTTGCACAACAATTGGAAAGACGTGTTGCTTTCCGTCGTGCGATGAAGAGAGTTATGCAGTCTGCGCTTCGTTTGGGTGCTGAAGGTATTAAGGTTTGCTGTTCTGGTCGTTTAGGCGGTGCAGAAATTGCTAGAACTGAATATTACCGTGAAGGTCGTGTACCTTTGCACACGCTTCGTGCAGATATTGACTATGCTACCTCAACGGCTCATACAACTTATGGTGCTTGTGGTGTTAAAGTTTGGATTTACAAAGGTGAGATTATGGCTCATGATCCAATGGCACAAGACAAGAAATTGGCTGAACAAAAGTAAGAATGAGGTTTTGATATGTTAAGTCCAAAACGTGTAAAGTTCCGCAAGCAGCACAAAGTTCGTATTCACGGCCTTGCCAAGGGCGGTTCTGAATTAAGTTTCGGTTCATATGGCTTGAAAGCTCTTACGCCGGAGCGCGTTACCGCACGCCAGATTGAGGCTGCCCGTCGCGCTATTACCCGTGAAATGAAGAGAGCTGGAAGACTATGGATTAGAATTTTCCCAGATGTTCCAGTATCAGATAAACCTGCTGAGGTTCGTATGGGTAAAGGTAAAGGTGCTCCTGAATTTTGGGTGGCAAGAGTTAAACCTGGACGTATTATGTTTGAGATTGCGGATGTTGACGAAGAGTTAGCACGCAAAGCATTTGCGTTAGGTGCAGCAAAATTGCCTGTTAAGAGCAAATTTGTTAAACGCTTGAATTCTGATCAAGGAGAAGCATAATGGTAAAAATTAAAGATTTGAGAGCTATGAGTGATGATGAGCTTGAAAATAGATTAGTAGAATGCAAGAAGGAGCAATTAAGTTTGCGTATTCAGCAAGCTACTGGTCAATTACAAAATACATCAGCTATCTCTAAAGTTCGTAAAGAAGTGGCTCAAATCAATACGCTTTTAACAGAGCGTAAGAAGAATAGTTAGGAGAAAAGATATGCCTAAAAGAATTCTTCAAGGTGTTGTTGTCAGTGCCAAACAGGATAAGACTGTCGTTGTCAGTGTTGAGCGTCAGGTTATGCATCCTGTTTATAAGAAGATCGTTAAGAGAAGTAAGAAATTTGCTGCTCATGATGAAAACAATCAGTTCAAAGAAGGTGATCAGGTTTCGATTATTGAATCTAAACCTTATTCTAAGACCAAGACATGGACTGTTATTAATAATGAAAATGCCTAATTAGGAAGGAATGAATTATGATACAAATGCAAACCAACCTAGATGTTGCGGATAATTCTGGAGCGCGTCAGGTGCAGTGCATTAAGGTTCTTGGAGGCTCCAAGAGAATGCATGCTTCAGTCGGTGACATTATTATCGTTTCCGTAAAAGATGCAATGCCTAAAGGGCGTGTAAAGAAAGGTGATGTCCAACGTGCCGTTATCGTTCGGACAGCCAGCGACATCAGACGTAAAGATGGTAGTGTCATTCGTTTTGACAGCAATGCAGCTGTTTTGGTTAACAAAGATGGTGAGCCGATTGGTACTCGTATCTTTGGGCCTGTAACCAGAGAGTTGCGTGCGAAAAAATTTATGAAAATAATTTCTTTAGCGCCGGAGGTTTTGTAAATGAGCAAAATGAAAATTAAAAAAGGTGATAAAGTAATCGTTATTGCAGGTGATGACAAAGGTAAAACTGGTGAAGTATTGAAAGCCATGCCGAAAGAAGGTAAGGTTATTGTACAAGGTGTTAATCTTGTTAAGAAACATACGAAACCAAGTCAAACATCTGCAGGCGGTATCGTTACCAAAGAAGCTGCTATTCAAGTTTCTAATGTTGCGATTGTTACAGCTGACGGAAAGGCCTCAAAGGTCGGCTATAAAGTTGTTGACGGTTTGAAAAAGCGTGTTGCTCGGAAGACCGGCGAAGTAATCGATAATTAGGAGATAGATTGATGACAAATTTTGAAACGTTATACAATGATGTCATTAAGAAAGCTCTTGTGGAAAAGTTCGGTTACAAGAACCCGCATGAGATTCCGAAGTTGACAAAGATTGTTTTGAATATGGGCGTTGGTGACGCTATTACAGACAAGAAAAAGTTGAATAATGCTGTTGAAGAAATGACGATGATTGCTGGTCAAAAACCGGTGGTTACTTCTGCAAGAAAATCAATTGCTACATTCAAATTAAGAGAAGGTATGCCGATTGGTTGTAAAGTAACACTTCGTTCTGACAGGATGTATGACTTTTTAGAGCGATTGATTAACATGGCTCTTCCTCGGATCAGAGACTTTCACGGTATATCTGGAAAGAACTTTGATGGAAAAGGTAACTTTGCTTTTGGCATTAAAGAGCAAATTATTTTCCCTGAAATTAACTATGAAAAAGTTGAACAAATCAGAGGTATGGATATAGTTATCTGCACATCTGCTAAGACAGATGAAGAAGCTAAATTTTTACTTACTTCCTTCAACTTACCATATAAGAAATAAGCGGAGATTTTACGATGTCAAAAACAAGTTCAGTATATAGAAACTTGAAAAGAGTGAAGATGGCTGCAAAATATGCAAACATTCGCTCCAAGTTGAAAGCCATTGTCAATGATAAGAATGCTCCGGAAGAAGAAAGATTCCAAGCTACTTTGAAATTGGCAGCGTTACCACGTAATTCTTCGAAGGTTAGAATTAGAAATCGTTGCAAGATTACGGGACGCTCACGTAGTTATAATAGGAAATTCGGTGTCAGCCGTGTTGAACTAAGAGACATGGCAAGTTTTGGTGAGATACCGGGTTTGGTAAAATCAAGCTGGTAAGGAGATGATATTATGTCTATGACTGATCCTTTGGGCGATATGCTCACACGCATTAGAAACGCACAAAGAGCGAAGAAAAGTGATGTTGTATCACCGGCCTCTCGCTTGCGTGAAAATGTATTAGAAGTTCTCAAAAGAGAAGGCTACATTGCCGGATATGAAAAGGTTAATGTACGTGCAGGTGTTGATGAACTTCATATTCAATTAAAATATTTTGAAGGCACAAGTGTTATCACTGAAATATACCGTGTTTCTACTCCAGGTCGTCGCGTTTATTCCAGTGTTAAAGATTTGCCGAGAGTTTATAATGGTTTAGGTATTTCTATTGTTTCAACCCCTAAGGGTGTTATGAGTGATAACGAAGCCAGAAAAGCTAATGTCGGCGGCGAAATCTTGTGTCAGGTATTCTAGGAGATAGCGGATGTCAAGAATTGGTAAATACCCTGTGATTATCCCTGAAGGCGTTAGTGCTTCTGTTGAAGGCAACGTTGTTAATGTTAAAGGGAAACTAGGTGAATTAAAATTTGCTTTCGATGATTCTCATGTTAGTGTAGAAGTTAAAGATGGCAAAATCGTTGTTACGCCGCATTCTGAGAGCCGTACTGCTCGTACACTTTGGGGTACAACCCGTGCACAAATTAACTCTTTAGTTAAGGGTGTTAGCGTTGGTTACAGCAAGAGTGTTGAGTTAATCGGTGTTGGTTATAAAGCTCGTATGGATGGTAAAAACGTTGTTATGAGCTTGGGCTTCTCCCATGATGTACCATTTGAAACACCAAAAGGCATTACGATTGCTTGTGAATCTCAAACCGTTTTGAAAATTAGCGGTGTTGATAAGCAGTTGGTAGGCCAAGTTGCGGCAGAAATTCGTAAGTATAGAAAGCCAGAGCCTTACAAAGGAAAAGGCATTCGCATTGATAACGAATATGTACGTCGTAAAGAAGGTAAGAAGAAATAGGATGTAAAGCAATGAATACACCAAGAAAGTTATATGAAAAAAGAAAAGCGCGCGTTCGTACCGCTTTGAAGGCTGCTGCTAATGGAAAGATGAGATTATCTGTATTTCGCAGCGGTAAGCATATCTATGCTCAAATTATTGATGATGCAAAAGGTGCAACAATTGCTTCTGCTTCTACTTTGGATAAAGAAGTAAGAGCCAATATTGCTAAGTCTTCTAATATAGAAGCCGCACAGTATGTCGGTAAAGTCGTTGCTGAACGTGCCGTTAAAAATGGCGTCAGCGAAGTTGTGTTTGACCGTGGCGGTTATGTTTATCATGGCCGTGTAAAGGCTTTGGCAGATTCTGCTCGTGAAGCCGGATTGAAATTTTAGGAGGTTACTATGGCACAATCTTTAGAACGCCACAATAATAAGGCAGAAAAGAAAGAAGAATTGGTTGAAAAACTGGTTTTTGTTAATCGTGTTGCTAAGACAGTTAAAGGCGGACGTACAATGTCTTTTGCAGCTTTGGTTGTTGTTGGTGACCAGAAAGGTCGTATCGGTTTTGGCTCAGGTAAAGCAGCTGAAGTTCCGGAAGCTATTGTAAAAGCAACAAATGAGGCAAAGAAGAATATGGTTCGTGTTCCTTTACGCGAAGGTAGAACTCTTCACCATGATATTGCTGGTCGCTTTGGTGCAGGTAAGGTTGTATTGAGAACAGCTCCTGCTGGTACCGGTGTTATTGCCGGTGGTCCAATGCGTGCAGTGTTTGAAGTTCTCGGCGTACAAGACGTTGTTGCAAAGTCTTTAGGTTCTAACAATCCTTACAATATGATTAAGGCGACCATGGTTGCACTTAAGGCTATTAATAGCCCACGGATGATTGCTGCAAAACGTGGCAAAAAAGTTGGTGATATTGTAAGCCGTCGAGAGAATACTTCTAGCGTCAAGACAGATAAAGAGGAGGCTTAATTATGGCTAATAAAAAGACAGTTAAGGTTACTCAAGTTAAAAGTTCTATTGGTCATACAAAAGATCAGATAGCGACTTTGAAGGGTTTGGGCTTAAATAAAGTTGGACGTACTTCCGTTTTGGAAGATACACCGGCTGTTAGAGGTATGATTAACAAGGTTGCTCACCTCGTTAAGGTTGAAGACTAATTGTAAAATGTGTGAGTGAGAATTTTTCTTGCTCACACCTAAAATTTTGAAATGTTTTCAGAGCAATTAATTTTTGATTTTAACAGAGATAAGTATAAAGGTGAAAAAAATGAAACTAAATGAATTAAGAGATAACGAAGGTGCCACGAAAAACCGTATTCGTGTTGGTCGTGGTATTGGTAGCGGCAAGGGTAAAACTTGCGGTCGTGGTCAAAAAGGTCAGAAATATCGTTCCGGCGTTTCTATTCACGGTTTTGAAGGCGGTCAAATGCCTGTTTATCGTCGTTTGCCGAAACGTGGGTTTAAGAATCCTTTTGCTAAAACTTTTGCGGTTGTTAATTTGGATACAATCCAGAAGGCTATTGATGCCGGTAAATTGAGTGCCGATGATATTACAAAAGAGAGCTTACTCAAATCAAATATCATTTCTAAGGAATTAGATGGCATTCGCTTGCTCGCACGTGGTGCGCTCACAGCAGCTATTAGCATTACGGTTGATTCTGCGTCGAAAAAAGCAGTTGAGGCTGTAGAAAATGCTGGTGGCAAAATTACTATAAAGGGATAAATTTGGACGTCTAATTGTCAATAGAAGGCCAGTTGGCAAAAATTCATTTAACTGTTTTGTAAGCTGAAATTTTTGCCACTGGATATTGACTTTTATCCATCTTAATTCTTCCTTTCAGGAATGAAGGCTCCCATGCGGGGGCTTTTTTTTGTGGGAAAGCGGTTTTATAATTGCGAGATAAAAAAATGGCGATAAAATTTTTGGTATGAAAAAAATATTTTTGGTTTTGATTGCTTTTATTTTTGTAGCGGTAGTTTATTGGTTGTTTACCGTGCGGTTGGATTATCGCCGAATTGTGTTTGTATTGCCATCATCAGAGCGTGCGGCATCTCCGTATTACTATAAAAAAGATGGCGATTTCTTTTTAGCCGATGATTTGCGTATTGGTTTGGAGAAAATCGGCTATAAGGTAGAATATCGGTTTCGGGAAGATTATGATGATTTAAAATTGGGCAATGCAGGTAATGTGATTTATTTTAAGGGGTATTATAATTTTGAGCATCTGCCAGGGGTTCGAAACGATAGACGTAAGCGAGTGCTTTATGTTTATTATGTTGAAGGGCTTAATCCTGCTATATTATCAGAAGTTGATATTGTGGCGTGTGCGTCGCAGAAATTATTGGCAGAGTTACAGCAAGAATATGGAATTGAAGGTTTCTTTTTACCACAGTTTACGAATCCAGAGCGATTTAAGCCAGCCCAAGAAAACGAGATACAAGCCTATAAAGTACTGTTCGTAGGGTCAAATCATACAGGAAAAGGGCGCATGGCGGTGGATTATGCCCTTAAGGCTGGTGATGGATTAGCGGTGTTTGGTAAATTTTGGGAAAAACATCTTGAGCCGTCGGTGTTGAAAGGAATGTATATTGATAACGAGGTACTTTATCAATATTATAGTAATGCAGCTGTAGTGCTTAATGACCATCGTTCGGATATGCGGTATTATGGTTTTATTTCTAACCGAATTTATGATGTAACGGCATCTGGGGGGTTTATATTAACGGATTATATGCCAGAGATTGAGGCAATATATGGCAATAGTGTGGCGATGTATAAAAATTTTGAGGAGTTTAAGTTTAAGCTATCCTACTATTTAACGCATCCCAAAGAACGTCAGATGATGTCTCAGAAAGCGAGGCAGATAACTTTGCAAAATTTCACTCATGAAATAGCCGCCAAAAAATTTGATGCTTTTTTGAAAAATATGCAAAAATAATTAGAGCAGTGCTTGATTTTTTTTGATTGGAACACTAACTAAAGTATTAGTTTAAATAATTTAGTTAGGAGTTAGATGAAAATGCAAGTTAAACCATTGCGCGAAAATATTCTAATCAAGCGTGTTGAAGAGGAAAATAAAACAGCCGGCGGGATTATTTTGCCTGATACAGCAAAAGAAAAGCCAAGCGAAGGTGTGGTTATCGCTGTTGGAGAGGGGAGAGTTACCCCTGATGGTAAAGTTTTGCCTATGAATATAAAAGTTGGTGATACGGTTTTGTTTAGTAAATGGACAGGGACCGAAATCAAAGTAAATGGCGAACCTCACCTTATCGTTAAGGAAGGTGATGTTTTGGCAATTATTGAAAGATAAGATGAAAGGAAAATAGAGTTATGGCTGCGAAAGATATTAAATTTGGGACAGATGCCCGTGCAAAAATGTTAAATGGCGTTGAAATCTTGGCTAAAACAGTAAAGGTTACTTTGGGGCCTAAAGGGCGTAATGTTATGTTGGATAAATCATATGGTGCACCAAAAATTACTAAAGATGGTGTTTCTGTGGCTAAAGAAGTTGCTCTCGCGGATAAATTTGAAAATATGGGAGCACAGCTGGTTAAAGAAGTTGCCCAAAAAACTGCGGATAAAGCTGGTGATGGTACAACAACAGCAACAGTGTTGGCAGAATCTATCATTAAAGAAGGATGTAAAGCTGTTGCCGCAGGTATGAACCCGATGGATTTGAAACGCGGTATTGATATGGCCGTTGAAGCCGTTGTGGAAGATGTTAAATCTCGCTCTAAAGAAATTAAGAGTTCGGAAGAAATTGCTCAGGTTGGTACAATTTCAGCTAATGGTGATACCAGCATTGGTGAATATTTGGCCCGTGCGATGGAAAAAGTTGGTAATGATGGTGTTATAACCGTGGAAGATGCTAAAGGTTTGGAAACAGAATTAGATGTGGTTGAAGGTATGCAATTTGACAGAGGTTATCTCTCCCCTTATTTTGTTACAGATGCAGATAAGATGACTGCAGAATATGAATCACCATATGTTTTGTTGTACGATCAAAAAATTTCTAATTTGCAGGCAATTCTACCAGTGTTGGAAGCGGTTTTACAGTCTGGACGAGCTTTGTTAATCGTTGCAGAAGATATTGATGGTGAAGCTTTGGCAACATTGGTGGTTAACCGTATTAGGAGTGGCTTGAAAGTTTGTGCCGTTAAAGCTCCTGGCTTTGGTGACCGTAGAAAAGCTATTTTGCAGGATTTAGCTATTTTGACGGGCGGTCAAGTAATCTCTGAAGAATTAGGCTTGAAGTTGGAAAATACGACCATTGATATGCTTGGTACAGCAAAGAGAATCGTCGTTTCTAAAGAAGATACAACGATTATTGACGGTAATGGTGATAAAGATGCAATTGAGGCTCGTAAGTCACAAATTAAAAAAGAAATTGAAAAGACAACATCAGATTATGATCGGGAAAAATTGCAAGAACGTTTAGGCAAACTTTCTGGTGGTGTTGCTGTGTTACGTGTTGGTGGTTCATCAGAGGTTGAGGTTAAAGAAAAGAAAGACCGTATTGACGATGCCTTAAATGCCACACGTGCCGCAGTTAAAGAAGGTGTTGTTGCTGGTGGCGGTGTCGCATTGCTCTATGCAACGAAGGCTTTGGAAAAGATTCATCCAAACAATCAAGATCAGCGTGTTGGTGTTGATATTATCCGCCGTGCTTTGCAAGCTCCAATTCGTCAAATTGCAGAAAATGCAGGAGTAGATGGTGCTGTTGTCGCTGGAAAATTGCTGGAAAGCGCAGATTATAACTATGGTTATAATGCAGCTACCGGTGAATATACTGATATGATTAAAGCAGGTATTGTTGATCCGACTAAGGTCGTGCGTACAGCTTTGCAGGATGCAGCATCTGTTGCGAGCTTATTAATCACAACCGAGGCAATGGTGACAGAGTTACCAGAAAAACATAGCTGTCATTGCGGAGAAGGTGCCGCCGGTGGAGCTGGTATGCCAGGTGGTATGGGTTTCTAAGTTGTCATTACAGCTTATTTTGAGGGGCAGTTCTTATCGAACTGCTCCTTTTTGTTTATGGCTTAAATGAAATATTAATTTTTTGTATATATTATGATTGCAGGTGTTAGGTAGGACTTGTCATATGTTGTTGAAACGGTTTCTTTTTTGTTTTTTATTAGTGGTGACGGATTTATTTGCTGCTACTTCTTTAGGGCAGGCTCTTCCGTTTGCAGATTATGTTTATCAGAATGTACGGCAGGGGAAAATTGCTGCTGTACAATCTTATTTGGATAAAGGATATCGGATTGATGCCGTTAATCATCAGGGAAAGACGGCATTGTGTCTGGCAGCTGAAAACCAAGATTATGCAAGTTATCGAAAGTTGATACGTATGGGTGCTTCAGTGCACCATAATTGTATGTCTGAGGTTGATATGCGGACTTTCTCTTCTTATGGCGGGCAATCTGGTCAAGCCTTGGCTCGTACGGCGAAAGCAGGTACAGGTCAAATCAGTTTGTCAGATCATACTACAGCTTATGTCGTTGGGGGTGTTTTAGCGGCTGGTGCTGTCGCAGCAGTGGCACTTTCTGGTGGTGGAGGCGGTGGACACCATAGCCACTCTGCTGGAGGTGATTCTGGTAAGGAAGAGATAATAGAGTGCCCGACTGGTACAAAACTTGAGGGCAATGAGTGCGTGGCGATAGAGTGTCCGACCGGTACAAAACTTGAGGGTAACGAGTGCGTGGCGATAAAATGCCCTAGAAATACACATTTAGTCGGAAATTTATGTGTTGCTGATGAAAATATAGATATTAATGAGCAAAGTGATGAGCCTTTATATGGTATTGCTTCTGAGGCAGAAAGTATCTATAATTTGTATTCTTCACCTAGTTATCCTGATGATGAGGATACCATTGTTCTGAAAAATAAAGGTGATGGCGATGTTTTTGGCTTGTATGGGTATAGCGGTGAAGTTTTTAATTCTTATGTTATCGGATATAGTGAAAATAAAGAGCATATCAATGAGAAACCTATCGGGACAGGAACGATTAAAATACAAGATGATGGTCGTGGAACAGTGTATGGGATGTATTCACATATTGCCGATATTACGCAATATAAAGAAGCTATTAATGCGGCAGGCTGGAATGAGGGGACAGCCTATGGAAATATTGATATTACACATGTTGGCGGTGGAGCAACATATGGATTAGCTGGTGATGTGCGTGCGTATAATGCGTATGCGGCCTATGGTGGAAAGTCCTATGGACAAATCAAAATTAAAGGAGATGGCGACATATATGGTATCCATGGGTATGTGGCGGCCACTAATGCCGTTTCTCCGTGGTATGGTAAGGATGTTAAAGGAAGTATTGAAATTACCAGTGAGGGAGATGGTGATATTTATGGTATGATGATTAATAAAGATGATATTCCTGGTGCTGGTGCCGGTTCTGGTAATTTGGCAAGTTGGTTTGCCTTTAATGCTTATACAGCAGGAGGTGATGTTGAAGCGGATATAAATATTCATAATACTGGTGATGGCAATGTTTATGGTATGTACGGCGGTCAGCAGCTTTATAATGCTATGTACTATGGGGCCGTAGATGCAGATGGCAAAACAGATGGTTCATCCATCGGACGGATTAATGTTACTAATTTCGGTAAGGGAAATGTTTATGGTATGTATATGCCGGAAGCAGATAGCAAAGGAATTATTTCTAATATATCTGGAACGGGTTCGGCATCATATATTAATTTGATTAATAGTGGGGATGGTGTTGCTACGGGGATGCGAGGCGGAAAGTATAATAGTATTACTAATTCCGGTGAGATTAATATTAATAATGTCGGAGAAGGCACAGCGGTGGGCATCTATGCAGAACAAAATTCTGTTGTTCAAAATAGTGGTAAAATCAACATCTATCGGGAGGCGTTTGTTGATAGTATAGATGGGAAAGAGTATCAACCAAACAGTGCTGTGGGGGGGACAGCCTATGGTATATATGCTGAGAGCGGTGCTAAGGTCTACAATAAAGGGACGATTGTTATAACAGGGGCAGAAAATGGTGCCGGTATCTATTTGGAGGAGGGTGCGCGGCTTGATAACGAGGGAGTTGTTCGGTTTAATGAGGTTGAAGATAGCATTGTGCAAAATCAAAATGCAGCCGATGTTTATAGGACTGGTTCTGCGCGTAGGACAGAGGTTAATTTGGCATCGTTTGGTGGGGGAGAGATTGTCTTAGGTAAAGAAGGTAAATTTTTTGCACAGAGTCTTTCCGGTGATATGAAAGTTTCTGCAGACGCTGTTAAGGGAGGATTTGATAATCAATATGTGCTTGCTCAGGCTTTGCAGGTTCAAGATGTTGAAAAGCTGCAGCTAACATCACAGTCGGCATTGTTTACTGCTGATAAGGTGCAAAGTGATGGGGGTTATGATGTGGTGCTTAACAGACAAAGTTTTGCTCAGGTTATGAAAGATTCTCATTTGGGGCATTTTTTAGATGAAAATTATGAGCAGAAAAATAATGAAATTATGTATGAAACGTTGAAAAAAGCAAATACCCAATCTTCCTTACAAAAACAGGCCGTTCAGGCTCTTGGTGCAGATATATTACCTGGTTTTCGGCAAGAGAATGCTCGGCTTTATGGCGCACTGAGCCGTCAATTTGATGATAGTTTATTTAATCATCCAGAAAAGTCTTATGTGGGTGGCTATAAATATGTTGATGTTTCGCATGAGGCTAAAGGTTATTTGCAAGAAAGTGATGGAACGGCTCATGCCGCATATGGTTTATTAACGGGGCGACATCAAGGGTTTTTATATGGTATCGGTGCGACAGCTGCACAATTTAAAACCGATTATGATAATCATTCTCATCGGAAGAGTAATGTGTTTGGTCTATGGGCACCAATAGGGTATGATTTTGCGAATGGAAGTCGCTGGGTGACAAAATTTTATGCCGGCTATGAAGATGGTTCTTATCGTCGTCTATCGTTGTTAAGAAGTTATTCTGCAGATGTTAAATCATATCAATATGGTTTAAGCAACGCTTTACGGCATGATATTGCGCTTGGAAAACATTTTTATTTAACCCCAACTGCAGAATTGAATTTTTTAGGAATTCATCAAAAAGGGTTTGATGAGGGACATCAGCAGGGAGCAATCCATACAAAAGATGTTGACAGCCTCTCTCTTGAAGGCGGTATAGGTGCTTATATTTCTAAAGATTTTAAGTTTAATACAGCCAGTGATTTGACAATTAAAATCGGTGGTATTTATTATGTTGAATTTTTGCATCCAGACGAGGATATAAAAGCTTCGCAAAGCGGAATGTCTGGGCATTATAAAATTTCTCATCACAGTGATGATGCTCGCGCGTTGTTTTCAGCACGGGTGCGGTATAACTACAAAAATATAGCGGTTTTAGGTACACTTGAGCAAGAAACAAATAATCATAAAGCAAAAAGCATTAATTTGGATGTGTTGTTTTACTTATAAAGGACTAGAGGGATTGTTGTTTCGCTTATTTTTTCTCGTAAAAAATGCTTGAAATAAAAGGTTAGACAGATTATGCTACCAACAATGAAGTGAAGGAGATTAATTATGGAAAAAATTGTTGCTTATATTTTGTCTGGTAAGGGTAAAGGGTTGCTGTTTTTGTTTGCTGCAGCAGTCGTCGTTACTTTTGCCGGAATGTTGGCTCTAAAACAATTTTATGGAGAGTTTCGTCCACAATTGCTATTGGTTGCTGATGAGTTTTTGCCTATTACGGTTGAAAAAGGTAAGATCGTGCAACCGCTTGGAGTATATAAAAAAGTTGATTTGAAATTTGATGAAAGCGCAGATAACGCAGATGTGTTGCCCATTGTTTTAGATACACAGCAAGAAAGCTCGGAAGTTCCTATGGCTAAAATGGGTGTGTTTATTATGCAAGATATGATTTATGCTATTAGTCCTAATAAAATTCAGCGTATCCAGCTGACTGATGGTGTGTGGACGAAGTCGAAAATTGAAGAGATGCTCAATTCTTTTGTGGGGATGTTCTCGTTACTGATCTCAGTGTTGATGATTGGATTTTTGTTTGTCATCATGCTTATTAAAACCTTGATTGTTGCTGGGATTGGAAAGTTATTGCTTAAGCCTATGCAACTGCTTAATAAATTTGATTTTTCTATCTTGATGCGGCTTAGTGCCGTTGCAGTGGCAACAATAGAAATTGCCGCTATTGCTTTGAGTCTTCTAATAGGTGTTGGTTTTGGTATTTTGTCACGATTATTGCTGGCTGTTTTGCTCATCATGCTGTTTTTGTACCGGCAAAGAAAAGTTGGGGCCTAATTAAAGGTATGCGTTGTTTGTAAAATATCTTTTTGCTTGAATATATTAAGCCGTATCTCTAAGATTCTTATAAATCATAATGACGGGGGATATCAAATGAGATTTGGGCTGTTATTGTTTTTGCTTTTGTCGGTTAGTCATTCTGCTGTGGCAGAATATTCGTATCGTGAAGATGATGTGCGCCAAGTTAGCGGTATTTTGTATGATGTTAGCGGAGAACCTGTTACAGGTATATATGAGGAGATTTACGATGATAATAATATCAAAAGTGAAATGCCTTATGTGAATGGTATCCTGCAAGGTATAGGAATAATTTATAATGAACGAGGGCAAAAACAGGCTGAAATGCCCTTTGTAAATGGAAAGTTGGATGGTGTGGCTTTTTCTTATTATGATGATGGCCATATGAAAGAAAAAATTCCGTATCGGCAAGGAAAAATACAAGGTGTAATGAGGAGCTATTATCCAGATGGTACAATTAAATCCAGAGCAAGTTATGATAATGATTTACGAATAGGAGAGGCTCGGGAATTTTATGAAAATGGTAAAACAAAAGAAGTCTATACTTATGTTAATGGACTGAAAAATGGTCCGGCTACAGTTTATTATCCCGATGGGCGAATTGCTGAAGAGTATAGCTATGTTGATGATGCTATTTCAGGCGATAGAAAAGCTTATTATCGAACTGGCGAGTTGAAATCATATGTTCAATATGAAAATGGTGAAAAAAATGGCGTATCACGTCAATATTTTGAAAATGGTGCGGTTCAATCTGAAATTCCTTATCGTCATGGTAAGGTGGATGGTGAGGGAGCTTTTTATACAGAAGACGAAAAACTTAAATTAACCGTTAACTATCGTAATAATATGCGTGATGGAGTGGCTCGTGCCTATTATCCAGATGGTAAAGTTAAAATTGCAGTTACGTATGAAAATGATATTAAGCACGGGTTAGAAACAGAATATTATGAAAATGGTAATATTAAATCTGAAATGCCTTATGTGCGTGGTGTTGCACGCGGTGTCGGACGAGAATTTTATGAAAATGGTTTGTTAAAGACCGAGATTAATTACAATCAAGATATTGCTGACGGCATGGCAAAATTCTATGATGAAAAAGGGCAATTGTCTTCGGAAGTTACTTATGATGAAGGGGTTAAAACCGGTATGCAAACGGATTATAGTGCAGAACAAGCAAAGGTCGCGGAAAGTATGTATACCAATAATGTCCTAAACGGGGAGTATAAAGAATTTTATGCTGATGGAACGCTTAAATCTGTGACAACTTATGCTGATGGACAACGAGAAGGTCTTGCCCTTATTTATGATCATGATGGTAGCTTGTCTTATGAAATTCCCTATGTTCATAATCAAAAAGAGGGTAAGGTAAAACGTTTTTATCCTTCCGGCGAACTTATGGGTGAAGTCCATTATGAGAAAGGTGAAAAGCATGGTATGCTTAATGCATATAATGAAGATGGCTCATTGATGGCAAAAGTTTTGTTTGATAAAGATAAAGCTGTGCAAGGTTTTAGTATGGACCATGGTAAAAATCCAATAGAAATGGGAGCTGAAGAGATAGAATTGATTAATTCTTCTTATTAATATATTTTTTGCTGTTTTGTTTATTTATATTTATCCATTCATTCATTCATCCATCTATCTATTTATTTATTTATCTGCGTTAGTTGATGAATAAATTAGGTGGTTAGATGTTTATCTGTTGTACCCAGATGGTCTGAATGTCGTAGGGGGAGCTCTATGATTTTAGATATTTTGAGCTGATTCACTTGAGATATTTTGTTATGTAGGATGAAATATTGAGGTAGGGGAATTTTAGGGGAGAAGGGATAAAAAAGAGAGGCAATGTTTGCCTCTCTTTTTATAAGGTTGAGATGATTAGAAGTTGTATTTGATGCCAACGTCAAACATCTGCGGACGATTGCGTTTTAACAACATCTCGTTGTATTTTGCATAAATCGAGAACCGCTTATATTCGTAGTCGACAGCAGCCTCTAATACAGCGCGGTCATGGTCATAGATATTAGCATAATCGTTAATCTTATACCAGCCGTTTGAACCTGTGCGCTGTGC
>JAFVFB010000035.1 GCA_017475705.1 Alphaproteobacteria bacterium
GCACAGCGCACAGGTTCAAACGGCTGGTATAAGATTAACGATTATGCTAATATCTATGACCATGACCGCGCTGTATTAGAGGCTGCTGTCGACTACGAATATAAGCGGTTCTCGATTTATGCAAAATACAACGAGATGTTGCTAAAACGCAATCGTCCGCAGATGTTTGACGTTGGCATCAAATACAACTTCTAATCATCTCAACCTTATAAAAAGAGAGGCAAACATTGCCTCTCTTTTTTATCCCTTCTCCCCTAAAATTCCCCTACCTCAATATTTTTTTATTTTACCTCTTGCTTATCCAATCTTGGCTCCCTATATAACATTCAGACAAAATTGAAACTAGATATAAGGATATTTGACAATGAGTAATAAAGTATTGGGTATTGACTTAGGTACGACAAACTCTTGCTTTGCTATTATGGAAGGTGGCGAACCGAAAGTTTTGGAAAACTCTGAAGGTGCCAGAACCACCCCTTCTATGGTTGCTTTTACAGACGCAGACCGCTTGGTCGGCTATCCGGCAAAGCGTCAAGCGGTAACCAACCCGGAAAACACTTTGTTTGCTATTAAACGTTTAATCGGTCGTAGATATGACTCTGCGGAAGTAGCCAAAGATAAAGACCTTGTTCCCTTCAAAATTATTGCTGGAGACAATGGCGATGCTTGGGTAGAAGTTAAAGGCACCAAATATGCACCATCGCAAATTTCTGCAATTGTTTTACAAAAAATAAAAGAATTTGCCGAAAGTTATTTAGGTGAAAAAATCGAAAAAGCAGTGATTACCGTACCAGCTTATTTTAATGATAGCCAACGTCAAGCCACTAAAGATGCCGGTAAGATTGCTGGTCTTGAGGTACTAAGAATCATCAATGAACCGACCGCTGCAGCCTTGGCCTACGGCATGGATAAGAAAGCCTCCGGCACAATTGCTGTATATGACCTTGGTGGCGGTACCTTTGATATTTCTATTTTGGAAATCGGCGACGGCGTTTTTGAAGTAAAATCAACCAATGGTGATACGTTCCTCGGTGGTGAAGACTTTGACCAACGCTTGGTAAACTATCTAGCAGATGAATTTAAGAAAGAAAATAATATCGACCTCAAACAAGATAGATTAGCTTTACAACGCTTAAAAGAAGCTGCAGAAAAGGCCAAAATTGAATTATCATCTGCCACCCAGACCGAAATCAATTTGCCGTTTATTACCGCAGATATGAGCACTGGTTCACCAATTCCAAAGCACTTAAACATCAAACTGACCAGAGCTAAGCTGGAATCCATCGTTGAAGATTTGATTGAAAGAACAGTAGAACCATGCAAAAAAGCGATGGCTGACGCTGGCATTACCCCTTCTGACATCAGTGAAGTTATCTTAGTTGGTGGTATGACACGTATGCCGAAAGTTCAAGAAAAGGTTAAAGAAATCTTCGGTAAAGAACCGCATAAAGGCGTGAACCCTGATGAAGTTGTTGCTGTTGGCGCGGCTATTCAAGGCGGTGTTTTGATGGGTGAAGTTAAAGATGTGTTGCTGCTTGACGTTACCCCGCTTTCTTTGGGTATTGAAACCTTGGGCGGTGTATTCACCCGTTTGATTGATAGAAACACCACCATTCCGACCAGAAAATCTCAGGTATTTTCAACAGCGGAAGATGGACAAACGGCTGTAACAATCCGTGTTTTCCAAGGTGAACGTGAAATTGCAGCACACAACAAATTGCTCGGTCAATTTGATTTGGTAGGGATTCCACCGGCACCGCGCGGTATGCCGCAAATCGAAGTAACCTTTGATATCGACGCGAATGGCATTGTTAATGTTTCTGCCAAAGACAAGGCCACCAACAAAGAACAAGCTATCCGCATTCAAGCTTCCGGCGGACTATCTGATGCAGATATTGAAAAGATGGTCAAAGATGCTGAAGCCAACGCCGAAGCTGATAAAAAGAAAAAAGAATTAGTTGAAGCAAAGAACCAAGCAGAAGGCTTGATTCATACCACAGAAAAAACCTTAAAAGAAAATTCGGATAAAATATCCTCTGCTGACAAGAGTGCCATTGAAACCGCTATTGCGGACTTAAAGAGTGTGCTTGAAGGCGAAGATACCGAAGCAATTAAGGCAAAATCTGATGCTTTGATGCAAGCGTCTTTAAAGTTAGGTGAAGCGATGTATAAAGCCCAAGGTGCTACAGCTACAGCTGGCGCAGAAACCCAGCAAGGTGCACCGGAAGCAGAACCTAAAAAAGACGACAATGTAGTTGATGCAGATTTTGAAGAAGTGAAATAAAATCATCACCAACAGCAACAAATCCTTACCCCCTGCTTATTGCAGGGGGTTTTTGCAAATAAAAACAGACAATCCTTGCCTCACCGTTTTTTTTGCAATAAAAAAGCCGCCCCGAAGAGCGGCAATCAGCTTATCAAAAAAGTTTTTATAATTTGCGCCCCAAACTTTTTATTTCAAAGCCCAAATTTTTAGCTTCTGTGCAGTCAAAGGTATTTCGATAGTCTGCAATCTGCGGACGTTTCATAAGCTGCTTAATGCGGCTTAAATCGAGTTCTTTGAACTCTGGCCAATCTGTCAGTACGGCCAAAACATCTGCCCCGCCAATAGCCTCATAAGCTGAATTGCAATAAGTAATCATATCTTTCAAGATGGCTTTAGTATTATCCATCGCCTGTGGGTCATACAAGCGGATTTGCACATCATGAGCCAACATAATTTCAATAATCTGCAAAGCTGGGGACTCACGGCAATCATCGGTTCCGCCTTTAAAAGCACTACCCAAAACAGCAATAGTTGGATTTTTAACATCATCAACCATATCCAAAATACGCTTTGCCATATTAATTTTACGGCGTTCATTACTTTTAATCGTGGTTTCAATCAAAGACAAATCAACCCCATTAAATTTCCCCATATAAGCCATGGCGTTAGTATCTTTAGGAAAACAGAACCCGCCATACCCAGGCCCCGGAACCAAGAACTTTGCTCCAATACGGGAATCCAACCCCATACCTTTAGCCACTTCATAAATATCCGCGCCGGAAGTTTCGCAAAAGTCTGCCATTTCATTGATATATTGGATTTTCATCGCCAAAAAGGCATTAGAGGCGTATTTAATTGTCTCTGAAGACTGTCTGGAAACATATAAAATTGTCGACTTATCCTTAAATGGCGCATATAATTCAGCAATCAAATCCCGTGCACGCTGTGTATTGGCACCGACAATAATTCTATCCGGATTAAAGAAGTCTTGCACAGCAAAACCTTCCCGCAAAAATTCCGGCAGTGAGATAACATCAAACTCTGCCGTAGGATTAACCTGACGTACAATATTTTCAACCGCGGTACCGGTATTAACAGGAACGGTTGATTTAACCGCGATTACAGTATAACCCTGCAAATGATGCGCCAAAGATTCTGCAGCTGCTTTAATATATTTCATATCTGCTTCTTTAGTAATAGGATTAGGAGGAGTACCAACAGCCAAAATCACCAAATCAGCCTGTGGAATACTTTCAGCAAAAGAGGTAGAAAAACGAACCTTACCATTTTCAGTATTTTTCTTAAACAGCTCTTCCAGTCCCTCTTCAAAAATTGTCACTTTGCCGGATTTCAAAGTATTAATTTTATTTTCATCAATATCCAAACAGACAACATCATTCCCCAGTTCTGCCAAACCGACACCTGTTGGCAAGCCGACATATCCTGTTCCAATTACGGTTATTTTCATTATCAATGCTCCCTTAAAATTTTTCTTGGAGCATAATTTTATTTTCAGTGATTTGCAAGTTGTTTTTTCACTTACAGCACATATAATATTTAATTGCATTTTTTTTATTTTATTTCTAAGATAATGAAAAACATCTTTTCAATAAGGAGACGCTGGTGAAAAAGATTTTATTAATGCTCATCTTTTGCTTATCTGCATCGCACGTACAAGCAACAGACATTGATGCCCAGAAATTGCACCTTTCAGCCGAGCAAAACCAAAAACTAACGGAGCTAAAAGCCAACCTAAAAGCAGAAATTGAACCAATTTGGCAAGAGATTGAAGAACACCGCCAAAAGATTATGGAGATTGAAAAAAAATATTTTGCCGAGTTTTGGCAGATGCTAACCGAACAGCAACGCGCCGAATTTGTCGCCATCAACCAACAACAATAACCATCTCTTCCATCGGCAAAATAAAAGCGTGCCCTAAAAAAAGCACGCATTTATAGTAGTGCCATAAATAGAAAAAATCTACCCAGCCTTGATAATATGCAACACATTGGTTGAGCCGACCTTACCAAATGGATACCCTGCCGTCACCACAATAAATTCTCCGTTATTTGCCAAACCGGAAACTCTGGCAAACCCACGAGAAACTTTTTCTATGTTATCAAAACTTTCAAAAACCTTCTTATCAATAAATGTCCGAACCCCCCACACCAAATTCAGCTGACAAGCAATTTTTTCAGTCGGAATAATCGCCATAATTGGATAGGCTGGTCGCTCTTGTGCCATAACCAATGTTGTCAAACCGCTAACCGAAAATGTAGCAATACACGCAATACTGCTTAGTGTCTTAACCACTTCGCCGGCGGCATGCGTAATAGCATGGGCTTCATTGTAGCAATAAATCCCCTGATTTTTGCTCTGAATATTAGCATAATACTTAGGATCAGCTTCCACTTGTTCTATCACTCCACGCATGGTTTGCACGGTTTCCACCGGATAAGCCCCCATAGCCGTTTCCCCAGAAAGCATCACCACATCGCAGCCATCATAAACCGCATTAGCCACATCAGAAACCTCAGCACGCGTGGGCATCGGCGCCGCAATCATTGATTCGAGCATTTGTGTTGCTACGATCACCGGCTTACCACAGGCACGACAGCGCGAAACAATATGTTTTTGCAACACCGGTACTGTCACAATCGGACATTCCACCCCCAAATCACCGCGAGCCACCATCACCATATCAGACGCTTCAATAATCTCATCGAGCTCATCCATAACTTGCGGCTTTTCTAACTTAGAGATAATCCACGCCTTATTGCCAATAATTTTGCGTGCTGCCAAAACATCACTGGCACGTTGCACAAATGAAAGGCAAACGCAATCAACCCCAAGCTTAAGCGCAAAATCCAAATCATCTAAATCTTTTGCCGTCAGCGGCGATATTTTTAAGGCCGAGTTCGGCAGATTAACCCCTTTATGACCAGAAACAACCCCACCAATTTCTACTTTTGTTACCGCTGAGGTTTTATGGGCTTCGGTAACTTTAAGCACGATATTACCGTCATTAACCAGCAGTTTATCACCCACCTTAAGTGCCTCAAAAATCTCCTTATGCGGCAGGGTAACACGTGTTTCATCACCCAATTCTTTTTTCATATCCAGACAAAACGTCTGCCCTTTTTTAAGGGTAACTTTTTCATCCTTAAATAACCCAATACGCAGCTTAGGCCCTTGCAAATCTGCCACCACTGCAATATGCGCATTTTTAGCCTTTGAAACCTGCCGAATTATGTCATAAATGCGTTGATGGGATTCGTGAGTTCCATGGCTAAAGTTTAACCTGAACCCATCAACACCGGCATCAACCAATGCCGTTATTTTTTCCACACTATCCGATGCCGGTCCCAATGTTGCTAAAATATTCGTACGCGTACTTATTGGCATATCAAACTCCTAACCCAAAATATCATTCATACCGATGATATATACTAAAAAGTTTAATAACTTATTATTGTTTATGTTCTCCACAAATATTTCTTGTCAAAAAAAATATCTTTGCTATATTCCGTATCTGTAGATTCGTAACACATCATGGGAGATAAAAATGGCAGAAAATGAAGTTGGTGGCATTGACAGCACCAGATTGACCTCTTTGATTGAACGTATTGAACGTTTGGAAGAAGAGAAGAAAGGTATTCAATCAGATATCCGCGACATTTTTGCTGAGGCAAAAGGTGTCGGCTTCGATGTCAAAATTATGAAGGCAATTATCAAGCTCAGAAAGATGAATCAGGCAGACCGTGATGAACAGGAATTCTTGCTTGAGACATACCGTAAAGCCCTAAATGTCTAGCTAAAAAATACTCAAGTCATAAAAGTAAGTGCCCTGCAGAACAGAGCACTTTTTTTAGCATAATACCATCAGACTAAACCGTTCATCATCGCATACAAGCTAAACAAAGCCGCCACCGTTAAAACGATAGCTGCGAAACGTTCACCGGCAGAAAAAACCGCCTCCTGCGGACTATTTTGCCGCCGTGCATAGATGAAAACGGGAATACCTAATGCCATAAAAATCAATGCCATCAGCAAATAATTCAAACCAGCAGCATAAATCATCCATAAGGCATAAAACGCCCCGATAATGGCAGAAAACAAAGCCCATGACCGCGCAATAACAAAATGCTCTGGATATTCATGATCCTCACATAGTTTCCATAAATACATCGCACTCATAAAATATGCCGGCAACACCATCACACTTGTAATACTGAGCATCGTATTCCATGCATTGTTTGAAAAATAAACCAACAGCATAAACAACTGCATCAAAGCACTAGTAACATAAAGCGAAACTGTTGGTGCATGCACTTCGTTTTCACGGGCAAACTCTTGCGGAAAGGTTCCATTAGCGGCGGCTGCCTGTGGAATTTGCGCCGTTACCATGGTCCAAGCGAGCCAGCTCGTCAACACCGATATCAGCAAACCGATATTCATAATCCACGCACCCCACCGGCCGATAACCTGCTCCAATACTGCCGCCGTTGAAGGATTCGGTAATTTAGCCAACTGCTCTTGGCTCATCAACCCATAAGGCAACACCGATAGCAAAACGTAAATTAATAAACAGCCAGAAAAACCAAGCAGAGTTGCTCTTCCAACCGATTTTGGATTTTCCGCATGTTTAGACATTACCACCGCGCCTTCAATACCGATAAACGCCCATAAAGTGACCAACATCGTACTTTTGATTTGTTGCGGCAAATCCCCTAGCGTGAGTTCCTTTTCACCCCAAAAATCAAACGTAAATTTATCAGAATGGAAGAAAATAAGCGTCACCAAAATGAAAAATAACAACGGCACAATTTTGGCAATTGTACCCACGAGGTTAATGATGGTCGCTTGTTTAATGCCCTTTAACACCAAAGCATTAAACCCCCATATCAGCAGCGAACCGCCGATAATGGAATAAAGATTATTGCCGCCGGCAAAATATGGCGGAAAGAAATAATTAAGCGCATCCATAGTAATCACCGCGTAGCCAACATTACCGCATATCTGGCATAACCAATACGACCACCCGATGGTAAAACCAACATATGGGCCAAAACCAGCACGGCTATACATATAAATACCAGCTGTCAAATCTGGCCTGACATCAGATAAAATACGAAATGTGTTGGCTAAAAAATATACGCCGATACCGGTAATCAGCCATGCCAAAAAAACCGCGCCGACCGATGCCCCTGCAGCCATGTTTTGCGGCAGGCTATAAATTCCTCCGCCAATCATGGAACTAACTACCACACCGGCTAAAGCCCACACGCCAAGCTTACTGCCTTTCTGTGGTACGCTTGTGCTCTGATGAGAATTCTGCTTTTCCATAATATTCTCCTAAGAAATATTTTTGCTTTAATTATAGATTAACCGCCGGCGCGTGGTCAAAATTCAAAAAGCCCAAACAAGTTAAGCAATAACCGAAATGCTGTTCAATATTCAAGAAATTATGATAAAGCTGGAATTCACTATGTTTTTCTACCCCACGGATTTCCAACTCATGGTTAAGCGACTTATTGAGCCACATTTCAGCATGACCGCGAGCAATATTATCATCAATATGCGTATCAAAATATTCCACCTATTCTGCCGCCCAACCTCCGATAAGCTCGCCATTTTTATCTTTACCCCAGCAAATCCCTACACCGGTCGCAATGGCTTTATGCTCATCATGACACGCACCGTTTCCAGCCATAATCACTTCCAATACGGCCCCGTGCTTAAATTGATCGACCACTTTATCCACCGGCACAATATGACCATAAACCTCTTTCGGTAATACAGAAGTATAGGGTATCACATTAAAATTTTCTATTTTGGCCTGCATCAAAGCCGAATCATAACAAAACGTTTCAAACGGTTGTGGTGGAATCCCTTCATTGGACTGCCCTGCACCACCAGTAATAAAAGCTAACGTTGGAAATCTTACACCTTCTGTCATATCTTTTCTCCTATAATGATTAAAAAAACACGACAGAGATAATGCTTTATTTTAGGATTTAAAGGGACAACAGCTTAAGTTAAACTTTGTGCTATATGCCAAAAATCTTCCACCCGCAAATCTTCCGCACGCAACGTTGGCTCAATATTTAATTTTTCCAAACACGTTACAATATTCGGAATACTTTTCAAGCTTTGCCGTATCATTTTCCGGCGTTGTCCGAACGCCAGCGCGGTCAGATTTTCCACTCGCGAGATTTCCGCCGCTGACAAAGCATTTTCTTTAGGCACAAACAAAAGCACGCTTGACCAAATTTTCGGTGCTGGCACAAAACAGGTCGGCGGCAAATCAAACAACTTGATCACCCGACATTGCAGTTGTGAAATAACCGATAATCGGCCATAATCTTTATGCCCATGCTCAGCCAAAATTCTTTCCGCAACTTCTTTTTGAAACATCAGCGTCAAACTCTTAAAACGATGTATTTGCTTTAGCCAAGACGTCAACAGCACCACAGAAATATTATAAGGCAAGTTGCTGATAATGTGATACTTTCCATCTTTTGCCTCTTGGGCCGCCCAGTCATATTGCAAGGCATCACCATTTACAATGTCTAATTGCGGATAAAAAGATTTGATTTCTGCTAAAATTTGCAAACAACGCGGATCCATTTCTATAGCCGTCAGCGAATGCGGTGACTGGCGCAAAATAGCTTGGGTCAGCCCCCCCGGTCCGGGACCGATTTCAACAGCAGTTTCTGTCTGCAAATTTTTCAGTCCTTGTGCCTCCAACGACAACCGCATAATTTTATCTGTAATATTATGATCCAGCAAAAAGTTTTGCCCCAAAGCCTTTCTGGCCATCAGCTCATATTTATCAACAAATTCTTTGGTTGTGAGTAACGCTGCTGTCATCAAAACATTCCACTAGAACTTACGCTCAACCACCACCCGATTACGCAAATCGCGGATATATTTATTAGCCATTTCATCTGTTTTACGATCCTTAATAAAGGTACGCACTTCTTCTTCCGTTGGCATATCACGCCTATTCTTCTTCGGATCATAAATTTTATCCATCTTCAAAATATAATACTCATTGCGGTAGAGTATGGCATTAGAAACACCGCCTTCTTTTAAATTTCTAATTGCACTATCCAGCGGCTGTGCCAACTGCCCAGGAGCAACCCATCCTAACTTACCACCTGAAGGTGCACTGGCCGCTTGTGAAAACTGCGCTGCATAAAGTTCAAACCGCGAATCCTGACGCAATATCTGCACCAGCTCATCAATATGTTCTGCATCTTTTCGTTTAATCACAATTTCTGAAACCATATATTTTTTGGTATCCATATCCTTTTTGATTCTCGACATTTCATCTTCAACCTCACGCACAGAGACATCAATATTTTGCCCCAACCGGCGTCCGATTAATTTATTCCACATCAAATTAGCTCTTATCTGTGCCAAAAAGACTTCCTGACTAACCTGATATTCTTTCAACACGGCCGCAAATTTACCAGCCGGAATATTATTAGAGCGTTCAAAATTACGATAGGCTTCTTTAATTTCTTCTTCAGAAACATGAATATTTTGCTTTTCCGCTTCTTGAATTTTAATTTTCTCGTCTATCGTATTTTGCAACACGCGCTCTGCCACCATTTTTTTATTTTTTTCATTAACCGGCATACCGGTTGTTAAAGCAAACAAATTGGCCCGTTCTTGCAAGTCTTTATTAGAGACCATTTCCCCATTAACTGTAGCGGCAACTTTCCACCCGTTACCAAAAAGATTATACGGACGAAAGGCCGGTTGAGCTTTTTTCATTGGTGTTTTTTTCTTAGCTTGTGCCGCAGCTTTAGCGCGAGCCTCAGCCTCAGCTCTGGCGGCCTCTTCTGCTTGCTGACGCATCAACTCTTCTTGCTCGCCAGAAGGACGCCGAAACATAATGGATTTTGAGCCTGAGCGTCGTGCTGCCCGATCAACATCAGATAAATCCATCTCTTGTGCCTGCACGGTTGTTGCCAGCAAAACAAATAGTAACAATAGCCCTAACTTTTTCATATTAAATCTCCCTTTTATTTTGAGCCAAAACCACCCAAAGTTTTAAAGAAAAACGTCACCCCAAATTCATAATCATCATCCATGGTTGGACTGCTATAATTATGTTTTTTAGCCACAAATGCCAACTCTAAACACTCATCTTCATAGATAAGCTGACCACCATGCTCCAGTTGCCCACCGCCATCTGTTAAATCGATACGGTCATACACACTGACAGACCAATTT
The DNA here is from genome assembly GCA_017475705.1 of Alphaproteobacteria bacterium. Lineage (GTDB taxonomy): Bacteria > Pseudomonadota > Alphaproteobacteria > RF32 > CAG-239 > CAG-267. Next base: position 10,514 of record JAFVFB010000035.1, read on the forward strand.
TTCGTCACATTAGATTTGACACTGAAATAAAGTTCTTTACGTTCACTGCTGGTATAATACGAATTCTGGTTCGGTTGCAAATAGATATAAGAAGTATAAACCTTCAAAATATTTGAACCAACCGATGCACCCAACTCACTATACTTAAGTTCAAAATCTTTTTTATCCATTCGGAAGCGATAGTTCAAATCCAAATATTTATTCGGACTGGCATAAATACGACCGACATAATCGGATAATTTATCCTCTTCACCCACCGCTTGCATAAACGCATTGTCTTGCGAAAACTGATAGGTTTGTGCAATAAAGGCAGATGTCCGTCCCATAATATCGCCATATGAGCTCCAGTTCAAGCCATAAGAAACACGGCTTCCCGTATCATTACGATCATAACCGGCATAGCGGTCCAGATTCAAAATATTGGCATCATCAAATTCCGCATCAGCACTATCCGCATTAGGAATTTTATCTAAATTATCTTCTTTATCCGGCGCAAAAGTAGCCACCACCACCGGTTCTAGAATCTGTCTGGTTGTTTCGCTCGCACGCACAAATGGTAACCGCCACTCTATCCCCAATTGCGGAAATACACGCGCCAATGTTCCATCATACACATTATCTTGCCGATAGCGATAATCATCAATATAATATAAATCCGTTTTTAACGATGCCGAAATTTTATACTGCTCACCATAATTACTGGTATACGGCAGTTCCCAAGCATTAATCATTGACACACGATGGCTTTCCTCATCACTATCGTGATAAACAGATGCTTCACTCACATTAGTCTTAAAATAGGAACCATACTTATCCGGCGTTGTAATATGCTCATATTCCATAAACGGCACCACCAACGGCAAATCTTTCATTCGGTTATTATATTCTTTACTATTCCGTGCTCGCAAATTAAGGCTCGTCAACTTATAGTAATAGCCTTCTATAGCTGCATAATCTCGTCCTTCAAATCGCTCAAAGGCCAACTTAGAAGTCAACCACGCATCATCTTGCCCAGAAAGCGACATATCCTTAAGATAAAACACATCAGAAGTATAATTCAAATCCAGATGTGACACCCAATAGTCATTAATTTCATAACGAGCATCTAAGAATAAATTGCCGCGGTGCTTTGGACGATTAAATTTTTTATAGCGCACATGCTTATAATCTTTTCCTTCATCATCCAAAAAAGTTCCCTCAGCTTTAATATGCCCATTATAAAAATACTGCCGATACTGCCCACCCCACACAATATCTCTATCCGTTGTAATATACGGCGATAAAATAATATCCGTCTGGTCAGATACATTAAAAAAATATGTTGGTTGCAAATATCTGCCCAAATAAGAAGAACTTCCCATAGAGGTCATCAACAAGCCGGAACGCCGCTTAACCTCTGGCGACGGATGGCTCAAAAATGGCAAATAAAACACCGGTACATTTTTGATTCTGAGCACAGCATCATTGTAATTAATATTTTTTCCGGCAGCATCATAGTTCACCTTACGGGCATCAATCTGCCACAACGGCGATTTCCCTTCACACATATCACAAGCGGTATAAGAGGCATGACGCAATTGTTTATTATTGCTTGGCTTCTTAACAAATGAATCGGCCCATATACGGGATTCATCACGCATAATAACCTTAACTTTATTTACTTCTGCACGTGTCATTTTTTTAGACAAGGCAATTTCATCCGTATAGAGTACACTGCCATCGTCATCATGCACCACCACATTTCCTGTAGCTACCACCACATCACGTTTTTGGTCATACCAAATACGGTCAGCATTAAGCGTCATCTTCCCCCGAGTTACAATAACATTCCCTTTGGCCTCAATCACGCTTTCATTTTCTGTCGCTTCCAATTCATCAGCAGAAAAATAAATTTCCTGTTCCTCATCAGACTTATTTTTTTTAGTCACACTTGGCATAATATCAGTCATATTTCTGGGGTTAAAATCGGCTTGCGGCGTATAAGAGGTTTCTTTATGCATAATGGCACCGGCATATGGTTCATTAGCAGCGTGGGCACAAACTGCCGCACAAGCCACTGCACACAACGCTATATATGGACTAAATTTCATTCAACTGCTCCTTTTTCTGCCGCTTACTGAAAACCGGAGATTTTACCAACAACTCACCGCAAATAAACAGCGGCAATAAACAATTAAGATACATCAGCCACACCATCCACTCATGCTTTCGCGCCATATTAACCAAAGTCATATCCAAAACTTGCACAGCCACCATCGCCAAAATAGAAATCATAATCACTTTACCCTGACCACGGCGATTAAAATTAGCAATCAGCAATCCCGTACAAGCCAGCAAAGCAAATACCAAATTAAACAATGGTGCTAAAATGCGGCGATGTGCCTCTGCACGATAGGCTCGTGCCAACTTAGCTGGTGTTTCAGGCTTTCGAGCCTCTGCAAATAACTCTTTTATTCCCCACTCACGAACACTCTTACTCTTTTTACGCGCCACGGTCATATCGCCGAAATCAACGGCATAATCATCAAAAGTCATTGAAGAAAACTGCCCGCTTTTTTTATTCATCACCTGACGTGTCCCTTTGTTAAGCAACAGTTTTGGTCCGGCATCAGTATACTCAAGCTTACCGCTTTCTGCCACGGTAACCACTTTTTCATCTGCTTTTTTACTATCACTGACAATAATACCGCGCACCACACCTTCATCAACAAATTCATCAATAAAAATTGTTGTACTATCCTTAAAAGTTGTAAACGCACCTTCGCGCAGCATCATCTTCGTAAAACTGTTTTTGACTTCAAATTCCAAATCTCTGAACTTATTTTCAGCCCGTGGCACACCGACATTAAGCACAAATACATTAAACAACGCGAGCAAAACCCCAATCAAAACAGCTGCGCGTGCAATGACCGCCGTGCTGATACCCACAGCCTTCATCACCACTAGTTCACTATCCGTAATCAGCCGATTATAAACAAACATCACCGCCACAAACAACGCAATCGGTGACAAAATAGAAAATATCCGCGGCATCAACAAAGATGTCATTTCTACAAACAAATAAACCGGCAATCCTTTATCTGTCACCATTTCCACAAACCGCAACGACTGTGTCAGCCACAGCATAGACATCAGCGACAACGCCACTAACAGAAAACCCGTCATAATCTGCTTGGCAATATATGTATCTAACTTTTTCATAATCACGAAGTTAGCCCATTAAATCTTATTTTTCAAACCTTATTTTTAGAAATTCTACGTTTAAAAATCCTTAAAAAAAATATTTAAATGTAATCAGTTAGCAAAATATTTTTTTCATTTCAAAAAATTTTTTTGAACAAAACCACCAACCTTGCGTTATACTAGATGTTGAAAAAATTTTCTTCATAGATTATAAACGATATACAATTTTTAATACGAGGTGAAAACATGAAAAAATTTATTGCATTGCTCTTGCTGACATTAGCTTTTATAACCGAGGCAAAAGCCGAGTCAATTGTTGTTATTGACCAAAACGGCACCGTCACCAGACAAATTTTTACAATGCCTAATACCTATAACACCCAACCGATTGTCACCCAACCTATGCAAACGGTAACTGTCGTCCGTGAATCACCGACAGTTCAAAACAGTTATTACTACGATGCTCCTTCAACCAGTGCTGCTTGGGCTGCTGGTGTGACCACAGCAGTTGTCGGCGGAATACTCTTTAACAGCTTCAGAGGGCATCATCATCACCACCATCATCATGGCGGTTGGGGCAGGCATCATGGCGGACACCATGGCCATCGCCGCTAAAAATTTTTCTATCACAAACCAAAGTTCCACAACAGCAATCTTCGGATTGCTGTTTTCATATTTAAACACAATTAACCGCAACTCATGCTTGACTTAACAATTTTTAATTCCTAAATCTATAGCAGATAAATTTTATAAAGAGGACAAGATGAACGCAAAAAAAGAACCCATCGAAGATATAAACGATGATATTAAAATCACAGACCACGAACAAGAATTTGAAACATCAGCTGATGAAACCCCTGTTGATGAAGAAACACCGGCATCATCACCCACTGAAGATAACCAATTAGAGCAAGATTTTCTAAAACTTAAAGACGATTATATTCGCCTTTATGCGGAAATGGAAAATATGAAAAAACGCGCCCATACAGAAACCGAGAAGACCATCAAGTTCGCCATTTCCTCTTTTGCCAAAGAGCTTTTGGGCGTTGCGGATAATTTAGAACGCGCAATTGCCGCCATGGCAGAAAATAAAGATTCCTGTCAAGAACTTTTACAAGGTGTGGAGTTAACCCAAAACGAACTGACCAAGGTTTTTGCCAAATTTGGGATTAAGCGTTTCAACCATATGGGGGAAAAATTTGACCCGAATTTTGAACGTGTGGTCCAAGAAGTGCCCAATCCTGACGTTGAATCCGGCACAATTTTATCTGAATTGCAAGCCGGATACACCATTCATGACCGCATTTTACGCGAGGCCATGGTCATCGTCGCCAAATAACCCATTTCATTTTTTTCAAAGCCCTCTCTTACCAGAGGGCTTTTTTTATACATGCCATTCCCCCAATTTTTCCACTATTCTATCAACATTTATTATAGGGATTGACATTTTAATCTAATCATTTTAATAGAGGTAATGATTCAAAAAACTGTTATTTATTATCAACATATTGTTGAATCTAGTCAACACATTTTATTTTAATCTATTTCATAATGTTTTTCGGTAAGATAAAAAAAGAGGTTCACTTTGCGAAACAGACTTCAAATTATCGGCGATAAAATCCGTGAAATACGTAAATCTCAAAATCTATCTCAAATAGAACTAGCTATTACTATAGGCATTGATCGGGCTTATTTATCAGAAATTGAAAATGGACATACCAACACCACTATCAATGTATTATATGCGATTGCTGATGCCCTCGAAGTTGATATAAAAGAATTTTTCACAGAATAAAAACTTCTCAAGCAAATTATTTACCGCACAGTAGCCCCAATACCCGGTCGACTGTTGTTTTCAGGTCTTTACGCTCAACCACAATATCAATCATACCATGCTCTTTAAGGTATTCTGCAGTTTGGAAGCCCTCCGGCAATTTTTCACGAATAGTCTGTTCAATCACTCTTTTACCGGCAAAACCAATTAACGCGCCTTTTTCTGCAATATGAATATCCCCAATCATTGCAAAAGAGGCTGAGACACCACCTGTCGTCGGGTCTGTGAAAATAGAAATATAGGGCAATCCTTTCTCTTTAAGGCGATTGATGGCCGCCGTTGTCCGCGCCATTTGCATCAATGATAGCATTCCCTCTTGCATACGAGCCCCGCCTGAAGCACTAGCAATAATCAAGGGGCAATCATGCTCATAAGCATAGTTCGCTGCAGCAACGATACCTTCACCGACCGCCGTTCCCATAGAACCGCCCATAAACGAGAAATCCATCGCCGCAATAACGGTATCAATACCATTGACCTTGCCCAAGCCAACTTTAATGGCATCATTATTACCGGTCTTTTTGCGATAAACCCGCAAGCGATCAACATAACGCTGTGTATCCTTAAACTTAAGCGGATCTTCTTTTACTGTCGGTAAAATCATCATCGTATAATAGCCATTATCAAACAGCAATTTTAGCCGCTTATCAATATAAAGCCGCAGATGATGACCGCACTTGGTACACACATACAATGACTGCTTAAGTTCTTTTGAAAAAAGCATCTGCCCGCATTCCGGACATTTAACCCACAAATCATCAGCGATTTCTTTTGGAGTCGTTTTTTTTATCTTTGGTCTGACGATATCGGTAAGCCAATTCATATAAATACCTCACTTTTTAGATTAGTCTTCTGTTGTTGATTTAGAAAACCAACCTTTAATTTTTTTATTGAGCGAAAAGCGATGCGCTTTTTCCACCTTTTCAGCCTCTTCTTGCAAATTTGTATATTGTTGATTAAGCTTTTCGTGTTGATGATTAAGCTTTTCGTGCTCTTTAGACAAGACTTTATTTTCCTTTTTCTGTTTACGCAGCATAGAACGCAGCGGCGCATAGGCAGACCACGCAGACAGCCTCCCCATAAACCACCCCAAACAGAATAGCAGAAAATAAACAATACTGGTGCTAACCTTTTCTAAAGGGAACCATTCAGCCCCCGTTAGTGGCCACAAGGGTACCAGCTCATTATTCTGCACCAAAAATACCACCAAAAACGCTAACAGCGGAAATGCGATTAAAATTTTTAAGAGCCACATGTTTGTCTCCTCAAAATCTGTTTTGGAATCAACTATTTTTCATTTAAGCTTTCGTGTAATTCTTTACCAACCTTAAAATGAACAATATTGCGGCTGCCGATTTGCACTTTGGTCCCTGTTCTAGGATTTTGTGCGATTCGCGGTGAACGTTGATGAATTGAGAAGACACCAAACCCTCTGAACTCGACACGATCACCTCTGGCTAAGGCTGCTGTCATGCTGGAAAAAATAACATTAACAATGCGTTCAATCTCCCCTAACAAAAGATTAGGGTTTTTCTTAGCAATTTTTTCAATTAACTCGGATCTAGTCACAATATACCTCTTTTCATTAAAAACTTTAAATTCTGATAACTAGTGTTATCACCCTTTTTATAACTAAGCTATAATTTTCTGCTTATTTTACACAAGCATCAGCCCCTCTTATATACAGTGGCTTAGGAAAATCAAGGCTTTTTGCTAAAAATTTTTGATACGTAACCTCAAAAGCGGCATCAATATCAATCATTTCAGAAAGTTCAACAGATTTTATCTGCAGACCTGAAGATGTAGCCAACAGTCGCTCAACGCCATCGCCGATTAAACTGACCTGACCTTTTTTAAGTTTTTGTAAGATATCCTCTCGCCGCAAAGCCATCGGCTCAGTCAATTTTTTGAGCCTTTCATCAAAGAGCTGAAAATAAAAATCATCACGCTTAGTTTCGATGACCACTGCGTTAAAAACCGCCCGATTCGCCGCTTTAAGCATCTTAGCATAAACTTCAAAGGCACTGATTCCCGTAATTTGCAATTGTGGAGCCCCCAATGCCAGCCCCCGAGCAAAGGCTAAACCTGCGCGCACACCGGTAAAAGAACCCGGTCCTGTGCAGACCCCTAACAAACCGATTTGCTGAAAACAAAGCCGATGCTCTTTAAGCATTGTCTCCACATCACAGGCCAAAGCCTCAGCCTGCCCAAACTCCATTATTTTTTCAACCTTTGCCAGCCGTTTCATATCGTCATAAAGGCCGATAGCAATTCCGCCAGCAGTTGTATCAAAAACCAATGTATACATGTCCTTGTTTACTCTTTCAATTTTTAGTTTGCTATCACTTTACAAATATCTTAAAAAGTCTATATACTAAAATAAAAAAACAAACAACCCTTAATTTTATGCGCTTGGAACAAAAAATATGAACATAGAGACGATAACAGTACTTATATATGTATGCATTGGTATAACTCTGATTTTTCCCTTTGTAATTGGGCTGATATTGCACCGCCTGCGCTGCACCAGACGCGCCCTGATAAACCAAACTGATTGGAGCAAATTGTATGAAGAAATGCTCTATGCTGCTCAAGATGGCTATCTGGTCAATAATATCAGCAAAGATAGTACTGAAACCCATTGTTCACGCAGACTGGCTACGTTGCTAAACTTAAAAAATGGCGAAAAGAGCACCGCTGCCGAAGTATTTAGCGTTTTTGCACACAAGGATGGAGAAGCCTTAACCGCTTTTTACAAAAATCTCACCCAAAACGGTACCAGCTTTGAAACCATGGCCAAAACCAAAACAGCCAAAACCTTTGCCATCACCGGCGTGCGGATAAATTCCCCTCATATGGAAATTGACTGCAATTGCCTCTGGTTTCGAGATATAACCTCCAGCGCAGAGTTTATTGCCCGAGTAACCGATGAGGCTTATCATTGCCGCCAAAAGTTAGAAGACTTCCGCATTCTGATTGACCATCTTCCCTGCCCCGTTTGGCTGAGAAACGAACAGCAAGAAATGCTCATCATGAACCGTGGTTATTTAAAATTACTCGGCCTCAAAGATTTTAAAGATATCACCCCACAAAACACAGCACTCCATGATTTGGGCAACACCACCAACTTTACAGAAATAGCTAAGATAGCACGAGAATCAAACACCCCACAAAAAAAACAAATCAATATCCTAAGCGACGGTGATCTGAAACGCTTTGAACTAACCGAAACCCCATATTACGATTCGTCCTTAAAAACATCTCACACCATTGGCTCACTGATAGATATTACCGAATTTGATGAAGCTAAACGTAATTACCGCGTTCATCTCGATTCGCATTTGGAAATTTTAAGTTCGCTGGATACCGCTTTTTGCATCATCAACACCAAACATAATTTCACCTTTGGCAATGCGGCATTTCTAAAACTCTGGAACTTACCGGAAAACTTTTTGGAACAATCTCCGCACTACAATGCCTTTTTAGACAAGATTCGTGAGGCTAAAGTACTACCGGAAGTATCAGATTTTAAGGCCTACAAAGAAGAAGAAAACAAAGCTTTTGATGCTCTAACAGAACAACGTGAAGACATGCTCTATATTCCAGACGGCCGCACTTTTCGCAGAATACGCGCCCCTCACCCGGACGGCACGATTATTGCCTACGAAGATTTGACCGACCGCTTAGATACCTCACGCAAACTAGGAGATTTATTAGCCGTTCAGCAAGGCCTCTTAGATAACGTCAGCGATTCTGTGCTTATCTTTTCCCCCTCCCTTAAGCTGAAATACTACAACAAAGCCTATCTCAAACTTTGGGATAGCCACAATAGCGAATTAGATAAAAAGCCGCACTTAAGCGATATTCTAAACCAACAAAAGAACCTTCTGCCAGAAATAGAAGATTGGCAATCTTTCCGCGATGATATGCAAAAACATATTATCGCCTGCACACCGTTTACGCTCAAACTCAAAAATAAACAACGCTACAAAGTGACCCCAGTAATTTTGGCAGATACATCATTAATGATAACTTATCATAAAGAGTAGTTGACAGTAGGAGAAGATCATGGAAAAGCAATTCCGACGCAAACTAATTGATTGGAACAAAAAAAGCGGCAACGATGATGAACGTATCAGCAAAAGATTAGAAGGCCGCGCTCTGTTAGCAGACAGTGCCACTACCCAAAACGATTCTCGCCCCAAAACCACCCAAACAACACCTCCGCGCACCACCCCACTGTTAAAAATCCGCAAACGGATCCGCGAAGCTTGTGATGACGAAGAAGAAGATGAAGAAGAAAACGTGTATATTCCTTTTTTCAACATTAGTTTAATTGAGGATCGCGAGCAGGAATATGATGAGACCAATGCTCTCCCACGCAATCAGCAAAAAGCCTCTGAAACATTACGTATTGCTAAAGAACAAGAGATGGCTGGAAAACTAAATATTTTAATGGACACGGCGATGCTGGCTGGCAAAGCTGGCTTGTCCCCCAAAATGACCGCCCAAGATGCCCGCTTACTAAACACACCGAACTATAACCCCACGCGATTACGCCGTAAAGCGGTTAAGCAAAAAATCGAGCAACCGCTGCAGCTCAAAGGTGAAGTTAGCGAAAAAGAATTACCGCAGCTGGCTCAAGCCGTCAAACAACTAAAAAAAGACTTTCCGCTCGATTCGCTGAAAGATTTATCGCCCCAAGATATAATCGAGCTTGATAAACAAGACGACGAAGAACAAGTTGCCAAGATGATATTAGAAAAGTCTGGCCGTAAGCCTAAACGTAAACCGCAATCGCTGGTGGAATTAGCCAAAGATATTTATGAGATAGAACAACAGCAACCAGAGTTAACAACGAATAAAAACAAACAAAAAGAATAACCCGCCATAAACTTAATTGACACTTATAAAACTGTGTGCTATTCTATGAGTTGATGTTAATCTGCAAAGATGATGAGGTTGAGATGGAAAATCAATATTATACCCTGATAGAAAAACAGGATTTTTTTGAAATAATAGAAAACAAATTTGGTGAATTAGCCATATTTATTGATGCACGCAAAGGCGAACCGCAAAACCCTTCTATGGAATATAATGGTAAAGGAACAGCTCTGTTGAAGCGTGATGGTAAAATAGCGGTTAAGCTTGATGGCATCAATAAAGAAACCGGTGCGGCTCTGGCTGAACAAGAATTTGTGATGGTAGTCGAGCTGGATGGAGAAACAGTTGAACGGACATATGGTGTGCCGGTTGAAACCGTAGAAGAATTTACTTTCCGCGGTCGCCAAACCAGAGCAGACGAATTAGAACGCATTAAAAGCAAGACCGAAATTTTAGCAGCCTTTGGTGCTATAAAAGTGTGGAAAAGCGGAGAAAAATAATGATTGGAATTGTGTTGGTCACACACGGCAATCTGGCCGATGAATTTGTTTCTGCCATGCAACATGTGGTCGGTCCGCAAACCCAAATTGCGACGGCCTGCATTGGCCCGAATGATGATATGAATGAACGCCGCAAAGATATCTTAAACAAAGTAAATGGCGTAGATAGCGGTGATGGTGTCATTGTGCTGACAGATATGTTCGGCGGCACGCCTTCCAACCTAGCCATTTCGATTATGGACCGAGCCAAAGTGGAAGTTATTGCCGGAATTAATTTACCCATGCTGGTTAAATTAAACACCTTACGCAAAGAAAAAAGCTTAAAAGAGGCCGTAGCCGGTGCCAAAGAAGCTGGCATAAAATATATTACAATTGCCTCTGAACTATTAGGGAAATAACCATGGCAGACAAAAAGACCATCGATATAGAAATCATCAATGAACGCGGCTTGCATGCACGTGCAGCAGCAAATTTTGTAAAAGCTATTGACGGCCTAGATGCTGAAGTGGAAGTGGAACGCCTTGGACAAACCGTAGATGGCAATTCTATTATGGGCTTAATGATGCTAGCAGCCTCCAAAGGCACCAGCATCAAAATCACTGCCAGCGGCACAGAAGCTGACCTCGCCATCAAAAACCTAACCAACCTGATAAACAGCAAATTCGGTGAGGAAAAATGACCACTCAGCCAGCACCGCGTAATAAAACCATTACCCTAACCGAAAAACAAACGGAAAAATATGCGGCGCGCGCTATCACGTTGAGCGGCAAAGCGAAACTCAAAGATATTATTGACCGCACCATTTGGCAGGATACTTTCGAAGCCTTAAAATTTTTGCCTGCAGATTTTGCAGATTTAGTGGTGGTAGATCCTCCTTATAACCTCACCAAAAAATTTGGCACCAAAGAATTTAAATCAATGGATTGGAATGCCTACAAAAAATGGATGGACAAGTGGTTAGCAGAAGTGTTTATCTCATTAAAACCCAACGGTACTCTATATATTTGCTCGGATTGGAATACCTCCATTGCCATCCCTGAAATTGCCGGCAAATATTTTTTACTGAAAAACCGTATCACTTGGGAGCGCGAAAAAGGTAGAAGTGCCAGCAACAATTGGAAAAATTGCATGGAAGATATTTGGTTTTTCACCAAATCTGCCGAACATACTTTCAATCTCGATGCTGTAAAACTCAAAAGACCGGTGTTAGCTCCTTATAAAGATGATAAAGGTATTCCTAAAGATTGGCAGGAAGATACCGCAGATAGCGGTGCCAAATACCGCTTAACAGCACCGTCAAACTTATGGACAGACATCTCGATTCCCTTCTGGTCTATGGCTGAAAACACCTCTCACCCCACCCAAAAACCAGAAAAATTAATAGCCAAACTCATCCTAGCCTCGTCAAACCCCGGTGATGTTATTTTTGACCCTTTTTTAGGCTCTGGCACCACCTCAGTCACAGCCAAAAAACTCAATCGTCATTTTGTAGGAATTGAGCGCGAAAAAGAATATGTCGCACTGGCTGAAAAAAGATTAGAAATGGCCGAAACCGATAAAACTATCCAAGGCTATGAAGATGGCGTATTTAAATTACGTCATGCCTAAAATCTCTCCCTTAAATATACGGCTAAAAAAAGCTTGTTCATCTCCGCAAAAAAAGATATTGAGTTTTGCTAATTTGTAACCTATATTATTGAGCATCAATTCAAATTAAAACAAGAGGAAATCAATGAAAGATTCTAAAAGTATTTTGTTTTGGCTCATTGCCTTTATTGCATTGAGTATATTATTTAATGTTTATAATCCCCAATCTGGGCACCATAGCATCGCTGAAGTTGCTTTTTCAGACTTTATGAACAAAGCAGAAGAAGGGCATGTTAATGCGGTTACCATTGTGGGTCATGATATAAACGGCAGTTATAGTGATGGGACACATTTTCATACTTATGCGCCTTATGACCCCAATATGGTCGAGACCTTACGCAAGATGGATATAAAAATCGAAGCCAAACCGGTAGATACTTCAGAAAGCACTTTTTGGGGGATTCTAATCTCGTGGTTTCCAATGCTGTTATTAATTGGCGTATGGATATTTTTCATGCGGCAAGCAAATTCTGGTAACAACAAAGCAATGAGTTTCGGCAAATCTCGCGCCAGATTAATCGAAAATACCAAGAAAGTCACCTTTGCTGATGTGGCAGGTGCAGAAGAAAGTAAGCAAGAATTAGAAGAAATTATAGATTTTTTAAAAGACCCGCAAAAATTTCAGAGACTAGGAGGTAAAATTCCAAAGGGTGTTTTATTGGTTGGCCCTCCAGGAACAGGTAAAACCCTATTAGCCAAAGCCGTTGCCGGTGAGGCAGATGTTCCGTTTTTCTCCATCTCTGGTTCAGATTTTGTGGAGATGTTTGTGGGAGTGGGCGCATCTCGAGTAAGAGATATGTTTGCGCAAGCCAAAAAGAATGCCCCCTGCCTGCTTTTTATTGATGAAATAGATGCCGTGGGCAGACACCGTGGTGCCGGTCTTGGTGGCGGTAACGACGAACGTGAGCAAACCTTAAACCAACTATTGGTTGAAATGGACGGCTTTGAGGCAAATGAAAATGTGATTTTAATTGCCGCCACCAATCGACCGGACGTATTAGATCCGGCATTATTGCGCCCCGGCAGATTTGACCGCCAAGTTACGGTAAGCAACCCTGATGTCAAAGGCCGGGAAGAAATTCTCAAAGTACATACCCGCAAGGTTCCTTTAGGTAAAGATGTGGATTTAAGCGTGGTAGCAAGGGGCACGCCTGGTTTTTCCGGTGCTGATTTAGCCAATCTGGTTAATGAAGCTGCTCTGCTTGCAGCGCGTCAAAACAAGCTCAAAGTTAGCTCTGCTGATTTTGATAATGCCAAAGATAAAGTCTTAATGGGTAATGAGCGCAAATCATTAGCTATGGACGAGAAAGAAAAAACGCTAACCGCTTATCATGAAGCCGGTCACGCCATTTGTTCATTAAACGTCAAAGACACCGACCCAATTCATAAAGCGACCATTATTCCGCGTGGCAGAGCATTAGGAATGGTGCAACAACTGCCTGAAAAAGACAAATATTCCTATACACGTACGCAGATGCTTTCGCGCCTGACCATTATGATGGGAGGCCGCGTTGCTGAAGAATTAAAATTCGGTTATGCGGAAGTCACCTCTGGTGCATCTTCAGACATTAATGCCGCTACCAATCTAGCCCGTGCGATGGTTACCGAATGGGGCATGAGTGATATTTTAGGCCCGATTCGTTATTCCGAAAATTCGAATGAAGTTTTTCTCGGACGCTCTGTAACTCAAAATCAAAATATGAGCGAAGAGACCGCACGTTTAGTTGATGCAGAAATTAAGCGGCTGATCACAGATGGTTATGAAGAAGCCAAAATGATTCTGCAAAAACATAAAAAAGATTGGGAAACCCTAGCTCAAGCGTTAATGGAGTATGAAACCTTAACCGGTGAAGAGATAAAAGAAATCTTGGCCGGAAAACCCATTGATAAAAGCAAAGATGCCCCCGTGCCGGAAGAAAAACGTACCAAAGCTTCTGTACCGGAGCTATAATAGTTCCTAGCACACAAAAAAGCAGGCTTTATATAAAGCCTGCTTTTTTAGTTCATCGAACATCACGCATTTAAGCATTGATGTCATCATAATGTGGACTTTCCTGAGCGTAATGGATTTTGCCGCGCTCATCAAACAGCAGACAAAGCCCTCCATGACGAAGGTTGACTTTCTTAAGCCGGCGCTCTCTACAGTTTCTCTTTAAGTAGACCAGCACCCAAACGCCATTAGCATGCCTAACCAAGTGCACCCCATCGCTGAGCGGCAAAAAACCGCGAATGTTCTCATAGATGACTTGTCCTTGACCATCTATGACCCTGAGCTCATAACCACGAACCAACCCGTAGGTTTGGTTCAACTCTAGCCGTCCTACGGCCGTCACTTGAAAATTTCCAACCTGAACGCACAGAGGTTGGATTTCGTCCTGTTTATTCATATATATTAATAATTAGTAAAGCATACCTAAGATACACTTTTTTCTGCAAAATTTCAAGTACTTTTTTATCGGCATAAAAAATTATTGCTGTGCCTTAATAACATGATGCTGGAAAAGGATAAGTATCGCCAAATACGGCAAAAACATTTCGCTGGTTTCCTCCACCAACTGCAATATCGTATAAACATTTTCCGGCAGAGCAACCCCTTCATGTGCTTTTCTATAATTAGACGGGAAACGATCAATAATCTTCGAACAGACCCCTGCCGTACACAAAACTGCCGTAGACCATGTTATCGTATCCATTGCAAAGAACTGTAAAACCAATTTTTTACTAAACTTAACTGCCAGATACCCAAGACCACCGACAATCAACAGCAATATACTGCCAAAAATAACCTTCTCAAACCAAGGATTATCCGGATCAAGGAAAAAACGCGACTTAAAAGGTGTAGAATCTGTCGTTGAAAGATGATGCTGGATTCCAGATTCGCGTAAAAAACAACACATCGTCAAAAAAATATAAATTCCCCATGCCAGCATCTTATCCTCAAAATCGCGATAAACATAGGCCAGCACAAACAACAGCAAAATATAGCCAAGCTTAGCGACAACATCAATGATTTCGCCATCAATTGTTAATCTGAGAATATCCTGATGATACTGAAAAAAGACCACTCCAATAAAGCCAAGCCCCAATATCAAAAACACGGTTAGTGCAAAAAAAGGCGATAGGAAAATCTTTCTTATCATAGTTCACGTCCTCGTTAATAAATACTATAGTCAGGATAAACCCTAAAAACCGGCGGATAAACCGAATCTTAAACTTATGAACAAGAAACATATAGTGCGCTCGATTAGCTGTCATTTGATAAACGCTTTAACCGGCATATAAGAACGGCGATGTTGTGGGGTAACACCAAATTTTTGCAACCCCTCGATATGAGCCTTGGTTCCGTAGCCGGCATTTTTTTCAAACCCATAACCGGGGTACTGTAAAGCCATTTGAGCCATCAAACGGTCTCTATAAACTTTTGCCAAAATAGAACCGGCAGAAATACTATATGACCTTGCATCGCCTTTCACCACCGCCTGCACTTTGCAACCAAAATTTTTAGGCACCCGATTACCATCAATCAGCACCAACTCCGGCTTTGCACCGCTCTGCTCTACTGCGCGTTTCATCGCCAAAAAAGAAGCATTCAAAATATTAATTTCATCAATTTCTTTGGCACTAGCTATCCCGATACCCAGCAGCATATGCCCACATTTTGCCTCTTGTTGCAACAAGTCATATAGCATTTCTCTTTTTTTCTTAGAAAGCTTTTTAGAATCATCGAGATTTGCTAACAATCTGGCATCAACATTATGTGTTAAAAAAACGGCGCAACCAGCCACCACCGGTCCGACCCATGGTCCACGTCCGGCCTCGTCGACACCAGCAACACACCCTTTAAAACCATCCTCTAATTCAAAATCAGGCATATCAAAAAACTCCTCTTTAATTCTAATGGGAATGATAGCAAAATTTTGTTAGGATACAATCTTTTTCTCAGTTTTTTAAAACTTGTACACCTTCGTATTCGGCTTCAATAATACCACCCACCACCACTGCTACATTTTCATATCCAGCGGCCTCAAATTTTTCCGCCACAGCGGAAGCCATTCCACCGGAAGTACAAAGAATATTAACCACCTTATCCCCCTTAGGATTATATTCAGCCATAAACTCTTCCGGATTCACCTCATCAGCCTTAATCAAAATATGCGGTAAGGCTAATCTTTCATGCGCATACTCTATTTCGTTTCTAACATCTAAAATAATAGATTCTGGTCCCAAACTTTTTGGCTTAATAAAACGCATATTTCCCTCCGTTAAAGCAATAAATAGCCATAAAGGGCACAGATTAAACCTCTATTTTAGTTATATCTACCACAAAATTGCCGGCAGTTTTCACCACCGGCATAACCTCACAACACGCGCGCCTTCGCCCATGCCTCTGATAATTTACTTAAAGAACCTTATACGAAATCCCTGTCTCATCAACATCAATTATCTGCAACTTAACGCCTTCAATAGCAATTGTTTTATCATACATCGGGAAGGTATAAGTCCGTTCTTCTTCAACCTCACCTTGGCCATCGGGAGCGAAAGATGAGCCCTTAAACACCATATTATAATGATCATCTATTCCGGCATAGCGTACTTCAAAACCAGCAATTGCTGTATCCTCATCACCTGCTTGCCCGACAGTATCATCTGTAAACTTCAAATCATCTGGTTCTGGCAAGAAACTGGTATCAAGCAAAGCTAAGCGGTTATTATAAATCCGCCCGACCCGTGGATAAATATTACCACGTGCATCAATAATCACCACATCCCCCAAACGATTAGGTTTGAGCAAGCGATAGCGTACCCCATGAATTTCCGATTCGCCGATAACTTGATAAACTTTTTCATCAGAAAGCTCAATTGGAATAGTATAAGAAACCAATGCTCCTTTCATGTTTGGACGCACATATTCATCAGAATAAACCGCCTTAACCACCGTTTTAGAAGCAATCACAACCCCACCGGGCAGAGCATGGCGTACCATACCTTTTTTATAACTATTGATTGTTTCAGTCTCCTGCACCGTATCCTTAAATTCATCAGTATCATAATAATGAATTTTATAGGTATAAAAGAAGTCATTAAAAACATTACGATGTCCGAGCGTATAGTCCCCCCGCATATAGCAAGAAGAAAGAGCCAACACAGCTAAACCGATAAATATTTTTTTCATAATATAATCTCTTTTTAACGTTTTCCTCACTATATTTATGCAACGATATTTAAAACTTGTAAATAAAAAAAATCATTTTGAGGCAAACCTATGCATAACATTTCACAAAGCTGTAAATTAATCAAATTCGCTCCTGTAGTCACCTTGGATGAACGGTGTGCCGAATTTTTAGAATCAATCTTTGAGGTGGTTGCTATCGATTACACAGACGATGGCCTAGAACAATATGTCGGTTATGCACCGCTGTCTTTTGATGAAACACAATTAGCCGCACAAGCCAAGCAAGCCGATTTATCTTTACCGCCATTTCAGCTTGAAATTTTAGAGAGTAAAAATTGGCTCAAAGAAAACGTTATTAAATTTCCCCCTTTTGAAGTAGGTGATTTTTTAGTTTACGGCATTCATGAAACCGCTTGCCCTGCCACACCAAAATTACCGTTGCAAATCTATGCAGCCACTGCATTTGGCTCTGACCATCAGACCACGCGCATGTGTCTAACCGCCATTACAGAATTATATCATCAACATTTTATACCGCAAAAAATTTTAGACATGGGCACTGGTTCTGGCATACTTTCTCTGGCAGCCGCAAAAATATGGCAGCAAAAGCCGCAAATTATTGCTGCGGATATAGATCAAGAATCTGTTGATGTAACTGCCAATAATGCCATTACCAATAATCTGGAACAAAATATTCACGCTATTTTAAGCGATGGTTATCACAATCCGCTCATCACCCAAACCGCGCCATTTGATTTGATTTTGGCCAACATTTTAGCCAATCCTCTCAAAGCCATGTCCAAATCTGCTTATCAGGCACTCGCATCGCAAGGCTGTTACTTAATTTCCGGATTTATTGACAACCAGCAGCAAGATATCATACAACATCATCAGAAAGTCGGTTTTAAAATTATCAAAACCTACCAGATAGACAATTGGTGTGCGGCACTATTGCAAAAAGAATAGACAAGGAGGGTACGATGAATATAAAAGATATTCAAAAGGACTTAAAACAAAAAAGAATTTCCGGATGCTTATTTACTTTTGGTAATTTATTTATCAATGAAGATATTCTCCCCCAAGAAAATCAAATTATGCAACTAACGGGTTTTTCCGGCTCCTATGCGTTATTATTCATCACGCCTCTCAAGGCCTATTTATTTGTTGACGGCCGTTATGAATTACAAGCTAAAAAAGAAATAAATTTGCGCCAAATAGAAATAGTCAAATTAACTGAAACAAATTTACTAGAATGGTTAAAGAAAAAATTTTTTGCCGTGGTCTCATCAATTTTATATAATCCATGGACCATCAGTGCAGAAGCGTTGCAGCAATTAATGACCTCTTTACCAAAAACCAAATTTATCCCTTTGGCAGATGCAGAAAAGTGCCTAGATTCGGGCAAAGTAAAAGTATTTGCGCACCCCAAAAAGTTTACCGGTTGTCTGTCCAAAGATAAAATAGCCACCCTCGTTCAAGAGCTTAAAAAGCATAACCTAGATGCCTATTTAGTCACTTCAGCGGCCAACACTTCTTGGTTATTAAATCAGCGTTCTGATGCTCTGCCCTACACTCCGATTTTTCGCGCCTATACCTTGGTTGAAAAGAGCGGAGACTACAAAGTTTTTGCCGAGCACTGTGATTATAGCAACGCCCTTCCTTTTGATAAGTTAGCGCAAGTACTGCCGCATTATCCGCGCCTTGCCGCAGATTTTAGCACTATGCCGGCATTAATACGCACTTTTGCGCCTGCTATAAAACATCTAAAAGACCCCATAACCACACTAAAGGCGATTAAAAATTCCACCGAACTCAAAGGCATACGCCAAGCACACATTCGCGATGGTGTAGCCCTCTGCAAATTTATGTATTGGCTGTCTAAAAATTACAAAGGGAAAACCGAAACAGACATTGCGCAAAAGCTGCTTTCCTTCCGTAAAAAAGAAATCAACTTTTTTTCTTAAAGTTTTGCCACCATTGCCGCATTTGCCAAGAATGCTGCGGTTGTTCACTATCATGCCACCCCTCAGAATGCGGCGGTTTTAAAGAAACATTCATTGCTATTACTGGATAGCGGTGCTCAATATTACGATGGCACCACAGATGTAACGCGTACCATTGCCTTAGGCACTCCTTCTGCGGAGATGATAGAAAAGAACACCTTGGTATTAAAAGCGCATATTGCGTTAGCCAGTGCGGTTTTTCCGCCCCAAACCAGCGGTGATGAGCTAGATTTAATTGCGCGTCAGCCATTATTAAGACATGGGCTTGATTTTGAGCATGGCACAGGTCACGGCGTTGGTTTTTTTTCCGATGTCCACGAGGGGCCGCAACGTATTTCGATTCATGCCAAACACAGTGCGCCGCTATCTGCTGGTATGATAACCTCGATTGAACCGGGGTATTATAAGGAAAATGCCTTTGGTATTAGGATAGAAAATTTATACACCGTGGTACCGTTTGCCAAGTCCAAATATTTAAAATTTGAATTTTTAACCATGGCTCCACTTGATAAAAAGCTGATTAATAAATATCTGTTGACTGCTGAAGAAATCACCTGGCTTAACAGCTACCATCAAACCGTTTTCAGCAATTTGAAAAAATACCTCACCAAGCAGGAATTAGAGTGGTTGAAAGACGCTTGCACACCGCTTTAAGCTCCTAAAAACTTAAGAGATAGCAATGCGATACATGATATTCTTTTGCTGGCTATTGTGGCCGGTCACTCTTTTTGCGCAATCGTTAGCTGCTTTATACACCAACCCGCAGCACCAAAAATTGCCTGAAGCGATTATTTTGTATAACAGTGCTGCCCTATGTGAAAATTGTTCGCGTGCCATAAATATGTTGGTAGCCACTTTAAAACAAAACTACCGCCATCGTCTTCATGCTTATTTAATAGATACAAAAAAAGCACCACAATTTGCTGTTGCCTTTTCAGCGGATGCGCCGATAACTTTAGTGATTGTGCGTATATCTGATGGTGCGTCTTTTGGTTATCAAAAGCTGAGCGGTCTGCAGAGTCTGACCGATAATCCCAGCATTTTTTCCCGGCGCATCGTTGAATTTATAAACAATTTTTTAGGTTGGAGCTAAAAAAATTAGCAATTTGCTAAGTATCTATGCTTTAAGCTAACAAATATATTTACCAAAACTGTTTTTTGTGTTACACTCATAAAAAACAAAGGAGAGAGAGCAATGCTAAATCTGTTACGTTGGTTTAAACCGCACCAAACCAAAGTGCCGCATTCCAAAGCCCAAAAGTTTGTGGAGATAAAGCGCGGTAACATAACTGTAGAGTTTATTCATGCCGGTCACCCGTTGTATGATAACATTTTGGATACAGAAAAAGATCAGGTTCGCCTGTTAGCACCCAATGATGCGGCCTATAATGAGACCAGTCTGTTGCACAATTTTGCCGCCATTACCACCTATAATGAACAGAAATATCTGGTTATAAACACCTTAAAGCACTTCAAAGAGCAAAGCATTGGCGGTTTATTGCAGTATGACGAAAACATTTATCAAGTCATTCCGTTTTTAGAAGATGAAGAACAATATCAGACCACCGGTGAGTATTTGTTTAATGAAGTGTATGAGTATGACCATCCGGTTGAGAGCTACGCTTTTATTGCCGAATACGAGGGCAAGCGGAGTAAGATTTTGTTTGAGCATGGCAAACAGCCGTTGCACATAACCATGTTAGATAGCCAGCGCCCCTTATTTGCGGAAAATTTACCGCCTGCTGTTTTAGAGGTTATGGACTATGTGGTTTTGCCGACCATAAACACCTACAAAGAGCTGCAAAACCGCCATCAAAATGCGATTTAACGCGCCCCTCCTCTTGAAATTTCATCACCGCAGATTATATAGCTGTTTTGAAAAGGAGGATGCCATGGGAAAGATAATCACCTATATTATATATTTTTTGATAGCTGTAGCGATATATGTATTGATACGCGCCGCCTATAACGGCAGTATCAACAAAGAGAGCACCATGGGGGAGATGGCCACCCAAGTGACCAATGACAGTGCCCAGACCATCAAAGACATGGGCAATGCGGCGGCAAATATGGTCAAAGACTAGTGCCAAGACATTATTAAGCCACAAAAAAAATCGCCCCATGAGAGCGATTTTTTTTAGCACTTTATGCTTTGCGTAAAAACTAAGCGGCTTGTTGTTTTGCTGCTTCAGCTTCTGCGGCGGCTGCGGCTTCTTTTTCAGCCTTAACGCGTTCGATATCTTTCAAGCCTTTAGCATTAACATCTCTGTCAACCAATTCGATGATAGCCATAGGGGCGCAATCGCCATATCTATAGCCGGCTTTCAAAACGCGGGTATAACCGCCCTGACGCTCTTTATAGCGCTCAGCCAAAACAGAAAAAAGCTTAGCAACAACTTCTTTATCACGCAAGAAAGACAAAGCCAACCGACGAGAATTTAAATCACCTTTTTTTGCATAAGTAATCATGCTTTCAGCAAAAGTTCTTAATTCTTTAGCTCTTGGCAGAGTAATTGTAATTTGCTCATGTGTAAACAAAGCATTTGTTAAATTAGCAAACAAAGCTCTTCTTTGGCTTTTCGGCATATTAAAACGTCTATGTGCGTCACCGTGTCTCATTGTAAAATCCTTTCTTTTTTCTGTGCTCCGCGCACGGAGCGGATAAAAACCAACGCTCGTACCACCTTCATGTATACGAACTAACAGGAGAATCTTTAGCGATTCTCACAATCTGCACCGCCTTATAAAGGATATTTTTTAATTTGTAAAGTTTTTTTTACAGCTGCTGCAAATACAGCTATCGGCTGTTACGCCGTGTCTGCAGGGCAAGTTCTGTCATTTTCAGCGCATCATCTTTGGTTTCTTTAGCTTGTTCTTGGTGGTAGCGTGCCACCAGTTCAGCTCTTTTTTGTGGGGGAACGTGTGAATTTTCCGCATACGCGCCATAGTTATCATAGATTTCTGCGAGGAATGCGCCTTTTTCGCTGATAGCCTTCGCCAAGTGGCGCACGGAGATTTTTGCCTCTATCATACTGATATCTTCCCACCCCCACAAATCCTGTGCGGAGAAAGAGACCTGCGTTCCCTTATTGCCATATGGCACATTAACACTAATGTTTTTGATATGATTTTTTTCTTTAACGATGGTACAGCGATAGCCATCGGGGTCAACATAAGTTTTCGTATTAAGTTTGCCGTCGTTTTGGTTTTCAACCAACACATTACGTCCTTTTTGTTTGCTATAATCTTTTGTGCCGATGTAGGTATAGCTATCTTCAATATCATTGATTTGAGACATAGCTTGCTGGTGCTGGCGTTTCAGCGCACCGATTAGTTGTTGACGCGTACTCATGGCGGCTCCTTAAATACGAATGTTATATACGAGAAGTATAACACAAAATTTCCCGAAACGCAAGCAAATCTCATCACAAAAAAAAGCACCCGCCGTAGCGAGTGCTTTTGTGCTTTTTTGCTGGGTGAGACTACATACCGTCTGGAGATTCACCGAAAGTATCGTGCATGATATTTTCTTCACCACCGGCAGCAGTACCTGGACGGTCACCTGTTGCGTAGTTAATAATAGAATTAGCTGCAGCCAACAAAGCCAAACCGATGGCTAAGCCGGCAAACCAAGCCCATTTAACTTTGCCGAAGATAGCTTGGAAAGCAATACCAACCAAACCGAAACCACCGACAACGAAGATAATACCTTTAACGTGTTGGAATAAATTCAATGCTTTATCAGCGGCTTGAGCCATAATGCTATCACCTTCAGCGAAAGCGCCATCAGCCAATACGAGTGTAAATACGAGTGCCAATGAGCACAGTACAAACAATTTCTTTAAGTTTCTCATTTCAGTTCTCCTAAAATTCATTATACATTATTACTGTAGCCTATTTTTCAAAAAAATTCAAGTCTTTTGCGCACCCTCAAAAATGAGATAACAGTTTGAAATAAAACAAAAAAAATTTCTGTAACAAAAACTTCACACTCACTTTTCCCCATTTTTAAGCCAAAACTGGCGATGATGAGGGGGCTTTTTTCCTAGTATTACGGGAGTCTGCCGCCATGCCCCACGGCAACCCCCAATTAAACGGCAACAAATTACCAGGCGAAATAAGGACGCTGATGGTGTCCTCGCATACCTATGCTCCATGGGAAAGCCCAATTAAACGGCAACAAGTTGCCCGCTCTAGGAGCCTCATCACAAAAAGGCGGAAAATTTTAGACTAATAGAGATGGGCTTGAGGGAAAGCCAAATTTTAGTGTACATAGAAGTACATGAATTTTGCTTTACCCGAAAAGACCGCTCTAGGAGCCAAAATTTTCCCCTTTTTTAAGCTTTTCCCATTCATTGACCTTATGCTCATACATTTCTGCATTTTCACCCTTAAGACCTTGGAATTTACGAGCAATCGTATATTGAGGAAGAAGTTTTTTGACTTGCTGGATATCGATAGGCCATTGACAAGGACGGATACGGATTTTTTTACCTTGACCGGCAGAGACTTTTGGGCTGAGCTGACCGGTAACAGCGTCTTCGAACTCATGGAGGGTAAGACGGAGGTTATCAAGACCGCCGGGAATAAGGAACTCGATGGCTTCATCAGCGGCGATGTAGTTACGGATTTCGAAGATAGCGTCATCGCCTTGCCATTCAACGATAGAGCCGGCAAACAGCCATTCACCGAGGGTACGGGTATATTCATAATTTTGGCTGATATTGGTGAGTTTACCGTCATGAAAGCCGAGGCAATAACCGCGATTTTGCAGGGTAAAAAGTTCTGGCATATATTTTTCGGCATTCCAAGAGGCGGGGTCACGATAATAATCATCGATAGCTTGGCGATAGGCACGAGCGACCACACCGGCATAGTATTCGGTTTTATTACGGCCTTCTACTTTTAGGGAATCCATACCGATACGTAATAAATCGTTTAAGCGCGGCATCAGGCACATATCTTTAGAGTTAAGGATATAGCTACCGTGTTCATCTTCCACAACTTCATAGTATTCACCTGGACGGAAGTCTTCTTCAAGCAAGAATTCGAAATTATGTTTATTTTCATCATTGATTTCGAGTTCTTTGACGCTGCCGTCTTTCATCCGCAGGTGGAGTTTATAGTGCCAGCGGCAACAGTGGGCGCATTGCCCTTTGTTTGCGCTTCTATCGGCTAAGAAATTAGAGATAAGGCAACGGCCGGAATACGACATACACATCGCGCCATGCATAAAGCATTCAAGTTCGATATCTGGACATTCGCGGCGGATTTCCGCCATTTCTGCGAAAGTGACCTCGCGTCCAAGCACGCAAAGTTTTGCCCCCATGGACTGCCAGAATTTAACCGTTTGTGCAGAACAGATATTGGCTTGGGTAGAGACAAAACGATTAAGCTCTGGTGCATTTTCTTTCAAGAAATAGAATACCCCAGGGTCTGCAACCAGCACGCCGTCTGGTTTAAGTTGTTTTAAGGTTTCCACAAACTGGGGCAATTTAGCCGCCTCTTGGTTATGGATATAGAGGTTCAAAGTCAGATAGATTTTTTTACCGGCTTCATGAACAATGCGGATACCTTCTTTAATATCTTCCAACGAAAATTTAGATTGCGTCCGCAGGCTCATATCCGGCGTACCGGCATAGACAGCATCTGCGCCATACAGCAACGCGGTTTTAAGTTTGACCAAATCACCGGCCGGCAATAAGAGTTCTGCTTTATGCATGAGATTTATCCTTTATTTTAGTTCTAGCGTCTTTGGCAACACTTTTAACGCACCTAAAGGGGTAGAGTCAACCCCTATTTCCAAAACAAACGGCATTTTTGTCTGCTGGTGGCGGCCGAGCCACAATTTGATGGGGTTATCCGGCCCGATTTTAGACATGATATCATCGTCATCATCTTTAAGGTTTTCGAAATAGACCAAACACAGGCGCGCTGGTTCTGTATGCGCATTAAATTCGAAAAAGCGTGTATCAAGCCCCATATCTTTGATAAAAACTTTATAGTGTTTTTTACCATCATAAATCTCACGCACAAGGGCGCAGGAATTAGTGTATTGGAAATGATGAATAAGCTCTGCCAAGATAGTTTGTGCATCCGCGGCATGGGCCGTGACAAACAAGGGTTTTATTTCTTTTTCGCTTGACTGATTATCTTTAATAGAAAGACGTTTATAGGCCTTTCCTTGCGGGTTATAAAATATTTTTTTCTGCCGTACGTGGTGCCGTGATTTGGTATAGGTTTGGTAGAGTTGCGGCAATATAGCCGGTGTTATTTTGCCCCAACTTTCATATAAACCATGAAAGGGATAAAAAGCATCAAACGTGTGCGTAGTTAAAATATCTGCTTTAGCATGAAACGAGTTATCTTGTTCTTTATAAGAGAATGCGACATCAGCGGCATCAAACACCCCGATTTCAACAGCCAATTGCTGAGATAGTGTCACAGCGCCGACTTCAAAACTGCAACAGCAACACCACAACAAGAAAAATATTTTTTTCCTCAAAATTTTAGCCTTTCTTAAATTTTATTTTCTAAGATTATAATTAAAAAGGATAAAAAAGGAGTTAAATAATGTCCAAAAAAGTAATGGTTGTCATGGGCGGTTTTTCCTCTGAAAGAGAGGTTAGTCTAGAAAGCGGCAAAGGAGCAGTCGCTGCCCTAACGAAAAAAGGTTATCAAGTTATTGTTCATGATTTAACAGATACCAATAAGTTCATCACCGCATTAAATGATAACAAACCAGATGTTGTATTTAACGCGTTGCACGGTAATTGGGGAGAAGATGGTACTGTTCCTGCATTATTGGATTTGCTACAAATTCCTTACACCCATTCGGGTATGAATGCTTCTGTCATTGGTATGGATAAATCATTAACCAAGCTAATTGCCGAGCAAGCCGGTATTAAAACTGCTAAAGGCCGCAAAATGACCGCCAAAGAATTTATTTCCATCGCGCCGACATTACCTATTCCTTTTGTAGTTAAACCCGTTTCGGACGGCTCTTCAGTAGGGGTATTTATCGTCAAAAAGCCGGAAGATATTTTCAGAATCAGATACAGTGACCCCAAGACCGAACTTTTGGTAGAAGAATATATCGATGGTCATGAGCTCACAGTTATGTGCTATCAGGGAAAAGCCCACGTTGTCACCGAATTGCAGGCCAAGAACGGATTTTATGATTACAAGCATAAATATACCCAAGGCGAAACCAACCATATACTGCCGGCAAAAATCCCCGATGATATAACCCAAGTATGCTTAAAATACGCAGAAACAATTCATAACAAACTTAATTGCAAGACGGTTTCTCGGTCTGATTTTCGTTACAATCCGCAGCAAGGAGTCGTCTTTTTGGAAATCAACACTCACCCTGGTATGACCGCGCTGTCGCTCGTGCCGGAACAAGCTAAATATATTGGTATATCGTATGAAGACTTATGCCAAACACTCGTGGAAGAAGCCGCATGTCGACAACTAAAATAATCATCATCGCCGGACCCACCGCTTCTGGCAAATCAGGCTTTGCCTTGGCTCTGGCCGAAGCCATTAATGGTATCATCATCAATGCCGATTCGATGCAGGTATATAAAGATATTCCGATTTTAGCAGCTACCCCGACAGCTCAAGAACAAAACCGCATCGAACATAAACTATATGGCATCTATGATGCCTCTATCCGCGGCAATATGGTAGACTGGTTTAACTTAGCTCAGCAAGAAATTAACTTAGCACGCCAAAATAACCAACCCCCGATTGTAGTCGGCGGCACCGGCATGTATATCGAAGCATTAGAAAAAGGGACTACCCCAATTCCAGAAACCCCTGCGCCCATTCGCCAGCAAATTGATGTTTTGTTCCGAAGGCTCGGTTTAGCCGGCTTGTACCAACAATTGCAACAGATTGACCCACAAATAGCCGCCCGTTTAAGTCCCAATGATACCACCCGCATCCGCCGTGCCTTAGAGGTATGGACCCATACCCACAAAAAGATGAGCGACTGGCAACAAGTGCCGTTGTGCCGCCATTATGACCCCCAAGAGTTTATCCGCATTTATATAAACCCCTCGCGCGATACCCTTGAGCAACGATTACGCACACGCTTTGACCATATGATATCACTAGGTGCTATTGAAGAAGTACGCGCTTTAATGAGCCGTAATTTGGACGATTCGCTGCCGGCAATGCGCGCCTTGGGAGTACAAGAACTTAAAGCATATTTGCAGCAAGAATGTAGCCTCGATGAGGCTGTAGAACAGGCCAAGCTGCATACACGCCAATACGCTAAACGCCAAACCACCTGGTTTAACCACCGCTATCAACCAGACTTTTGTTTTTCTGCCGATACCGCAGAGAACAAAAATTTTGTTGATGTTATCAAAAAAGCTTTATAAAATACTTGCAAAATATCTGATTTAAAATTAAAACAGAAAGCAAGTTTAGATTAATCGGGAGATAAAGATGTTTGTCCAAAATTTATTGGGTTTATTTTCAGCTGACATGGCAATTGACTTAGGTACTGCAAACACATTAGTACACGTCAAAGGCAAAGGAATAGTATTAAACGAGCCGTCTGTTGTGGCCGTTAAAGATATCAAAGGCAAAAAAGAAGTTTGGGCGGTTGGAGCCAAGGCAAAACAAATGCTCGGTCGTACCCCTGGTGATATTGAGGCGATTCGCCCTTTGCAAGACGGCGTGATTGCAAATTTTGAAGCTGCCGAAGCAATGATTAAATATTTTATTGAAGAAGTAAATCACCGTCGGCGTTTAATCAGCCCCACAATTGTGATTTGTGTTCCCTCTGGAGCAACAGAGGTGGAAGAAAGAGCCATCAAAGAGTCTGCCGTTAACGCCGGAGCTAAACGCGTATGGTTGATATATGAACCGATGGCTGCCGCGATTGGAGCAGGACTTCCGGTTAATGATGCCACGGGTTCTATGGTGGTCGATATTGGTGGTGGTACCACAGAAGTTGCTGTTTTATCATTAGGCGGCATCGTATATTCTCGTTCTATCCGCGTTGGCGGAGATAAGATGGATAGCGCAATTATCTCTTACATTCGCCGTAACCTAAACCTTTTAGTTGGTGAAAGCAGTGCTGAACGCATCAAAAAAGAAATTGGTTCTGCTTGTGTACCGGCAAAAGGCGATGGTCGCACGATGGAAATCAAAGGTCGTGACTTGGTTAACGGTGTGCCAAAGGAAATTGTTATTACCGAACGTCAAATTGCAGAAAGTTTGGCCGAACCGGTTATGGCAATTGTTGAAGCTGTAAAAGTTGCTTTAGAAAATACCGCGCCGGAATTAGCTGCAGATATCGTCGATAAAGGCATTATGATGACGGGTGGTGGCTCGATTCTAGCAAATCTGGATACAGTTATCCGCAATGCAACCGGTTTACCTGTTTCTTTAGCAGAAGACCCCTTAACCTGCGTTGTGCGCGGCACCGGTAAATCCTTAGATAATTTTGAGGAATTTCGCGGCGTATTATACGAATAATCAACCTTTGGGAGTACATAATGAAACGCCAAAGGGTACTATTCTTAAAAGAAAATTACGTACTGCGTGTCTTAAAGAACTTTATGGTAGCGGGGCTTTTTGCCATTGCTTTGCTGTTAATTTTGGTACACAAAATTGACTTAGGGGTAATTTCTGGCGTATCAAAGACAGTTCTATACATTACAGCGCCAATAATACACACCATCACCCTCCCTGCAGAAGGATTAAGCATTGCTTATAAAAAAACTTCTGAGATAATGCGTGTATATCAAGAAAATGAACGCTTAAAAAAACAAAACACCCAGCTTTTCCTCTTAAAAGACCGCATGAAAGCCTTAAAAGCCGAAAACCGCCTTTTAAAAAATCTGCTTCATCATTTTGATACCCCCGATATTTCTTCCCGCACGGCTCGCGTGATTGCAGAGACTGGTGATGCTTTTGCCAATGCTTTAATACTCTATCTCAGCAAAGATGCAGACCAAATCAAACCCGGTTATATTGTTGTTGACCAACATGGATTAGTTGGCAGAATAGAACTCGTTAGCGGCAAATACGCACGCGTAACCCTAATTACCAACATCAACTCTAAAATTCCCGTTATTGCACAAAAGAGCCGTGACCGTGGCATTTTAACCGGTAATAACAGCAATGAACTCAAACTTATCTTTACCCCGTTATTGGCAGAATTAAATCCAGGAGATATACTCGTAACATCTGGCGTTGGTGGTGGCTTACCACCGGATATTCCAGTTGCCCGTATTAAAAAAATCGGTATTGACAGCATCACTGCACAACCTTTATTCACCCCATCAAAAATAGAAATTGTCAAGATCCTGTTTTATGATGCTACTCCTTCAGCACATGATTTAAAGGAGTTGGAATGAAAGTCAGCCTAAAAAACTTTTTAACTGCGATATTAGCCTTTCTTGTTCCGATTATCAGTACACTTGTACTGATTTTGATTTTATTTATTCCCCGTGACAACAGTTACTGGAATTTCCTTCGCCAAGCACCTTTTTATGCCGGAATTTATTTTTGGCAAAGTCAACGTCCGGATATTTTTACCTTTTTTTCAGCCTTTATCTTAGGCGTATTAGCGGATGTTTTTGGTAGCACACCGTTAGGAATAAATATTATCTCATTTTTAGTATTATATATGATTGCGACACAAATTTCACAGCATTTTAATGTCAAAAGATTTTCATACTCTTGGCTATTATTTTCCGCATCTACCTTATTAACGCTATTCTTTAAGGCAGCCATTGTCAGTGGTGCTTATCGTCACTTTATTCCGTTGAATTTATTAGCGATTGAGTGGTTGCTGATTGTGGCATCATATCCTTTATTTGCCCGCATTTATATCTGGACCGAACGCCGCTACATTCACCTAGAGGAACGCTATGAAAAAGTCCAATCATAAATTACGCTACTTACTAAAGCGCTCGCTGATTATGTTTAGCATCAACATTTTTTTACTGTTTGTGCTATTGGCTAGGCTTTACTTTCTGCAGATTTACCAAGGTGAAAAATATGCTCTGCTGGCAGATAGCAACCGCATTTCCAGACGATTAATTGCACCGCCGCGCGGCACCATTAACGATCGCAATGGTATAGAATTAGCGGTGAATAACCAAAATTTCCAAGCCATGATTATTCCAGAACAAAGTCGGCAAATTAACGAACAACTAAAAGAACTGGCCGAGGTTTTAGCTCTTAAAGAAAATGACCTAAAGCGTATTGAAAAAGACATTGCCAACCATCGCCGCTTTGTACCGGTAAAAATAAAAGACAACTTAAGTTGGCAGGAAGTAGCCACCTTGATGATTAATAGCAACCGCTATCCTGGTTTAGTCATTGATGAAGGGCTGATTCGCTCTTATCCCTATAAACAATACACGGCGCACCCTCTAGGCTATGTAGGCACAGTTTCAGAAAAAGATTTACAGCAATCTGATTCGCCATTACTGCAAGTCCCAGGGTTTAAGATTGGTAAATTTGGCTTTGAAAAAACGTATGATAAAACATTACGCGGAGAAGCCGGTAGCCAAACTTATGAAATAAATGCTTACGGACGCATTATGCGTGAGATGGAAAAACGTGATGGTATCAAAGGTATAGATTTAGATTTAACCATTGACATTCGTTTACAACAAAAAGCATTTGACGCCTTTGCCAATGAATCCGGAGCGGCGGTTGTGCTGGATGTTCATACCGGTGAAATACTAGCATTTGTTTCTGCTCCATCGTTTGACCCTAATCTATTCGTAGATGGAATTTCTGTTGCCAATTGGCGCACTTTAATGGATGACGAAAAAAATCCCCTGACAGACAAAGCTGTTTCTGGGCAATATTCTCCCGGCTCAACTTTCAAGATTGTCGTCGCCTTAGCAGCATTGGAAGCCGGTGTAATAAATACCAAGACCACCTCTTTTTGCTCTGGAAAGATGCAACTTGGCAACCATCTTTTTCATTGCTGGAAGCATAATGGCCACGGACATTTAAACGTGATTGAGGCCATTAAACATTCCTGTGATATTTTCTTTTATGAGACCGCACTCAAATTGGGGATTGAAAAAATAGCCGCGATGAGCCGCAAACTTGGCTTAGGACAAACCTATGACATCGGCTTAGAAAATCAGAAAAAAGGTGTAATACCAGATAAAAAGTGGAAGCAGGAAACCTTAAAACAACCCTGGCAGCAAGGGGAAACCGTTATTGCCGGTATTGGCCAAGGGTATGTTCTGGTAACGCCGTTGCAGCTGGTCACCATGCTCGCAAGAGTGGTTAATGGTGGATATGAAATCACCCCGACCTTTATCAAAAAAGATATCGCCTCGCACCCTAAAAAACTCGACATCAAACCGGAAAATTTGGAAATTGTTAAACAAGGCATGTTTGAAGTCGTCAATGGTATTGGGGGAACTGCAACCCGTGCTCGTTTAAAACTGAAAGGTATTCAGATGGGCGGGAAAACAGGTACCACCCAAGTCCGTCGCATCTCGCTCAAAGAACGAGCCCAAGGCATTCGGCGCGATGAAGATTTACCTTGGAAATGGCGTAATCACGCTTGGTTTATGGCCTATGCGCCGCACGATGCCCCACGTTATGCTGTTGCGGTCATCGTCGAGCATGGGCGTTCTGGTTCTGCGGTAGCCGCGCCGATTGCCTCAAAAATTCTAGAAGAAGCCCTTAAGCTTGACATCAGATAGAAGGAAACAGAGATGAATATATTGCTAAATCAAAACAAGGAATTGAGCCTAAAAGAACGCTTCTTAAACCTCAATTTTCTCTTTATTTTTATCATCGTCATCTTAGCCTCTATCGGCTGCTTAACTTTATATTCTGTTGCTGGGGGAAAGCTCGCACCGTGGGCGGCAAATCAAGCCATTCGCTTTGCCATGGGTTTTGTAATCATGCTCACTGCGGCTCTCATTTCCCCTGAATTTTATTATAAAATTGCCACGCCATTTTATCTTTTTGCCTTATTATTACTCATCGTGGTGGATGCCGCCGGTCATATTGGCATGGGGGCGC
Organism: Alphaproteobacteria bacterium; assembly: GCA_017475705.1. Classification (GTDB taxonomy): domain Bacteria; phylum Pseudomonadota; class Alphaproteobacteria; order RF32; family CAG-239; genus CAG-267. The sequence continues at coordinate 42,770 of JAFVFB010000035.1, forward strand.
AGCGCTGGATAAACTTAGGTTTTTTCAATTTACAACCTTCAGAATTGATGAAAATTGCGATAGTTTTACAATTAGCCAAATATTTCAGCATTGTTCCACTTGAAAATATTCGCACCATAAAAGGCCTGATTATCCCAGCTATTCTCGTGGCGGTTCCGGTAGCATTTATAATGATACAGCCGGATTTAGGAACCTCATTAATGATATTATTTTGTGCCATTGCCATGTTTTATTTAGCTGGTGTGCAATGGTGGAAATTTGCCATCGCTGCCGGTGGAATAATCGCCGCGATGCCAGTTCTGTGGCATTTTTTGCACGACTACCAAAAAAATCGCATTTTAACCTTTCTCGACCCGGAAAGAGATCCGCTCAATACCGGCTATCACATTATCCAAGCCAAAATTGCCCTTGGTTCTGGCGGACTATGGGGCAAAGGCTTTCTTTCCGGTACACAAAGCCATTTACGCTTTTTGCCGGAGCCGCATACAGATTTCATTTTCACCACATTTTCTGAAGAATTTGGCATGATGGGCGGAGCATTTATTTTGTTTTTAAATCTAATTCTCATAACTTACGGCTACTGGTTTGCTTTTCGCATACACAATGCCAATTACTTCGGCAAGATGGTCATTTTAGGTCTCAACACCAACTATTTTCTATATGTTTTCATCAACATTGCCATGGTAACAGGATTATTACCTGTGGTAGGGATTCCATTACCGCTTATCAGCTATGGCGGCACTGTAATTTTGACTGTAATGACCAGCTTTGGCATTATGCTCTCATTTTATGCTAATCGCGACCGAGAGCTAAAATAACGGCATTTCCTTCTTGAAAAAAACACAACACTACCTATATTGCTGCTGTTAAAAGGAGGAAACATGCAAAAAAAATTAATAATGGCAATAGCGTTATGCAGTTATTTAAGTGCCTGCGCCACATCTGCAAAATACGAACAAAAACTCAATCAATATTTAGGGCAAAGCAAACAACAGCTCATCACCTCTTGGGGCCAACCACAACACCAAAAACAGCTGGCAAATGGCCAACAAATTCTAACTTATGTCAACATCAATAAACAAGTGTTGCCAGATCCAAATTATTACTATAACACTGGTTTACTTGATGAAGATGAAATATTTTATCCCTTTACCTATGGTGGAGACGCCATACCAGACGGCAATTTTATGGGGGAAACCATCACGGATTATTGTCAGACCAAATTTTATCTGACCAATAACCGCGTAACCTCTTGGCAATTTAAAGGCAATGCTTGCGTAGCATTATAAACAAACCTAGATAGATTGCTGATGAGCCTGACGTTTTGCTCGCACGGCTTTAAGATTTTTGCGTTGCGAAGATTTTGCAGATTTCTGAGTTCCCCGTTCAAAATCTTTCTGGCTCCGCGTAACAGCATCTGTTAAAATATTCTCTCGTTTCAGCATATGGTCAAAATCATTCCGCAAACTATCCGTAAGACTGCCATTAATAATCTCTGAACGCAAATTTTCCATCTTAGCTGGATTAGGCTCAATTTTTATACCTTGCCGATTCATCAGTTTTGTAAAAGATTTCAGCGCTTGCGGTGTTAAATGATGCAAAGCAGCTTGTTGCGAAGGTTGCTGCAGATAATGAACCATTTTTTCTTTAACCCCTTGGTCATGAATTTGCTGAGTAAAACTCTGCAACTCACGTTCTAAAGCGGCAATTTTCATTTTTTGTGCCTGCTTATCAAGGCCCTGCCCCAACTCTGCTCGCCGTTGTTCACGGCTCAAAGCCTTAGCTAAATGTAAAGCATACTTTTCTGGCTGTTGATACTGCCAATCATTCAAGATAGATTGGACATCTTGACGTCGGCTACTAAGCCAAATTTGCAACAATTCGTCTGCCAAACGCTCGCCGCCGGATTCGGCCAAAAGCTGAGCACGCAAAGCCCGTTGTTCGGCAAGCAATGCAGCCGTTTCTGCGGTATAACCGGCCGCCAACAATGTAACACTTGCATCAAGAGCAGCATCAGAAACTCTTTCTGTTGTTGAGAAATGTTCTATTTCTTTTTGCGTAAGCTGTTCTGGTGTTTGCTGACCTGTCAAAACCTCTGCAGGCAATCGATCAGCATAGCGGTTTTTAACCCATTCTGGAACACGCCGCCAAATTTCATAATGAGAGGCATGCCGCGACATAATGGCATTAATCACATCTTCTTTGACATTATCAACTGACGCACGACGATATTCATCAGGATAATTTGCCTTAAGAAAACGGAGAAAATCTTCTGAAAAAGTTGCCATAGCTAAGCCTCCTAATATTCTAACCTTCCTTATAAAAAGATTATAACATAAATTTTATTTGCCCGCAACCAAAAAAGAACAAAAAAAATCCTCTCATTAAAGCAATTACAATTGCTATAAAAAGAGGAAATAGAAAGACATCAATCGTCCGTAATAGCATGGTTTTCTGCATCTCGCACATTATAAACTGTCAAAAAATACACAACATACCCGACAACGATAATAAGGCATAACATCATTCCGAATGAACATACCTTGGCCAAAGCCGATACACCCATATTAAAAGAGAGGGCTGCTCCCACTATCAACAATCCGCAAAGACGGAAAGCATAAGTGAAAAGCGAATGTCTGAAATAGATAGCTTCAATCAGCGAAAGAAACATCATCACCAACGCTACAGACAAAGAAATTGCAGCCGCAATTCCCTGATAGTGCAACAATACAGCCACAAAAAACAGGACTGCCGACAATAGAATCAGTGGATAAACCACATTGTGCAATTTTTTCTTCATAACAATTGTTTTTTATAATAATGGTAAATAGAAGTATAGTTTAACCACTAAAAAATTAAAAATCAAGTTGGCAAAACAGATATAAAATACTATTTTACGCCATAAAGAAATAGTCTAAGTTGAGCCACAATTAATGCTATGGCCGCCTGTGTTGCCGGCGTATCATGCAAAGCATTAAGCATTAAAAAATCATGCATTGTTCCATTAAAACGCACTGAAGCCACCGGAACCCCTGCTGCATCGAGCCGTCTGGCATAAGCTTCTCCTTCTGAGCACAAGACATCATTTTCAGCAGTAATCACCAATGCCGGCGGCAAGCAAGACAACTCTTCTAATAAAGCTTGCAAAGGACTGGCCTCTTTATGATGTCTTTTTTCCTTATCCGGCAGATACATATCCCAAAACCACTGCATAGCAGCTCTAGTCAACCAAGGACCATCATAAAACTGCCAATACGATTCGCTATCAAAATTAGCTGCTGTAACCGGATAAAGTAACACCTGCAAGCAGATACTCGGCGAAAAGCCTCTTTCTTTTGCCATAAAGGTTAAAATGGTTGCCATATTACCGCCAGCACTATCCCCCATCACCACAATATTTTTATGCAAAATATTGTAAAAAGCGGCATGTGTTTCCATAAAATACAAACCTTTGTATAAATCATCTAATAGAAACGGGAATTGCCTTTCTGGTGCATGTGTATAAAGGGGCAAAGCAATCACCGCCGGCACAGATTTAGCAAGAGTTGTCAACAATTTTCTGTGTGTTATTTCATCGCCCATCACCCATCCGCCCCCATGGACATAATAAATCATTGCCAGCGGCACACTTGTATTTTGCGGAGAAATAAGCAAAATAGGGAGCTTACGCCCTTTATCCAATTCTACTTCGACATACTGCATTGAGACATCTGATGTAGCCGAACCGTCATTTTGCAACTCCCTTAGCATTTGGCGTGCCTCTTGCGGCTGCATTTCTTCGATTGGTAATAATTTTTTTTGCGCTAAACGATTTATAAACTGCTGCTCCAGCTGAAAAAGATGATTTTCTGTCATAGCTTTTCCTCCCCCGTGCCACAAATAAGCACGAGACAAAGGAAATTCAAGCCATCAATAGTTTTAATAAATGATTTTTCTATGATGATAACAACAAGTGCATGAAGATGTTTTTATGACCTGCCACGAAGGAATTAAGGAGATAGAAGGTAGGTGCTAGGAAGATCATCGCAAACGACGTGTACAAAAAAGCGTACATGAGTGTGCGATGATGTTTCTATGACCTGCCGCGGAGGGA
>JAFVFB010000036.1 GCA_017475705.1 Alphaproteobacteria bacterium
AAAGCCGAACACATCATTCTTTAAGTACTTATCATCACAGGCATCAGGTTCAGAATGTTTCCGTGCCGATGGTTGTAATCTTCCGGCTGGTTCCTATAGCACTTCACCAAACACCAGTTTCTTTAAGGTTGTCACATCAGAGAGTTCAGGAACAATCTGTTATCGTGGGTTATCTTGCGCGCCTACAGCTAAAAGCCAAGAAGGAAACATTGACACGAACTACTTTATCCTCACAAAATCGGAAGTGTCAGGAATTACTTGCTATCGTGGTGATGGCTGTAATGAGGCCGCAGGGGCTTATAGTTCAAAGCCAAGCAGTTGGATATTCAAATTTTCTAGCAAAGTAGGCACAAACGGCAACACCTGTTCTAAAGTCAGCGGTTGTAACAGCGTAAACAATTGTTTCTTCACCACTTCAAATACCTCATTTGGTGGTAAGACCTGCTCATACGCAACTGATAGCCGTTACGCTACACCTAACAAATCCAGTGTTTATACGTATACAGAAACATCTACAACAGTTACCTTAGATGGCTCAAGTCTCAGTGCGTACTATCCAACGGGCTGCCAGAGTCGGAATTACTGGTATTCATCAACATCGAACAGCTACTTCAAACACGACAATTGCTTTGATCGCACATCGCTAACAGAAGCTGTTTGTAACTATAATGGTGGCAACACTCAAACATGTTACACATACAGTGCAGCTAAAGAGTTTGATTACTGCGAAAACTTAAGTTATAGCGATTATAGTACCACAGCAGGTACCGGCTGTCCAAGATATTTCCAGAATGATGACATGCGTGCGAACGGTAGCAGAGGTATTTTTGAAGAGAGTGAAATAGAAATAACTGCAGGTACAGAATCTGGTACTCAAAAGTTGACAGCTCATTATCCTTCACAGTGTAATGAAAACAATTACTGGTTCACATCAACAACGAGTTCGTTCCAATATCACTACTTCACTGTAACGGGCTGCAATGGTGATAACATTACCTGTTATAAAGCCTATGCAGGCAACTGTGCTCTCAAAGAGGAAGAGAAAAATGTCTTTGCCTACACCACAGAGGAAACATATGGCTATGGTCCAAACAGCATAAATATAAACGACCAATTAGAAGTAACAAATTACAAAGTCAATGGCTGTAACACAGAAAATGGCTATGATACAAGCGTACCGCCGCAACAATACTTTACAAATACCTCATATAGTATATCAGGGGCATGTGGCAACAAAACCTGCTATCGTGCAACAGGATGTGGTAGAAGAGCCTATAGCGTCAGCCCGAATACAGCATTCTTTGATGTCACACAATCAACAGTATCCGGCACAACTTGTTATCGTGGTACGTGTAACGCCTCACGGACATACAGCAGCAACCCAGATAGCACCTTCTTTGATGTCGTATCATCACAGGCCTCAGGGAATACATGCTATCGTGTCAGCAAGTGTATGAGTGGCTATTGCACCAATCAGACCTTTAGCATGAATAGCCAATATTTTGAGATATCAGAAAAATCAGTTGATGCAGATCACTATACCGGCTCAGGAGACCTCACCTGCTGGAAGCAAACAGGTTGCAAATGCGGCAAACCGAGCGAGTGCGATACCAGCTACTTTACAGTTGGAGATGAAAATAAGATAGAAGCCGATCCTCTCTGCGGCAGTGAGGTTAGCGGTGGTTATTGTCTAAGAGATGACACCGAAATATTTGGTGCCGATTTCTGTCACCTCACCGTTAATGATCGATGCGCTGGGGAAAATAGTGAAGACCAAACCGATCCAAACGCGACCACCTGTACAGATTATAATACTGATGAACGGTTCGTGCATGCCCGTTTCTACACCTGGGGCAAGGCCAAAACATGCGGTACTTGCAGCAACGCTACAACGCGCAAAGTTCCGGTTGGGTGTAATGAAAAAGAGCGCTCGCACGATGTATCTTACAGTGAGATGACATTAAGTGCCAGCAATGTTGATGGCTTTGCCACATTGCCGGAAGGCACAACAAGATACAAAGACATTTTTGCGGAACATGACACCAAAGAATACATGATGGCATGTGGTGACAATATGAGATGTGTTGTCAGCTGTAGCTGTGCGGATGGTTGGTTCCAGACGCCGGAAGCTGCGGCTGCGAGCGTAGGTAGCAACATTAGCTTTAGTGCATCGGCTGGTGGCAGGAGGAACATTACGACTTCATCTGCGAAAGTTGGTTTAATGGATGATATAGAGCAAATTAGCCCAGCAAATGCTAAAGGTGGGGACATGTTAATAGAAGTAACCACGTTGCCGAATGGTGTGATTAAAGCGACATCTACTCGTGAATATGCTTATGGTGATGGTGGGGCCTCTCTTGATGGCGCGAAGACCTGTTATCATGCGCCGACAGAAATCTGCCCAGAAGGGTATGAATATTTTGAGTATAATGGCTATGATGAAGCCAAACCAGACGGTTGTGGTTCATACAGCATTACAGAATATGAAGATGGTACTATAGATTACAACTGTGAGCTCACCTATAAAACAACCAATATTACAAAAGATAGCAAGGGTATGATTACTAGTGGTTGTTCTCAAAGATTATGCGGAACAGAATACGAAATTCAGGATTTAACTGTAAATATTAATATAGAGGAAAAAATAAATGCAGGATGGTTTGGTAGGTATGCATCGTTATCAATAAATCCAGCACCATTGGATAATGAAACAGAATTAAGTTTCACGGTTGACAAATGCACGTTAAATCCATCGAATACAGAAATAACACCATATGATGGTGGTGGTTATAATGTGCATTTTTACTGTGGGCAGAACAAGAATTGCCATGACAGCGCAGAATTTAATATTTCCGGTAATACTGGTATAAAGAATGTTATACTTAAAAGTAACAGAGGAATAAAGGTCAAAGATGGCGATGTATTTGAAGTCAAGACAGGAACTACGACTACTCACCGTCAATGCTTCAAACTGAATATTGTAGGTGAAGATAGAGATGACATATATTATCTACAAGTACGACCTGAAATTACCAGAGTTGCAATTAACAGTGGATCATATGCAGGAAAATACCTATATGATACAGATTTCCAAATAAAGCCATTAAATGGTGCTAAGATAATATCTATTGGTGGCAAAGCTGTAAATGATATTTATATGTTTGTATACGCTGGTGATAAGTGCAAGTTAAGCAAACAAATTCCTGGTGCTCACTACAATATGTGCATCTCGAGCAGCGATTACGAAGGTAAAAGGATTGCTTTTGAAAATCCGGATGGCACAGGAGAAGGCACAAATGACTATCTGACCTACAATTGGAAACATGGTAGCTGGGATGATGAAGATCATAGCTATTATGGTAACGATGGTACAGTTCGAAGATTGGCAAACCTATGGGATACTGAGTATCAACACAAGCCTATCCAGGAAGTGTATATATACTTTGCTAATGCCGGATACTATTATGCTTACGCATATGGACCGCAAAGAATACTTGAGGAAGTTGTAGTAGAAATGCCAGATGGTACAAGAAAAACTTATAATGAAACCGTCTTGCAGCTCTTTCCTCATGACTTAAAAGAGATAAACGACAATAGTAATCCTTACTGTGAAGGGTATGCAGATGGCTACACTTGCGAACAAAATAAACGGGGCAACAACACGCTTTGTCGATATGAAAATGGCTGCTTTAAGGCTAAGCCAAGAGAAGATTGGTACCATCAGTGGTAAAGTATTCTCTTTAAAGTATTCTCTTCCATAAAAAAAAGACCCCGCTTTTGCGAGGTCTTTCTTTTTTAGTTTTGTGCTTTGTAGAACTGGCGCAATGTCTTAGCCGTATCTGCACTCAGATAGCCGCGTGCTTGGCCGAATTCCACAACATCTTTGAACGACACCACATGCATTTTTTGCACTCCAGCTGATGCAAACTTACGGTTTACAGCAGGGAAGTCCCAATCGAAGATAGACGCAAAGGCGACAATCTCTGCATGTTTGCCATTCTTTCCTTTCCAGAGGGCTTCTACAACCTTCAGGGCCGAGTTTCCTGAGGTGATGACATCATCAATCACCAGTACTTTGGCTCCGTCAAACGGAATTTCCCCATCAATCTGATTAAACAGTCCATAATCCTTTGGAAAAGCATGTGCTCGCAACAAAGGCTTGAGCTGACTGTGTGCCAGACTGGATGCCCAACTGATTCCCCCGCTGGCAACACCAACAATAGCATCAGTATTCGCATAAGCATAATTCAATGTCAAGATAAACGTCGAATAAATGCTACTTCTGTTCGGCGAACTTTCGAGCACACCAGAGTCAAAGAACATAGGGGATTCTATGCCCCCTTTTAACAGAAACTTGTTCTGCAGGTCAATTTTTATAGCCTGCTCCTGAAAGAGTTGCTCCAGCAGCCCTTCCTTGAATTGTTTTAAAACTCTTTCCATTTTTTGATTATATATATATAAATAATATTTCAAATTAGCAACATTCTAGCCTAAATCATATCTTTTGTCAATAGACAATTCTCGCTTAAATAAAATAAAGTTAACAACCGGCTAATAAAGATACAGAAGAGATTGTGTCCCCCATGCCCACAAGTGTTTTTGGCTTATCTACCAATATGGTTGGAACAGCGCTGACATAAACATCACCTAGTTTACAGACACCATCTTGCAATAATTCTGGCTTATTCAACTTTTCTGCCAATGCGGAAAGTTCCTTTAAGCCGACATCAGAGACACCATTTCCTTGCGTTATCATCAAATCATCATACTTTTGCAGAGCCCCATTCAACGCCTTGCTAGAAGAGACAACCGCCGCAGTCATCATTCCTTTCAAGTTTTTTTGGGCTGAAAAAGGATAACGTTCGTCCTGGATGGTAAGATACAAACCAAACATATGTAATTGTAGTCGTGCCACACCAAGTTTCTGCTTAAGATATAAAATAGCATCAAACAAATGACAAGCTGTGGTTTCTTTTTCTATTAAAGCAGCCAAATCTGCTTTACCACAAATTTCAAGTAAATCAATTGTTTCGCGCTCGTTTAATCCGGCAGATGTCATAAGTGGCGCAATATGCTCAACAATGGCTTGTCGAATAGCTTTATCTTGGGTAGAAGCAATTTCTAAATGCATAATCATCTCAGGGTTATGTTGTTGCCATTGCTTGATAATTGGAACTGCTTTTTTAATATGCTCAATACCATTATTTGATGAGAGCAAAGGATGAAAGCCGGAAAGCAGCAAGTATGCAACCTTATGGTTGTTTAAATAAGATATAAAGTTTTCATCAATGACTAAATTCATATTCATCGGGTCATAGGTGGCGATAAATCGGTTAGATTTTGGGCAGACAAATTCTTGCCTCTCCGCGGTAAAACGATCTCCTTTATCAAACTCTATAATCCAATGGATAAGAGGAGTATCACCGGCGCGAGCAATTTCTACCGCTTTCTTTAAGGCTCCGTGTTCATCTAAAGCTTGCAAATTATCTAGGTCCAAAAACTGTTGGGCTTGCATAGCCGGATGCGAATTAGTATGAGCAATAACTTTTTGAACACCTAACAACGCTAATACATTAGCAATAATTCCCCCCTGTCCCCCCATTTGTAGATGATGATAACCCAGGTTTTGGGATAGCCATTGATATAAACCCACATCATCACTAACCCATTCTTCAGCAATTCCTTTACTAAAGCATTTTACAATTCCTAAAATAACATCTTCTGGTCTACGAAACCCAGATAAGCGAATATCATTAAGTTCTGCTGTTGATATATGGTATTGAGTAATCAATTTTTCCAAAGTTTTACCATCAACTTTTAACACAGCATCAATATTAGTATTAAAACCGCTAGCAGCTGCGGGTATTGTTTTTAGCTTTTTAAATTGCATAGGAACACATTGATATTTTTTGTTCCATTTTTGCTTTAGCTCATTGAGTATCATCATCGCTCGCATATAAAATTAAATTTCATCGATTGAACTTAAATTATGATCAACATACAAGTGCCAATAATTTCGTCCGACTTCGCCGCATTCAGGACAAATAGGTTGCCAACTATCTGCCATATGGCCACAATTAGCGCAAACCCATTGAAAATCCTTAGCGTAGTTTTCTGTCACTTCAGATTTTCCTAAGTGGCTGAGGTGAGACTTGATAGAACCAACAATAGTCGAGGTTTTTTTAGAGTTTTTCTTTGGTCTTTCCTCCAAGGTATCCAGCATTTTTGCCACTTTCTGTGTAGCTGGATTTTTAAGCAAAAACAGATTGCATTCTGTTTTTGCTTTAGCAAATTTCCGAGCATTAATATATAGCTCTGCCAAAATCAAGTTATTAAGAGATGGCTTTTTTGTGTTTGATAGAGCGAGCTTTTCCATACGCTGTATCTTTTCAGCTTTAGTATCTTTAGGAAATAAAGCCAAATAAGCCATTGCGATATCATAACTGGGATTTTCGCACCAAATACTGCATAGAACATTTTCGGCCTTGCGAATTTGTTTGTCATTTTTTACATAGTAATCAGCTAAATCTAATGCAGCAGGGATTAAGCGATTATTTTCTTGCAGGGCCTGTGTAATAAACTTAAAAAACTTAGTATTATCCTTTTCTTCTCTGGCCTGCTTTGCAAGCTCATATAAAGCAATTGCTTTTAATCGCGCCGCTTTCTGTGGTGGGGTAATATTTTTTTCGATTCCAGCATTTAGCACTTCTAACGCTCCAAGCCAATCATTATTTTTGGCCCGCAACACAAAGGCACTGCTAATAACCCAGTATAAGTCCTGGCGTACTTCAAAAGCCTGATTAACAGTTTTTAGAGCTTCTGTAAATTCTTTTTTCTCTAGCTGTGCTTCAAGGGCTGCTTTCATGCCGACAAGTTGGATATTTTCATTTTGCATCAATTTTTGTGATAGCTGCTCCATCTTATCAAAATTCTTTTCACCTTTATATATTTTAAGTTTTAAAATATCAACAATGGCATCATCACAAATGATTTTGCGCAATTCAGCCAGTTGTAAGCGTGCATCTTCCATCAAACCAGAAGTAATAGAACTCATGGCTTTCACGATAAGTATTGCGGCTTCATCAAATTGATTTCTAGTTAAAACAATTTTATTTTCTTCCTCAGATACCAAGGTTTCGACAGCATTTTTATCATTTTCATAGGCATGATTGGAGATAAGAACATCATTTTTTAGCAATAAGACAGCTTTTTTTATTAACCCTAAAAAAATCTCTACAAAAACCCAAAAGGCAAACACGTATAACAGCGCAAGATTTATCGAAACTACGCTATCACCGAGGGCTATGCTTTGTATACCAATGAGGTCTAAGACTACACGTCCTAGCAATAGAATTGCAATAATTTTAATAATATTTTTAATCATTTAATTTTCCTCTTGAGGAATGTCTGCCCCTTCTTGCACTGTCACAGCATTTTCTGGCGTTAATGTTTTGTTCTCTTTGTTTTCTTCCGGTGATTGAGATGCGGTTATAGAACTTTCTGTTTGCAAATTAGTTTTTTGCTCTTTCAAGTCCTGACGCATAGCCTTTAATTGATGAGCAACGATGTTCGAAATTGCATCATCAAAGGCAATTCGTTGCTTAAGTTTCTCTTGCCATGCGGAAAACTCTTTATTTTCCACGCCGGAAAATTCCGAATTTTGAGCAATAAAATCCAACGCATCACTGTAGTTATAAGAATTTACCAAATCATTTAAGGTGGAAAGTAAAAGTTTTTCTCGGTCTGTTTTGCGCTCTTTTTTAAGAACAACGACCTTATCAAAATGCATTCCTGCAACGGTTTCTTTAATAAGTTTAATGCTTCTTGAAACAGTGTTTTCTTGTTCTGTCTTTTGTGCTTTCTTGAAATTAAAATTATCTGCGATTTGTGCAAATTGCCCTGTCAGCTCATTATTATCTTCTAGCGTTTTATTTTGATAGAGTTTCAAAGTCTCAATGTCCTTTGCAATCTCTTGGTCAGAATGGCTTAATTCTGCTAAAATAGAAATTTCTTGCGCAAAAGGACGGTGGTAGAGTGCATTTTCTTTAATAATAAGAGCAACACATAATGCCAAGACATCATTATTTTTCAATTCTTCTAAAGCATCAACCTGGTGGGCGACAACGGCTATTTTTTGTGCTATTTGTTCAAATTTATTACCGCCGACCTCTGCCGTTAAGTTCTGCAAATTCTCTGAAAGAGCATTAATCGTATGCGTTGTTGCAGAAATCTTTTGGGCATTGTTTGAAACCAGCGCAGGTAAATTTTCCAAAGTTTCGAGCCGAGAATTTTGTTCTGATACCTGTAAAGCAAGGTTTTTATATTTTCCCTCGCTTTTCGTCCGCAAATCTGAAATTTTAACCGCGGCAGCAATTGCCCCAAACTCTAAAACAATCACTAATAAAACCAGCCAAAACCATTTCATCTTTTTTGATAAAGGCTTATTTTGCTTTACTTTAACTGCTTTTTCAGACATTTTACAAGCTCCTGTAAATAGTTATTTGCATTCTCTAGAAATATAGTTTATAAAATAAAAAAATAAACTTCAATCTTTTTGGATGGAAAAATGATTGTCTTAGGAATAGAAAGCAGCTGTGACGAAACAGCCGCAGCGTTAGTGAATGAAAATAAAGAAATTTTAGGTGAAGCTCTCCTATCCCAGGAGGAACATAAGGCTTTTGGTGGAGTCGTACCGGAGATTGCGGCTCGTTCTCATTTGGAGCACATAGATGGAATTTTAGAACAATGTTTTGCTAAAACAAATCTAAGCTTAAAAGATGTTGATGCGATTGCCGCAGCATCTGGCCCTGGACTTATCGGGGGAGTAATTGTTGGAGTTATGACAGCCAAAGCCTTATCCATTGCTCTAAATAAACCATTTATTGCTGTCAATCACTTAGAAGGTCATGCCTTAGCGGCTCGCGTTAGCAATGATGTTGAGTTTCCTTATTTACTATTATTGGTTTCAGGCGGGCACTGCCAGATTTTAGTTGTAAAAGACGTTGGCCAATATGAGCGATTAGGTACCACCATTGATGATGCTGCCGGAGAAGCCTTTGACAAGGTTGCCAAAATGCTGGGGTTGGGTTATCCTGGCGGACCTGCTGTTGAAAAATTAGCTGCCGCTGGTAATGAAAAAAGATTTACCTTACCCAGACCATTGATTGGCTCTAATGATTGCAATCTTTCCTTTTCCGGTCTAAAAACAGCCGTACGCAAAATTGTAGAAACCTATTCGCCGGATGACAATTTAATGCATGCAGATATTCCAGCACAAGATGTTGCAGATATTTGTGCTTGTTTTCAATACACAGCAACAGATTGCTTATGTCGAAAATTAGGAAAAGCCATCTGCTATTTCAAACAAAATTATCCGCAAGGGAAACACCTCGTTGTTTCTGGAGGCGTAGCTGCAAATAGTTACTTGCGCAACAAACTACAAAATTTAGCAGAAAATAATGACTTAATTTTTGCCGCTCCACCGATACGTTTTTGTACAGATAATGGAGTGATGATTGCTTGGGCAGGGTTAGAACGTTTCCGTAAAGGTTATGTTTCTCCTCTTGATTTTAAACCACGGCCGCGTTGGCCTTTAGATGCAAATGCTCCTAAAGCAGCCGGAGCTGGTGGCGTTAAAGCATGAGACTAAGAATAATAAGTTGATTTTATTATAAAAAGATAAAAATATAAAAAAATTTAAAATTTATACTTGACAATTAGATTATTTTTGTGTAATTTATGTCCAGAAGCAAGATATTGCATTTTATTTTTTATAATATTGCTATTAAAACTATTCGGATAATCTAAGACCACCCTCTCAATGAAGAAAAACCAACCATATAATTTGGTCGGATTGTCCGTCAGCCCAAATAAACCGATGATTGTCTGTTCATAATTTCTCATCTCCCTCCCTAAACAAAAGTCGGTTTATTTAACAATAATAAGCGCTGGATACGGTATCTGTGGATAGCGATCTCCTGAAAAATCATAAAACTAACAGCTTATTATCAAAAAACACCGCAAGCTTTCAGCTTGCGGTGTTTTGCGTTGAGAGTGTTAAGGTATATACTCAGTATATTCCGGCGGTGTTGTGTATTGATATACCGTATCAACACAAGCACTGTAGAAGTCCATTCCGAGATATTTAGAGCGGAACTCATTGGTAAAGACTTTTGCAGGCTCACCTGTTGGCATGGTAATATCATCCACTTTGAATTGATGATCATAGGTCATCTTTTCATCAAGGAAATCAATCAACCGACCATCAATATAAAGGAACCGGTCATAAAATCGTATGCCTGTAGTATATGCTCGTAGCATATAATCATTATTATGATAAAAAAGGCTCACCAGACTTCTTCTTTCGATATCTCGGGTGTACCAATCCTCAACCGGATTATCAGGGTTAAACTTGGCATCATAGCCAATATAATCAGCCCACTCTCCGGGTACAGATATCGTATATTCCAAATCGTGTATATTACAGTTTAATTGGCTGAGGTCCGGAACCGCCATTTTTCCATGACATACATGGTATTTTCTTAAATTCCTGTCTGAAGAAACCCCACCACCAAGATAGTAAAAATCAACCGTGGGTCTTGAGCTTTTATAAACATTTCTTACTGACCTCCCATCAAAATTGGAAATACTATCTCCGTGTTCAATAGAGGTGGCACCGCTCCAGAACTCGTCGGTAATAACTTCGCCGGTGGAATAAGTACGGTCGCGATAAACAACATACCTAATCGTCAGGGGGATATTATCATGTGCTTCAAACCACTTGTAGCCTTTGCGATATTCGACCGAAACCAATTTTACCTCTTGTGCTGCCGTATATTTCACAATATATTCAACACTTTGAGACTGTGATTGCGGTGCATTCACTGTGGCAATCTCTTGCCGCATTGTCGCAACAACTTCATACACTTTATAGGTCTTACCAGCTTTGGTTATGTCGGGCTTTTCGTTTACCTGAACATTTAGCAGTTGCGGCGCTTCTAGCTTCAGATATGGCAGTGCCACATCATTGCCTTCA
>JAFVFB010000037.1 GCA_017475705.1 Alphaproteobacteria bacterium
AAGGTCAAAAAAGGCTTCATCTGTTTTTCTGTTGCATTAGCCATTGCCGCTTGATCCAAATGAAGGTCATTGGTATTTTCGGTGCTCTGCCACAATGTTTCGTAGTCATCATAATAGTTATCTTTATTAGCCAAAGCCGTTCCGGCTTGCGTTAGAGCCATGTTCCATGTATCTCCTAAAACGCGACGCCAGTCCTTAACGCCATCTTGGGCATTTTGCTGATTATCGTCACGCATTTTGCCGGCTAACTTATCCAAACAATCTTTCAGAACATCTATTTTGCCAACAATTACATCATCGGGAATTTCGCAAAAATTTGCCAAATATTTAGAAATAACGGTGCGTCCCATATAGTTACCGTTATATTCTGCCGACGCCGATTTTGTGGTTTGAGCAAACGCCGAAGAACTTATGCTAAGCATCAGCAGAAGGGCAAAAAACTTAAATATGTATATTGCATTTTTCATATTTTTCATCCTTCTATTGCCCTGACCAATCATCAAAAGGCAGACGTTCTTTACCTGTTTGCTGATAATATTGTTCTTGTTTATTATAATTATCAATAATAGTATTTAATTGATTTGCATAAAAATCTTTAGAGTAAAGATTATGTGCGTCTGATATATAGTTCTTTAAATCATTATTAACTTGTTCAATTTGAGTAGGATTTTTTATTTCATTTTCTCCATCGAAATACATTACTGTTCCAGATGGGTATACGTTAACCTGTATTTCCTGTGTGGCACCAGAATCATTATGTTTTGTTACAGAAAAAGAGCGCAAACCTTCTTCATTCTCCACGTAATACACTTCATCTTTTTCTCCGTAATCATAATCACCATATAACTGCGCTATTCCTCTATTGTTTGTAGGTGTTTGGTATGTAGTCATTGCAGGCTTTTGAATATTTACGGTATTATGTCCGCCACTATTACTACCTATATTAGCGACACTATCAGAACTACTAGTAATGGTATTCTCGCTATTATTTGAAGAATCTGTACCTTTATCTTTCTTTTTACCCCAATTAAAGCTATCTACTTTAGATTTGATATCCTTTCCGGCATCTTTAACGGCGTCTTTGACATTTTGAATTTTTTGATTATATTCACTTTTCATCGAATCGCCGATATCTTTGGCTTGCTTTTTAGCTGCGGCAGAAATTTCCGCTGCCTTTTTATGCATTTCTTCTTTACATAGCTTTAAGGCGTCTTTTTTAACTTGTTTTATTTTAACTTTGGCATCTTCAATACACTTTTGTTCCGCAACTTTATCTTCCGGATTTTTCTCTTTGCATTCAGCTTTGGCTTTTTGGGTAGCTTCCATTTGGGCCTTTTGAGCTTCTAAATAGCATTCTCCGGTGCCTTTAGCCTTATCCTTTGCAACATCTTCCAAGTTGCCTAAACTTCCTTCCTGCTGTTGCAGATACGGGTTATTTTCAAGCATCGGGCCTAAAACCGGACCAAACACATTACCAGCCATTTCACCAAAACCTAAGTCCGTCATTTTTTTAGACAAGATTTGATTGCCTTGAGACCTTAGCTCTGACATAATAGTTTCTTGTAACGTTTGCATGGCTTTTTCCTTCAAATCCGGCCAATCTACCACCGGTAAAGGAATAAGCGCCGAAGCGTTATGCACACCCAAGGCCATTACCATCAATATTGTCA
>JAFVFB010000003.1 GCA_017475705.1 Alphaproteobacteria bacterium
AATAGATGATAAACCAGAGGGAATCACTAAATTCTATTATGAAAACGGTCAACTGAAATTTTTAGCAGATTTTAAATACGGTATCGGTATAGGAACGCTATACGATGAAAAAGGTAACATAATAGGTCAAAAGAAAATGATGTGCAATGTTAACGGATGCAATGTAGTAGAGGATTGAACTATGATAGACACCATTAAATTGCATAATATCATTGAAAACTCAACGACAAACGGACCTGACAATCGTTTCGTTATTTGGACACAAGGTTGTTCGTTAAACTGTGATGGTTGCTTTAATCAGTCAACGCATGACTTGAAGGGGGGCTTTGATTTGGAAATCACTAAATTAGCCGAACAAATTAACCAAACATCAGCTATTCGTGGCATAACCCTAACCGGCGGTGAGCCTTTATTGCAATCAAAAGCAATAAGCCAATTACTTAATTTAATTGATAACACTTTGGATATTTTACTGTTTTCCGGTTATACGTTTGGGGAAATTAAAGCGGATAGTAGCAAATTGAAGATATTACATCAAGTAGATGCCGCTTTGCTTGGCAGATATAACAAAGAATTACCGCATCCGTTTTATGGTAAGAAGTTAGTATTAAATGGAAATAGAATAAAAAAAGAAGAATTAAAGCCTTGGTTGAATACGGAAGTAATCATTCAAGGGGATAATGTACAAATAACAGGTTTATATAAACAATCGGTATAAGGGGACTTAAAATGAAATTTGTTGATGAACTGCAAAACTACTTAAAAGCACGCTACCCATTGATTTTAATTAAATCAACGGAGGAAGACAGACTTTCTATGGATTTAAGAGAGGTAGCTAAGTCATTAAAGCATGATTTGGTAACTTGGAGTATTGCTTCAGGGCTTAAATCTGATAATAAACAGTTTGATGCCGGAACGGTTGAACCCAAAAAAGCCATAGATATATGTGAGAGCTTGGCAAAAACAGACAAACCGACAATATTTGTATTTTATGACATTGTGCCGGTTATGGCAAATCCACAATCAGGAGCAATTTATCAACGCAGATTAAAGGAGTTTGCATTGAATATCCGCACAAACGGTTATAGATGCAACTGCATTTTGGTATCAACCACATCTGAAATCAGCGGCAGCATTAATTCAGAAATAACGGTGTTAGATTATCCGTTGCCCAATAGACAAGAAGTCAGTGAGCAAGTTAATAAATTTGTAAATCAATACAAAGATGTAAAAGGAGTAACTGTTGACACATCAATAGAAACATTATCAGCCTTAACCAATGCTGCTTTGGGATTAACCTATGCCGAAATAGAAAATTGTCTTGCCAGAGCTTTGGTTGAAGACCATCGGTTAGACATGCAGGATATTAAAAGCATTGTAAACGAAAAGAAACAAATTATCCGTAAAAGTGGTATTTTAGAATATGTTGAGAACAAATTGTCATTAGATGATGTCGGTGGTTTGAATGTCTTAAAGAGATGGCTGGAATTAAGAGGAAAGACGTTCTCTGATGATGCCAAAGCATTTGGCTTGAACCCTCCGAAAGGCGTTTTATTAGTAGGTATCCCTGGTTGTGGTAAGTCTTTGACCGCAAAATGTATTGCAAGTGCTTGGAATATGCCACTTTTGAAACTTGATATGGGTAAAATATTCGGCAAGTATGTCGGTGATTCTGAAGCTAACATAAGACAAGCTCTCAAAACTGCTGAAGCTATTGCTCCATGCGTGTTGTGGATTGATGAAATTGAAAAAGGTATGGCTGGCGGTGCTAATGATGGCGGAACATCGTCTCGTGTATTTGGTAACATTTTGACTTGGATGCAAGATAAAACATCACCTGTGTTTACATTTGCAACCGCAAACAATATCCGTAATTTACCACCGGAATTGCTTCGTAAAGGTCGTTTTGATGAAATATTCTTTGTTGATTTGCCTGATTATGAAGAACGTAAAAAGATTTTAGAAATTCATATCGGAAAATTAGGCAGAGATATTAAAAAGTTTGATTTGGATAAATTAGCACGTTTATCTGGTGAAGAAAATCTAGGTACAAGTGTTCGTCTTGCCGGTGCGGAAATTGAAGCATGGGTGAAGGATTCATTAATGGAGGCATACGCACGCAAAACAAATGGTGATGCAAAGGCAGATTTGTCAATGGAAGACTTTGAAGCAGTATTACAAAGAATGGTGCCAATGGCAAAAATGCGACAAGAAGATTTTAAGGATTTAAGAGACTGGGCAAATGAAAATGCCGTAAGTGCTTCTGTTTCAACATCATCAGGCAGTAGCACGGAAAATTCGCTCGGTGGCAGAAAAATTGATTTATTGTAAAGGAGTAAAGCTATGAAAAAGATTTTGATTGTATCTGCATTAATTTTGATACCAATGATAGCAAAAGCTAGTTGCTACGATATTAAGGATAATGATGCCAAAAATAACTGCTTGGCAATGCAGGATAAAAGCACGCATTATTGCTACAATATTAAGGATAATGATAAGAAAAACTATTGTTTAGCAAAAGTTGGCTCTTCCAAACACTATTGTTATAGCATTAAGGATAGCAATATGAAAAATGAATGTCTGGCTTTGGTCAAATAGTAATTAATTGCGACTAAAATATTAATAGGAGTAAGT
This sequence comes from Alphaproteobacteria bacterium, assembly GCA_017475705.1. Classification (GTDB taxonomy): domain Bacteria; phylum Pseudomonadota; class Alphaproteobacteria; order RF32; family CAG-239; genus CAG-267. The sequence continues at coordinate 2,635 of JAFVFB010000003.1, forward strand.
TAATGAAGAAGTTATTTATTTTATCTCTTATTTTGGTTATATCAAGCTGCTGTTTGATTAACAGGTTCAGAAGTATTGAACATACCTGTTCCTTAAAAGAAGATGTATGTGAAAATAATCTCAATATGTTGAAGACAGGGATTGATACATATAAGGCTGATGGCGGTGCTTTTATAATCCAAAATATGAAATCATCACAAATCGTAGAAATAGCTTCAGTTGGTTACAATATTGATAATCAATATCATCCTAATTTTTCAAAAATTAATATTAATGAAGATATTACGCCAGAGCACTTGATTAAAAAGTATTCATCTGTGCTTAATGAAAATAAAAAGTTAAAACAAGAACTGCGCAACAATGTAAAGCAAGGAACAGTAAAAAATGCTAATATTGGTGGTGTAGATGTTTATGGCATAACAGCAACTACGGATAAAGGCTTTGATAAAGAGGTTGTAACAACATTTTTAGGGCACTTTGAAGATAAAAACAGGAAATATGCAGCTATTGTGATATTAGACAATCCGAAACCATTAAAATCCACCTATGGTTTTCGGACAGCCGGATGGAATGCTGTCAAAATAGCAAAAAATATATTAATTACAATCAATACAAGTAAAACAGCAGAATAATTAGATTTTAGAAAGGTAATACTAAATGCAATACGATGTTTTATCAACGCCAGATTTAGAAGAACTTTGCAAGTGGGTAAATGAGAAATTAAAGGAAGGATGGAAATTGCAGGGTGGCGTTGCTACAATGGTTCACCCACCAAGATATACAGTATTTTACCAAGCTATTATTAAAGAAGATGATAATAATGATAAATGAATATGTTAAGCATTTTGCCAACTAAATTTATGCAAAAATGCAATATCATTGCAGATTTACATAAATTATGCGGTAATGCGTTGATTTTCCATTCTCTCAATCATCATATCAATCTGCTCTTTGGTAACACCTTGAGCGGTGAAGATGTTTTCCAGTTGCATAACTCTTAATTCTGCTTGGAAAAGTTTGCTCTGTAGCAATGAATTTTCTCTTTCCAGTGTCTCTATGCGGATTTGAGCCAATTCAAGCTCATGGGCGGAATATTGGGCTTCTCTTTCATAATATTCCTTATCATCTCTCAAGGATTTCTTATCAACGTTATTCATATTCTCAATAATTGGTGCAAATTCTTTACCGGTATAGACCATATGGCGGCGTCCTTGCTTATCATAGCCTAGTTGTAAATATTCCAGCTTAACCAGTTTAGCGATTGCCTTTCTAACGGTATCAGGCTGAACGTCAATACATTTGGCGATGTTTTTATTATCTCCGAAGAATGTCGGATGTTTGGGATTTTTAGTGCGATAGATAACTAATTGTAAGATTAATCT
>JAFVFB010000004.1 GCA_017475705.1 Alphaproteobacteria bacterium
GTTCAAGAGTAGCGAGGATATGGGATACGAACTTGGGCAGGTAAGAAGCTAGTATTATCAGGGCAAAATGGTCTGAGTGAGCTCAAACCAAAAGTATCTATTTTGCCACTTCCGCGCGCCATAAGCACAAAACCATCAAAAGTGACATCTTGGTCAGCTCAAAAGAAACTTTTGCAAACACCCGCAAACATTGGGCTTTCTCGCCCCCTTTAAAACAGAAAAAAAGAGGAAGTATATCTTCCCTCTTTTTATTATGGTGGGTCCTGTAGGACTCGAACCTACGACCAGACCGTTATGAGCGGCCGGCTCTAACCAACTGAGCTAAGGACCCCCACCGCCATCCGTTCTAAGATAAATATTTTTCATAGTCAAGCACAAAATACATAATTGGGAAAACTTTTCTTACCTCTTTTACACAAAAAAGATTGACAAAAAAAAATTAATTATATATAACAACATCGAAAAACAAGATTATTAACATATAAATAAAATTAAATTATGAAACAAATTGAAATTAACGTGACTGCACATGTGAAGTTTATTCGCTTTTTTGCTGATTGTATTGCCATAAAGCTAAGCGATATTATGCTATCCCATTCTGAGTGGGATGCTTTGCGTCGTCCACTGCTGAGTGCCCAACTTATCGTACGGCCAGGACGAAACACTTCGCTGACCCTTCAGCAATTTGTCTTTATCGAAGTCAATGACCTCATTATCTTATCAGTTGACTACTTCCCTCAAGGTGGCAGTTTTTTCATTAAAGGATTGAAACACCTAAACACCTTTTCCCAACTGGAATCTCTTCTTCAGAAAGCTGTAGACAGCAAAAAAAATTGCCCTATTTGACATAGGGCAATTTTTTTAATGCCTCCCCTACCATGGATCTGTATACTTCAAAGTAGGATCATTCAACCGCTTAATATAATCGGCAGGCTTATTAAAGTTCGGATATTCTCTAAAGGTTGCGCTACCCTCATTTTTCAGAGCACCAAGCTGATCTATATCATCGACCATATTCTCCCAGCCTCCTTTAAATTTAGCTCTATCAAAATAGCAATAAACAGTGGCATGTCCTTCAATAGTATTCGTTGGCACAGGGAAAAGATTCCACACATAATTCCCGCTTAAATCATCTGCACCGGTTTGTGTAGCATTATGTTGAGTTTTAACCGGACGATTCAAGCCCCAACTAATATCCCATTCATGTTTATCATACAAAAATCCCATATAGGCTTTCCACCCTTTCTGGCTATCAGGATCAAGAGTTGTTTTCAACCATGTATTTTGTTGGAAATAGATTGGTGTTGGAATAAAACTTTCTTCACTCCCCTCGGTTTTTTTCCAAATGGCACGTTTAGGATCATCGGTTGCCGGAGAAACACTCGCAACATGGGTTGTAGGAGAAATTCCTTCATTATCCTCAAAATTGGTCTTAAATCCCATAAACCAGCCTTCAGATTTGCTATAGATCTTACTAGAAAAGTCATCATTAAAAGACCCTTGTTCATTAATAATTTCATTATAAACCGCACTACTAACTTCCTCAAAGGCCGGATAAGCAATCTGTTCATAATGTCCACCAGCATTGCCAACCAAAGCTGCCTGCCGTTTTGAAGAAACAACCAATCTGGAATCTCCACCACGTGCTTCTTTTATCAAATCCCCTGCCACACCAATATTAAAGGAAATTGGGATAAGTGTTGCCATATTATTATACCCAGGAGGACATGAAGCATACGGCACAATACCCACATAAGCATCTGCCCATGCATCCATATTTTGACGTGTACACTCAACTGCTCCTGTCGTACCTTCATCACAGTTATTAATAACATTATAAACCCCTTTAAGAACATAATCTGGCAGAATATCGCTCAACCGCGCCCCACCGCGCGTGGTCAGCTTAATATCGTGCATAACTGAAGTATATGCGGGGTTAACCATATATTGATCATATTGCGTACCATGATCTCCTTCCCTCACAGGAACCTCTACCCCATCAGCATTTGAGACAAAACGGTTACCCATAATATAACCATACCCTTCATTAGCCGCCCAGTTTGTATCACCACCACTACTTCTGCTTTGTTCAAGCTCAATAGCTCCACGGCGAATATAAACCGAAGCACTATCAGAACCTTCATCTCTAGCCGCCCCTGAAACATCATATGGATTAATTTTAACCATAGCATAATAACTGTCTCCGCCACTTGGAGCCGAATAACTATCACTATCTGAGCTACCAGTTTTAGACCACACTTGAATATGCTGAGGATCAACTTCTAGCATAGCGCGTGGTTCATTATCGTTTTTACCAGCAGTATTTTCATCACCAGAAGAAACATGAATGATATTATTTCCCGTCACATGTAAAGTTCCACGCATATTGACATTGGCATCGCTTTCATCTTTTAGTGCCCCTTCTTTTCCCAGATCTGGAACGACCCGAAATGTCGGATTCACAAATTCATTTTCTTTCCACACCTCCATAGTGACATCTCTTGTCAAAACACGCGAACTATCCATATAAAATTGCGTATGCGTCAATTTTTCATCATCAGCAGCCCCTAGCTGAGCTGTCTGGACTGAAAAATGCTGCGCTTTTGCGTCAATCGTATTGGGATACCCAGCTTGAAAACTTTTATTAAAAATCATCGCATCGTTTTGAATATTGACGACACTGGAATCTCCATCTTTATCAGATGTAAAAATTTCAACTCTATCTTTACCAACCACTCGTGCCAGTCCTGCACGTCCTTCTTCACCAGGTTGAGCCGTTTGTGCTTCAAAATAATTTTCTTTAGTACCAATCTTAGCAATACCTTGGTTCATTTCCAACCCTGCGCCGGACAAATCCTCAAATCTAACTGTCGGACTTGCATTTCTTTCTCCAACATACATCATTGTATCAACACCCTCACCAAAAGCTGCCTCATCGTCGGTAGTATCAGCATTAACAGATGATCCACCTCTAATCACCACTTTATCCGAATATGCATTCAACATACCAGTTTTGGGTGCCGTACTATACTTATCATAATTAGTAAACCCTGCATGCAACTCTCTAAAGCCTGCATCTCTAAACCATGCATGACGAGCCCATAACATATCATCCACCCATGCAGAACCGGCAACTCCAAGCGTCCAGCTACTACGGCTATAATGTTCCATCGGACTATAATCATCACCAACATTTTCGACCATGCTTTGGTTTCCTAAGAAAGTTGCTCCCATAATGTCTGTATACCTTGACAGAATGGCTGTAGCTCCGGTCAAAGCTGAATTTTCAGTATCTCCTAATTCACTCAAGCGAGCGCTTCCTCCTAACAAGCTATCTCCATCATCAGCAGTATAATTATAAACCCTAAGCTGACCGCCACGCAAACTGACTTTAGAACTATCGCCATAAATCATATTGCCGGAGCTATATTTATCCTCTTCATCACCAACTGAAAAGATACGTTCATCAGCTCCTGTTCCCCAATTATTACCACTCAAAAGATGAACTTTTGCACTACCATCTTTATCGGTTGCATGCATCCAACCAGCATCTTTACCCGCGGCTAATTCTCCTCCGGCATCATTAATAAACACTTTGCTAAATTCCTCATCATTACTTCCTCCGATATAGACCGTACCGCCTTTCCTATTAATTTCAGTAGTCATATTAGGTCCGCTAGCTGCAGAATCTGGCGTATTTAATCTAAGGGTTTGATTATCCCCTTCCATCAAAGCATGAATATAGTAATCTGTTGATAATTCACCATTATTTCTATAACCACCACCTACAAGAAAATCATGGTCACTACCATTAATTTCTCGAGCCTGCACAAAACCATTAATCATAGACACAATAGCATTAGGAGCCTCATCATTTATACCATTTTTAGCACTAAACACTTCAAAATCACCATCATAATTTTCGGCTTCTTCATTATGACGTACGAACTCCATAATATCTTGACCACTACGGCCTGTTTCGCTATCATTCCGCAATCTAAAATTCTCACTTAGAGCATATAAATTACCATAAATCCAAGCTGCACCAGTATTAGCTGAAAGACCTTCCAGCGTACCACCATTTTCAAATTTATTTTCAGGCTTACCGATGTACAAATCGGCCACACTCGGATTAAAATTACAACTCTGTACCGTCGCTGTACCTTCAGAATTCAACTGTCCACGATTACAATTCGTATTTAATGTTAATTTACGCACATTAAAAATAGAATAAAATTCTTTTGATGCACCACTATAATGGGTTTCGCTATCATCATGCCCGCCCATATATAAGTCCGTCACCATTTGGTTATGATAATCTTTTCCATCTTCTGGCAAAACGCGGTATAAAAACTTTTCACTATCCATATTAGTCATTGTAATAGGCTCAGTAGAAGTAACTACCAGAGAATTCTCGACCAACGCATCTTCATTCATATTCATTTCACTAATCAGCGAATGATCTAGCTCCCATGCCCCACCAGTACCATATACACTCGTATTATTATTTCTAATTTGCACCGTTCCACCGTTAGCACCAACCAACGAAGCAACACGTGCAGCACGTTTTGCCCCATTACTTTGCACAGCAGGATATACGATATAAGAGATTAAAGAACTCTCATCATTATGTACATAAACCTCCGGCTCGCCATAAGTTTTAAGCTTACCTGGTGTATAACCAAACGGTACATATGTCGAATAAGCTTTGTCATAACAATCATTAGCCTCACTGCTACCATTATAGCATAACTTAACTGTTTGTGTGCCAGAGGAAGTGTGCTCAATCAAATCACTATAATTCGCATAGATAAAATTTTCAATAATACTATTCATCGTTCGTGCTTGGCTCGCGACATTAATATCCTGAATTTCTTGCAGACGCTCTGCAGACTTTTTATAAAGAGTCGGCGTAACCAACGCGATCAACCCTAGCATCGCGATAGCTTCTATCATAAGCGTTCCGCGCTGCCCGGCTATTTTTATCATATTTCTCATCTTTGTTCTCCCTCTAAAAAGTCACACGTTCTAAAATCCCCTGATTTTAAACAAACAACCATCTGCACATATTTTCTTCCCTTGATTATTTATAAAATAATCTTCCTTAAAAAAGTCTTTAGGCAAAGTCCACGTACTTCTTTCTCGCAAACGTACCGGATACGGCTCCACCAATTTTCCTTCTGCATCTTGATGCTCACTTTGACTATTCCATTCGCGCTCATCTTCGGCATACACCGGTTCAAACGTAATTTTGCCATTAAACTGCCAATTATGACCATCCCACAAGATAATGCCAACATTATCCGTATACGGCCGTTTAACAATTGCTGAATAAAAATCAAATGAAACACCACGATGAATACGATTAATAAAACGCGCATCAATTTTTTTATAGGTAACCATATACCGACCGGAACTGCGACAACAACTTTGCGTCACATGCCCTTCTTCATCAACGGTCATCATACAATTTTCCGCATGCCCATCAGCTGTCAGCTCTGTTCCATCTTTTAAGCAAATAATTTTAGTGACCATCTCTGCCCCGTCATAGAAATGACGTCCTGCTCCAAGATAGTTTTTAGCATCTTCCTCTCCATTTTTAGCGCCGGCTCCCTGATTTCCGCCACCTTTTTCTCGCATATAGAAAGGATTTTCCGTCCCATTGGTTTCACGATAATAAAGGGTGGTATCATTCATTTTTTTCACATCAGCAAAAACCTGGTCTTCGGGCCCCACCCAAGCTGGTAGCCCCATATTTTGATAATCACCATCGGAAACACGAACCAAAACTTTATGTACGGCATCTTCTTGAAACATGAATTTGTAAACCATTGCCATAGCCTTTTTGCGAATAACATCGCGATCATAATCAGCTCGAGGAGAAAGATTATATCCATAAATAGCAGAAATAAAGGTTGCAAGCAACATTAACAAATACATAAAGAACTCCATACATACTGATAACTGGAAACACCCATATAATAGGGTAAGCATATCATAATTTCACATAAAAATCAAGCATTTTCTATACAATCAGCAACATTTTACCACCACATATTGTTCATAACCATACAATAAGGCTTGAAAAACCCAGAAAAGCATACTAAATTACCTCAAAGATACTAAGGGAGAAAACAAATGGAAAATTCTGCACGTACACTAGCTGAAACGACCATAAAAATGCTGGGAGATAGATGGAAAGTCCAGATAATAGAATGTCTAATGAGCGGAACCAAACGTTTTGGTGAACTAAAGCGTGAACTAGGCGATATCACCCAAAAAGTTTTAACTTCTAATTTAAGAATGCTAGAAGAAAATGGCATTCTCGTACGCCACGTATACGCCCAAATTCCCCCCCGAGTAGATTATACTTTAACCAATTTAGGATATAATCTCCGTCCGGTGATAGATTCTATGGTTACCTGGGCCGAAGAATACCGTGATGCCTTAATGAATGAATTCAATCACAAACTCGAACAAGGCAAAGAAAAAATAACTGAAAGCCGCGCCATTCTCGGTAATGCCATTGAACAAGGCAGAGTAAAATTAGAGTCCAAAATCAAAGAGTTAAAAGACAGTTTTTAACCAAAGGATAAACATTTCCAAACTAATACTTAAGGACCTTAAGCTCTTCTTGAAGCACGCTTTATTCTGTCATTAATTGCCACCCCCAATCCTTCCATAGGAATTGGTGCCATTGCAATAGCATTAAATTTTTTATTTTCATCTGCAGCACGCATAAAGGCAAACAAATTAGCCGCGGCTTCTCGTAAATCTCCTTGTGGACTAAGATTAAGCTGCGCCCCATTAAAACCAGAACCAAAAGCAATAAAAAGCTCATCAGGACGAGGATCGGTTACATTAATACGAAAAGTTTTAGCCGGCGCATAATGTCTTGAAAGTTGTCCTGGAGAAGTCGGTTTATCCGGATTTCCATCAGAAAAATAAACAGTTTCTTGTAACGCGTCTTCAAGATCTTCCTTAGTAATGCCGCCAGCTCTCAAAATTACCGCTTGAGGGGTTGTTAAGTCTAGTATCGTCGATTCCACCCCCACAGAACACGCTCCCCCGTCAAGAATAATATCCACACGCTCATCTAAACTTTTCCATACAGCCTCAGCTGTTGTTGGCGATAAAGTCTGTGAACGGTTAGCTGACGGCGCCGCAATAGGTACACCGGCTCGTTCAATCAACTCCAGTGCTACCGGATGATTTGGGCAACGAATAGTCATCGTTGGCAATCCTGCACACACCAAATCCAAAAATGCCTGCTGAGGCTTCCTCTGCAACACAAATGTCAATGGGCCCGGCCAAAATTTTTGAGCCAAAAATACCGCACGACTATCAGGAACAGCAAATTCATTCATCTGCTCTGCTTCAGCGATATGAGTAATAAGCGGATTAAATGTTGGGCGTCCTTTAGCTTCAAAAATAGCAGCTACAGCACGGGAGTTGCGAATACTTGCCCCTAATCCATACACTGTCTCTGTAGGAAAAGCCACTAACCCACCCATACGGATCATCATTGCCGCTTTACCTATATTTGCTCGCATAGCTGAAAGTATCATAACATCACCATCAATAAAAGCCAGAAACTTAATTTTCACCGACATTAACACGATAAAACGCATTGTCAAGGTGATTTTTTAACCTTTTTTTCACCACTTAAGACGATTATATGAGAAGGAAAATATACTTAGGAGAATAAAATGACAGAGATAACCATTAACCAACCCACCAATGCTATGGTGAAAATTTTTCTATCCACTGATAACGAACAACTAAATTATGGCATAACCGGCGGTTTAATAGACCGTAGCACCTACAATAAGCTCAAAGCATTCGTTAGCCGAGAAGATGAAATTAACAGCAAAAAAGAAAACATTTTATTACTCGATATGGTCAAGGAGGTCATCGTCCTATTACGGCCAAGTATCTACGCCTCTCCCACAGATTTACAAACTATGAGTGCAAATTTATGGCAAAAAATTAAACATTACCCCAGCGCAACTGTTTTTTTGCGCCATTTACCCAAAACCCCATACCAAGCAAAAGATATCATGCGTGAAATGGGCTTAGGATTTGAACTCTCATCCTATAGTTTTGATAAATATCACACTCAAAAGAAGGCTACCGATTTTCCTAAATTGGAAACAATTAATTTTACGGCCAAAGAACAACTGGATAAAAAAGACTATGCACCAACAGCAGCACTAGCCAACGCAGTTCGTTATGCTCGAGATTTAACCAATGAACCCTCAAACGAACTAACACCAGAAATTTACGCTAATGATATCAAGCGTTTAGAGCATTTAGGATTAAAAGTAACTATTATGAACAAAACCGAATTAAAGAAAAAAGGCTTCAATATGCTACTTTCCGTAGCCCAAGGTTCAATCAATGAGCCCTATGTCTGCATCATAGAATATAATGGCAATAAAAAGCAAAAAGGCTATGATGTCGCATTGGTCGGCAAAGGCGTTACCTTCGATGCCGGTGGCATATCCTTAAAACCCGCCAATGGTATGTGGGATATGAAACAAGATATGGCTGGCTCTGCCGTTGTGGTAGCAAGCTTAAAAGCGGCCGTTCAACAAAAACTGAATTTGAACCTTGTCGGCATTGTCGGTTTGGTAGAAAATATGCCCTCCGGAACAGCAACCAGACCAGGTGATATTGTCACCTCTCTATCCGGTAAAACCGTAGAAATATTAAATACCGATGCAGAAGGGAGACTAGTTTTAGGTGATTGCTTAACCTATGTAGAAAAAGAATATAAGCCTGAGCGAATTATCGACATAGCCACTTTAACCGGTGCAATTGTAGTTGCCTTAGGAGATGAAATGGCAGGACTATTCTCTAATGATGATGTCTTATCAGAACTCTTAACCATAGCCGGCGAACAAAGTGGCGAGGAATTATGGCGTTTCCCCATCAACGACAGATATCGTAAAAAGGTAAAATCTGACATTGCCGATTTAAAAAACATCTCTGAAGGTAGATCTGCCGGCTCAATAACTGCGGCTTGCTTCTTAGAAAACTTCTTACCCAACAAAACACCTTGGGCCCATTTAGACATCGCCGGTATGGATATGTTTTCAAAACCAAAACCGATGTATACCAAAGGTGCTTCTGGCTTTGGCGTATTATTGTTAAACAAGTTTCTCAGAAACTTAGAAAAATAAAGTTATCAAAAAGAGGGGGAGATTTTTCCCCCTCTTTCAGGAAAGGCAGTTATACTTGACAATCAGTATAAAATTTTATATAATATAGACTATAGTCAACCAATTACGGGAGAAAAGCAATGTCCACAAAACAAGAAATGCAGACAGATGCAAAAATTTCTAAAGCGCTGGCAATGCTCAAAAGATTAAAGGCTAAAGGCTTACTAAGCATTGATAACCCAGAAATTGCCATTAATGACCTCCAGTCAAAATATGGAGAAAACACTTATGACATTGTCTTATCTTGTATCAATCGCCCCTATGAACTAATGGCAGCACTAGGACAAAGCGGAAGGACCTCTGCTGAAAGTATAAAATATTTTATCAGCAATAACATCAATCAAGCTGATTTAAATAAAGCACTGGCAAAAGATACACCGGCCCCCTCCTCTCCCAAAAGTCCTACCAATAAAATAGCAGAACAAACCAAAGCTGCACTAAAACAACAACATAACACAACAACACACTCAGCACCACAAAGAGAAGTTCTCCAATCTCCACAACGCTTTAACCATGTTAAAGATAACAGCTGGTTTAAAACCGAAAACATAGATTGGACCGCCCTAAATGCCATCAAAGAAGTTCTGCAAAAAAAATATCCCTTCATGCAATTTAGTGCTAATTTCTTAAACAATGGCAAAAATATGCTAGCAGAAACGATGCTCAAATCCCTAACACAGAACCATCAAGGACAACAATTTTTTAACCTAAAAGACTTACAGCAAAAATTAAACTTAAGTTCCAAAGACTTAGAATTAGTCCTTGGACCTGATGCGATAGAAAAAGCCAAACAAAACCATGTAGAAGTGGATTTAGCAACCGCTCTGAATTTAACAGAACGCAAGATTCTAAAAGATTATGAAGAATCCAAACAGCAAACAATGATTTACACCAATATGAACATGAGAAGTCACTAACCAGAAGAAGCCATGAGTAAACCGAGTATCATATTAGTCAAGCCGCAACTAGCAGAAAACATCGGTATGGCAGCTCGTGCAATGAAAAACTGCTGTATAGATGAGTTACGCCTTGTCTCACCAGAGCAATTACCAACAGATGAGCATGCTCTACGAGCCTCTGCAAAATCAGAAGAAATTCTACACACCGCCAAACTATACCCAACCACCCAAGAGGCATTAAAAGATTTAGAAGTAGTTTACGCTGCAACAGCGCGTCCGCGCCATCAAGTCAAAGACGTACTAACCGCAGAATATGCCGCACAAACATGGCCTGCTGATAAAAAAGTGGGTGTTATGTTCGGTTGTGAACGCACAGGTTTAGAAAATGAAGATATCTCTTTAGCGGATAAGATTATTGAAATTCCCCTCAATCCCGAACATTCCTCATTAAATTTAGCACAAGCGGTGCTGATTGTCTGCTATGAATATTATAAAACCACCATAGATGTTACCGGAAAAAGATTTATAACCAACGGAGGAACTGTCATTAATAAAGAAAAATTATTTAATTTTATCAATATGCTAGATGGCAAAATTAAACAAAATCCCAAAATTAAAACAGAAATGACAGAAACATTATTAAGAAATGTAAATAACATCTTCACCAGAGCAGAATTGACCGAACAGGAATTAAACTCGCTTTACGGCATAGTTAATCTATTACAAGAACCCCCCCATTAAACCTTACAGTTCTACCCCTTTATGATTACGAGCCATCAAGTTCTTTAAAGCCCGTACCCCTTGGTGTAATCTATCATTAACTCTCTTTTTAATGCCATCACGATGATAGGCATAAAAATTATCCATAATCTGCAAATAGGTTGGTGCCACATCTTTTAAAACAAATTTCGCAACATATCTAGTAGCTTTAGCCGGAACCAGAGAGAGAACATCAATTTTCCGTAATGTCTTAGTAACAAAACTGGAAGCAGGAGCTTTTTTTAAGGCCTCTTGGTACCCTTTTCGCACATCACAATCTAAAAGCGTTCCCAAAACAACAGCCTTCTTAAAATTCTGCAAAGAAATAACTGAATCCATATCAGATATATTTTGTGCTGATACCATTTGCACCGCCTTAGCAATATTTTGCATATACGCACCGGCATCAGGAAATTCGGCTGCTTTTTGCATAAAAATTTCAGTCACAGAAACAGGACGTTTTAATTTTTTCTGGCGCACAGCCGTCTCAAGCACTTGATGGAGCAATACGCCCATCTGTTGTTTATCAGCTGCAGACGCATATTCTGGGCTATATTTATTAAATGCAGCTTTCAGCATCCCTTTTGCAAAATGTATTCTTCCTGTTTTGTTGTCTAAGAGCTTAAGCAATCTCTTATCTTCAAGATGTATTGCCTGGTCAACGGCTATTTTGTAAAAATCAACAGTATCTTGCTGACAAACTGCATTAAAAACAATTCTACCTATTTTCTCCGCGGCTCTAGCTTCAGGTTGCATTGCCTCTGCTTTAATATCTTCAATTATTTTAGCGGCATGAACAACTTTTTTGATAGCACTCTCATCTTTTGCCTCTGAAAAACGAACCATACCAGATACAAATCCTTTAAATATTGCCGGATCTAGCCGATGATGATTATTATTCAATGCCTGTACCAAACAAAGTGCCAATTCCTTTGGAGGAATCTCTTTATGAAAATCAGTTAAGGCTAAGAGACCGCGTTGAAATTCACTCAAATATGGTGGTATAGGCAAACCGCTATTAATTTCATCACGATAGTAATGAGCAATACCTTTATCAATTTCACGGCAGAGAATGACGCCCATATTTTCCTCACCATTGATAGCCTTAGCTGTTTGTGCCAACACAGCCCCCAGCACTTCCTTTTCTTTTTCAGTTGGTTCGACAATGCTCATTGAACCTGTATCAAAAACACCAATAGTATGATTTTCCAAATCAAATTTATATTGTCCGGCATGCCGGTCAGAATCAAATCTTTTACCAGAAAGCATATTAGCTAATTCTGTGGTAAAGACAGCCTTTGCCACTGTTTTTTTAATATTCTGCGGCAGTTCATTAAAGTTTTGCCCTTTAGCCTCATTCATCACTGCGAAATTATCCCCGTGAGCCACCCAATCCATCACTTGAATATTAAACGTCATATTATCTGCGGTTACTGTTTGCGGATAGAGTTTTTTTGCATCCGACGCTTGCTTTTGCCCAATAGATAAATTTGTCTCCACCTGTACCATATCTGCCGCATTTTGCACCAGTCGGTTAAAGCTTTCTATACCGACAAACTCTTTTTTCATCACCCCAAGCATTTCTTGGTAAATTTTAAATTCTCTATCTGCCAAAATTTCCGAACCGTTACGCAAAATTTTAACAACTTTATCGGTTTGATTGGGTTGGTGCATCTGGTAAGTGACAAAAAAGGAAGCAGAGCCCAATAATTTTCCCAATTTTCCTTGTTCTAACAGCTGTTCGGAATGCGTTTGCTTAATCCAGTCAAAAACAATCCATCGAGCTGGCGGATTAGCATGATTTTTAGCAAGTTGCATTTCATCACGAATAAAAGCTGGCACATCTTGATATGAACTCATCGCCTGGGCCAACTTTACACCTGCCGGACCAGAATTTTCTAAAAACAATCGCATTCCGCGTGCCAGAGAACGTTCTTGAGCCGTATAGAGACTATTATGATCAGAAATCGTCATTTCCTGACTATTCGCAGCAGCCTGTATAGCCATTAAATAGAAACATCTTTCGCTATCTGGTCTTGCAGCGATGTAACTATGTAAAAACTTTTTACCAATTTCCCCCAATTCGGTACCGGAATTTTGAAATAACTGCGTTGAAATTTTATCAAAATAATTTTCCCAGTCATTTCCCTCCATAAAGATATGCAAAATTGCAGCTTTAGCAGGCAACGGAGCCGCCTCAAATTCTTTACGAAAGGCAAGCAGCTTTTCTGCAGTGAGCTCGCGTTTTAAGGAATCGCTAGAACTTTCTCCCAAAACTCGCCGTGCCTTTGAAGAAAAACTTTGGCTTAATTTTTCCATATTTTCCAGAGTTGCCTCACCTAAAAACACTTCCACCACTTCATTACGGTTAAGTGTTCCCTTATGCATCATTTCGGTAAGAGCCTCTAAGCCATAAGCAGATATTAAAACATTAGATGAATCAAAATTCATACTCTTTGGCCGTATCACATCACAAAGTTCAGCTTGCGCATTAGAGAAATCTGCCAGCTCTCTAAGCAATTGCTGTTGATCGATTTCTGGAATATTATCAAATTTCTCTGAACCCTTAAATTTTTTGATATGATTGATGAATTTTTTCCGTTCGGCTTCGTTTCCATAAACATCATCATAAGCACCAAATTTTTGCCATAAATGATAAGCTGTTGATTTTATCACTCTTGCACGCAAATCCGGATCAGGTATACGATTATGATTATCTAATAACTGCAAATAATCATCAGCCGGCGATGAAGATAAATCATCAATTTCTTTCAGCAACCCGCCTTTTCCATCTTTTCCTACCAAAAGCTCACAGTAATACTGCCTATCGTAATTAAACAGATTATTCCGATCAGCAAGGCATAAAAGTGCCAATCGATCTGAATATTGCAAATCATGATTATCAAAATCCTTTTTCAATGCATCATGATAGCGCTTATCAAGCGTTTCTTGCTCCTCTATAGGCAAATCACGTGGCCTTTTTTTCGCCAAAATATGCAAAATACCATCTGTCTCCAATTTTTCCTGTATAGTTGCTTTTTCATAAAAATAAAGAGCCACATTATATAAATGATATGGATGATATGCACCGCACTTATTGGTGGTAGCAGATGCAGAAACGAAAGCTTGCACTTCAGATATTCCTGTTTTATCTTCAGCAAACCCTAAAGCTTTCCATTGTGGTGTATCTATCCAATTCCGAGGGTTGTTAAAATTATACTCAAATCTCTCTGTAACCATTTTTTTTACATCACGAGGAATTCCCTCCCATTCAAGCGGACAACGTCCATAACCTCCGCTAAAATCTGAAAACTGCCAATCACAAAGGTTAATAACCGGATTTTCCTTTAACATTTCATACCCAAGAAAAATTCTTTTTCTATCTTTAAAATCACGATCTCTCTCATTTTCTGGATTAACCGGCTGTAACCAATATTCCTTAAAAGGCAGTTCAAAATCATCCAAATTTTTTCCCGCTTTCAGATGTTCAATTAGCTTTGCATCACAAATGGCTTTCTCTCGTCCTATATCATAATTACCAATTTTCATTAAAGCGATTTCAAAATCTTCAAATCTTGCTGCATCTATACTTATATTACCAAATAAGGCATCAGAACTTTTACCCAGCAAATCTGGCCTTAAACCTGCATAATGAACAAATGAATAAAAATCTTTTCGATTTACCATCTCCATTAAACGTTTTTTAACAAAAGCTGCATACGGTTTGTACTCCTCAGACAAAGCTGTATCACGTTCCTGCCAAAAGGTCTTTGCCTCTGGAGTTAAATACTTTTTCAGGCTATCAATATTAAGTCCTCGGCTCATAGTAGATGCGACCTCAAATCCTAACATTTCCAAAGCAGCATATCCAGAATACTCAATTCCATCAATTCCTGTAAAATCATGTATAAAGCCCCCCCTTTGTATAACCCCAGGACGCAGCATTTTCCATGCCTTATCCAAACATGCTATTTCATCGACCGGATTAGTGTGATTGTAATAAGCACGAGCATCCGCATAATAATCATTCCTACGCTTTTCCAGTTCTGTAACTAAGTCATTGACTTGGTCCGCATAAAACTGATGCTTCATCTTACCTGCATTTTCTTCAGCAATCAAAATGCGGCCTTCTTTATCAAGCAGAAACATATATCCGTAGTCATTATACAAAAATTTTCCACTCTTAAATTTTTCAAAAGGCCTCTGCACCGGTCCTCCATACAAAGGCAGCTCCAGCCGTTTCATAAACTTCACATTAAATTTTTTACCAACATCTTTTTGAGAATAATCCAATCCCCATACATTTCGCGCAAACATATACTCGGCATAAGTTCCAAACATCTGCCCCACCGCATTATATTTTTCAACATATTCATTAAACCGTGGATCATCATCGCTAATTTCTCGCACTCCTTGAAAATATTCTTTCAAAAAGGGACGTATGTTCGGATATTTACCATCCGTAGGAAAGAAATCTCCGAGTTCACAAATATCTTCTAAGAAACTTATTTTATTCTCAACTTGCGCTGTCTCTTCCTTAAAAACAGATTGAATACTTTTGAGCCAAAAATAGTCATCTTTACATGATTTTCCACGCATTTCATCAGCTAAAATTCTCAATGCCAAAGAATCTTGTTTATTCTTTTGTGCATAGATTTCTTCAGCTTTTTCAAACCACATATCAATTTTTTCATGTCCATTAGCATTAACATAGGCTTCAGATTTAAAAAAGCTCTCCAATGGATGATCTTGAGCAGGTCTATTTTTGATAAGTTTTTCAAAATCCGGTTCAAAGGCATGCTTTTTATCGCCGATAATTCCCTCATCGCCGCATCCTTTCTCCATCAATTGCTGGCGTTGTGCTGTCACCCAATCTGCCACCATTTTAATCCGATTAGGATCACTCACATGCTCATCTGCAACGTTATAACAATTTCGCGTAAACAATTTTGTAGCAATTGTATTTGCCTCTTCAATGCACAAACCAGCCTGCGCCATTTTATTAACAGCCAGCAAATCGGCCTTTGCTTCCTCAACTTTATGATTTCTATGGTCTTGCAGCCTTTCCTGCTCAATCAAATGTCCCAATTCATGCCCCACAATAAACCCGAATTGGTCTTTATTTTCACATTGCTCTATCAGCGCCGAAGATATATAAATAATCATTGGTAAATTTTGGCTCTGCGTTGCATGAATGAGTGCAGCATTCGGTCTCTTATCATTAGAGAGCATAAACACAACATTTTCATCATCTAGGTTGAGGCTATCCCCCAACAGCTGCTGTGCCAATTTTTTCATATATAAGTGGAACTTTAACTTATCTTCATCAGAAAAAGGAGTAATGTTTAGTTGTTGATACAAAGAACTATCTTGCCACGCCTTTTCCGCCGCCACAATTTTTGCTAACTCTGTCTGCTGGTCATTCCGATCGTTCATTGTTGCTCCTTAAACATAATCATAAAGTATGGATAAATTGTACCAATTTTAAACCACATTGTCAACAATTTATTGCCCCTCAAAACTTCAATAGGCCTTACTTCTCCACGATGAATATAGAAGAAACAGCAGACCTTAAACCGCCTGCCATTTGCATTGGTAATACATAACTCACAGTTTATGAACTATATTTATCAATAAATTCAAAAATTTTTTTATAATCTCTGAAACTTTTGCATGTTAAAATAGGAACTTTTACATTTTTCAAGAATTCTTTAATTTCGGCATTAATTTCCTGCCCTATTATGTCATAATCACGAATTTTAGCTAGAGTAATTTTCCGATAATGATATGCCTGAACAGGCATGTCCTTATCAATCTCTTTACCAATAAGTCTTTTGGCCTTAATTTTAGTAAATTACAATTAGATAGTTGTATGATTTTATCGCAGACTTACCGCAACGAGTTCGTAAAATTTACCAAAATGCGCGTTTTTAAAAACATAACATCAGAACTAGATTAAAATATTGATTTAAAAAGAAAAAACGGCAGTTTTGATACCTACCGTTTGCATTGGTGATCCCAACGGGATTTGAACCCATATTACCGCCGTGAAAGGGCGATGTCCTAACCATTAGACGATGGGACCATATTAGAACAAGAGAACTTATATAGATAAAAAAAAAATAAGTCAACACTTCTTTTTCATTTTTTTGCCCAAAAGCATCAATAAAACAAAATAAACAAATAAAAACAGTAATTTAAATTAAAAAAATTATTTATCCATCACATTTTGCAAACCAGGGATAAGAACAATTGGCGCCTCATCGCCAGAAGTTTCAACTTGATAAATATCTTCTTGCACGCGCTCACGCACCAATCGTTCGGCGGATTGTTCAGCTTGAAACTGACTTTCAACCACCTCAGCGAGTTCTTTTTTCAACGCAACTTCCTCATCTGCTTTTTTAGATGATGATTGTAATGCCTCTGTTTCCTCAGACTGTGTAACAGAATTTTTCTGCTCTGCAGAATGGTCATCAATAACGCCGATAACCCCTTTTTCACTGTCATAAATTTCTATTTTACCATCTTCAAAAATAGGTACAGATTTTTGTGGCTCAGGCAATTTCGGCTCTATCTGTTTGATTTGTTCTAGTGCAGAAGGCACCAACACAACATCTTCTGCCTGTTGCCGCAAGGTTTGCAGATAATCTAAAAAATCATTCAGATTTTTAGGATCAGTCACTGGTGCGGTATCAAGAACCGCTGCATCATGATTTGTTTCTTTAACTTCAGCCAATTGTTCTTCAGGTGAAGCAATTTCAACAGGTACATTTTCTTCTGTATGGTGTTGTTTTAACATCACTTGATTGACAGTATCAGACGCTAAAGGAACAATTGCAGACGAAACATATCGAGCCGGAACATATATAAACACAGCCGAACCTAGCGGTCGAATCCAACTCTGATATTCGCCCCAACACCCCATGCCAATACCACAAAGGCAAATAAAGAAACCAATCCACAATTTACACTTTGCTCTGACTTTAGATATTTCCGTCTGCATACAAATTCTCCTAACAGCAAAAAATTTAGGAGAAGGATAATCGAATTTTACGATTTTTTCAAGTTTTTTTTCTCATTACATAAATGGAAGCTACCTTAAAGCATCAAAAGCCTGAAAGGTACTACCAATACCACTAATCAATGCACTACGAAACACATTATGCGATTTTTTTCTCATTTGACGCGCATTGGCCTGTGCCAGTCGAGCCTGATAATCCAAATTTTCCGCCTCATTTTCATTCTGGCGACGTAAATTAAGAACATTTTGTTCCATTTGCGCTGCTGTGGTAGCAAGAGCAGACAACGCCGTAGGACTTTCGGCCATACCAGCCTCTGCTGCAGATGCAACATTTTGCGCGAGCTCACGACGATTATGAGCACGTTGAATATCTTCATTCATCGCACCAAGACGCCGCATATTTCGAGCATTTTGCCGATATACAGTTGCTTGTTGCTGATATGTAGCCGCTTTTTGTTTAGCTCCCCGACTTTCATTATCAGACTTTAACAATTTAGAGGCCAAACTAAGCCCCAATCCGATCCCCGCAGATAGTGTCATTTTATTTTCCTTTCAAAAAGTAGATAATCAATATTTAAATAAAAATTTGGTAATTCTGCAACACAATGAAACCCCAATAGAACAGCCAGCCGATAAGCTGCAGCAAAATTTTTCTGCACCGTAAAAATCGCCCGGTTTAGACATTTTTTTTGCATAACCAAAGGAATTTCTGTCTGCAAAAAACGCACCAAAGACAACATTTTTTTTCCGCAATTTGCCCCGATAAGGGCAAAACATTCTGCTTCTAGTGCAGAAGCCAGTCGATAACCAAACACAGCCAAAACACCGCCATTATCATCAACCAATGTATAACTTTTAATATCATCAAAAAAGCAAGCAAATTCTGCTGCTTCAGCCGCTTGTTCTGGCTGCAATATTACTTTGAGCGCATCATGAAAAAGATATTTTCGAATCATATTTCCCTCACCACACAAACTCACCAAAGATATTTTTTCTTAATTAATTTCCGGCACAATAGCCAAAATATTCATTGGCAATGGCGACCTATTTTCAATAACAATCTGCGCCGGATTATATTGCGTATCTGTAGAACCATTAAAGAGGATTTTCTGGCAACCGCTAAACAAGGCTTGTGGCTGATTCATAATTGCATCGGTATGTCGATAAAGAATATTTGATAGCCGTGTTTCATCTTCACCTATTTGCCCTCCTCCAGAAAGATACATCATCAATTCTACATGACTAATTCTTTGTTTTTGGCCGATGCCACTACCATTATTGTCGTCAATATAAATAGCTTGCGGAATATATTGGCTAACAACAGCCTTTCCCACCAAAACCATCGTATCTGTTTTTTCAATTTGTATTGTTCCATTAATTACCATTTGTGGCGTGCAAACAGCTCCATTAGCAAAAATTTGCACCATTTCCCCTTCCAGATGTTCTAACCCTGAAATTTCTGTACGCGTATCTCCTTCATCACGCACAAATAACACAGCACCATCAAGATATCGAGACTGATGCAAGATATATTCATTTTCCAATTTTTGCCGTTCATTAAGTGTTTCTGCCATATATACACGCATTGGTAATTTAATCGGCATACCATTTTCCATAAATTCAATAGTACGCATCGTTTGTTGATTAATCGTACGCCGTACTTCCAACCATAATTCATCACAACAGGCATTGAAATTTGGCACCACTGCAATGCTTTCTACAATGCCAGAAAAATCATGACGAGACAATGCAGACACCTCCTGCTCTGCTGAAAATGTAAGAGCTGCAAGCGTACCATCTCCAATCAGACACCATAAAATTTTATTCGGCACTTCTTGATAGCTTAAAGCCACAATTCTAGCTGCAAACAAATGTTTTCCCAATAAAGAAACATCAACCTGATCATATCCATCTTTATAATAATTATAAGAAAGATCTCTCAATGATAACCCATATCTATCAGCAAAAAAGACATGAGAGCCGACAGCCACAGGCATCAAAGCCTTACTCCCGACATTGGAAATTTGTACAATTTTCACATTGTCATTTGCCAATGCATTGGCTGAAGAAAGCGTATCGATATAAAATTCTGCTGCACCTGTCCCAACAAATAGCACCTCACCGGCATAAAGCCACTTTCCTTCATTAAATTCCGTATTAAGCACCGGAACAGTGATAGCAGATTCAGCCGTCGTTTCTCCATAAGACATATCTGCAAAATTATTATAATCTCCAACCACAGAAAGACACACTTTGGGCCCTGTATCTGTGTTGATTAAAAAAGCAAATCTATTTCTAAAAAAGGCACCGGATTTAGGATAGTTTACACCTGTATGCAGTAATCCTAATTCCCAATAAACAGTCCCTTCACACACTGCATCAGGCAATCTTTTAAGCACTTCTGCTTGCACACCCCGAGCAGAGTTCACCGCTGTGATTTTTACAATTCCACTACCATCATGCAAATATAACCACCTTACCCCACCATCAGAGCGAATACCTTCGCCATGAACAGGTTTTTTCGTGCCGGTCGTTCCACTATTTTGAGCTTGAAAATATTTATTATCAGACGCCACAATCTCTCCATTGCTAACACTAATACCGGCGGACCAAATTTTAATATTGCCATCATAGCCACGCAAACGAACTAATCGACCAACATCACTATCAGTAAACACATCACCATCAGCAGCAATTGTAACAACACCGTTAACACCATCGGCTTGCAAAGAAATATCCGTACTATTCATCGCCTCAAACGGACCATTAACAATTTCCAAATCCTCTAATCGCCAATCAGTTCGACTATACCTCTTCAACACTTTTATCGGATGTTTCTCACTAAAAATATAAAGTACATCAGCATTCTGAATAGTCTGCAGTTTAAAACATAACTCTTCATCATCCCATAAATCCTCAAAGCTATAGGGTGAGTCAAGATTAAGAATCAGATTATCACGTTCAATGAGACTTCCTCCATCAGGTTGAACATCGCTCTGCACCGAAGGTGTCCAAACAATATTTTCTTGTATCGTCTGAGAAGATACACCTGCAGTGGTAATAACCAGCTCGCTATTATCAGCAGAGACCACACTTTCCATATCAGGATCTGCATTATCCCGTGCATAAAAACGAATAAGATGACTGCTAAATTCAATGATATATGCAACTTTATGACTATATCTGAACGGCACCAAAAAACTTCTTGTATTAACCATGATAACTTCCTTTCATTGTCCAAATCAAATTCCCGTCTAAATAGACTTTCACGGCTTTACCAACAACATATCCATCATAAAGCTTATAGACGCTGGCATAATAGCCATTTTCATCAAGCTGCCATCCGTAATATTTCATGGTTGATAAATCAAACCCAACAATAATATTACCATTCAAGTCATCATAATAAATAGCCTTTGATGTACGACGAATAACGGCCAATCTATTCACTTTATACTTGTCTTTAGCCAAAGCATCATAGCCATTTTGCATTTCATAGATAAACAAACTTTCATCAAAATCACTCTCCGATGGAGCAGTTTTTTGGGCATCAAACAAAATGGGGAGATACCCATTTTCAAAACGGATTAAAAAACATTTTTTTTGTGGCACCATCTGCCCATATGCCGTACAAGAAATAAAGGCAACCGGATTTCCCCAATCACCGTAAGTAATGTCCTCATCAGAAGTTTCATCACTTTCTTCTGGTACCAGATTAATCGTAATAATTTTATCACGATCCAAAATTTCTTCTCCTGTACGTAGCTGATACCCATCTTTATAAACCACATAAGAGACTTTCTCATTAAGCGAACCAGTGTACTGCTCTCGCTCATAGCCATTAATTTTAACCATAGCATCATCCGGCTCAGCAACAACCGTCAAAGTTCTTTGTTCTGTCAATGATACCAAATAAACATTCAGTGTTACACTGTGGGTAATGGTCATTTTACCACTAACTGTAGTATATCCATTGGCTCGCACTTCATAACTAACGACATCACCACTTGCCACTGCTAAAGAACTCTGTTCCAAGTTATTGATAAGCACTTTTGCATCCAGCGGATGACTAACAATGCTAAAATTGATACCAGTCTCAAATGGTGTTTGTGCCACAAATCTAGTTCCACCGCGTCTAATCAAACACCCTTCTGTTAAGGGAATAAAATTACGGCATAGTTTAGCCGTTTTGTCATATTTTGCAATATCACTTCTGGCACCGAGCCACGGACTAAGTTCCCCTCCATTAAATTGAATTTTTGCCGGTTTAATGCTCATGTTTTTTCTCCATTAATAAGACCAACTCTGCCGTACGCTAACCCAGCTACTATCGGGCATAATTTCCACATCTTTTTCAATTTCGTTATTAAGTTCTGCTTGTCTGATGAGGTTATAAAATTCATTTTCAAAAACCTGCTTAAAATCAAGAGCATGTTTCAAGCGCATTGAAAGTTCTGCCGCAATTTTTGCCGCCAAGGCTTCTCTAAACAAAGCCGGAAAATGCGCATCATTATCTATCCGACGAATATATTCAATTACCACCCCATCTGCACAAGGTACCACAATAGATTGTTCGGCAATTTCATATCGAGTAATCGCCTCCAAATGAGTATCCATTGCCAAACGACCATGTCCGCCAAACACTTTAACCAATAACAAAAAATCAGACGGCAGACGGTACAAATAACGTTCGCCATATCTTTCCGCACACTGAGCCAACTGTTTCCGCATAACAGCAAAACGCCACGGATAAGATGAAAGCAATAAATTTTTTACATCTTCATATATTGTTTCATAAGTTTTTCCAAAAGCAGCATCATTCAAAGAAGAAACAGGCGGCTCTCCCAACTTAATCAGTGCACGATTAACAATTTCTATTTTAGACATTTGACCTCCTAAAAAAAGAGGTGAAAACCAATGGTCTCCACCTCAAGACTATCTGAAAACACAATAATACTTTCGCTGATAGAATATCTCTCCCCTTTGATATAATTAGCGCGCTAAATAGCCTAGTGTAACACGGATTTTACCGCTATTAGAACTAGCAGAAGTTGCACTAGCTGATAAAAATGCTTTTGTGTCAATTGGCAAAATAGCACTAGCCATCAATTCACCGTCAGCAAAAGTTTTACCACTTGCCACAGAAATTGTTTGCAAATTAGTGAAATTACCATCTTCACAATCAGCATGTTTAACAGTAATATTGATTGCAGCGGCCGTCGTCACAGCACCTTTTGCAAAGACATTAACACACAGTGCGCCTTGCGTCTTTCCTGCAGCGACAACCCCAGCAGAATCAATATTAGCCGTATTAACAGCCGCATCAATAAGGTCTTCGTTGTAAACTTTCAAAATATTTTTTAACATAGACATCTCCATCAAAAAAAATTAAGCAACATTAACCGCGCTTTCCGCCCCGTTCTCAAAGTTATACGAAGTAACAAAGCGTATGCCATTCCATGCCATAAAGCTTCGATTTACATTCCAATCACCGCTGGTTGCTTGTAATACATTACCCTTATATTGATTGAGCATAGAAAGCACTTTGGGATGACAAAAGATAAATGTGGATGCTGGTGTTGCCTTAGCTTCAACCAACATATCATCAATTTGTGCTGCAGTAGGAACATGATCTGCCGCAATATTAACAATAGCTGAAACAGCATCAGGGTTAGCCAATTGCACTCCTATATATCCTTTTAAGCGCACACCATAACCCAAAACACCATTTGCATTTTTATACAAAGCACCACCATTTATATTTTTAACATCCAGTAAACCATCAGTTTGGATATTTTTTGCCGAATAGAGCCCTGTAACTTCACCTTCTACAAAGCGGACGGCAACCATCGAATAGCAGTTTTCACTTCCACCAGCACTAGCTGCTTTACCATTTTGTAAGGCATATGGAATAAAATTATCATAAATAATTTTCTTTTCCGCCACTTGACCAGCATGTTTCAATAACACCGGCATTTTTTTGCTAAAATACTCAGCCACCCCGATAATAGCACCTTTATCTTCAGGCAAAAAGATTTCTCCACCCAAAATAGATAAATCGATTTTTTTCAAATCAGAATTCACCGCCATCTCCGGCAAAGGCTGATTAATATCAACAAAACCAGCTCCATCAATTTTAGAAACTTCCTCATAAGCATTCCATAAGCCATGCGAAGAAGGCTCAAAACGCATATTATCTAAAATAGGAGATTCTTCTGTCAAACTATTAACAAAATGCTGTTGCTTTTGAGCCAAAGAAACAGCAATATCCTTCAATGTATAATTCATTCTAAATCCTTTCTAAAAAATTTTTACCTTGAGAAATCATGACGCATTGCGAAACATTTCTCTGAAAAATGCCACAGAATCAAAAGCATCATTACCCTGTGCATTACATTTAAAACTGACACTATTGTCTTCCCCAACAGCATTTCCTAATCGGCAAAATAATTTCATCATGCGTTTTGTTCCGAGGGCTTCTTCCATTCGTGCAATTGTATCATCGCCATCTTCATCACTATCCCCCACAAACAAGCGAATACCGCGTTTCATTAACTCAGTATTTTGGGTTGCCGTATTTCCCCACTCACGCAATTGTTCATTCATTTCTGCTTGTGATTGTTCATATTGCTGTTGTTCGACATCAGCTTCTTGTTCTGCTCGGTTTTTAACATACCAATCATATAACGCCTGAGCTGACTGCGGCAAAATATTATTTTCCAAACAAGTCTGCTTAAAAGCATCACCAAAAGCTAAATCTTCCTCAGCAAGATCCACTTCATAGGTTTTGCAATCATTTGGCATACCTAGTTTAGAATAAAATTTTCGCAAGGCTTCTTTATCACCGTCCCGCGGCAAAGCAACTCTGGATGAATAAGCCCTTTCCAATTCGCGATAAGAATGTAGCAAATCGGTAGGTGATTTGACCCCTTTTTTATTGAGATAATCTTCATCATCATCAGAAAGATTTCCCCAATAGGATTGTGGTGAATAATCATCTTGCTCCTTAATATTTTCAGGCTTCACTAAGTTATCGGAGACAGCCTGCATCTCCGGCTCTAAAACATAATCCATTTTATTTCCCCATTTAAAGATTAAAAAAAATGATCAAACGATAAGTTCTTTTTCTAGTTCTTCATCGATATCTTTTTTTTCTGCTTGCACACAAAGTCGGAACACCTCACGCTCATCAAGAGCTAAATATTTTATAATTAAATCAAATATCCGCCTCTTACCCAGCAAAAAGGCTGCTGCGTTAACATCAAACCGATTTTGATTATCATAAAAATAGGGCACATTATGTTGCCCAAGCTCTCCTCGCCCTCCTGCTTCATCACGCAAAAAAGCAATGACTTTTCGTGCTTCAGGTTTTAAATTTTTATCATCATCACAAAACAGCTTTTGAAAAGCTTTCAGTAGTTCTAATTCTTGTCGCCTTTTATGTAATAACATCATTTTTCCCCACCACTTATGGATTATCACGATGAATCATATTGCCTTCAACATGGTTCATATCGGCAGAATATTCCGTGTCCAATCGACTACATACCACATCGCTGCGAACACCATAGTAATCGGCTATTTGTCTTAACGCACTTTCCATATCAACAATCTTTAAAATATCAGGATTTCTTTGTGCCATAGAAAAAGCCGTCTCAATGGTTTTATACAACCCTGATATAGCTCCAGATTCTTGCATATGCACCGCCGGTCCTTCAAACTTAATGGCAATAGAGCCATCATACATCAACGCATCTGGCACATCATCAAACACACCATACCGAGATAATATATCCAATTCTCTTTCTACATTTGCCGCCAACCATTCAGCAGAAATTCTTTCGCACATAGGAGCCAACAGCATAGCTTTTTCAAATTCTCTTTTTTCCACCTCTGTTGCTGTCATCTGCTTAGATTGGGTTAAAGATTGAAACAGTGGAACCAAAAAAGCACGCTCTATCGCCGCACGAACTTCCCTTTGCATTTCCACTGTAATACTAAGATTGTTACCATATTGCATAGAAACCGCAGCCGGTTTACCTTGGTTATCCAATCCACCGCGAATAATTGCACCTGCTGCCCCAAGCTTATTAGCATCAATCAATCCCATATTAGTCAGGATAGGAGGATTAGCCTGCAATTGTCCAGTCCGCAAAATTGTCTTAGCCATTTCATTAGCCGTTAACATATCATAAAACGCCTGCATCGCCGGACTATCACCATAAGAGCTGCCTGCAATTCCCATAAAACGCGGAGCCATATAAGGACAGCTGCAATATCCCCCTTCTCGTACAATTTTATTCGCCCCCAGTTCAATATGCAAACTGGCAAATTTCATACCTAAGAAATCTCTTCTTTCCGGCACATAATCATCGCGTTCAAAAACAGCATGCAAAAATCGATATTTGCGATTCAAATTTTGCATAGCTGCTTGCTTAAGCTCTCGGGAAACTTCATGGCCAAACTTTTTTAAGGCCTCTTCTGCAGAGAGCTCATAAATGCGAAACACAGCAGATAATTGTCCCCTATCATTTTTTTGAATATAAACATTTTTAATCGGAATAGTATGATAAACAATTCCATGACCGACATCATCCTCCACCATCCAAATACCATGTCCGTATACACCCAATTGTTGAAAGAGCACATCACTTTCCATCGCGAAATTAGAATTTGCCGCATACCGCACATGAAACAAAATATCGGTCAGTTTTTCCAAATATTTTTTCACTTCAGGATCATCATTTAATGCCGGATTAGTTGCACTCAAGCGATGCCACCTCTCAGTTGAAGGTACAATAACAGATTTCATACTAGCACAAAAACAAGATAAAGCATTCCTTGCCGTTGAATCAAACACAACCTGCTTAACACGCCCTTTTCCATCTGTTTGCAACAAGTCAGCATCAACCGAACACATTTCAGCAGCTTTTTGCCACATAGGTTCCCAACGCGCCCGCTCGGCTTTCATCTCTGCAAATCTTTTTAAAACTTTTCCCACCATTGCGGAATTTTGATTTTTTTCCATCATCTGTGTCATTGATTACACCTCATAACAAAAAATAGATACCAATACCTATGCACCGAGAGTATGCTTTTTACCATCAGCATTTTCCCGAGAGAGCATCTGCGATATAGCCCCCATTTTCCGTTTACGCTTTTTTTCTAATTCAAACTCGATTGCATTATTATCCGCAACCTCAGGTACAACTTCTACCGGTGGTTGTACTTTTTTAACTTTTGGTGATTTAAAAACAGAACTCATATCTTTCTCCATAAAAAATTAAATTTAAAGCCATCATTACGCCCACCCCACATCCCTCTATTTGTCAGAACAAATAGACACTATCGTCAACAAACTCGCCTCGCAAAGGAACCAATCTTTGTTGCACTAATAGTTCAATATTCTGCAACGCAAAAGTCAGTGCCAATGCATCACCTAAGTCAGGCGAATGCCCCAATCTCTTTTTAATATCAGCTTTTGCCTCAAGCTGTAGACGTCCCAAATAGTCAAACATCATCTGTGGCGCTGTCAAATCCTCAACAATTCCTTCCACGTTTGGCAGATTCACCGGCAATTCAGCACGCAACCAATCACGCAACCTCGCCCACATTTCAGCACGTTTATTAACAAACCGCTCTGGATTATCTGCCTGATAACCAAAATTCACTGCAATCACTGTTTCCGCAAATCCCTGTGCCATCAAAATATCATACACCCCTGCACCTAGTCCGCCCACATCAATACACACCCGTATAGGACGATATTGCCTAATTAAATTTGCCACAGTCTGAGCCACTTGCACCACATCAAGTTTGGCATAAGTTAAAATTTTTAAGACCTGTCTTCCACACCGCAAACAAATTGCCGTTTTATCATCGCCAAAACGTGCCACATCAACACCCATAATCAAAGCATTTTGCTCAGGATTGGCTGTCACATTGTTTTCGAGTGCCCGATACACCTCAAATCTTCCAATCAGATGATTTTCAGCCAAATTTCTTGGTTCTCCTTCCCACACATGGAGATACTCTTCATAATTATCAGCCTTCATTTTAGCAGCCAATTTTTTCATTTCTGCTGGGCAATATGGATTATCATAAAAATTAACTTTTTTCACCAGCGTATCTTCATCTGGTTTTAAGGCCAAAGCTTTCCAGATAGGATCAGCTTCTTCTTCACGATTAAGCGAAAGCCATATTTCCGCCCCTGGTTTACGAATTGTCGGATCAAGAATTTCCCACGCAAGTGCAGAAATCTTTTGTGCTTCTTCACACCAGCAAATATCCACCCCTTCAAGGGATTTAATATTCTGCGCATTATGCTCCATAATTCCCTTAAAAATAAACTTAGATTTATTTTGCAAATTAACAATTCTATCTTCATAAAGTCGATAGACATCATCAAGCTTATAGAAATGAATTCGGTCCGCTAACAATCTGTAGACCGAATCTTTAATAGAATTTTGCACTTCGCGCACACAAGCAATTAAGAGCTTACGACTAGTAGCAAGTGTCAACAAAGAATCAGCAAACGCAAAGGACTTTCCCCCTGCTCTTCCGCCATAGTAGAGTTTATAACGCTTTTTAACTGTCAACAGTTCATTAAAAGCTCGCGCCATTTGCACATTCATCACATTTCTCTCAATATAAACCAAACCTAGATAAACGTAACTGTTATTTCTGCATTTTTCTCAATTTGCATATCATCAGCAATTTCTTCAAACGGAACTGGGCAAACCTTTTGTGCCAACCACTTATTAGTTTCAATCAACAATTTAGCTGTTGAAACATCTAGTTCACCGTTTCTAAGTGCACCGGCAAGTTGCCTAATATCATCCGTACACTGGTCAGCATAGTCCGCGAGTGCCAACCGAAATTCATCACGATACGCCGGATTTTGTGCTAATAAACAATAAAATTCTTTAGAAGAAATACCAGCTTTAGCACAAGCTGCATAGAGGGAACATCCTTGCCGTATAGCATTAAAGACCACTATTAATTTAGCATGATGCTTCATCTTTTTCTCCTTGCACAGCTCAAACAAAAAAGGCTCTGTAACCAAAGTTACAGAACCTTCAGATTTGAAATGACATCATGAAAATTTAAACTTTAAAAGGTATTATATGCTGGATTCAACCTTTTTTATATATTTTTCCATGATAAGCTGTTTTATAACACGGGGTGACACCAATGTCAATAGTTTCGACGTTCCCTCTATTTAAATTTATATTATGTAAATACAATATGTTAAACAAATTGTGCATATTTTTTTTGCATCATTGACTAAGACTCCTCCAAAGTTTAGCCTAAAACTATGAAAAATCTATACCACCAAATATATCATTTTAACCTTAAAAGTCAGCTTCTCAAACAGATAAAACAAGCAGACAAACCCTTTTGGAGTGCATTTTTCAGTGTTTTCATCGTCTTGAACCTGATATTCTTATACCACGGCGCTCATTTCTTATTTGGTGACCATGATTGGTTTTATGCCCAAAAGGGTATTGCTTTAAACAGTAGCCTATTTGAAGGACATTTCAGTCAGTTCATTTTAACCAGCTTGTTAACGGGTGGAGAAATCCTACCTATAATAAATAACGCATTTGGCTTTTTAGGCTTCAGCCTGGGAATTGCACTATTAGCACACTACTGGCAAGTTCCGCATACCCGCACAAATTATATAGTATTCAGCCTTTTCACCGCAATTACCCCTTATATTCTCTCTTCCTTATATTCTGCATTTCTAGTCATACCTGTATTGAGCTGGAATGCATTTATCATTGCCGGACTATTGATATCAGCTCGCGAATCCATTTTTTCCTGGCGCAAAACCATTTCTTCCGTATTTTTACTAACAATTTCACTAGGAGGCTACCCACCGGTTATTAATCTAATTGCTATCTCTCTTTGCGTAAGATTATTAATAGAAATAGCAGAAAGAAAAACTTCTTTACCCCAATTATGGCAAACCTATCGCTGGAGCATAATAAACATAATTTTAAGCTTCATTGCCTACAAACTATGCCTAATTTATCTATCATCCCACCATTTAATCAATTATAATTTACAAATAATTCCCTTCGCTGAATGGCCACAAAAAGCAATATCTATATTACCAAATATTTTCAGACAATTCACAATAACTTTCCCCTTCATTGGAGAGGAAAACAGGGTTTTAAATCTTGCAATCATCCTTTTGGGAACAATTTCCCTATATCAACACACTTTAACCCCAAAAAGATTTATAGCCGCAATTTTTCTGATAATTTTACTATTTTATTCTGAACTACTAATATCATTTCTATCTCCAGCAAAAAGTGAAGCAGACTTCTCACCGCACATAGCTTTTTGGGGCTACATCTATATCATTGCGGCCTTTTTAAGATTTGCATTAATAAGCAAACAGCAAATCCTGAAAAATTTTACATTCATTGTCGCACTCATCTCTATAATAACCAGCTCCCATCACTTATTTGAAGCCGAAAAAGTTTGGAAATTAGGTTTTGACGCAGAAATGAAACTATATCAGCGCGTAGCTAAAAGATTTCAAAATCAACCAAACTTTACCCTCAACCGCCGATACATTATCATACAAGGTGGAACTTTCCCTTTCAGAGAACATTTTTATCATGATAACTATCGCCATCCGAGCGAGGATTTATTAGCCATATCCTACGTACCGGGGATGGCCTCTGGAGTAATGTGGAATTACTATGGCATAACAGATTATGCACACACGACCCCATATGCATACTTCTTAAATCCTGATCCACTGCTCCAGCAAGCCATTCACAATATCACAGCTTGGCCTAAAGCAAACAGCATACAAGTAGGCCCATCTTGGATATTACTTCCCCTAACTACTGACGGCATAACAGAACTACAACGGCACTACAAAACCCAATAACCTTAATAATATCTACCCCAAAAATCAAAAGGCCATAGAGCAAATAGCTTATGGCCTTAAATTGAGAATCAACTTTGCTAAAGATGAGGGACTAATCCTCTTCCGTATCATCGCCAATAAGTTCTGATGTCAGATGTCCTGCATCAGCACGAATTTTCATTTCAATTTCATCTGCCAATGCCGGATTATCACGCAAAGCTTGTTTTGCATTTTCACGTCCTTGCCCTAGTTTATCACCATTGTAGGAGAACCATGCACCGGATTTTTCAACGATGCCAGCTTTAACACCAAGGTCAATAAGTTCTCCAACCTTAGAAATACCTTCCCCATACATAATATCAAAATCAACTGTTTTAAATGGAGGAGCGACCTTATTTTTGACAATTTTAACACGCGTTTGGCTACCCACCACATCATCTTTGTCTTTAATAGCACCGACCCTTCTAATATCCATTCTGATAGAAGCATAAAACTTCAGCGCATTACCACCTGTCGTCGTTTCCGGATTACCAAACATAACACCGATTTTCATACGAATTTGGTTAATAAAAATAATCAAAGTATTAGAGCGTGAAACAGTAGAAGTCAATTTACGCAGAGCCTGACTCATCAAGCGCGCCTGCAACCCCATGTGTGAATCACCCATTTCGCCTTCTAATTCAGCCTTTGGAACTAGTGCTGCCACCGAGTCGACCACCAACACATCAATAGCACCAGAACGCACAAGAGTATCTGCAATTTCTAATGCTTGTTCTCCGGCATCAGGTTGAGAAATAAGCAAATTATTAATATCCACCCCAATTTTTTTAGCATAAGAAGGATCCAACGCATGTTCAGCATCAATAAAAGCACATGTACCACCTTTTTTCTGAGCTTGAGCAATCACACTCAAAGCTAAAGTCGTCTTACCGGAACTTTCTGGCCCATAAATTTCAACGATACGCCCTTTAGGCAAACCTCCGATCCCCAATGCGATATATGTTCCCAAAGAACCAGTTGAAATCGCTTCAATATCAATTTTTGTATCCTGCCCATAGCGCATAATAGAGCCTTTGCCGAATGCTCTTTCGATCTGACTCAAAGCTGCTTCCAACGCTTTATCTTTTTCCATGCTATACCTCATAAAAAGTCTACAAATTGTGTTTTCGAGGTGATTATGTTCTCTTTTTGTTCGTTTTGCAAGCATTTTTTTCACTTTTAATAAAAATAATGAAAAATATCAATAAATACAAGCATTTGAACCAATACCAAAACTTTATAACAATACTGAAACATACACATTCCATAAAAATAAGTATTTACAAACAAATTTTTCTGGCTATAAGGTGTGATAGTATCTTTAACCATACTATTAACGAAATATAACGAGGAAAACTATGACTGCTAATATGCTTATGGCCGGTAAAAAAGGCTTAATAATGGGACTTGCAAATGACAAGTCAATAGCATGGGGAATAGCCCAAGCACTGGATGCGCAAGGGGCGCAAATTGCAATATCTTACCAAAATGATGCATTTGAAAAAAGAGTTGTACCGCTTGCTCAACAATTATCTTATGAACCCACATTAATCAAATGTGATGTTACCGATTCTGCCTCAGTTGAAGCATGTTTTGCAGAACTTGGCGAAAAATGGGGAAAGATAGATTTTGTGGTTCATGCTATAGCATTTTCAGACAAAGACCAATTAAAAGGGCGGACAATTGATACAACCTTAGAAAACTTCACCAACACAATGCATATTTCGTGCTATTCATTTATAGAAGCCTGCCGCTGTGCATCGCCATATATGAATGAAGGCGGAGCCATGTTAACATTGACCTATCTTGGTGCAGAAAGGGTTTTGCCGAATTACAACATCATGGGTGTAGCCAAGGCCGCATTAGAAGCCTCTGTTCGCTATGCTGCAGTGGATCTTGGTCAGCAAGGTGTTCGTGTTAATGCAATTTCTGCTGGACCGATTAAGACATTAGCTGCATCGGGGATTGGGGATTTTCGCAAGATTCTACGTTGGAATGAATTAAATGCACCATTGCAAGCCAATGTTACCCAAGAACAAGTTGGCAGAGCCGCATTAGCATTATTATCTCCGCTAGGAGAGGCAATAACCGGTGAAGTTGTTCATGTAGACAATGGTTATAACACGATAGCTATGGTCAATATTCACAAAACACATGAAACGGCTGAAGTTCTAGCAGAATTTTAATTTCTGGTGTTATTAAGAAGAATCCCTACTCTGCTCTGAGTAGGGATTCTTTTATCATTATTTTTTCTCTTCGGCCTGATTATAATTTTGCTCTTTCCATAAATGCTCAAAGACGCCACCAATTTTCAGCAATTCTTCTATCGAACCTTGTTCGATAATTTTACCCTTTTCCAGCACAATGATTCTATCCATATCTTTTAAGGTCGAAAGCCTATGAGCGATAGCAATAACAGTCTTATCCTTCATCAAATTTTTCATAGCCTTTTGAATGTAGTATTCAGCCTCACTATCAAGTGCAGAGGTTGCTTCATCTAAAATCAATATCGGGCTGTTTTTGATAATAGCACGGGCAATTGCCACTCGTTGCCGTTGACCGCCGGAGAGTTTGACACCTTTTTCACCAACCGGAGTCTGATAGCCTTTAGGAAGAGTTTTTATAAATTTATCGGCATAGGCTTTTTTTGCTGCTTGCTCGATTTCACTCTGTTTCGCATGTAAATGACCATAGGCAATATTTTGGCTGATGGTTCGATGGAAAAGAGCTGTATCTTGCGGAATAAGTGAAATAGCATCATGCAAACTGTTTTGTGTAACTTTGGCAATATTTTGCCCATCAATTAATATTTCACCATCTTCAATATCATAAGTGCGCTGCAAAAGATTAATCAACGTACTTTTACCACTACCGGAAAGACCGACCAGACCGATTTTTTCTTTAGGCTTAATTTTTAAGTTCAGTTTGGAAAAAACTTTCTTTTTATCATAGCGGAAGGTGACATTCCTAAATTCTATCTCACCATTGCTGATTTTGAGTTTTTTAGCGTTTGGTTCATCAGCAATGTCATGCTTAACAATAAAGGGGGACATCGCCGCTTCTAAAGAACCGATTACAGAATTAAGGCTACTGACCTGCCCCAATATATTTGAAAAAGCATGCATGATTGTGTTCATCAGCATTAAGATTAAAGTGGCATCGCCAAGGCTGATTTTTTGCACATACCACAACCTAATCAGTAACAGCATCATGCCGGTTTCAAACAGGCAAACAATAATATGCTGCACACGTAAATTATTTTGAAACACGTCTACGGCAATTAATCTGGTACCTTTACACTTGTTAAAAAAATTTCGGATAAAAGAGATTTCAAAATCTTCACTGCCGCTGGCTTTGATGTTTAAGGCGTTGCTGATACTATCGGCTAAGGCGCCATGAAAATCATCAAACATATTAGCCGCTTCTTTATCAAGATGACGGACTTTAAAACTCATCTTATAGGAAGCAAACACGGATATAGGGCCGAAGATAAATACCAACAGCAGAAACCATAGATTAACACGGCCGATAAAATACAAGTTAATTAAAACCAAAAATATGGTGCTATAAAGCTGTGAAATAGCACCATGAGTTGCAGTTGCTTTATCAGCACAATTGTTGACTTTTTGTGAGAGTTGACCGGTTTTTTGCGAAGAAAAATAATTTTCTGAATGTTTAGCTAAGTAATCAACCGCAAACAATCTGATTTTAGCATCCATAAAATTACGCACATTGTTTTCTTCTACAACTACCCGAACCATACGAAAGACAGATTGCCCGATAAAGGAGAGAAAAATAAGTGCCAAAAAATACCATACTTTGTGCCAAGAAAAATCTTGCGGGGAAATCTGAGCAAAATAATCGACCATTTTGGAAAAATAGACCGGCACATAAACTTTTAATAACTGCAAAGTAAAAGCTAAAATAACTCCGGCAAGAGCCAACTTGCGCGCACCGTATAAAGCTTCCCAAATAAATAACAACGGGTTGTGCGGAACTTTGCGCATATTTGGAATATTAGAAAACAACTTCATGGCTCATTCCTTTACTTCTATCTGTTGCAGTTTCCACAACTTGGCAAATTTGCCGTTTTTCTTCTTTTTAAGTGCCTCAAAGGTGCCGGTTTCAACCACTTTACCATGTTCAAGATAAATGATTTTATCCATCTTTTTTAAGGTGGAAAGGCGATGAGCAATGGCAATAACCGTTTGGTTACCAAGCAGATTGTTAATAGCTTCGGCAACAAGGCTTTCGGATTCGCTATCAAGAGAAGAGGTGGCTTCATCTAAAATCAGTATCGGGCTGTTACGCAACACAGCACGGGCAATCGCAATACGTTGCCGTTCACCGCCGGAAAGTTTACAGCCTCTGTCGCCGACCATAGAGTTATACCCGTCAGGAGTTGCTCTGATAAACTCATCGGCACAGGCGATTTTAGCGGCTTCGCGGATTTTTTTATCTGATACTTTAACCCCATAACCGATATTGTCTTTTAGGCTGCGATGAAACAGCACAGTTTCTTGCGGAATAATCGCTAAGTTTTGATGCAAACTGGATTGTGTTACGGTTTTAATATCTTGACCATCGATTAAAATCTGTCCTTCTTCAATTTCATATGCGCGCTGCAGGAGGTTAATAAGTGTTGTTTTGCCGTTGCCGGATAGGCCGACAATACCGATTTTTTCACCGGCTTTAATCTCTAAATTAAAGCCATCAAAAATTCTTTTTTGCAGCGGATAGGCAAAGCCGACATTCTTAAATTCAATGTGACCTTCTTTAACTTTAAGTATCTTAGCGTTCGGCGCATCTTTGATTTCGTGCTCATCAACAAACGGTTCTAATCCGGCTTGAATGTAAGAAAGATTATTCGCCAACCGACGAAAATCATCACATAATCCCATCAGCCACATAAAACCACCGTTTATGGTTAATAAAACAAAAACAATATCGCCGATATTGATTACAGATTTACTCCACAGATAAACGGCAAAAGTAAGCATAACTCCAGAGCATAAATGGATAAAGCAACTGGCTAATGTAAATGAGCTGAACCAAGCGAACATCGTCTGAGCTTTGATTTTGATATATTGCTGTAAAAGGGTTGCTAATCTTTTCTTTTCATATTCAAGACGGTTAAATTGTTTAACGAGGCGGATGTTAGCAATGGTATCGACGAGCCAACCGGAATATAAAGATTCGGATTTCCCTTGCATATTATGCAGGCGGTCGCTGGTTTTGTTGGCATAGTAATTAACGAGTATAACAAGAACAGCGCAAACAATAAATAAGACACCGAGCCAAGCATTGATAAATGTCAATAACACAAATTTTACCATAATATCACTAAGGCGATCCCATAGCTGCGTGATTATAAGTGAAAGAGTATTTTGCAACGAATTGACTTGATTGGTTTTGGCAAGCAATGTGCCGGTTTGTTTGTTGATGATATAGTTTACCGAATGACCGAAAATATAAGAAAGTGCACGCTCGTATATGCGCTCTTGTAATGGAAAATAGAGATGCTTTTGCCGATACATAATAGTTTGTTTGGGCAAGAAAATATTGATAATATCACAAGCAATAATAAAACCGATAAACCATAATGCCTGATGTAAAGCTTTAGGTGTTACACCGGATTTGATGCTTTCAATCAAACGAGAGAAAAGCCAATTAAGGAGATTAGTTATATTTGTTTCAGCAAAGACGAGTAAGATACAAACAACAAATGTCCATTTAAAAGGCTTAATACACTCTTGCCATAAATATTGTAAGGCTGTTTTAGGAAAAGGTCTCATCATCCTTTTTACCTTATCATTAAAAAACGAGATAATAGATTTTAGTATTTGAATAGTTAACATTTACATAATTTTGTTTTTTATTTTCTGCTATTGATTGACAAGTTGCGATCAAAGTGGTATCCTTTCAGAGTGAGTTGTAAAATTCACCCCAAATAAATTTGGTCTGAATAGAAGGAGCACAACCATGCGCATATATACTGATGCCAGCACCAGAGGAAGACTTTCCGGTATTGCCTTTGTTGCAACCGATGCCCGCGATAGAGAACTTTATAAAAAAGGCACTGTTATTGAGCAGCGAGACAACAATACCGCAGAATTATGTGCTGTTTTATTTGCGCTTGAAGATATTCAGTACCTAGAAATCAAACATGTCACTATTTTCACCGATTCGTGGTACGTTATTAATGCCGTACGCAATGGTGTGCGCCGCGAAAATGAAAAACAGCTGGTCAAAAAAATTCGCCAGCACATGTCTGAAATAAATAGCAGTTTAATGTGGATAAAAGGACATTACCGTGATGGTACTGTCCTTTCTTATTACAATAAGCGCGCTGATAAAATGTCCAAAGTTGTCCGCCGTCAATACGAAAAACAACTGGTTGCAGAAAAACGGGCTAAGACGAAATTTATCCGCCGTTATGGCAAAAGCCGCTAATTTCTATCAATATTTACACAGCTCCATGGGTTTCACGAGCACAGCGTATATAATCCCTGTAATATTCTGCCAAACTTTGCTGTACCAAATAGTTCACAGAACCACGCGGATATTGTCCTTTTTTATTAGGCTTTCCTGCAGGTACACCGGTCAGCAACTCAATACCATCATCAACCGTATCAATAGCATAAATAGAAAACATTCCATTTTCCACCGCTTCCACAACATCTTCTCGTAGCATCAAATTAACAACGTTGGTGCGAGGGATAATAACTCCC
Organism: Alphaproteobacteria bacterium; assembly: GCA_017475705.1. Lineage (GTDB taxonomy): Bacteria > Pseudomonadota > Alphaproteobacteria > RF32 > CAG-239 > CAG-267. The sequence continues at coordinate 37,563 of JAFVFB010000004.1, forward strand.
TGTTGGCCAGTCAAACCATTATATTTGCAAACTTCAAAGAACCCTTCAATTTTTTCATTAACCCCACCGATAGGCTGAATTTCTCCAAATTGATTAATAGACCCTGTCACAGCAAGGGATTGTTTAATTGGCAATTCTGCAATAGCAGAAAGCAAACAATAATATTCCGTAGAAGAGGCTGAATCGCCATCGACCCCACCGTAAGACTGCTCAAATACAATTGAAGCCGACAGCGAAAGTGGTGTTCGTTTAGCAAATCTATTTGCGATAAGAGATTGCAAAATCAGCACCCCTTTTGAGTGAATTGGTCCGCTCATCTCAACTTCGCGCTCAATATTGATAAACTCCCCGCGTCCCAGACGCACCTGACTAGTAATACGTGCCGGTTTACCAAAAGAATTTCGAGTAAAATTATAAACCACCAAGCCGTTAATTTGCCCCACACGTTGCCCTTTAACGTCCATCAAGATGGTTCCTTTATCAATTTGCTCCAGCATGGCCTGATTAATTCTATCTGCCCTATAGATTTGTGATTTAATCGCCTGTTCAATGTGATTTTTACCGATTTGGCTAGCCTTAGATTTACGCGCCCAATAATCAGCTTCTTTCAGCAAGTCGCCAATAGACGAAACATGCGCCGTTAGCTTTTCTGTATCATCAGCCAACCGCGAAGAATATTCGATAACCCGTGCAACAGCTTGTTTATTCAGAGAACGTAAATTTTTCTTTTTTGAAAGCGAACCGATAAGTTTAGCATATTCGATTTCATTTTCTTTAGTACGATCAATAACCCCTCCAAAATCTGCCTCAACCTTAAAGTAGTCCTTAAAATCAGGATCTCTTTCACTTAACAAATCATAGAGTTCGGCATCACCAGTCATCACCACTTTAACATCAAGTGGAATAGGCTGAGGATCAAGCGAAATTGTTGCAAAGCTGGTATCTTCGCTTGGTGCTTCAATTTTAATTTCCTTAGCCCCCAACGCTCTTTTCAAAGAATCCCATGAATAAGGTTGAATGAGCAATTTACGAGCATCAATCAGTAAAAATCCACCATTAGCACGATGCAAAGCACCACCCTTAATTAATGAAAAATCCGTGATTAAAGCACCAAACTGTTGGATTCTCTCGACTTTCCCTACCAGATTACCTTGAGTAGGATGATCTAACAAAACAATTGGTGCCCCACTATTTGGTACATTTTTTACCACCACATTAACCTTAAACTTACTATATTTATCTTCATCTTGCTGACCTTTAAGTTGGTTAAGCAAACCCAACATGGGTTCTTCTTCGGTTTGTGGCTTACTATCTTGGTTATAATCAGGCACATAAGTTGCCACATTATCCAAAATATAAGCACGTACCATTTTCAAATAATCGCCCAGTTTTTTATTTCCTTTATATTTTTGGCGAATTTCATCAAGTGGCTTTTTAATAGCTTCTTTAACCACTTTTTCCTGCAATTTTTTAATTTCTTCGCTTTGTTTTTCTTCCCAATGGGGCGCATTATCCTGATGAGCTGCTATTTCCTCCTGCATTGCATTAAGGTCAGCCATTATTTCATTTTTTTCTTCATCACTAAAAGTATCAAATACATCAGGGCTAATAATCTCTCCATTTTTCATTGGAGCAACCACCACCCCCATTGGCATATGCAATAATGAAACTTTTTTACCTTTAGCTTTTTTCTGCAACACTTTAACATAATCATTACGCTTTTCTTGATATTTTTCACGAATAGATTTGAGCTGTTCTTCATAAAGTTCATTTTTCACCGATTCGGGCAAATCATTTTCCAAAAACAGTGAAAAATCTTCCATTTCCTTAGCAAATCCTGTAGCCTCACCTGCTTCAAAAGAAAGAGCAATTGGTTTATGTGGCTCATCAAAATTATAGACATAAACCCAGTCATTAGGAGTCGCTCTTTTTTTCCCTTCTTGTTCGAGAATTCTTTTAACGAGACTAGTTTTACCAGTTCCTTCAGGGCCAAGGCAAAACAGATTATATCCCCGAGACTTAATATTAATTCCTAACTCTACTGCGCTGATAGCCCTATCCTGCCCTAAAGCAGAAAGCCGCTCAGCCAAATCAGCCGTTGTAGTAAATTTAAATTTAGAAACATCGCACTTACGATAAAGTTGCGAGGAATTTAATTTTGTAATAGCCATTTTAAAAAATATCCTTTATAAATAAATTTATAAAGAGAATATAAAATAAAAAAACTAACAGAGAGTAAAGATTTTGCAACTAATGATAATTCTAGGCCTGATTTTTATAACCTTTGTGCTCGTCTATATATTGCATGCACACTATAAAAACAATCTTCAAAAACAACAATCAAGATATATCAACCTTCTAAAATCAGTAGATTTGCCAATATATTTTTCTCAAGATTATATCAAACAGGAAAGTCTGCGTCTGACTTTTCATCGCAAACAAAAACTTCTCAATGTACTGCAAATGATGGCCATAAAAAATCCTCTTTTTGTACTACCTATGAGCCGTAAAGTTATCAAAGAATATCCGCTGCCAGACTTTTGCTTACTGAACGCCGAACTAGAACTGCTTGATAATCAGTACGAAAATGCCGACCAAACTCTATCCATGATAAAAAATCCTCAGCATCTCTCAGCTTCTCGCAAAGCTAAATATGAATACCTTAAAGGCAAATATCAAACTTACATAACAGATATGGAAAGTGCGTCTCATCATTTTTCTAATGCCCTTAACTTTTACCGTTCTCAATGGGAAAAACATCATCTATATCAATATGAATACGCAGAATGCCTAAACGCCACAGCACAAATGTACCGCCTAAGCAATATGCTGGACAATGCCTTTGAGCTTTTCCTTTCCGCGCGAAAACTCTTTGAAAGTATCCCTGTCCCTGCCAAACAAATAGAAGTCGACGCCTACATGGGGATGATGGAACTAAGCCGTGAAAATCATCAAGTTGCCAAAGAATATCTGGATACAGCACAAAAACTAGCCCAGAAATACAAATTTAATAAAACCAAAGCAGACATTAAGAATTGGTACGGTATGTTACACTGCGGGCTAGGAGATATCAAATCAGCCCAAAAAAACTTTACCACTGCGCTAAACAAAGCTAAAACCCTGCAAACCAAAGCCTTCGCGGCTGAAATGTTAGCTCGAATATATACCTCTGCAGAGCATAAAAACATAGATAAAGCAATGGAATACATCAAAAAATCAATCACCTTTAATAAAAAAATCAATAACTCTGCAGGCATTTTTGAAAGCGAATATTTGCGAGCAGAAATATACTTTAACCAAAAAGAATATACCAAAAGCCGACAAATTCTAACCTCGCTGATAAAAAGATTTAATACCCCTAGCGGTACCTATTATCCTGCTAATGCTTATACCCTACTAGGCATGATCGAATTCCAAAAAGGACGCCTCAACCATGCGGCCAATTTATTCAAACAAGCGGTAGATATGGAACATTCACGTTGCCGTTTCAATGGGGCAATTGCCGATTACAACAATCTCGCATTTGTAGCCCGTTGCCAAGGTGAAATGGATTTAGCCCAAAAGTATTTATCAGCAGCCCTCAAAATAGCAGAAGAAATAGGTGATACAGAACTGACAAAACGTATTAAAAATACATACTGCTAACCATCAGTTATATTGCCAATATCTAAGGCACTCACTATATTTCTGAGATTGCGCTACCAAACCATTCTTAAGGAGAACAGACGTGCCCCAATATTTATTGGCTGTTTTACTCTATACCATACCAATTGCCCTGTTAATGATACCTTTCATCTTCTTATGCCGTGTCATCACCAACCAATCACCAACAACCGCCACCCCCACCGAAGATGATCTTGAAAAACAGCTAGAACAATTAATTAAAAACAACACCATAGAGCAAAGATTTAACTCTCTAAAACAAGATTTACAGGCCACTCCAACCCATACCATTGCCAGCTACATACGCATGGGAAAAAAGGATTTAATCGGTTTTCATCTTTTTCAATTGGTATTCTCTTTAATAAAAAACGATGCCTCTGATGAAAAAATCATCAAAATATTACGTCATTATTTACCCTCTTGCAGTACAGCGCATATCTATGCGCTACTAAAATCTTGCAAATTTTTCCTAAATACTTACTCAGCAAACAAAAGATTACAACATGATTTAAATCAAAACCATCTCAAAAGCAGCTTACTTTATTTAGAACAAAAAATAAGCCAAACTCTCAATCAAATTCCCCTGGCTCCTGTGTCATTACAAACTGATTTAGCTGAAAAAGCCGCAACAGAATGCCTTGTATTTGCCGCGTTCGCACAATTTTATAATTCAACTGCCACAGAAAAAATATTACGCCTAGCCTATCTATTATCCGCCCAAACATTTATAACTTGGCATCAACTTCCCCCCAAAAAAACGCCCCTGAGCCTTAAACCTTTGACCAGAAAATTACCTTTAACCAGATACCATATTCATCACCCCAAACTTTTTTAACAAAAAATAAAAAAACACTTGATTTTGTCCATTTTATCTTTTACATTGAGAGAAATTTATATACATATGTCTAACTATTAATAAAAAAAATTATGAACCCCAAACCAGAAAAAAGCCTGCAGCACACCATTGAGCTAACGGCAAGAGTGGACGAGATTATCCGCTTAACATGGTGGTCGACAGATCACGCACGTTCTATTGTCAAAGAGATATTTAGGATTAAATCTGCCTACTATCTTTACACCTATGAGACCAATCAAATCCGGCGTGAACGTCAGTTGCGTGAGATTTCTCAAGAAGAGTTTCTGAGTGAGCGGAAGCTGATCTTCAAGCAACAACCTTACCCCGGTATGCAAAATTGGAAGGCTGAAGACAAAAATTACGAAGTCAAACAGTACTACCGCTACAAATGGAAAAAAATTCTACCGGCAGAAAATTGCATTTTCCGCAATAACAAAAGCCAGAAGAAACACCCCAGCGAGCTCAAGCAAATGTATCTAACACAGTTTGAAAAAGCCAGACAAGGCAAGCCTGCCAATATTGGTATCAGCGAAAAAACACGTGAAAAGATTAACGACACCATGCAAGTATCCGTAGAAATGGGTATTTCATTCGAAAACGCGCGGGTATTTGCGGCTAATCGAGAGAAGATTATGGACTTCATGCAAAGTTACAACAACGCTATGCACGCGTTAGACCATCTTTCACCAGAAGATATCTATAAGCTTTATGCAGACTTTCGTTTGCCCAACCGTAAAATTGGCCGTAAGCGTGTATTAAAAAAGCTAGGCATTTCCTACTTTGGTGTTGATGTTAGCCATCTCAACCTATCCGAATTAGATAGCAAGCTCACTCATTTGGTGGAAGAGTATCAAGAAGCCAGCATTCACCGGCTCATCTCACGCTGTTTATCCTACGATTACAGCAAGCGAGAAGACATTTTAAATGAAATGACCTGCCAAAATCAAGAGACTCTAATCTTCTTCTTAAGAAAACTTGGCGTAAACACCAGAGCTGTAGATGTACGGACCTATCCTCTCGCCACCTTGCGAGAAGCCTTAGCCGCATCAATTGGTGTTGATCCTAAGATTTATGCTTAAAACAAAACCCCGATACCTTTAATGGTATCGGGGTTTTGTTATTACTCATCATTGTCATTCAGCAAGAAATCGCTGTGCAAAGCCTTCAACAGCTCTGCATAAGAGTAGACGTTGTCGTCAGGTGATGCTGCCACGATGTAAGTTACGCGCGAGCCTCTGAACACACGCTCAGCCAGCGCACGCACATCTTCATCCGTAGTCATGCCAATCGCCGAGATACGATTTGAAACGTCATACATGTTACCGCGGCCAATAAGTTGCCATGCAACCTCGAGAGCAGCATTGTCAGACTTTTCATACTTGTCCAACTTTTCAATCATGGCCGCACTGCGCACACGTTCCAATGTCTCAGGAGAAATCCAGTCGTCGCAGATTTTGTTGATTTCCTCAGCGAAAATCTGAGTCATCTTGCGAGCAGAAGCCGTCGGCGAAGATACATAAACACGCAATGTGCGCGCCCCGTAGTATCCTGCAATTTTCACTTCCACCTGCGCATCTGGTATCCGCCGAGCGAAATCCCACTCAAGCTGGCACAGCAGCAAGCTCATCATAACGTTCATCGTTGGGCTGTCATCCACCGTAAAAGCAGACATATCCCAGCCAAACATCAAACGCGTCACATCGTCATAGACATCAATCTTGCCGAACCCACCGGTATAGAAATCACCAACGAATTCCTTTTGCTTTTCACCGGCTGGAACATTGCTCAGTTCCTTTTCAGCAATCTTAACCACTTGCTCCAGCGAAACGCGAGTACCGGAAAGCACCAAGACCACATTCTTACCCGTGTAGTAGGTATTGGCAAACTCACGCACTTCTTCAGTGGTATAAGAATCAAGTTTTGCCAAAAACTCCTCTGTCGGGCGCACCAAATCCGCACCAAAAGCCGTATGCTTGTAGAGAAGCTTCATGCGGCGCATAATCTGAAAAGCAGTACGTTTGGTCTCGTCAGCTATCCGCTGCTTAGCCTTTTGCACGAACTCATCTGTCACAACTGTCTGGTTAAAGACACGCGACAACCTGGTAACCACCTGATCCAGCGAGGTTCCAACAGCGGTATAAGCTGTCATCGTTCCACCAAACACCGGCAAGATATCGGTCGTCTGCAACAGCAAGGTTTTTTCAAACAGGCTAGCAATACCCAACTTTGGCTCATTTACATGGCCGACATTCACGCTCAAACAACCAGCAAAATTGCCGATACTCTCTCTTGAACAGCCGCGGTACATGACCGTCAGTCCATTCGCTAAAATTTTTTTACTCATAATTAAAAATAAAACATAAAAATGATTAAAGTAGTTTTTTTATACGCCGTTATTTTTTTTTGTCAAGTATTATTATAAAAAAAACGTGCTTATATAACCAAACCCATCCCTGTCAACAGCTTGATAAGTAAACTAATAACGAATTTTCAATACAATCGGCCCCAAAAATCAAGCTTTGATTTTACAAAACGCACCCAAAATTTGTAATACTGCTTGTTTTTTATCCATATTTACACGTTCTACTTCATTAAGAATACGTAGCGCATTTTCATATGCTTGGTAAAAAGCACGCATATCTTGAACCTCTGCCAGTCCCTCTCGTGCAAAATGACAAATAAGTTCCGCAAACAACCGCCAACTATCCTCATCTACAGCCACCTCTGTAGCCAATTCGACCAACGTCTCACCATCACATTTTTCGCCGCTATAACAAACTTTTCTAATCCGTTCATAAACATCAATTGCATCATTTTCAGCATACCGCATAGCTCGCCCAATGCTACCGCCCGCCAATTTTGCCAATTTTTGCACAGCAGATTCCTTCAATTCTGGCATATAGCGCCTCAATAGTGTTGCCACATTCGCCTCTGAAAGAGATGACAAATTCAGCTGAGCACAACGAGAACGAATAGTCGGCAAGACTTTCCCTGCATTATGAACCACCAGCAGCAATATGCTCTTAAGAGGTGGTTCTTCTAATATTTTAAGCAACGCATTAGCCGAAGATGCATTCAAATCATCAGTGGCATCAACAATAACCACACGCCAATTGTCATTAAATGACTTTTTCATCAAAAAAGCCACCACCTCACGCACATCTTCAACTTTAATCACCGCCGAACGTTTCAAGCCTTGTTTCAAATCATCATCGACCTCTTCACCAGCATTGATAGCTTTAATCAGCTTTTTCTTATCTGTTTCAATAAAGTCGCGTTCTAACACCTTAAAATCCGGATGTGAATGTTGCGCAACCTGTGCAAAAACCGGATTCTGCGGAGAAATTTCTAAAGTTTCATATTTTTTCCCTTCTTCTGCACAAAGCAAAAAACGAGCAATACGATAGGCCAATGTAGCTTTACCAATACCCTCATCACCGGTAATCAGCCAGCCGTGGTGCAAAGTCCGGTTATTATAAGCTGATAAGAATATCTTTTCCTCTGCCTCATGCCCAATAAGAAAATGATTTTCTGCTGGTGGGATACGTTCACTCATCAGTAATCAACCTCTTTAAGATAAACAACTTCATGATCCTGATAATTTCTCTGGGTAGCAGTATACACAGTATCAGCGGGACGAATATTCACTTTGCGCCGTTTTACTGCGGCTTTCCGCCGTAAATTTTGTTCTGCAGCCAATGCATCTTCATCATCAACCATAGGCAAATCAGAAAACTTTGTTTGTAAACGTTTTTTTACGGGGGCATCAATCACCAATCGACTCAAATAAGCCCGAAAATCATCAAATTTTTCTAATTGTGCCATTGCCACCGCGGCAAAACCACACACCCCATTTTCACAATAACGTGTATCAAAGTTCGGAGCAGAGCTTTTCACCTCAAAGGTTGCTGATTTCTTATTATATTCGCGTAAAATATCATTATCACCATCATATAGCTCATCAATAATTTCCATTCCCAAATCATCATAGCACTGCGCAAGCTCTGCCATTGTCTGAGAAAGATAAGCCGCATTATGTATAAAATCGTCACCACGTAAAAGAGCCATTTCCATATCAATCTCTTCTGCACGACTATCTTTACAAGCATTAATTTTTTTCAGATAAGCCTCATCACGTATTTGTTTTTGCTGCATAAAGGCCTCATCTTCATTTGAGCGGTTCACACGAGGTTCATACAATTCATACCGCCAAGCATCAGCTTCTGCACGTTCTCTACCGATAGGATACTCGAGCGAGCGTGGTGTATGAGGGTTAACCGTCAAATCAGCGGTAAAAGGTGTAATTGTAGCACCGCGCTGATAGTTTTGCACCGTCCCATTGATTTCCTGCGGCACAGAAATATCTTGCAACCCCTGCCCTCGAAAAGGTTTTTCAGGTATTTGTTCTCCATCTTTTGCTGAAACCACAAACAAAATTTCCTCTGTACCACCAATATCAGCCATCTCAGGCACTTCATTTTGCAAATCAGCAGGGTGTTGTTCTTCTGTATTCAACACTATATTTTCATCTTCAAGACGCAATAATTCGACAGCTGAAACCGAAGAAACAGAAAGCATCGCCGCAATTAAAACCAAAAAAGACAGATTTTTATTCATCAAGACCCCCATTCCCTTACTATTTATTAAGGATTTCGCGAATATAATAATTCAAACAAAGAAATTGTCAAAATTTTTTTTGCCAATGGGGATTATTGCAACACAGCTGATAACTAAACAAAAGCTCTTGCACTCCATACAAAAATGATTAGACTACAGACAAGAGGAACGACACATGGTAAATTTTATAAGATCAAAGGTTACATTAAGCCTGACAGCAATCTTTTTGATAGCTGGCTGTGCAAGTGAACGCCCGTTTGAATATAAGAATCTCACCGAAGAAGTCTCCGCGATCAAAGCAGACGGCGGTGTTTATAAAGTTGGTAATACCTACACAGCCCTTGGCCAAAAATACACCCCTAAAGAAGATTACAATTATAAAGAAACAGGGATAGCCTCCTGGTATGGTTCTGATTTTCATAATAAACGGACAGCAAATGGCGAAATTTATAATATGAATGCCGTTACAGCCGCACACCGCACCTTGCCATTACCCTCAATTGTTCGTGTAACTAATCTCGAAAATGGGAAATCAATTATTGCTCGCGTTAATGACCGCGGTCCATATGTTAAAAATCGTATCATAGACTTATCGCAAAAAGGTGCAGAACTTTTGGGCTATAAGATGCAAGGAACAGCAAAAGTAAAAGTAGAGGTTTTGGCTAAGGAAAGCCGTGCTCTGAAAGAAGCCATGCTGTCCAAAACAAACTCCTCAAAGATTTATAATGATTCCATTAAATATACAACTGTAACAGAAACAGCCACAGCTACCGCAGCCAAATCAGCACCCACACCAGCTAATGAAATAGGAACTTTTTATGTTCAAGTTGGTGCTTATTCAGATTTAGAAAAGGCGCGTGAAATGGCCGAAAGCATGAGCCGTTTCGGTAAAGTAAGCATATATGAAGCCTATTTAAGCAAAGACGGCATTTATCGTGTGCGTCTTGGCGCATACAAAAGCCGCAACGAGGCTTTACAAATTTTAGACCGAGTGCTTGACTATGGGCACGCGGATGTGACGATTGTAGAAGGATAAAGGAGCAAACAACACTATGAAAAAATCTACTATATATACATTAATTTGCGGAATATCTGCACTAGGTTTAGCAACCAACGCTACCGCATTCGAAACAAATGCCAGAAACGCAATTTTGATGGACTATGAAACCGGTGCCTATTTATTTACCAAAAATCATGAAGAGATGATTGCTCCGGCCTCAATGAGCAAACTGATGACCGTATATGTATTACTAAAAAAAATCAAAGATGGTGAAATTTCGCTGGAAGATAAATTTACCGTTAGCGAAAACGCCTGGCGCAAAGGTGGTGCAGCATCTGGTGGCTCAACCATGTTTTTGCGGATAGATCAAGAAGTCAAAGTTGAAGATTTAATCAAAGGTATCTTAATTCAATCCGGCAATGATGCTTGTATTGTTGTAGCTGAAAATGTCGCTGGTTCAGAAGAAGAATTTGCCGCATTACTTAACGAAACAGCGGAAAAAATGGGCTTAAAGCACGCCCATTTTGAAAATGCCACAGGGCTACCTCATCCAGATCACCGTATTTCACCGGAAGATTTGGCTATCCTAGCTCGTCATATCATCAAAGAATTTCCAGAGTTCTACCCCATTTTCAAACAAAAAGAATTTACTTATAATGGGATTAAACAAGGCAATCGCAACCCGTTATTATACACCTTAAAAGGTGCCGATGGGCTTAAAACCGGTCACACTGATGAAGCTGGGTATTGCTTAACTGCATCAGTAGAACGCGGTGATCGCCGCCTAATAGAAGTTGTTGCCGGTCTAAGCAGTAATAAAGAACGTTCTCAAGAAAGTGAAAGTTTAATGACTTGGGGCTTTGCTAATTTTGAGAATTTCAAATTTTTCAACAAAAATCAGATTATAGCGGAAATACCAGTGTGGTATGGTGCTGTACCGACAGTTGAAGCAATTGTTCCGGATAATGTCATTCGCACCGCTAAAAAGAGCACTAAGAATAAATTCACCGCTGAAACTGTCTACAACACCCCGCTTAAAGCCCCTATAAATAAAGGCGATAAGATTGGCGAAATTCGCTTAATGTACGGCGGAGAACTAAAAGAGTCGATTCCTTTGGTCGCCAAAGAAGACGTTGCCAAAATGGGCTTTGCCGGTCGTTTTATGGCCAATTTGAAATACTTTGTATTTGGCAATGGCAAATAAAGGATGAAACAAGGTTTATTTATAACATTTGAAGGCGGTGAAGGCTCTGGTAAATCAACTCAACTGGAGCTATTCGCCGCTTATTTAAGAACAGAAGGCTATGATGTAGTCATCACACGCGAGCCCGGTTCCACCTCAGTCGGCAAAGAGATCCGCCGTTTATTAGTTGAGGGAACCAAAGATAAATTTGATGAAATAACAGAAACATTATTATTTTATGCTGATAGGCGCTTAAACCTAACCCAAATAGTTTGGCCTGCCTTAGCGGAAGGGAAAATTGTCTTATCCGATCGTTTTAATGATTCAACAATTGCATACCAATATTATGGTGCTAACAAACTGGCAGACCGCCAAATCTTAGATACACTTTATAACACCGTTGCCGGTAGTTTTAAGCCAGACCTCACGTTTTTGTTAGATATTGACGCGCACATAGGCCTAGCGCGCAGCTTTCGCAAAGCTGAAACGATGTCCACCAAAGAAATTCGCTTTGAACAAGCAGAGATAAGCTTTCATGAACGATTAAGAAACGGTTATTTAGAACTTGCAAAACAAGAGCCAGAGAGGTTTTATGTCATATCTGGAGATAAAACCAAAGACGCCATACAACACGAAATACAACAAGCTTTCAAGCAAAAGTTTCATCCCTAGATTTTCAGTATATAACCACATAATCAAAAGAAAAACCGAAGATAAAAATCTTCGGTTTTTCTTAAATTGGTGGAGCTGAAGGGGATCGAACCCTCGACCTACAGATTGCGAACCTGTCGCTCTCCCAACTGAGCTACAGCCCCTTATTGACACTTTTAGTACACTCAAAAAAAAATAAATACAAGTATTTTTTTCATCTGTTGAGCTTTTAAAGCAATCAAAGAAGGCCCATAAAGTGAGCCTTCTTTGTTGATAAAGATTAATTCGGCTCGTAGGCCGCAATTTCCTCTTTAATCTTTTGCTTAACCATAGACTGATAAAGGCCAAACAAACGCTTAATCCAAATGACAATAGATTTATCATTAAAGTAGTGTTCTCCCTCTTGGCGCAAATCAAGCTGTGCAAAAAACAGCTCCCAATCGATTTGTTCCAAACACTGATGGAACAAATGTTTTTTCAAGCGCCACAACGGAGCCAATAACTTAATAATCTCATCCATTGTCATCAAAGAAAGAGCTGTTTTTTCCGCAAACAGATAGATGCCTCGCGGCGTTTCGTCAATGATGGCATCAGAAAACAGGATATGTGCGGTACCGAATGGCACTTGCCGAGTAGTAATTTTACCAGGTTCATACCCTTCTTCTCCTTTTTCGATTCGCCGAGTAAACGTCCCGTCATAACTGAACTCTTTCAGCAGCCCTTTCAAAATCATTTTGGCATGACCTCGCCATGTTTCATTGGCCAAGTTTGTACAGCAGAAAGCCAGATTTTTTACCAAAAAATCATATTCTGCCTGCCCCAACAATCCTGGTTGATCATATTCAGCCGTATACTTTTGATACTCTGCTGGCAATGAGGCGATGTAAGAATAAGCTGGAATAATCACCGCTCCCTTAGAGATACGTTGCAGAGCTAATTCCATCAGCAACTCACCCTGCATTGGCGCTTCACTGACACAATATTTTCCCCATTTACTCATAAATGCCATAAAAGAGGAAGGGATTCTCCACCCGCGGGTATATTGCCCACCGATTTGCACAGCATAAGGCAGAATATAATCATCTACCACCTGTGCCACACGTAAACCTTTGAGCTCATCAGAATCTATCTGACAAAGCTCTGCGACTGCGCGCAAAAATTTCTCATGCATAATTTAAATTTTAAGTTAAAATATATATATAATAAACACAATTCTAGTAAATCTCATTTACTTTAATACTTTTTTTGTCTAATTGCAAGCAAAAAATGATTCCCTAAAAAAATATCCACTAACACCGTTTTTATCCTTGCTGTAAAATCACAACTCTGTTAGAAACAAAATAAAGGGGATACGACATGATAATAACGGATTACAAAAAAGAGTTTTCTCGCTGTTTAGGCTGCAAGTTAAAACCCTGTGAGCGCGCCTGCCCACTTCAGGTTTCTCCACATGATTTTATTGCTCTAGCAAAACAAGATAAATACCAAGAAGCAGCCCGCCTGATTGCAGAAAAAAATCCATTACCGCAAACTTGTGGTCTAATCTGCCCTGATATTTTCTGTAAAAAAGCTTGTATTCGCGGCCGAGTTGATGCACCGCTAGAAATTCCCTGTCTGCAAGCAGAAGTCATGAAACGTGGCGGTTATCCGATTCTTGAATTTCCCCCATCATGTTCTAAAAAAGCAGCCATTATCGGCGGTGGTGCTGCTGGTCTTGGTGCTTTGTTTGAACTTTTGCACCATGGCTGGCATGTAGATTTATATGAAAAGAATAAATTTTTAGGTGGAGCCTTACGTCTTATACCAGATTATCGTCTTTCCAAGGACATCCTTGATTTTGAAATTAATCGCCTGATAAGCAATAATCGAACAACGGTATTTCTGGATACACTGATTACAGATTTTTCCGCCTTACAAAAACAATATGATGCCGTCATACTGTGTTTGGGAGAAATACGACTTCGTACACTAGGAATAAACGGGGAAGAATGCTGTCTTCCTTATGATAAATATCTAAAATCTCCTCGACAATACCTCGGCAAGAAGATTGCTATCTCCGGCGGTGGTGAAGTTGCTTTAGACTGCGCTTTAACAGCAAAACGCTGTGGTTGTGAACAAGTTGAAATGTTTGTTCGGCGACGACGTGAAGATATGCGTATTACAGCACTAGATCAACAAGAACTAGAAAAATTTGGCATCATTGTACATGACTTATCATCGGTCGTTGAAGTACAAAAAAAACCTCATGGGCTTTGTTTAAGCACCATAAAAAACCGCTTAGATGAAAACGGTAAAGCCATCCCTTGTGATAACACCATCTGTCAACTTGATGGTTATGATTTTATGGTACAGGCACTGGGTGCCTATTACCCCAAAGAGCTTATTCCTCAAGGCTTTATAATCGCTGGAGACATGAGCGGACATGGGGGAATGGCCGTGCAAGCCTTAGCATCTGGCAGAGTGGCCGCCAAGAAAATTTGCACAGGAGATAAGCCATGAAAATTACCCTCGGCGTCATCGGCAAATGCAAAAAAAAATCCCCTGAAGATTTACTGATTTCAAGATACCAAGAACGCATGAAATGGAAACTTGACATCAAAGAAAAAGACAACAGTACCCAAACAGAAGAGGCCAAATTTTTACAAAGCAACATTAATGACGGAGCCAAAGTTGTCGTATTAGATGAACGAGGTCAAAATATCAGCAGCGTAGATCTAGCAGGAATAGTTGAAAATTGGATGAACAATGGAGCTTCTGAAATCTGTTTTTTAATCGGTGGCGCGGATGGCCATTTAGAGAGCACCAGGGAAAAAGCCGATTTAGTATTATCCTTTGGCAAACTAACATTGCCGCATATGTTGATGCGAGCGGTACTTGTCGAACAAATCTATCGCGTAGAAACCATCATTAATGGTCACCCATATCACCGCATTTAGATGAAATAACTCTTTCACGTAAAACCATCACCAACCACCGCTTCGGCCGCCCCCAAAGCCACCACCAGCAAATCCTCCACCCAAGCCCCCTCTTCCGCTGGAATAAGGTGCACTAACCTTAATCGGATAGACTGCTGCATATTGAGTGCAATAATTCAATCTATTCACAAAGTCACCTTGGTAATATCCATAGACCGCCGTCAA
Organism: Alphaproteobacteria bacterium; assembly: GCA_017475705.1. Taxonomy (GTDB): domain Bacteria; phylum Pseudomonadota; class Alphaproteobacteria; order RF32; family CAG-239; genus CAG-267. The sequence goes on from JAFVFB010000004.1 coordinate 52,673, forward strand.
TTTTTGCCAAGCCTGTTCACCAAAAATAGTCACAAATTTTCTCTCCCACTGTTTTTCCAATCCCAAAGCAACAGCATAGGGAAACAGTGCCTCCATATCTTCTGGTGTAAGTCGCTTTTCCATAGATAAATCCTGTCCCTGTGGCGTTATCAAGGGATGTGTAGTTGGATGATTATGAGCAGTTATAGTTTTTAAGAACATCTTCAATCCCAAAATTTTTTCTTTTTGCCTTTGTCCTGGAATGGTAGGCTGAAACAGTAAATATTTAAATATCATCACCAGCGCCACATAAGGTACCAACATTACCAACAATGCAACTGCCTGCCCACTTATAGAAATCAAGATCGGCAACAAATTAAATCCTATGATAATACACACCATAAAATTACGCGTTGTAGATAAAATAAACATCATAGCAGATAAAAAGAATAACAAGCCAATTTGCTGAGGAAAGAGAATTCCCCACACAATCGGCAAAATAAGTGCTCCACAGAGTGTCAGAAGGTACCTCTTATGATAAGCTTTTCCTTCCAATTGCGCACTCACTTTTTGCTTTAATTTATCAACATAGTGAGCAATCTGTTCATCAGGTTCAGAATCATAAATGGTCATTCCTTTGGGAAAATACTTAAAAAACAACACCTCTTCAGTTTGTTTAGGCACATACCCCGCTTGTGGATTAATTTCAAAACCTTTAGCTTTAGCCAATTTTCCCTGTTGAATTTCGCGAATACTAACGGCTTTTTGATAGACCAACCACAATATATGAATAAAAAAAGAATTTTTTGGAGCTTTTCCATTATGGTGAATAAAAGCTGCCTCCAAGGCAGAGATATTTTTAGGTATTTCCCAATCTGGCAAAATTGCACGTGGTGTTGGATCTTTACCCCAAATCAGCCACACCAACAAATAAAAAACAAACATTCCTCCTAACCCTAGTAATAACCCTTGCCACACCATAGGCAGACGAACTTTAACAGTTCCTTTTTCAAATATCTGAGCAATTGTTATCTCTTCACCGGCAGGCAAATAACCAAATACAAATTTTTCACCACTCTGGGGTTGTTGAGATGTTTGATAGCGATAAGAGGATAATACCTTTGTCCCTTGCGGATAATGCAGATGCACCATCGTTTCTGCAATTGGGAAATTCCATTGTCCGGTAACATTCCAATAGAGCTCTATATAAGGTTTATTCCATACTGGTCGCAAAGCATCATAAACTTTATATATTATCTGATAGTGAGATACGCCTGTTCCCAAAATTTCATGTTCTTTTCCTATATACAAATTTTGCTGTCCATTACTTTTTTGCAAGGACCATGTTTCTGCTACACCATTACGTAAAATTTGCATAACATGGTATCTTTCGCCTTTGTTATCAGCTAAACCGCGAACAATTCCATGGCGAATATTGATCCCTTCATGTTGCACGATAATATTTTCTTCAACCCGAAGTGTACCATCTGCCTCCACAAAAATATCACTATCAAAATGCTGAACATATTCTTCAGCATATGCCGGCACCAAAAATGACAGCCACCCCCACAGCAACAAAAATATTTTTTTACCAATGGACATCAACTGTTTCTCTTTCTCCAGTGGAAATTTCAAAAAAGGCTCTTTCTCTATATTTCAACGCTCGAGCAACAATAATTTCCGGAAACATATAGATAGCGACATTATAATTACGTACAGCAGCATTATAATATCGCCGAGCAAAAGACAAATCTTTTTCGACCGCTGACAAATTATCCTGTAATTTAACAAACTGTGAATCGGATTTTAATTCCGGATAAGCTTCTACCACTGCAAATATCTTTTGTAAACCTGTAGAAATTTCCGTTTCTGTATTAGCAAGTTCATCAATATTCTGCGCCTTTTCAGCCTGACCGCGCAAAGCGGTTACTTTGGCAAAAGTATCTTTTTCATGTTTAGCATAAAAAGCAGCAATTTTCACCAATTCAGGAATCAAATCGCGGCGTCGTTTCAATTGCACATCGATTCCGCTCCATCCTTCATTGACTTGTTGATTGAGTTTAACCAGCTTATTATAATCCCAAATTAATATCAACCCACAAGCCAAGACAACAAGCCATACATACATCATCTGTCACCCTTTCAATTTTCGTCTGCTTCAAGCAATCCAGCAATTACATTTTCAATTTCCTGTGTGCTTTTAGCTTGTTTCTGAGCAAGATTTTTAGCCTTTTTTTCTTTTTTTTCAGTTAATTTTTGTTTTCCATTTTGCTCAACATGACTCATAAGCTGAGACAAATCCCCATTAAATGCCTGTTGTAGCAAATCCGTTGCACTCATTCCCTTAGCCAACAATTGTTCAGCCATCTGTGAGGCAACATTTTGCACCAAGACTTTACGAAATTCGAGTTCCAGCGCATCATTATTTTTTTCTTGTTTTTTATTGCGTTTCTCTTGCATCTTACGCTCAAATCGAGAAAATTCTGCAGATGGTTTTCCGCCGCGTTGATAATTCGGTAAATCCAGCAGGTTATTCTTAACATCGACCAGCGTCCGTATACCATTATGGTCATAAGCACGGTAAATCAACCAATCCGTAACAATATCTTCATAAATAGCTGCATTCAATACTTCTGCATCAAGCGGTCGTAAAAAACGGATAATCGTATGCCCATCAGCCCCCTTATGGGTCACAACATGATTTTTGAAAAAAGCCTCATTCCAAGAATACGGGCATTCCGGATGAATCAACCGATAAGAAATCAATATTCCGGTTAAAGCCATTTGCATTTCCTCCAAAGCTCTAAAACCAAGCACCAGCGGATTATGTCGCACCTCTTTATTGTGCACAGCTTGTTGGCAACAAAAAAGATGCAACCGTGTTAACTGCTGTTCTACATCTTTGGAAATATTTGGGGTAATCTCGAGTGGCAAACTAATCGCTTTATTTACGAAATCAGACAACAGCATTTTCTTTTTCATACGCACATCAATTGCCAGATGTTTTTCGCTTTCATCGACCAATTGCGCTCCATTTTTAAGCTGCTGCCAAGCGGCGGCGGGCAAAGTACTGTCCATTTGTTCTAGTTTTTCAATCAAAACAATTTCAGGTATAATTAACTCTTTTCCCATTGATTACCACAACCTTATAAGAATAATGTTATTAGCAAAACATATCACAATTTTCCTTGTCTGTCAAGGTCACTTCAGTTCATCAACTACAATAATCAAAACCGCAATATTGTAATAAAATTTTCACATACCTTGCGATTCGCTTTTTATTGACTCTCATAAAATAAAATGATACAATAGAGCATATAAGATATGTTAGATGGAGGGCGCCATGACGATCAAGCAAGATTTAAGCCGTCTCATGCAAGAAGATGAACACTCTGCCAAAATTTATGAATTGGAAGTTAAACATCCAGAATGGTCTCATGAAGAGATTAAGATGATCATCAATCAGTATGGTCCCTATGCTCAACAAATTCTTAATAGCCTGGAAAATCATAGCTATATTCCTTATCTGGTTCGTGATCCTAAATATCAAAAACCCTTATTAGGCCTACAAAACAGAATAAATTGGTTAACCCCACAAGAAGCATTAGAATACTTTTCCCAAACCAATCACTCAACCGAAGATATTGCAGCCATGGTTGGGCAAGAGACCAGTACGGTTGCAACAGAAATAGAGATGTATAATCCAGAAAATGTAATAAGCAATCTGGAACAATACCGACACAGTAATGAAACTGAAAACGTATTTGACATGGAACCCCAGCAAGCGGAGCAAGAGCAAGAACCACAACAAGAATTTAACGGCCCCATCCAAATTGCCTCTGCATACAATGCTATTTGCGAAAGCAGTGGCTACACTCAAGCCAATCAAAAAGACTTATCTTTGCAAAATTTACTAGACACAGGCATGATTACTGCAGAAGACATACAAAAAGTCTGTGATGCCCATCCGGAAATCATTTCCCAGATAGGTGGTGGTCCAACACTAAGCAAATTAGCAAAATCCGCAGATCAAGTGACCTCCCTAAAATCTGAAGGCAAATGTCATACTGGTGTTTTCAGCATATATGCACGTGCCGGCAATGATTCGATAAGCAATGCGGCAGCACGCAAAGCCACCCAGAGTTATCGCAAACCCTACCAAGGCACATTCAACGGCGGCTGCAGTGCTGCAGCGGCATTAGATGCCAGTGGTAAATGTATTTCTCTTACTGTAAAAAACGCCGCCTATAATGGTAATTTTAATAGCTCTGCCAACCAAACTATGAATGCTCTTTTTTATAGCGTTCAACCGGGAGTGACTTTCTGTATAGATTCGATAGAAGATGATAAAGTTCGCAAAGCCAAAGGTGATACTGCAGGCGGTAAATATGGACATGACTGCGTAATGCGTAGTGATGGGAAATATGCTAGTGACTTTATTCAAAAGACCATCAATTTTTCACGCTATGGAGCTTATGCTCATGCCTCATATCCAACCGATGCCCGAGTACCGGAAGAATACGTCAAACTAATATTAGAGCAGGCTCAAATGCGCACTGGCGAATACATCAATGCTGAAAATATCGAAAAACATAAACAGCTTACAGCTGAAAAGCAAAAAGCCAACACCAGCATGACCAAATTAGCAGCGGCGACAGAAAAACGTGCTCAACGAGCAAACCTTCGCACACCGCAATCACGCAAGGCAACACCGCGCAAAAAAACGGCCGTCCGCAAAAGGACAACCGCTCATAAGACAGTCAAAAAATCAGTACAAAGAACTGCCGTAAGAAAACCAATGTCAAGAGCAACCAGAAGCCGCTAATCTACCCGATAAACGGGAATAGAGGTTCGCCCACAACTGTTTGCGCCTGAACTGGTAATTTCATCGGCAAAAATTCAGCTTTAATGCTATCATGTACACCCAGAGAAGCAAGAATCTTCTCACTTGTTATCGGCATAAATGGATAAACAGCCAGAGCAATCAGCCGCAACGCATCAAGTGTCGTATAAATCACAGCTTCGTACCGCTCACGTTGGCTTTCATCTTTAGCCAAAATCCATGGTGTATTGGCAGCAAAATAGGCATTTACAGCATCACCAGCTTTCAGAATTTCAGTTGAAAGTTCATTAACCAGCTCAAGTGAATGTTCTCCGTATTTATAAATTCTGGTAAATGTATTGGCAAGATTCTCTAACAAGGCTTTATCCTCTGCCAAGAGGGACGCATTAGATGGCACCAAACCATCTAAATTTTTAGCAATCATTTTCAAAACACGCATCTGCAAATTACCGATATTATTTGCCAGTTGCTTATAGCCTTGTTTCAACAAATCTAGAGAAATTTGCGCATCACCGGAAAGAGACATTGCATTGCAAAGATAAAAACGTAGAGGTTCGATTCCCATTAAATTCATCACCTCATAGGGATCAACAACATTACCCAGTGATTTAGACATCTTAACACCGCCCTCACCTAGCCAGTAGCCATGCACAATAAGATGCTGTGGTGGATTAATCCCCAGTGCCTTAAGCATAATTGGCCAATAAACAGCATGTGTTTTCAAAATATCCTTTGCTAACAAGTGTGTGGAATTATCCCACAAAGCATGAAAAGCGGAATTATCGCCATCAGATTTCCACCCAATACTTGAAATATAGTTAAGCAACGCATCAAACCATATATAGGTAACAAAATCATTATCAAAAGGCAAATCGACCCCTAACCAAACACGGCTTTTAGGCCGAGAGATACACAGGTCATCAAGCGGCTCAGACAGCATACCCAACACCTCTTTAGCAAAACGCTTTGGTTTAATCCAATCCGGATGGGTATTAATATAGTCGATCAACCATTGCCGATCTTGTTCTAACGGAAAGAAATAATTTTCTTCCGTAATCAATTTCGGTGCTTTTTGATGATCTGGGCAATTACCATGTTCATCAAGGTCAGAAGGCTTTTTAAATTGTTCACAACCCTCACAATAGAGGCCCTCATAAGACTTCTTTTTAATCAACCCTTTTTTATAGATAAAATCGAGAGCATCACGCACGACGTCCTTATGCTGAGAGGATGAAGTATGCACAAAGAAATCATAATCAATATTCATTGCATCAAAAAGCTTTTGAAAATTTGCGCTACGTTGCGCAATAAAATCTTGAATAGACAACCCACATTCCTGGCAGCTGGATTGGTTTTTCTGTCCATGCTCATCTGTTCCTGTAGTATAAAAAACTTCATTACCACGCATTTGGTCAATTTTTTTCAAGACATCACCAAGAATAGTGGTAAAAGCGTGTCCGACATGAGGTGCCCCATTAATGTAATAAATAGGCGTGGTAATATATTTTTTCATCTTAACTAATCCTTATTTTATTAAAGAGAAATAACTTGAATAGCGAAGATTTTAATCAAATAAAATATTTTTTCAAGCATTTTATCTGTAATCTCCTGCGCATACTCTCCTCTCCCCACGCCAAGAGAAGCCAATACTAAACTATCGCAAGCATCCTTAGTGATTTTGGCGATGTTTTTTCATTTTCTGCAAAATAACCTTTTACTCATCAGTCAACACACTTTCAAAATGTTGCCGTCCTTGTTGCCGCAGCGCACTAATCTGCGTACGCAATGCTTCCATTTGCTCAAACAAAGGTTTCATTTTTGCCATATCCTCCTCCCGAAACTGATCTAACTGTTGTTTTTGTTCATCGGAGAGGCCTAATTTTTCAGCAAAACGCGCTTTCATTTCCGGTGTCGGTTCAAAATGCCGCCGATGTTGAGAAAATTTACCTGTGTGATGAGGTCTGTGCTGCATATCTAAGCGGTGTTGTCCCAAATTTGCCACAGAAGAATACCCTCTTTCAGGAGTAAAAAATGTTGATAGTCGATGTTGCGGCGCAAACAAGCTACAAACCACAAACATTGTTACCAAACCAGCCACAAAACCGCCCAAGAGTGTCCATATAAAAGCTTTCTTTTACATTTGATTTACCTCTTTCAAAAAAGTTATAATTCCAAATAAGCGAGTTGATTATGCAAGCGTGCTTTAGCATTATGCAAGCGTGATTTTAATGTCCCTATATTAATATGCAGCTTTGCCGCAGCTTGCTCATAACTCAATCCGTTAAATTCAACCAAGATAATTGCTTTTTTCATCTCTTTCGGCAGTTGATTGACGGCATCAAGCACAATTTTTTGTCGGCATTTGATAAGCCACTGACGTTCTGGATTATCTCCCGAAGAGAGATTTTCTAATCCTCCAGCGACTTCATCAACAGATGCTGCCAACACTTTTTGGCTTTTTCGCCGTAAATAGTCACGGCAATAATTTTCCGCAATAGTCCGCACCCATGCCCAAAGTTTATCCTGTTCCTGATAAGAAGGATACTTTTCCCATAAACGAATAAAGATTTCCTGTTCCACATCTTCATCGCTACGACAAAGCATTTTTCGGACCACACTTTTCACCAACCGTTGACACGTCAGTTTTGTTTTCTCGTCTGCCATTATCAGACCTCATACAGTCCATATTGATTAACAGGAATAAGAGAATTATCATCACCGCCATCTTCATGACCATCATTAAGGTAGAGAGCCGTAAAATAGCTATCAAAACCATCATTATCAAACACGTAAGGCTGTGGCAAAGCATTCCATATTCCTAAACACAAACATAAAGAAAGTACCATACCGCACACAGCACGTTTTTGTTTCTGCTTTTTCAGATAAAGTGGTCTAGCCTCGGCCAAAAGTTGTGATATTTTATCCATGAAAAAAACCTTTCATTTTCAAATTTAACAATGAGTATAACGCTAAAAAAATAAAAAAGTTCACTTTTTTAAAAAAAACCTATAGTCTCTCGGCTCACCAAGCCTCAAGAACCCGGTCCCTATTAGCTTTTTGCATTGTTTCATTAAAAAATTGACTTCCCTGCAAAATATCTGTCATTGTAAAACCGTTCTTATCCGCCAAATCAGGATTAGCTCCTTTTGCTAGCAATAATTTAACCACACTGGCCGGATATTCATTTTTAACAGCAAACAGCAACGGCGTATCACCATTTTCATCACGAATATCTAGACTATTCTGATGGGCAATAATCTTTTCAACAATTGCCGGCGCTAACCGATTATGCAGCGCATACCAAAGGGCAAAATCTCCGTTTTGACTAGGCGCATTAACATCAGCTCCTCCCTCAATAAGAATTTTCACAATTTCTACATTTGCTTCATTTTTATTGTGCAACAAATACCATAACGGCGATTCTCCACGTGGATCTTTAGCATTAGGGTCAGCACCATTTTCAAGCAACAATTGCAAAATTTCCGGTGCGCGCTGTTGCCGTACCGCAATCCATAGCGGCGTTTCTAAAGCCTGATTTGCCAAATTAACATTAGCACCAGCTTGTATTAAATTCAAAATAAAAGTATTATCAGCTTGGTTACCCACCGCATAAACCAAGGCACTATTCCCAAAATCATCTACACCGTTAACATCGATTCCCTTTTTTATCAAAAATTGCGTCACATCAATCTGCTGTTGTAATTGTTCTGTTGTAGCAGGTTTTTGCATAGCTAAAAACATCAAAGCATTGCGCTCATGAACACAACGAGCATTAACATCTGCTTTTGCTGCAACCAATTTTTCCAACACCGACATTTTTGCATTTTGTTGCACAGCATTAATCAGCATAGAACACCCATTCTCATCAATCCCATTCACCGCCGCCAAGTGTTCCAATGCCTTAATTACAGCATTATCTGCATCATCAGCCGAAAGAGCTCGTCTTAATTCATCACCATAAAAGAGGTGCATTTTAGTAATAAAAGCAAATTCATCAAATAAACGTTTAGAAGGTGAAGTATTTTCATCCGCCTTGATAAAATCCGGCAGTTCCAAATAACTACGCTGATTAAAATAATCGAGGACACTCAGACCATTTTTATCGCGAGCTTTATAATCAGCCCCACGTGAAATAAGATATTTCATAACATCTTCACGTCCGCGGACTGCTGCAGCCATTAAAGCCGTTCGCCCCAAATTATCAACAGCGTTAACATCTGCCCCATTATCAATCAAACTTTGAATAATCGGCAAACGCCCATTTTCATACACTGCCAACCTCAAGGCATCATAGCCATACTGATTTGTTGTGTCTGTTTTTAAGCCATAATCCATCAAAACATTGATAACCTTAACAGCTGGATTAAATGCGGCTGCAACAATTAAAGCCGTATTTTTTTCAAAATCTCTTTCCACTACATTAGCGCCGCCATTAATCAAAGTCTCAATAACCGCCGCAGAAGGATTATATTTAGCCGCCACAAACAACGCTTCATAACGCGGTGTACAATGCGTCTGCAAATCAGCCCCATTATCAACCAGCATCTGCACAGTCGCTGCATTGGTATATTTCTTGATAAGATAGAGTAACATTGTCTGCCCATTTTCATAGCAGGTATTCAAATCAGGCGTATTATAAACCCAAAATTCAACATCATCATTAGAAATTTTTTCTCCTCGACGAACCTTCGTCAACAAGTCCACTTTCGGAGCCACTGGTTTAGCCGGAATTTCAGGCAATTGTGCTGCCACTTCATCTGGCAAAAACACTTCTTTGGATTTTTCATTATCACCCTTGCTTTTAGCAGATTGCGCATTATGTTGTTCAGGCTCAGCTTTTATTTCATCAGACACAGAATCAACGGCTGTCATCTTATCAGCAGAGGATATTTCTTGGCCAATTTCCGGTGCCCTTGCTTCGTTATTTTTCGTTATTTGATTAACAGAAATATCGCTTTCAATAAAATCCAAATCAAAGTCATCTAAATCATCGGCATAACCTTGAATCCCCACACTACTCAGACCACAAAAAAGTACAAGCCCCCAAAGTTTATTGCGCATCAGCCATCTCCTTGAAAAAGTCTTTATTATGATAAGAAAAGCATCACATATTTCAAGCATTTCGGCTGCAAAATCCACATTATATTTTAACTTCATAGAGTCGCGCTTGAGGCATATTCGTCGGGATTTCTACCAAATACGGCGGCACATTTTCCCGTTTAATCAACCGATAATATAGTTTATTTTTATGGCTTTCATCAAGTTTGTAATAAGAATTTGAATATTTATCAAACAACAAGATTTGCGTAATCTGATGCCGTAGCAACAGCGGAATAGTCTGCCCATCAGTTTCAGCATTAAATATAATATGGCTATCATAAATTCCCTGCTCATTACGATGATACGGAGAAGAAACCGTATTAACATCACATTTCCACACATAAGAAACGGCAAAAAAAACATCTGTCAGCAACGTTCCGCCAATAGAGCGCACCCGCTGGCAAATAGCCGGATTGATATACTCTTTTGCGTTGCCCTTAAACTTCAATACATATGGTAGCTGCGATATTGTATTAAGAGAAATAAAGAACAAAACAATCAACCAAATATAAGCTGGAAAATCAGCATTTTTATGATGTGCAAAGGCTGATTTTTTATACAGATAATCGACACAAGCGACATACGGTAAAATAGAAAAAATACGGCAAAAGACCAGGGCTCGAATTGCAAATAACGAAAGTATAAACAAAGGCAAAAGCAAACATAAATTAAAAATCATCAACCGCCTTTGCGAATAGTTTCTCAACATCAATACATTAAGTATCAATGCAATAATTGAGATTGTACCATAATTGCAAATCTCCCCCATAGAAAATGATGTGACATCGTGCATTCCCACAATTCTAGAATTAAAGATTTCATGCACTTTAGGCGAAATTGGCAATTTAAAAGCTTCAAGACCAAACAGCACCAATAAGATGAGCAAAAAACCCAGCGTCATTGCAACAAGGCTCAAAATCTTAATCTGCACAACATGCAGATGGCTGAGATTGAGAATAAGAAATCCAGCATAAGCAAGCCATGCCGCTACAACGTAAAAAATAGAAATCCGACCAGTGTCCACAAACCAAACCCCTTCATATGGAGGATTCAATAATAAGAAAAAACTCAGTGCCACTGCAAAAGAAAAAGATATTTTAACCGCTGGTTGCAATGAAAGATTTTTGAAAATATAAAGGTAGAGGAAAAAAACTAAAAATAATACATAAAGTAAAACACCTTCCACAACGGTAAACACAGACAAAGCCAAAGAAATTCCAATAAGATATAAATATTTGTTTTGTCTTTTTTTGAGCCAACAAAGAGTGAAAGTTTGCGCGGCAAAGGCTAACAACACCATCAGAGAATGATGATCAGGAAAGCTTGGTGCAAAAGCAATTGTTATTCCCTCATTCAAAGCCAACAGAGAACACCCCAACAACACCAGATAAACATTAAAATGACGCCTAAGCCCATAGCCGAGCATAAGCATAGCTAAAATACCAATCATAGGGGAAACGAATGCCCCACTAAAAAAAACCGCATCTTTCAAATTTAATTGCAGCGGCAAAGAAAACGGCATCATAGCCAACCAAATTAAATCCATCGGACGTGTCCAGTGGAGTATCTCCCCAAAAGGATAATTGGTTTCAAAGATAGGCTGTTCCCCAAAAGAGGGTGCCAACAGTAAGTGATAAATCCGCAAAGCACGCATATACCCGTCAGAATCAAGATAATCTCCCGCCCATCGAGTAAACGGAAAGAAAAAGAATACCCACATCCCCAGTGCAAGAATAATCAACATCAGATGTTTATTAAGAAATTTAGATATATTTTTTAATGCGCGATAATAGCGAATGGTTTTAGGGTCAAATTGGCAACAATGCGGTCTCATACTAGCTCCTTAATTAGTTTAAGGGCACTATAGCAAGAAAAAGTAAAAAAGAGGTTTAAAACACCATAATTTTACATTTCCCATAATTTCCCGCGGCCATACTCTTTCCCCAATTACTCATACCAAAATTTTAATCTCCGCTCTTGTTCATACGCATGAGCAATAGAACGCAACTGTTTCAGATATCTGTTCCAATCAGCCGGCACAAAATCTTCCGGATAAGGATAATCAAGTAAATGTTGCAAATCCGTTTCAACAATAACTTCTTCCGGCAACCAGTGCCGACAAAAGGCATAGCGAGCTGCTGCTAAAACAGAAGTATCATACCCGATACATTTCAACAAAAACAACTCATCATGAGAGGCATGACAACTATTTTTACGATGCGGAATAACCAATCCTTCCATATCTAATTTTTGCCAAGGAAATCCCGCACCAGGATCTGGTTTACGTGTCGGTGCAATATCAGAATGCCCTAAAATATTTTCACGACGAATTTTATACTTCATAATTAATTCTTTTAAGAGTTTGCATAATTTTTTAATTTGCCGTATATGATAACTTTTACGCCCCTGCCCCATATCAGGACATTCTAATTCTATTCCAATGGAACAGCCGTTCAAAGATTCGCCTGCACTATCGCGCCAGCGACTTTTTCCGGCATGATACGCCACCCTATCTGGGCTGACAACTTCCGTAACAATTCCATCGCGACCGATAATATAATGTGCGCTGAGTCCTAACCGGTCCAATGTTTCAATTTGCCCTTCGGTATTACTGCGCGAACAATGTAAAATGATATAGCGAATAGGCTCAGTTCTCTCTCTGAAATGCGGTAAAGGACATACCCGATCAACCTCAATTTTAATTTCCATATTTATTCCTCTCTACTTTCATATACAATAGCTTTTCATAGTTAAAAATACTTTAAAAAACTTTTGACTTTCTGATTACATTTGATTATCTTGCCTTTATAACGAAATGGAGCCGAATATGAAAGCAGAATTCTATAATCTCTTAAATGAAATCAAGCACAGTGCTGAAACATACCGGAGGTTTCTTTGACTATGACCAAGCCAAAACGCGCCAAGAAGAACTCGCAGCTTTAACAGCAGATACAAATTTATGGAATAACCAACAGCAAGCCTTAAAACTCACGTCTGAAAAAAATATTTTAGACGACAATATTAGTTATTATGAAAATTTACTCTCTTCCATCAAAAATTCCGAAGAGATGATAGAATTTGCAGAAGCTGAAAATGATGAAGAACTGTTAAGTGAACTTTACCATCATTTAGAACAACTTAAAACCACTGCCAAACAACGCGAGTTGATGACATTACTTTCCGGAGAATTTGATCACAATGATGCTTATTTAGAAGTACATGCCGGTTCTGGTGGCACAGAGGCACAAGACTGGGCAGAAATGCTACTTAGAATGTACACCCGCTGGGCCGAAAAACATAATTATAAAATAAACTACATAGAAGAAACGGAAGGTGAAGTTGCCGGCATCAAGTCTGTAACAATTAAAATTTCCGGTCTGAATGCTTATGGCTGGCTCAAAGGAGAAACAGGAGTTCATCGCTTGGTACGCATATCTCCGTTTGATAGTAACGCTCGGCGTCACACCAGTTTTGCCTCAATTTCAGTATACCCTGTCATAGATGATACAATTAACATCGAGATTAATCCCGCAGATATTAAAATGGATACGTACCGCTCGTCTGGTGCTGGTGGCCAGCATATCAACAAAACTGAATCTGCCGTAAGGTTAACCCATATACCAAGTGGCATTGTCGTTTCATGTCAAACAGAACGCTCTCAATTTGCAAACCGAGATCAAGCAATGGATATGCTAAAAGCCAAGTTATATGAAATTGAACAGCGTAAAAAAAATGAAGCATCCACCCAAAAATGGGAAGAACAAGGTGATAATGGCTGGGGCTATCAAATTCGCTCATATGTACTGCAACCATATAAGATGATAAAAGACTTGCGCACTGGTACAGAAACATCAGATGACAGAGCGGTCCTAGATGGTGAAATAGATTTATTCCTTTCATCCTATTTAGCATCAAGACAACAATAATCAGGCCCAAAACCGATATCAGGCTAAAAGCATTTTTTAAAGAAAAGAAAATTTATTACTCAAAAATAACTTCAATTTCTTTTTGGGCAATAATCACATATCCACTAACTTTTTTTGCCCCCTCATGACGAAGGATAGCCTCTTCTGCCACCAAGGTTTTAAACCCACAATACTTGAGGAGGCGTTGCACATAACTCAAGCTATGCACAAATCGACCAGACGGCACCAGATAAAAATCCTGATTATTGACCAAATTTTTTGTAATAGAAAAGGCTAAATAACCATTAAACTTGACCGCTTTTGTAAGCAAGCGAAATAATGGCTTAAGCTCACCGATATAAGTCAAAACATCACCGGCCACCACTGCATGATAGACTTCAGAATTTGTTTCCAAAAAACTCAAAATATCATCTGCAAAAAGAGCTTGGTATAAATTCTTTTTATCCGCAACATCCAACATACATTCGGAGATATCCACACCAAAATACTCTTCATTAGGGAAATATTGTTTCAAAGCTTGTGCACACAAACCTGTTCCGCAACCTAAATCCAAAATCCGTCTTTTCTTAAACAACTTAATTTTAAGATAATCTTTTAAATGCTGCGCAATCAAATCCGGAACTTTATAATCCAATTCTGCCAATATTTCATCAAAAGAGGAAGCAAAACCATCAAATAAACTTTTGACATACCCCAAATCCATAGTTTGGATATCTTGAACATGGCGTAGCGCACTAGCGGCATGATGAATAACAGGATGATCAGGATAAGCCTTTTCCCAACGTGTGATATAACCATCAACCAACTGCTGGCTTTCCGGACTTTCATCTTCATCTTGAGCGGCATAAAGCAACGCTGCAAAATTAATATGGTCATCAATCGTTGTATGTGCTCCTTTTAAGGTCATTGCTTTCCATGCATAATGCAAAGCTTGTCGCCAATTACCAACCTTCTGGAATAAGTTAGATATAGAGTTACACAACCAATCTGAGAGGGGGGCTAATTCGCTTGCTTGTTTCAAAGCACGCGTTGCCTGTTCATTTTGATGCAATTCAATATAAGCATTACCGGCAATAATATATGGATCAGCGGAGTTCGGACGCAATGCGATAGCTTTATCCGCATACAAAGCCGCCTGTTCAAATAATCCCAGATTATAGCTGGTATTAGCAATATTTAAAATAGCATTATAGGAATGCGGATTTATTTTAAACATCTGCTCATAGCAATGGAGTGCGGCATTATAATTGCCCATGGCATAGAGGGCATTACCACGATTCATAATCGCTGCAAAATTATCTTTTTGCTGGTCGAGTGCCTGTTCTGCATAAGCAACTGATTTTTCAATTTTTTTTAATTCATAATAAATTGTTGAAACATTAAGCAGAGCGGATATAGAATGAGGATTAACCGTCAAAACTTTTTTATAAAGGCTGAGAGCCACTTTTTTTTCTTTCAAACTATCATAGCAATTTGCGGCATGAGCCAAATAATCTTCATTGTCAGGAAACTTCATGGCCAGCTGCAAATAAACCTTAGCAGCCCTTTCATACTCGCGACTCTTTAGTAAATCGAGCGCATTTTTTTCTAAATCTTCCATGTAATCTCCTTTTTTTATTATGGGTGCAAAATGCTGCAAATTTCATTGAATATAGCACCTTCATTTTTATTCGGCTATAACTTTTCTCACAAAAAAGCGAAAAAAACTATTGACTATAAAAAAAATATAGGATAAGAAAACCTCTGTTACAAACATGGGGGTGTGGCGGAACTGGTAGACGCGCTAGACTCAAAATCTTGTTCGCTCAGCGAGTGAGAGTTCAAGTCTCTCCACCCCTACCATTGCTTAAGCGGGCGGTTTATTGTCCGCTTTTTTGTTCATTTTCCTTGCGCATGCCACACAAACAACAGTCCCTTTTCCCTAGCCTCCCATCCTGAATTAACAACATTACCCCTAGCATGTAAAAAATATTCTCCTCATATATTAAATTTATTAACCATTATCATTATATAAAAAAAACACTAGAAAAGGATAAACCGGATACATTAGGAGAATTAAAATGCCCTTTTTGGCTCATAAAGCAATGATAGCCAGTATGATACTAATTTTGAGCTATTTATTTCTTTTTACCGAAAAGCTAAACCGCGCCGTTGTAGTATTACTGGGCGCTGGCACGATGATATTATTCGGCATATTAACCTATAGTGAAGCCATCCGCGGAGTAGATTTCAACACCATAGCTTTATTAGTAGGCATGATGATTATCGTTGGTATAACCGAAAAATCTGGAGCTTTTCAATATGCCGCAGCCTTTTCAGCACAATTAGTCAAAGCAAATCCACGTGGTTTATTAGTAATATTAGGAATAGTTACCGCCATATTATCAGCATTTTTGGATAACGTAACCACCGTTTTGTTAATTGTACCAGTAACCATCGAAATGACCAGAAAATTAAAATTAAATGCCTATCCGTTTTTATTGATGGAAATATTTTCTTCCAACATCGGCGGTACAGCAACCTTAATTGGCGACCCACCTAACATTATTATCGGTGGAGCACTCAACTTAGGTTTCACTGATTTTTTAGCAGAATTAACCCCTCTTGTCATTGCAACTTTAGCTATATTGCTATTAGCATTTGACATTGCCTACGGTCGCCATCTAACAGCCTCTGCAGCCGCAAAAAACGAAGTTTTAGCCATCAATGCGGCCGATTGCATTACCAATTTTCCCTTACTAATAAAATCATTGATTATTTTGGCATTAACCATCAGTGGTTTTATCATCGGAGAACATTGGCATATTGAAAATGGCACCATAGCACTGTTTGGCGCAGCTTTACTACTCGCCTTATACACTATGGGGATGCCGCATCAAGAACGAGATACCAAAACCGAAGAAGCTTTTTCTTTAGTAGATTGGACCACCATTTTTTTCTTCACCGGATTATTTGCACTGGTTTATGGTCTAGAGATAGCCGGTGTATTAGAATACCTAGGGCACCAAGCCCTAACCATGGTTGATGGCAGCATAAAAAAAGCAACTTATTTAGTCTTATGGTCATCTGCCCTATTATCAACAGCCATAGATAACATTCCATTTGTTGCCACCATGATTCCCCTGCTCAAGACGATGGAAGAAAGTTTAGGCGGTAGAGAAGCCATGATGCCGGTTTGGTGGGCTTTATCAATCGGATCATGTTTTGGTGGCAATGGCTCTCTGATAGCATCATCAGCCAACGTCATTGTCGCAGGTATTGCTGCCCGAGAAGGCAAAGCCATCAATTTCATCAAATTTCTATTCTGGTCACTTCCCATAATGCTCAGTACGATTTTTATAGCACATTGCTATTTATATGTACGCCATTTTATGTAAGGAGGAACTCGAACTTGAACCAAATAAAAAACAGCAGAACTAAAGAGAGGATACAAAATTAACATGACAAACCTCACCCCTTACAGCAACCAGACCATAGCCCTCATTGCAATGGGCATCTGTTACCTATTACTGTTTACAGAAAAATTAAATCGCGCCGTCATCACCATCATGCTAGCAACCGGCTTAACAATATTAGGTGTAATAAACCAAACTCAAGCCATTTCTGCGATAGATTTTAACACCTTATCATTACTAGCAGGCATGATGATTATCGTAAACGTTGCAGAACGCTCCGGCATGTTTCAATATGTTGCAATATGGGGAGCTAAACGCGTCAAAGCTAATCCTGTAGGTATCATGATAATGCTTGGCATTGTGACAGCCTTTTTCTCCGCATTTTTAGATAATGTAACCACCGTATTATTAATTGTACCGGTATCCTTGCAAATAACACAAAAATTGGAGGTTAATCCCTATCCTTACTTATTGATAAACATTTTTGCCTCCAATATCGGCGGCACAGCCACTTTAATTGGAGATCCCCCCAATATTTTGATTGGTTCGGCCTTAAATTTAGGTTTTACCGATTTTCTACAACATTTAGCACCAGTAGTAATATTAATAATGGTTGGACTAATCTCTTTATTTTGCTATTTTTGGGCTCCCACCATGCGTGCCTCAGCAGAAAACAAATCTCTGGTTATGAGCATAAATGAAAAAGATGCCATCACCGATTTCAAATTATTAAAATTATCCTTAATTGTATTATGCGGTGTCATCGGTGGTTTTATTGCCGCCGAGCATATTGGCTTAGAAAACGGCTTTATTGCCCTTTTAGGTGCCGCTGTTATTTTATTACTATACACTTTGCATGAAACACATCGTGCAGCAGATGAAAAAGTAGAAGACATTTTAAATCATGTTGATTGGACCACCATCTTTTTCTTCACGGGTTTATTTGTCATCGTCGGTGCCCTAGAACGAAGTGGTTTTCTACAAACAGTCGGTGAATATTTTATCCATCTAACAGCCGGTAGTATAGAAAAAAGTGTCTTTATGATTCTAGGCATCTCCGCTCTATTTTCCGCCATGGTAGATAACATTCCATTTGTTGCCACCATGATACAGACGCTCAAGGCTATGGAAGAAAGTCTAGGCGGCAGAGAAGCCATGATGCCGGTTTGGTGGGCATTATCTTTGGGTGCCTGTTTAGGTGGAAATGGCACATTAATTGGGGCCTCTGCCAACGTTATCGTTGCCGGTATTGCCGCCAGAGAGGGCCGAGCCATCAGTTTCCTCCGTTTTCTAATTTGGTCAATACCGGTAATGATAATGAGTATATTAATCGCCGCTCTTTACCTATATTTATTTTATTTTATCGACATAAACAAATAAAATAAGAAAAATATAATTTTATGCTTGACAAAAACAAAAATAAGAACTATATCCTGCCTCACTTTAGACATTATTATGCATTTGTTTTGGTTTAATTGAATTTGTTGTACCAAATCTTACAAACTGTTGTGAAACACTTTGTAAGGGCAAACCAAGTTAATTAATCACTATTTTTATGGTTGTCCCCACTGTTGTGAAACATATGGCAGACGATATCCTGAGAAAGGAAGAAGATGTTTGAGGTTTTAATTGTTGTGAAACAATTAAAACCTTTTTTTAACGAGAACGATTTTTCATCATAACAGCACGAACACTTTCAGGTATTTCATTACCAGAAACGGCTGTGACTTTAACCCCTGGGATATTGAGATCCTGAACTTGTTTAGCAACCTCATCTATGTGTTTAGCAGGAGCTGAATTTTGTGCTTCTGCCGTAGGCAAGTTCAAAGTATCCGTTACTTTTTCCGGCGTCATATAAGGAGTATAGTCATAACCCTGTTCAATTTGGTGCTGATAAGTACAAGCGTCAACATAAGCATCAAAGCGAGCAGTCATAAAATCGAAATATTGCCGCATCATATTAAGATAAGAAGAAAAGAGAGCTTCAAGCGGATTATCTGATGCCGGCATAGCATAATAATCCTGAGCAGCAGAATAAAGATTTTCATCATTATTTTGAGACACATTATCAGGATAGGTACTGGATTCGCCAACGACTGTTGTAGATTGCTGCGCCATGACATTGTCATCGACAAAAGAATTTATATCATCCATAGCTCCTCCTTTTTTAGATATGAAGAGTATAACATAAATTTTGAACAAATGCAAGCCATTTCAGGCATTGCTCTTCTAGGATATTCATCTTTCCTTCGCCATAATCAAAGTCCTTTAATACACACATTGCCCCATTATCTTACGATAGCCCATTCATCTCATACCTATAATTATGTCTCTAGGACAGGACGGTGGATAATGCTTATTTATAGATTGCTAATGCAAATAAGACCGCTATATTGATAACGTTTTAAGAGGTACTTGATAGAGGTCTTTAATGTATAAGCTTATCTTAAATCTGATTAGTTTAGGTTTATTGTGTATTGTATTAGCTGTAATCGGTGCATTTTTATGGTTTAAAACCAGTGATTTTGACATACCGGATTACAAGAATTTAGCCAGATATGAACCGCCGGTTACCACAAGGCTATATGCTGGTGATGGTCAGATATTAATGGAATATGCGGTAGAAAAGCGTATTTTCGTACCAGAAAGCAAAATACCGGATTTAGTAAAGAACGCTTTTATTGCCGCAGAAGATAAGCATTTTTATTCTCATCCGGGAATAGATTTATTTGGAATAACCAGAGCCATATTTACGAATATAAAAAATTACCTGCAAAAAAAGCGCATGGTTGGAGCCTCAACCATCACCCAACAGGTTGCCAAAAACTTTTTGCTTTCATCCGAGCGGTCTCTAACCCGTAAGATAAAAGAAGCAATATTAGCGTATCGTATCAGCAAAGCATTTAGCAAATCACATGTATTAGAGCTATATTTAAATGAGATTTATTTAGGAAATCGCTCATATGGTGTTGCTGCTGCTGCATTAAATTATTTTAACAAAGCTTTAGATGAACTCACTATAGAAGAAGCGGCCTATTTAGCGGCACTTCCTAAAGGACCGAACAACTACCACCCACACAAGCACCCAGAGGCTGCAATAGCCCGTCGCAACTGGGTAATAGACCGCATGCAAGAAGATGATTATATCACCAAAGAACAGGCCGAAACAGCAAAAAAATCCCCCTTAAAAGTAATAGACAAGCATTTCGGATATTTAGAAAATGGAGAATACTTTAGTGATGAAGTCCGCCGTTTGCTGGCCAAGAGTTTAGGAGATGACGCCATATTTGAAGGAGGCTTAATGGTCCGCACCACCATCAATCCGGAACTGCAGACACTAGCCACCAAAACCTTTCGCTCAGGGTTACTGAGCTACGATCGCCGACACGGCTACCGCCATACTGGCATAAAAATTTCGTTAGAAGGAGATTATAAAGCTGCTTTAGCCAAGACCGAACTTCCCAAAGGAGCAGAAAAGAATTGGCATAAATCCGTTGTATTATCTGTAGAAGCAGACAAAGCTAAAATCGAGACCCAAGATGGCAAACAAGGAGAAATTAACTTAAAAAGTTTAGCATGGGCTCGCAAAACCTTAGCTGATCAGCGCGTTAGCCTGCCCCCCAAGAAAGTAAGCGATGTATTAGAAGTTGGCGATGTCATCTACACTGAAGAGATAAAAGATGGCATTTATGAGCTCCGTCAAGTGCCAGATGTTGAAGGAGCGATGGTGGTCATGAGTCCTCATAATGGCAAAATTTTAGCCATGGTTGGCGGTTTTTCATTTGATAAGTCACAGTTCAACCGTGCCACGCAAGCTTACCGCCAAACTGGCTCTACCTTTAAGCCATTTGTGTATGTAACCGCTCTTGAGATGGGATATTCCCCCACGGATTTGATATTAGATGCACCGTTTGTACTTGACCAAGGCCCAGGTTTACCATTATGGAAACCATCAAACTATTCAAAAGGTTTCTCCGGCCTAACTACCTTACGCCAAGGGATAGAAAAATCAAAAAATCTCATGACCGTTCGCTTAGCCCAAGACATTGGTATGGATAGAGTAGCAGAAATGGCAAAACGCCTTGGAGTAATGGAAAATCTTCCTCATTTATTATCAATGTCTTTAGGTGCCGCAGACACAAGGTTAATAGATATGGTAACAGCATATTCTGTCTTTGTTAATGGTGGTTTGAAAGTATCCCCTTATTTAATTGAACAAATTCAAGACCGCTATGGTAAAAGTCTATATAAAAACAATAGTACACATTGCTTAGGCTGCCGCATGGCCAAGTTTGACGACACAGCTGATGTACCAGAAATAACTGACGAACGAGCTCGCGTGTTAGATGAATTATCGGCCTATCAGATGGTATCCATTTTACAAGGTGTCGCGATTCGCG
Organism: Alphaproteobacteria bacterium; assembly: GCA_017475705.1. Classification (GTDB taxonomy): domain Bacteria; phylum Pseudomonadota; class Alphaproteobacteria; order RF32; family CAG-239; genus CAG-267. The sequence continues at coordinate 74,316 of JAFVFB010000004.1, forward strand.
GTACTGGTGCGCGCTTAGCCTCATTACATAAAAATCTAGCTGGCAAAACCGGTACCACAAATGAAAATAAAGATGCTTGGTTTATTGGCTTTTCACCGGATTTAGTGGTTGGTATATATGTTGGATTTGATGAACCGCGAACACTCGGACGGATAGAGACTGGTGCTGCTGTAGCTTTACCAATATTCTATGATTTTATGAAAGAGGCATTAAAAGACAAACCGAACTTAGAGTTTCGCGTTCCACAAGGAATAAAATTCGTACGTGTGAATCCCAAAACAGGACGCCCAGCTGGTTTAGCCGATAAAGTTGTTATTATAGAAGCGCTAAAACCAGACTTTCGCTTTGGTGACAAACAGCGCGTTGTTGGCAATGATGGTCGTTCCATGCTGGATGCGGAAGGTAGTGCTGAAGATCATAAGTTTGATTTAGGCTCTGAATACTAAAAAAAATATCACTAACTCCGAATCATAAAAAAAATAAATATTCTTGTTAACATTCTGCTAACCAAGTTACTTATAAGATTCACTCAAAGTGATTTTTATAGGAGTGCCATGATGAGCACATATCATTTAGATAAGATATTGAACACGGTTATAAACGCAGATTGCATCGAAGCGATGAAACAAATTGCAGATAACACCATAGATGTGATATTTGCAGATCCGCCATATAATTTGCAGTTAGGTGAAGCATTAAGACGCCCGGATAACACTGATGTCAAAGGTGTGTATGAAGAGTGGGACAGCTTTGAGAGTATTGCTGAATACGATAAATATACCAAAGCTTGGATGCAAGAAGCCCGCCGGATATTAAAAGAAAACGGCACCATTTGGGTAATAGGTTCTTATCACAACATATTCCGCGTCGGCTACATCATGCAAGACCTTGGTTTCTGGATTTTAAACGATATTATCTGGAATAAAACCAACCCTATGCCCAATTTCAAAGGAACACGCTTTACCAATGCTCATGAAACATTAATCTGGGCAACTAAAAATCCAAAGGCTAAATACACCTTTAAGTATGAAGCGATGAAAGCCCTAAATGACGACGTACAAATGCGTTCCACGTGGGAAATTCCTTTGTGTACCGGTAATGAGAGACTAAAAAACAAAACAACCGGAGAAAAGTTGCATCCGACCCAAAAACCGGAAGCCTTACTCTATCGTGTAATCATGGCTTCAACTAACGTCGGTGATATTATCCTAGATCCTTTCTTCGGAACAGGAACAACTGGTGCCGTTGCCAAAAAACTAGGACGTCAATTTATTGGGATAGAAAAAGATACGGCTTATATTGCAGGGGCTAAGGAACGCATTGCCGCGATTAAAGTTTCCTCAGATGAAACAGCTTTAGAATACAGTTGCAAACGCAAAGCACCCAAAGTTCCTTTTGGTGCCGTAATAGAGCGTGGTTTAATTGCCCCTGGTGATATTTTATATGATGAAAAGAAATTGCACAAAGCAATTGTACGCTCAGATGGTACCTTAAAGATGAAAAACGAGGTTGGCTCGATTCATCAATTGGGAGCTAAAGCTCAAAATTCAGTCACTTGCAACGGTTGGGTATATTGGCACTTTATCAATGAGCAAAAAAAGCTAGTGTGCATCGACACTTTGCGTGAATTAATCCGTGCAGAAATGGGCTACGTCGGCGAATAACACCCATCGTCCACCCTAAAAACCAATCCCTAGGTATTTTTATGGCTCTAGTTGCCCATATCTTAAAGAAAACTGTTTACATCTATGGTCTTCAGTGATATTGCTAGCTTGATATTAGACCGAGGAACTCTTATATTGGTTAGCCTGAGGAAAGTACATTGAGCACCAAGAGCAGAAAATTACGCATACTCTCTTTGTTTTGGGATTACACCAGTGCCTTATCATTAATTGCACTGCTCGTTCTGCTTTGGAATTTAGGCAAGGGTCCCATACGCGTCAACTTTCTTCGCCCTTATATTATTCAAGCCCTGACCAACGAAACCTCATCATATGATTTATCTGTAGGCTCGGTAAACTTAGAGTTAGTACACTCTGTCCAACCGGTAAAGATAATGGCACGAGATGTCAGTTTTACCGCCAAAAACGGCGATTATATCATTAACGCCCCAAAATTATCACTTTCATTTTCAGCACGAGCACTCTTAAAAGGCATGCTGGCCCCAAGCTCTATCAGCATTGACACCCCAAACATTACCCTACATAACATATACGGCCTCAAAAAAGAGCAAGTCACGACCCAATCACCACAAATACAACGTGAAATATACCTAAAAAAATTAGAATTTTTCTTTGAGCAATTTGAAGATTTTATGGAAAGATTTAATTCTTCAGAGCGCCTATATCTAGAAAGTTTCATCAATAGCATTGTCCTCAATGACGGCACTTTAACTGTAGATGAGGTCGAAACCGGCCAGCAATTCACTTTTCAAAATATGAATTTTTCCTTTGAGCGAGGAATTACCGATATTTTACTCAAGGCTGATAGTGCCATTAAATTTGAAAATCGTACTTCTGCATTAGACATGAGCTTAAAATATCGTTTTATTAATGATGAAATAAAGTACACCCTCAATTTTTCAGATTTAATAATCACTGACTTATACAACATTTTAGTCCCCGTCAAGGGTGCCATCAAAGCCGTAGACATACCTGTTAACGGACAGCTGACAGCGGTGGTCGACTTCGGTAATATTTTACTACACAAAGACCAATTTGCAGATACAATTGGCAACAACATCAAGAGTATTAATTTTGCTATTGAGGGCGGTGAAGGTAAAATTGGTTTTGGAGACAGTGATGATTTTGATTACGATGTATCAGCCTTCAATCTAGCCGGCAACCTCTATGGCGGATTAGATAAAATAAATATTGACCAAGCTCATTTTGATTTTAACGGACAACAAGCAGAATTAAGCCTCTCTGTAGAAGGTTTTAAGGATTATATTCTCAAAGGGGATTTAGAAAATTTCAAAGTGAATTTTACCGCTTTGGTGGATGGTTTTCCGATGAATGATTTATCACTGCTCTGGCCCAAATACCTTGGTGAAAAAGCCTGGGCATGGTGCCGCAAAGGTTTATATGGTGGCAATGTCTCCAATGGCAAATTTTCATTTGATTTCGGGTGGGATAAAAAAAGTAATAGTTTCAAACTCAAAAAGCTAGCCGGTACAGCAGATGTCGCAGATGTCAACATTTTCTATCTCAATGGCATGCCGGTTATAAAAAATGTATATGGTACAGCAACTTTTTCCCAAGATAAAATTGATATTAGTGTTGAAAAAGGCGTTTCTGACGGCGTTGTCTTAACCAACGGCAATGTCCTGCTTTATGACCTAGATAAGCCGGAAAACTTTATCAAAATAAATCTCACGGGTAACGCCACCATTACCGATGCCCTTAAGCTTATTGATAACGAACCTCTCGGGTTTACCCAAAACATGGGGGTAAACCCAGAAGATGTTGCTGGTGATATTGATATAGTATTAAAGTTGTTGTTTGAGTTAAAAACAGATTTAAAGCCGGAAGAACTTAAAGTCGAAGTAAAAGGAGATTTAAGACAAGTGGAATACCTTGGTTTAAGTGAGGGAGAAACTTTTGTCGCAGACAATATGAACTTACTGGTAACAGAAAAAGGATTTGAACTTTCCGGTATTGCCAAATACCAAAACATACCATTAAATATCGCTGTCAAAGAAAATTTTCATGAAAAAGATTACAAAACCAAAATCACCGCTTCTGTTAAGATAGATGATGCCGCCTTAAAACGTTTAAATGTAGATAGCGAAATATTAAAAGCCCCCTACTTCACCGGTCAGTCCGATTTAGATGTTACAGCAAAATTCTTAAATGATGGCGATTTGCAGCTGTTTATTGATGGCTCACTCAAAGATGTCGCGATGGACTATGCCTTTTTAGGCTTTGCCAAACCCAAAGGAATACCTTGCCGAGCCAAAGTCACTCTACTCATCAGGCAAAATAAGCTCAAAGAAGTCAGTTCTTTTTCACTACTAAAATCTCAATTTTCCGCTAAGGGAAAGATGCAAACAGATAGCAAAGGACGCCTCAAAACCATAGATATAGCAGAAGTTAAGACCCCAAAAACATTTGCTAAAGCTAAAGTGGATTTAAGCTACGAACCCAAATTAAAACTAAAGGTAACAGTCAGTGGCGATTCCTATGATCTTACAGAGTTTTTTGATAGTAAAAAAAGTCTAACTGACGCAGAAAAAGCCCAAAAGAAAAAGAGCCTTAAAGACCCACTAGAAGATATTATGGATACAGATATTGTCGTTGGTGTAAATAAGTTGTGGACCAACCGCAAAGTTCCAGTCACCAATTTTGCTGGCCGAGCAGAGTTGCGCCATGGCATAGGCCTTCATCAGATGCATATGGTCGGTAATTATGGCTCCAGCAAAGATGTCCGCATGAAGTTGGATTTTGAACCTCGTGGTAAAGAATACGTTCTTAATGTGGATACCAATAATGCCGGTAGCACCTTAAAAGTGTTACGTTTGTATGATAATATGAAAGGCGGTAATTTGCAAATCGTTGCTAAGCGAGACCAATACAAAAACTTCAAAGGGCTCGCAAAAATCAGAGATTTTTCTGTGGTTAACACCCCTGTTTTAGCCAAAGTTTTATCACTGGCATCATTAACAGGCATTGTTGATACACTCACTGGCGAAGGCTTACGTTTTACACATTTAAATGCCCCCTTCAGTTACACTTTTTCCACCAAAAATCTCTCCACCGAAGAAGCGCGCATGCATGGTCCTGTATTAGGAATAACCGCCAAAGGAGATTATAATTTAGTAGATGAATCAATAAACCTCAAAGGCATGATGATTCCAGCATACGGCCTAAACACCTTCATTGGCAACATTCCACTGGTAGGCAAAGTCCTTGCCGGTAAAGATGGATCTGTATTTGCCACCAACTATAGTATCAGCGGCGATTTAAGCAAACCTGAGATTTCCATTAATCCCTTATCAACCCTCGCCCCAAATTCAATAAAAGAGCTGTTTTCAGCAAAGGATTAACCCATGCAACAAGCAAAAATAGGTATCGACTTTCATGGTGTAATTTCCGCTGCACCGCAACAGTTTGCCATCTTTTGCCAAGAGATACGCCGCCGTGGTATTGCCGTCTATATCATCAGTGGCGGCCCCAAACCAGATATCATGCGTTATCTTGAAACACATCACATAGAATACGATGTCATTTGGGCAATTTTAGATTATTGCGAAGCGCAAGGAACCGTCCATTTTTACGAAGATGGTAGCTTTCAAGTTCCAACTGCAATATGGGATAAAGCCAAAGCCTGCTACTGCGCCGAACAAAATATTTTATTTCACATTGACGATTCGCCAATATATGGCAAATATTTTACCACCCCATATTGCGAATATGATATCTGCCAAAACCGCTGCATAGCCCTTGACAAAGAGATAGATTTTTCGCAGCCATACCAAGCAGCAGCAGACATTGCTGCCCTAATCACGCAACAGCCATAAAACCTTATACACCGATTCTGCCTACCAGAACTGAGCAGTTTAATTAAATATTAGCGCTGATGGATATCTAACTGCGGATATGCAATTTCGATTCCTTCCTCACGAAAACGCTTTAAGATAGCATAGCGAATTTCGCTTGATGCCATAAAATCGACCCTGACATCTGAAACATGATAACGCAACTCAAAATCAAGCGAAGATGCACCAAAATCCTTAAATACCACCACAGGCGCCGGCACTTTCGCCACCTTACGATTGGCACGAGCGCATTCTATCAAGAGCTCTGTAACTTTATCCACATCGGCATCATATGAAACACCAACAGTAATGCTCTGACGTTGCCAATTATTCCCATGAGTTAAATTAACCAGCGAAGAAGAAATGAGCGTTGCATTAGGGATGATAACACTTCTTTTGGTCCATGTTTCCAATTCGGTCGAGCGGATATTAATTTGTTTAATTTTTCCTTCTTCACCGCCCAATATTACCCAATCGCCAACCTTAAACGGCCGTTCAAACAAGATAATAATACCGGAGACAAGATTTTTAATAATATCCTGCAAACCGAAACCGATACCAACCGAAAGAGCACCTGCAATCACCGCCAGATTAGAAAGATCAACCCCCATAGCTGAAACTGCCAACACCACAGAAATAATAAAGCCGATAAATGACACTCCTGAAACCAAAGAATGCTTAATTCCCTCGTCCATATTAATTCTGGTCAGCAAATTATCAGAGAGTCTTCGCCTAAACAATCTCACCAGCGTGATGGAGACCAAAAATACGAACAGTCCGGTTAAAATAGCAATCAGCGAAATATTAATACCTCCAACCTTAAAACCAAACACAAATTTTTTAATACCATAGGTCATAAAGCTAGCCGGTACACCCCACAACCGCAGCAACAAATACACCAAACACAGCACCAAAATAGGCGTAATCAACAAAGACATCAAGAAATCAACTTTAGACAGCAATCTTTTACGCATCTTAAATGTTCGCACCCAAAAAACAATACTGCGACACAAAACATCAGAGACAACCTTCCGCACTACCACAAATAGCCCAAATAAAATGATGGTTGCAAAAAAGCGATTAAAAATAAAGCTTGCCAAATCTGGATATCCAAACAAAGATACTGAAAAAGTTGCCAATGCAAACAAGGTAGAAAACAGAATTACTCGTACCCCAGTATTGATTGATCCACCATCGTCATCATCAGTATTTATGACGCTCTCTGCTTCTTGATCTGCAACATCTTCTGCCTTAGATTTAATATCCCCAAAGACACTTACTGCAATCATAATGATCACAAAAGCTTTTGCGGCATCAAACACAACCGACAGCAATAAAATCAAAGCATCTGTTGGATCAAAGAACTGTGCAATATGCAACAAATAAGCACAAATTCCCCATAAAATGATAGAAAAAGTAACCGCCCGAAACACTCTTTCTGCTCTGGCATCAGAGATATTAAACAACCGCCAGCGCCCATTCCATGGCGCCAACACCACTCGTGCCGCAGCGCAAGTCAACGTAATTAACAGGGCTTGGAAAAACATACTGGCAAGCACTCTACCAAAACGACTTTCTATCAAATCTTTGTTTGTAATTTCCCACGCCAAACAACCACCAATAAGAAGTGATGGAATAACCCCATAAGCCAAAGCAGTAACGATGGCAACCACCACTTTTTGCCAATACCGAGGCTGGTCATCAGTGCGGCGGTACCCCCAACGATTAATAATAAAACGCCGGACCAATAAACCGAAACAAAGTGCCAATCCTAAAATTAGAAAGACATACCATCCCTTAGAATAAAGCTCACCGCGTGCATTATCATTTAAACTTTGATACCATTCAACTGGAGACACAGCAATCTTCCAGAAAAACATAGCCGCATCGCCCACTGCCTTAAAAAAGGTCTTCGGCACAATCAGTGCATTTTTTTCTGCTACCAAATTACCAATAAGTACACGGCTGCGAGCCTCTCCAACAAGAGCACTGACCCGCGCCACTTCTGCTTTTAGCAGATTCGCTTCAATTAATTTATTTTTATAACCATTAACAGCTGCACTATATTTTTCACGCATTTCCGCAATAGACTTGTCTTCTTCGCCATCATCTGTTGTTTTTTCGCCAAAAGCTGCCAACGCGTCTTGTGCATAAGCTTGGTCTTTCTCCAGTTTTCGGATTTCGTTTTCAATTTTCAACTCTGTTTCAGTCAAATAGGTCGTATTTTTTTCCAAGCTTTGCCGTGAAAAATCATTATTTTTGAGTTGGTTTTCAATTTCATCAAGCGATTGAGATATCTTCTTAAAATCAAATTCTTCTGCAGCATTTTCCGCATTATTATCATTTTCAACGGCCTCGCCAGCTTTTTGTTTCTGCCCAGCAACATTTTTTGCCTGTGCTGTAGCAACCGAAACATCTTTAGCGTAAGCCTCAGGCGCGAATTTTCCACCGCATAACACCAGTGCCAGCACCAATATCAAAAGATAAATTTTTTTCATCATGAGCATGCCTATAACAATAAAAAAAGACTTTTACTAAAACAGATAAAATCATAACATTAGTTTATGATATTACCAGCAATTTTTCAAATTTATCACGTGACATTAAACAATTCACATCCACTTTTTCAAAATAGCAAAAGCGACCTTAGCCCCGCCGGCTCGAAGGTTATCTGCCACTGTCCAAAAACTGATTCCGTTATCAACAGAAACATCTTGCCGCACACGTGAGATATAAATTGAATCTTCTCCTTGTACATCATCAACACTCACATAACCGGCATCAACATTTTTATCAAACACCACCACATCCGGCACCGATTGCATATTATTGCGAATATCATCTGCATCAACTTCGTCATTAAATTCAGCATTAACAAACGCCGCATCACCAATAAACGTCGGAACAAAAGCACAATTAGCATGCACTTTAATATCATTTTGCAAAATTTTTTTGATTTCTGCATTAATAGACCATTCCAACGCCGTTTCATCACCCACAAATTCCCCCACTTGTGGCAAGACATTAAAGGCTATTTGCTTTTTAAATATTTCCTGATTATCCGCCAACGTTTCATTAAGAAAGATTTTGCGCGATTGAGAAAACAGTTCATCCATCGCCGGCCTACCATAATAAGAGGTTGAACAAAACACATTAACCACCAAGCGTTTCAATTGATGTTGCTTTAAGCTATGAGCTAAAGGTAACAATGTTTGGTACACAATAGCCGAAGGCACACCCACAATTTGCAACTCTTTAGTCAGTAAATTTCCATTAATTTCATTAATAACATACGGCACATCAGCATCTGTAAACGTAGCACCGGATAGGTCGATAACTTTACACCCAGCGTTGGCCGCTTTTTTAATATAGCGTTTACCGAGTTCTTTAGTAGCAGCAAATATAAGCACATCTGCCTTCTTAAAATCAAATTCTTCAAGTGCCAATACATCAAGTTCATCATCTTCCCCATAAGAAACAATTGACCCAAGGGGAGATTTAGCCTCCAACGCATAAACATCATCAACAGGAATATCATTTTCAGACAACAACGTCAACAGTTCATGACCGAGGCTTTCTTTAACACCAGCAACAGCAATTTTAGACATGAAAAATCCTTTCAAAAAAAATTAGATAGAGTAGAGATGACACCTTTTTCACTTTTTTTCAAGCAATTTTTGCACGCATCACCTCTTCTCCAATCACCTCACCTCCGTAGCGTAATTTCAAGCAGTAATTCCTCACATACGCCCATATTTTCTCTGTTAATGTTACAAATTAATCACACTGCAATCAACTTTTTCTTGCTCATGCTCAACCACCATTTCGATATCCTGCGTCGCGCCACTTTCCAAATCAAAATGCCACTCATGGAAATTTCCTTCTCCAGCCTCACCAGTGAGTGTTTCACTAACAATAACCGCCTGTGCCGGCAAAGCTTGTTTCAGCGCTAGATGAATTTTTTTCTGGCTTTTATTCACCATCTGGTAGTTAACAAGGTAGCGATAATTAGTCACAATGCTAGGGCATTTTTGCCCAGTCTTTTTCACCGTATTTTGCTTAACTTGATGAACTTCAGTAATTTTGCCTTCTCCATACACATCGAAATATTTTCCAAGCTGGAGCGAGATTTTTTGCCCTGCTGCTTTATGGTCGATAACATTTTCACCAATAAACTGCAAAGCTCCTTTATCATCAGGTGCATAAAAGCTGATTTTTCCTTGAGGCAAAGGCAGTCCCAAGCCATCATCAGCATCATTTATAAAATGGTAAAAAACTTGCGGATGAGCATCCTTAAATATCCCCTTACTGCCATTAAAATTGAGAGCGGACACCAGCACGCCCTCTTTTTGATATTTAACCTTTGGCGCAGTCAAAAAAGAAACTTGCTTAATTTGTCCGTTTTTAAGCTCCGTAACTTCAGGAATTTGATAAACATAGTAGCTATCCAGCATAACCGGTGCTTCCATCACGGCCGCATTTTCCGCAAAACTATCAGCCATAGCTGCCATCATAACATTACCACGTGCGGCTTTCATTAACCGCGGTTGCATATATTGCGCAACCGTATTAACATCACCGGCAATAAGGTTAATTTTCGCCTGTTCATACCCACTGCCGGAATGGTTTGTAATAGCAGCCCGACCGAGCAAAGACAGCGTTTCATCATCATTAACATGAGCGACATAATTTGCCTCCCATTCAAATCCCGTTGCCAAATAAGCCAAATTAAGCTGTTTTATCCCTTCAGCAACGGCCTCAATTTTAGCCATCAACGTCGGCGTTGTATTGAGCGTACCTGGCACCTGCTCAAATATCACCCGTCCCGGAAATTGCGTTTCAATACCGTAGTCAAATTTAAGCACCGGCTCCTCCCCATTGACAGCAATCAGCTGCGCCCTTTCAAAAATATTTTTACCGCTATCCGGATTCGTTCTAACTGTCATAACATTTTGCCCGACAAAAGCATTCAACATCGACGCATAATTGATACCGGCATAATCATAATTTTGTTCCAGCACTTTGATTCCCTGACCATAAATAAAAGCTGATTCCGGTTTCATCTGTTGGGCCACTTCATCAAAAACGACCTGGTTAATTCCTTTAACCAATTGAACCGGTTGGCTTTTTTTAATCATTGCCAGATTTTGATTATAAACGGTAATTTCGATGGGTTCTGCAACAGCAGAAAAAGAGCAAAATGCAGCAATTCCACACCAAAGAGCAGCAAATTTCATAACAAATCTCCCCTAAATAAAAGCAACTAAATTGCTATTAAAATAACAACAAACTGCAAAATGTCAAGCTGAGAAGGCACGCGCCAACTGCTCTGCTGCAAGCTTTAAGCATAACACCTGTTGTATAAATTTTTGCCCTTGAAACGGCCGAAAAAGCGGCACTGTCGGATAAAGCGAATGATGCGTATAAAACCAGATATAGACCTGTTCACCATCTGCCACCACTGTTGCTTTTTGCCCCCCTAAGAGGAGCATTAATCTTTCAATCAAAACAACCGCCTGCTTTTCTACTAAATAATGAGCCAACCCTCCGGTTACCTGCAGCTCATTCTTTTGTTTATAGATTTGTGCTTGTCCAGACATCATCTCTTTTGGTACCGAAAAAGCCCCTATAATTCCCTCAAAAACAGTATGTGTCAGCGGCAAAAAACGTGCAGAAATTTTATGATAAAACCAACTCTCTTCAAAATAAAAATCATCACTCTCACACACATTTTTACATTCATGAGATAAACCACTTGCCACAACCTTTTGTGCTAATAACAAATGCTCGTCAATTCCTTTTCCCACATCAAAACGCAAAGCTGAAAAAGCCGGATAATCAGCATTAAGTAGCAAACTTTCAACTCGCCCTTGCAATGCCAATTGCAGTTCATGAATCATAAAATACACCAAAATTCCAACCATCATCACGATCACACTCAAAGTAATCAAATGGGGAATGGTCCAAAAACTTATCAGTAAAACCACCATTGCTAAAAATAATACAACCAACGCCTGTTTCTGGTAATTTTTTTGGTATTGATTAATCTCACAAATTTTTTCTTTCATCAGCTATTCCAACATTTCCAATACAGCAAGCTTTTTATTATTGTCACCTTTCTACTGCCCATACATCATCGTCCAATTTTGCCCTAATTTTTAACACATAAATATCTGGATCACCAATTTTTACAAAATCTTTTTCTGTTGTCACCAAAACAAGCCCTGCCGCTGCAGCTTCAGCTTTCAACGCCTCAACATCCGTCTGATGATAGGCATAGTGGTCTGCAAAATTTCTTGTTTTTACAACCTCATATCCACATGAACGTAGCGTTTGATAAAACTTTTCCGGATGTCCAATTCCTGCAAATGCAAAAACCCGTCGTGAAGGCAAATTTAGCGGTTCAGCCTCAATTTTTGCAAAACAAACCGGCAAAGCACACTTCTCCGCCAGCCGTGTTTTATCTTCACCCACAATTACAATACGCGTCGCACGCTTTTGGCCATTTGCTAAAGTTTCCCTTAGTGGTCCAGCCGGCAAAATATGACCATTACCCAACCCCTTAGTGCCATCAAAAACGAGCCAGCTTTCGTCCTTAAACAGCGACGGATTTTGAAAGCCATCATCCATAACAATCACCTCAGCACCGAGTTGAACGGCCATTTCTGCCCCATGAGCACGATTAGGCGCAATAATTGTCGGAGCAATAAGCGCCAATAACCGCGCCTCATCACCGGTTTGGTAAGCAGTATGTTTAGATAAGTCCACTACAACATTTTTAAGATGTCCTTTATACCCGCGTGTCAAGAAAAACACTTTTTTCCCTTGTTCAAGGTAATGTCTAGCAACCGCTTGCGCGATGGGGGTTTTTCCCACCCCACCAGCAGTAATATTCCCCACACAAATGACTTTAGCTTTTACCCTATAGGGCCTGCAAAATTTTAGGCGCAGCTGCGTCACGCTTCCATAAATCCATGCCAATGGCCCTAAAAGCCTACTTAGCCAATTATTTTTTTGCCAAAAGGAAGGTGTTTTCATTACTTAAGCTCCTGTTTCAACACAGTGACAATACTATCCAGAACTTGCGCCTCTTTAAGGGTCCATTGAAATGCATTATTCTGCTGTTTTTTCAAATTCTGCGGATTGAGAAACAACGACATAGCCTTATCAATAACTTCTTGAGCAGATTCAACTTTATATACAGCCGCTGCATGAAGTGCCCGCATTGTCATATCATTAAAGTTATGCATATATGGACCGATAATCACAGCATTATGATCACGTGCTGGTTCCATAAAATTCTGCCCCCCATGAGCGACCAAAGACCCTCCCACAAAAGTAACCTCAGCGAGCCGATACCAAAGTCCCATTTCACCAATTGTATCCGCAAGATATATCTCTGTCTTATTATTAATATTCTGATTAAGTGAACGCTGTGCCACCTGATACCCCAATTGTTGGAGTGATGCACAAATTTCCCCCCCACGATTAGGATGTCGAGGCACAATAATCGTTAGCATCTGCGGAATTTTTTCTTTCATTTGCGGCAGAAGGCGAGCTAGCTGCACTTCTTCATCACGATGAGTGGAACTTATAAGAAAGACCGGTCTGTTATGGATAGCTTTCTGTAGATACGCCAATTTATCATCATCAACCGGCAAAGGCATCGCCGCATATTTAATATTACCGAAACATTCGACCCTTTTAGCCCCCAATGCGATAAGCCTTTCTTGATCCTGCTGAGATTGCCCCAAACAAAGAGAGAAACATTGCAGCAATTCTTTAGCAATAAAGCGAAATTTCTGCCATGTGGCAAAAGATTTATCAGAGATTCTCCCATTAATCAAAATAAGTGGAATACGTCGCCCAGCTGTTTCAGAAAGGAGTGATGGCCACAATTCAGATTCGAACCAAAGAACAGCATCAGGTTTAAAATGATTTAAGAGACGCCGTGCATATTTCGGAACATCAAAAGGAACAAACTGGTGGAAAGCGCGGTTTGGTAATCTCTTAGCCATAATCTCAGCAGAAGTCAGTGTTCCTGTTGTCACTAAGATAGAAAGATTCGGATTTTGTGCCAATAATTTATGAATAAGCGGCAACATAGAAATAGCCTCACCAACTGAAGCACCATGAAACCAAAACAATTTTCCTTCCGGCCGCGGATGAGTATAGATACCCAAACGTTCATTAAAACGCGTAGGGTGTTCTTTACCACGTTTCAAACGCCGACGAACATAAGTTATCCTTAGGAGCGGAAACAGCAGACTAATAAAAAATTTATAGGCTTTTATAAACATAGGCACTCACCCTTTTTTAATGCCGATGATGATATTTTTTCTGACGCACCGTATCTTCTGGTAAGATAAGCGGCAAACCGCATTGTCGATCAGCTTTATGCGTCAATTCATTAAGCTCGTCCTCAAACTGGCGGCGTAATTGTTCAAGTTGTTCATCAGAAGCATCTGCTGGAACATACAATGGCTTTGTACCATAGACGATTCCTTGTTGAAATGGCTTTGGTAATAGCATAGCATCCCATGCTTTTGCAAGAACCGTAGCATGGCGAGAACTATAAGTAAAACCCATAATTGGCTTACCTGTTTTTTGCGCAAAATAAATAACACTTTTATTAAGACGCATTCTTGGCCCACGCGGTCCATCAGAAATAAGAGAGACAACCGTACCGTCATTAAGTTCTTTAATAATATCAAGAGCAGCAGCAGTAGCATGACGATCTGAAGAGCCATCAATAGAAAGAATATGATAATATTTAAGCATCTGAGCGATGATACGACCATCATTATGCGGTGAAACGAGGGCCTTCATCAAACGCGTATTACGCCAGAAGAATGGGAGCATTAAAGCACGCCCATGCCATGCGACAAAGATACCACCATTATTTTGAGCAATCAGCTGCTCAAATTCCTGTTGTCCAAAAATAGCAAAGCGACCTGTTTTGCCGACAAACCAAGAATAGAGATAAGCCAACGAACCGATAAGAAAGGTAACCAGACGCGTACGCCCGAACCATTTTAAGAGATGTTTAATTTTTTTGCGCAAAGGAACCTCCAAAAAATAGAGCAACCATCAGAATAATAAGAAGTAAGAGTTAGCAATGGCACAAAGCACCTTGCCGAAGGCATTAGCACACGCGAAATATACAAAGCATACATGAGCGCGTACTAATTTAACCAGAATAATAAAGAGTGAGGGATAGAAATGGGATAAAGTGCCATGCTGAAGGCATGAGCACAAGCGAAGTGTACAAAGGGGTACATAAGCGCGTGCTAATGCCTTCATGATGGTGCTTTAGCACATTTCTAACCGGGAGAGGGTTTCGGATTTACCTAAAACCTCTGCTATTTCGCTTGCTCCGCCGGGGGTCGTTTCGAGACCGGTTAAAGCGATACGAACAGGAAATAGGACCTGTCCATTTTTCAACTCATGCTGTGCAGCGACATCTTTTAGGCAATTGAAGATAGCCTCATTAGACCAATCATTGAGAGCTGCTAGAGCAGGAAGAGCGAGTTGGATAGCCTGACGTGCGATAGTAACATCCGTTTTCATTTTTTTATTAATAAAGAGATCTTCAGAGAAGTTCGGACGTTGTTCGATAAAGTAAGCGACCTGAGCAATATCTTTGAGGGTTTCGATACGGGGTTGCAAAACTTTAGAGAGAGCAACACGATTAACCTCTCTAGTCAAAAAGGAATCATACTCAAGGCAAGCGAGTTTATGGAATGAATCAAAATCGAGAGCCCTGATATAGCAACCATTCATCCATTTTAACTTTGCGATATCGAAGATAGCCGGAGATTTATTAAGACGGTTAGCATCGAATGTCTGCTTGAGTTGGTCTAGAGAAAATATCTCCTGTTCAGTTCCAGGGTTCCAACCCAAGAGAGCGATATAATTAAGGATAGCCTGTGGTAAAAAACCTTTTGCGACCAAATCTTGGAATGATGCATCACCATTACGTTTAGAGAGTTTATGTTGAGCGTCTTTCATCACCTGTGCGACATGGACATAGGTTGGCGGGGTCCACCCAAACGCCTCATAGATAAGGTTATATTTTGGGGTTGAAGAGATATATTCGTTACCGCGTACAACATGAGAGATTTGCATCAAGTGATCATCAATAACATTAGCAAAATTATAGGTAGGAAAGCCATCAGATTTCAGCAAAACGCCTTCATCGAGTTCATCATAGTCGATTTCGATATCACCATACACAACATCATGAAAAATAGACTTACCTTTTTTATTAATGGTTTGGCGGATAACAAACGGTTCACCTTCAGCAACACGTTTTTTTGCCTCTTCAAGGCCAATAAGTTTACAAGGATCCTTAAACTTGATATTAGCTTCTTCATCCTTTTGTTCGTCGGCTTCATTTTTAGAGCAAAAACAATAGTGTGCGCCGCCGAGTTCGACAAGTTTATGAGCATATTGTTGATAGAGGGGCAAACGTTCTGATTGGATATAGGGGCCGAAGTTACCGCCGATATCAGGACCTTCATCCCAATTCATTCCCACGGTTTTAAGGGTATTATAAATAATATCCGTAGCCCCTTCAACGAAACGCTTTTGATCGGTATCTTCAATACGCAAGATAAACTGACCGCCATTAGATTTAGCAATAAGATATTCATAGAGAGCCGTACGCAAGTTACCAATATGCATATAACCGGTCGGGCTTGGTGCAAAACGCGTTCTAACAACCATGATAACAAAACTCCTCATAGGATTAGCAATTAAAGTACATAAGCAAAGGGATAAAGCAAGCGAGCCAAAAAGTAAAGTACAAAATCGAAGTTATAAAAATGGCCAAGCTAGAAAAAAGGAAGCAAGACAACAGCAAAAGGACTTTCCTCGAGCCGCCCTTCCCCATCATAAAAATTTAACCTGAAAAGCCACTTATGGCTTTTGCCACAGGCTTGAGAAAGTCTAGGCTAGACGTAGTGCCACGAGCTGATGTACCACAAAAGGGTACATACGCGAGTGTCGATGCGCCTATGACAGTGCTTTACCAATCCCCTCCTACAAAAAATATAACACACCTCAAAAAAATCTTGATTTTAACTTCATGGTACGTTATAATAATGTCGTTTTTTCGAATTATTATTTAAACAATTATATTATGAGACAATTAACACCAAAGGAACAACTCGAACTGTTTGATGCATTCGGGTTAGTGTATGTGATTGAGACCTACATTGAGCAAGGTTTTGCTTTTTGTGATGCTGCGCAGATACGTTTTCTGGACCTACCTGCACCGCTAACGGAGGACCATGTTTTACTTTATTTGGAGCAAGGTCACCAATTGTGTGAAAAAGCCGAATTAAAACTGTTTGATTTGCGCTCTTATGAGCCGATTCTAGAGTATTATTGCTTTGCACAGGGGCACACGATGTACCCTAAAGGGCAATTACGGCTGTTGGACCTACCGGAGAAAGACCGCGGTTTTATTAAGCGATTTATTCGCGTCAACCGTAAGACCAGCAATCTCTCGCCGGAGTTTGTTCAAAAAGCTCAGACCATGGGCTTTATTCACTAGAAGATTTCATTAGTATTTCCTTCCCTGTGTGTTAGAGCCAAACGGCTCTCTATTCAAAGCGACTGTTTCCCTAGATGGAGAACGGTCGTTTTTTTATATTTCAAGCAAAATCGCCACAAAAAATGCCTGCTCCCTAAGGGGCAGGCATTTAATTTAATTATCACTATCATAGCGATAGAGCGGATTCACACTTTCCGATGTACGGAACAGCTCACCATCGAGGTAGCTTTCCACTTTCAGGAAGTGAGTTCCAACATAGGTACAGGCATGACCATTGTTGGTCGTGGTCTGCGGCTGATTTCGCTCAAAGGCAATTTCATCGCGCACCACCTTCACCTGCTGTTGGAAGGTCTTGGTCTCCATACTCCAGCCGGTTTCCGGATCGACAAACTTCAGCGTCCGTGTTACAAACACGATTTCTGAATTGCTCATCAGATTCTGGTTACCGACATTGGCGTAGTACCTATCCCACCGCCAGATACGATAATCTGTCGTAATGCTCCAGTTGTTATTTGTTTTGACACCGCTTTCATTTTCCTTTTTGAAATTGGTGTCATCACGCTTAACCACTTTGGCCTCAGAAACACCATAAACCACACGGCCTTTGATGTCTCCCTCCTGAACGACCTGTTCTGCATAAGACCATTTCTTGCCATCACTGCGCGTAATCGTCCCCTCCCAAATAATGGTTGAGTACGTATCCGCATCATACTTTTGATAAGTGCTGTCCACTTTATAAGTGTAAGACACCTCTTTCTCCAGCTTTTGATAATAGCGCGGATAGAGATCAAAAGTAACGGTTCGTGTTGCATCACTGCTGTGCGCAACCGTGTACCGATAGTGATCGGTGATGAGGTAGGTTTCCTCATCAACTTTGGTCGCTTTGCTATCCACATATTCTCCCTTTACAATATACCAATACCACTCAGCATTGGTAGCATGCATATTGCGAATAGTGGAAGTTGCCGTCTGCGGGTCGTTGAAGCGATCCATCCAGCGGATTTGATTACCGAGGCTATCGGTAACAGCCACTGGGGCATTTACTGGCACGCCAGCCTCTGTTAAAACAGTCTTGCCAAACTTACTGGCATCAACTGTGACATACTGGCTGGCAAGCTGCAGCAGCACCCGTGAGGTGAATCCTGGCTGAGTTGCCGTCGTGACAGTTCCTGTTGAATACCCGATATGGTCATCGGTATTTATCAACGGCGTATCATCAACTTTTGCCCCTTTGACCAGCTGATAATAGAATGGTTTCATTTCTACCGTTCCAGCATCAGCCGTACCATCGTGGAAATACTGATACGACACTTCATAGCGTTGAGTGATTTTGCGAACATCGTCACTCACAACCCCTACTTCATAGTCTTTGAAAATAACGTTAGTGATTTCCACATGACTATCAGCAACCGCCGCATAGATATACCGCCATATGGCGTCAGAGATTTGCCCATCGCTGAAGGTAAAGCTTTTCACCCCACGATAAGCAATAGAATCACCACTCGACGGCTGACGAGTGATTTCAGGGTTGGTCTGGCTGACCAGATCAGCCTTGCCGAGGTTTTCCCGCTCAACATAAATTCGCTCTTCATGCAGTAAAATCTGCACTTGAGCAAACAATGCCGACGTTGGGTGTTCCACGACGCTCACGTCAGAACCACCGAGCCAGTCATTGACCTGCTCTTGAACGTAGCGAACTACTTTTTGAGGAGAAACCTCCTCGAAGGCACTCTGGCAAGAGACCAACGCTACTACCACCATGGCACAAAACCATTTTTTACCCACTGCGCAAGTGAGTATTCTTTTTAATTTCTTCATTTTTTTTATTTTTTTTGTTAGACATATTCGTTTTGCGCACTTAATAGCCTTTATAATAATAAAGTAGAATCAGTACACAATAATTTCTTTTCGCGCATATTTTTACCATATTTTAGGAAGCAAGTCAAGATATTTTTTAGATTCTGTCTATTTTTTTAACATTTTGGCGATATGTATTTCCGCATTTTTATTTCTTTACCTTCTCCTAGCCATCCCTCCTCTCCTTCTCGTATTTTACCTTTTCTCTACACCTTCCTCTAACTACTCTTTTTCCACTCCCCACACTCCACTCAGAAATACCCCAACCCATCTGCACCGCCTCAACATTTTTTGCATATATCCATGCACATTTTCCCCCAAAAAGGCCTCCATATTAACCTCAGATGATGTAATTACCTGCCACAAATATAAAGTTCGAATAAAATCCCATCTCTTGCACCAAAAAAGTCCGAAGAGAAAGAACTCTTCGGACTTATATCAACCTAATCAGGTTATAAGCAAATTACTTGCGCTTAGGAGCCGGCATCACTTCCGGAGCAACAGTTTCTTGCTTAATTTGCTCTGTCACTGGCTTATAGATTCTCTCGCAAATAGACAAACCGACACTCTTCAGCGCGACATCTGTCGGCAAGAACAAATCCATACCATTATCTGTCTGTTGAGCGGTATTCGAAACACCACTAACAGTACCTAATTTATCAATCAGCACACTACCGGGATAAACCTTGCTGACAAGCGTATCAACAATGATTTCCGTTCCCAATAAGTCAGAATAACGATAGCCATAGATTTTGCCATTATCTTCAAGATAACTCTTAGCATTTGCCCCATCTTGATGTCCCAAAGCAATAAAGCCTTCTTGGTCAACAGGCGGCAGTTGTCTGCTCAAAGAAAGTGGTGTATAAGACGCTGGCGTATCCAAATGCAACAAAGCGATATTCTTGTTTGGATTATAACGAACAGCCTTTGCTTTCAATACATTACCATTAATTGTCTTAACAGTATAAGTATTTTGCAATTTATTAATCAAGCTGGCTGATGTCAAAACAAACGAATCAGAGATTAACAGACCGGTTCCTTGTTTACCCAAAGCGTTGGTAATATCGACCACAGAGCCACGGATTTTCAGCATATTTTCCGGACTAAGTTCCTCGTAAGGATCGCGATCAACCACACACAAGGTATTATCTATACGGATAAGGTCATACCACTCTTCGCAGCTTGGGTCTGAAACGACATTACCGTTTTCATCAATACAATTTTCGATGACACGGTGAGTTTCGACAATACCGCTTTTTTCTTCAACTTGCGGTTCAATCTTGACGTTTTTAACCTCTACTTCGCTCTTTTCTTCGATTTGCGGCACATATTTTACCACTTCAACCTTTGGCTGCACAGGTTGACTGCAGTCTTCGCGGCAACTATTCGTGCATTGACCGGTACTTTCATCACAGGTTTCTGTACAGATTTTGCGGCACTTAGGCTGCTGGCAAGTTTTTGTGCATTGAACTTGGCAAGCTGGCTGTGGGCAAACTGGTTGACATACTTGTTGGCACACTGGTGCAGGTGTCTCGATTCTCGTCTTAGTAATTATCTTTTGTTCGATAATCTTCTTTTTAGTTTTAACATCAACGAATTCTTCGACTTTCGGTTCTGTCTTAACCGGCATTGCACACGGGCAAACTGGTTGAGGACATGTACAAACCGGCTGTGTGCAAATGCAAGGCTGTTGAACAGCACAAGGACAAATCGGCTGTGGCATCATAACAGGTTGTGCCATCATCAACGGGCAAACAGGCTGACCACATGGTGTAGCGACAGGCGCTGGCTGTGCCACAGCACATTTACCCGGATTATATTTAGCATCATAGGCCACCAAAGCAGCACGTTCACGAGCCTGTTCATCTGCACTAACATGCTGTTTCAACTGAGCTTCAAATCCTGGCAAAGAACTCAACCGTGCAGCTGCATCAGCAAAAGCTTCTTCAGCCAACTTAATTTCGCCATCATAAACCCCTTCGGTAACTTCAGCATAACCGGTTGTAACACCTTTCCAGAAAACTTTAGTTTGGCTCAAGTTCATCAAGCGCCATGTAACTGTCATTTCAGCAGAGCCATCGCGTTTATTAGCCTGACTTGCTTTGTCCCAATCATACTCATCGCAAACATTCATAAACAAGTTATTGATTTCCGCAGTCAACACATATTCAGGAAGTTGTACGCCTGGGTTAGACAAGCAGACATTCGGTATTTCCATAACCTTATAGCATTTGTCGGCCGCTTTACCAAAGACATTACGGAATCCCATATAATTTTGCATGATGCGACCTTGGTCTAGCATAGCTTTCTTAGCGATTCGCCGGCAACCGAAGATACGGAAACGATAGTTCCCAACCTGTTGTGCATAAGGATTAGCATTTTCATTCAATTTAAAATCAACATTTGTCAAAGCAAAACTAGCCATATCGCAACATGTGCGCTTAGGACTTTTATATCTAGGTTCTGCAAATGCATAATTTTTCGTTTTAAAAGTAGGACAATTCGGACAGGTCCGTTTTTGTGTTCCATCGACGATAGTCACTTTTCTTGCAGTTTTAGCCCTGCAATTCGTACATGTACCACCAGAAAAGATACTTCCGTCGGCATTATTTGCGGCCCAAACATTTTGAGCTGTCATCAACACCCCAAATGCCAAGAAACCGCTGAAAAAGATTTTCATTTTAGCTGACATATTATTTGTTCTCCTAATTAGGTTTTCGAGCGAGCCTATGTCGATAAGACAAAGCTTCGATAAGATGCATTCTAGACACCTTTTTTTCATTTTGCAAGTCTCCAATTGTTCTTGCTAACCGCAAAATTCTCATCAAACCGCGCGCAGTTAAACCGCACTTTTCTGCCGATTCTGCAGCAAATTTACGTAAATTTTCATCCATATCCAAAACTTTTTCTAACACCTCACCTTTTAAATCTGCATTAACCGTCACGTCTTTTAACCCTAATTTATCGCATCTTTCTGCACAAATTTCCCGAACCATCGTTACTTTTTTCAACATTGTTGCGGAGTCGGTTCCTTTTTTATCATTAGTTAATTCATAAGGATCTGCGGCCGGCACATCAATTTGCATATCAAACCGATCCAAAAATGGCCCGGAGAGTTTTGCCAAATATTCAGCAGCACATCGCGGTGCCCGTGCACACATTCGTTCTGCCTCTCCCAAATGCCCACAACGACAAGGGTTCATCGCCGCCACAAGCTGAAAATTTGCTGGATATTCTGTATGGGCCATCACTCGCGCAATAACCGCTTTTTTATTTTCGAGTGGTTGCCGAAGAGCATCTAACGTCGCTCGCGCAAATTCTGGCAACTCATCTAAAAACAACACCCCATTATGAGCTAATGAAATTTCCCCTGGCACACCTTTGCGACCACCACCCACTAATGCCGGTGTAGAGGCACTATGATGCGGTGCCCGAAACGGTCTGCAAAAATCAATTGTATCCGTAAGCATCCCTGCCACCGAATGAATCATAGCGGTTTCAAGAGCCTCTCTCACTGTCATTTTCGGCAAGATGGTAGCCAATCTCTCTGCCAGCATTGTTTTACCACTACCCGGAGGCCCAATCATCAACAGATTGTGCCCGCCGGCCGCCGCAATCAGCATCGCCCGTTTAGCACTTTCTTGTCCTTTAACATCGACCATATCAAACGGATAAACACCCTCGCTAATCACCGGCTTTTGGGGCCGCAAAATTTCCCCTCTTCCTTTAAAATAATTTAACAATTCCAGTATGTGCCCTACTGGCAAAATTACCTCATTACTGCTCCAAGCAGCTTCTATTCCATTCTCCTTTGGACACACAATCCCCAATTTTTCACTCACAGCCTTCACTGCCGCCGGTAGTACTCCGTTAACTTTTTCGACACTGCCATCAAGTGAAAGTGCCCCCATTACCAGTAGCCCTTTCAGCTGTTCTGCCTGCACATACCCCATCATTCCCATCAAAGCTAACGCGATAGGCAAATCATAATGCGCCCCTTCTTTTAGCAAATCTGCCGGAGCTAAATTAACAATCACATGGTCTGACGGAAAATCAAGTCCCAAAGCCATAAATACGGCACGAACTCTCTCCCTGCTTTCATTAACTGCCTTATCAGGCAATCCCACAATCACAAATCCCGGTAAACCAGCACTCCGACTCACCTGAACTTCCACAATCTGTGCAGAAATGCCATTGAAAGCAGCTGTTTTAACACTACAAACCATCAACAATCATCCTAATAAAATTTATCTACCTCCCGAATAGAACAAATTAAAAACAAAGTCAATATTTTTTTAACTTTGCACCTTTTCTTTTCAGAAACTAAATATTTTTTTTACCCCTAGGCAAAAGACCTTGACAAGGTGTCACCTCTATGCTAGCCAATAGAGCATAATGGTTATTCTAACCATATTTTTACTCTGCCCCAGCAGAGTTTTTTTATTTAACGGCATTTACTCAAACCTATGCCGTTTTTTTAATATAAAGAGTTGCCCCAAAGCAGCTCTTTTTTTTATGAAAGGAAAACATATGTTAGGTATAACAAACAGTACTGTCGCCCCACAAAAGGGAAAAGATAACCCCAACGAAAGCACGATTATTTATGTCTCTAATGCAACCACTCAAGAATTGCTTGTTGGCGACACCGTATTAGTAGAACTAGGTGCTAAATCCACTGCCACAGAATACGACAAAGTTTATTCTGCCAATGGCTTTGCCGCACCGATTGTTTTTTTTGATGATCAATCTTTTATGACATCAATATGTTATGATTGCGAAAAATTTACTTACTTAAATGGCACCTGGAGCCTGCAAAATGCTAATGATATCTACGGAGACCTTGCCGGATACAGTGGTATATACCAATATCATTCACCCAATATAATCAGCTGGCTAAATCTCAATTTAACCCAAGGTTCAATTGTCAACACAGATGCTTTTACACTCATTCCCAATAGTGCTTGTTATCTTGGGGAATATAATGGCCAGCATTATTGTTCTGTCAAATCTGCTAACGACATTCGTCCTTATGACCCAGCCACCAATACTAGCGGCACTGCAATATTAGATGCTGCCGGCACATTTCGCAATGGTTTTCTAATTGGTAACGAAGGTTTCTTAGTCAGCACCTCCGGTGCCGTTAGCCGTTTTATCATTGATGCAGAAGGTAACATTAGCTGGAATGGTTCCAACACCATTAGCTCTGCTTTTTATCCACTTCATGTCACAGGAACCTCAATCGGACACTATATTTTTGCCACCTCATCAATAGACAAGACTTATCGCACTCCGGAAACAGCCACAACCACCAATTGCACCATGCTCGTTTATCGAATTATGGAAGACAAGACCGTAAAAAAAGTAGATTTGCCGCTGTTTCGCCTCTTTGAGACCACTCCATGTATGTTTAATTACGACTATCGTAATCAAATACTATGCGTTGGCACTAGAGAAAACGTTTATTTTTATCAATTTAATCCGACAGATTTAAGTTTTACACAAATTCAATGGGCTTTAGATTTACCCATCAAAGAAAATACCTATTGCTACCAAGCATACGTTTCACCGGCTCAAAGTCATATTGTTGTAATTGCTCGCACCTCATCAACCTCTTTTGCGCTACGTATTTATCATACCAGCGGAGAATTAGAGCGCATCGTCGACAACAATCCATATCATTATATTGCGAACAGTTGTGTAACTGGCGTTTACACCGGACAAATAGATAGCCATGGTAAATACGGCGTACAGATTATAGCCCCTAAGGCTGTAGAAGTAACTTTACAGACCATGAATGGTGATGCCGATGAAGTAACTTTTTCTGGAGGGCTACAAGCATGAGCAAACACATTTATCAAGCCTACAGAGCTGTGCCTTTTCGGTTTCTATTACGCAAAGCGCGCTATTATGACATATGCGAAACCGGCATAGAAGATGAAAATACAAATTTATTATGTCAACGCTATTTCATTCCCTACCCCGGCCTACCAATGCAATATCAGCAGACCCAAGGCGCCACGCCTACAATAGCCATTAGCCATGGTGAATTACCTAATCATGTAAAAATTGATGAAAGTTGCTATTGTTTAGCCCCACATGGCGCAACATACACCACTATGCAAACCGGTTTTTATAATTTCAAAAAAATAGGTTATCCTTCTATAGACCGGATAACCGGTATTGCCACAGCACTGGATGCACAAAATTACATTGAGTGCAATTCTGCCGTTGTTTTCGACCGACAGGAATGGGAATGTACCTGCCATCTTAAAACCGGAAGTGATGTCATGTCCGACAGTATCATCATTGGTGAACCAACCGATAAGCATGGTTTTCGCATTAGCATATCAAATGGTCATTTTGTTTTCCTGTGTGGCCGAACATCGTGGTTTAATACCTCAGCATCTGTAGGCACACTCCAGTTAACACCCAATACAGAATATATCATCAAAGCCGGTTATAGGCTGAGTGATAGCACCTATTATCTCCGTTACCAGGGAGCCGATGCAGAGTGGATAGATGACATAACCTATAATTCATCAACCTCAATTTATACATTTGCCCCTCGAATTGGTGCCAATCATTCGCTTGGTTTTGGTGATGGCACCATATATTTAGCGGATATCAGCTTAATCGTTGGTTCCATAGAAAAATTTGACTTTAATAATTGTGTTGATATTAACTGTGCTGGCATATTAACAGAAGGAATACATGATGATGGCTCTGCACAAAGCTACAACTTATTTTACAACGGGGAATATCTACTAGACACTGTTACCACCAAAAAAGGATACATGTGGTGTGGCGAAATTAATATTCCGCAACATGAAGCTGTGGCGCATTACAAAATCAGAGACAATTGGCAATTGTACGGTGATGTTAACTATACGCACTATTGGCTTTCCAATTTCAATATTAACGGACATATAAGAAGTGATTATATATTTGCCCCTCAAGCTGAACAAACCTGGTGCTGGCAGGTAAAATTCCGTTGCGATATACCAGTAGCTACAGGCACGCAAGCAATTATGACCACTGAAATATTAAATCATGGTCCGTACATTGGGATAAATACAGCAGGAAAGTTATGTTGCGGCCTAGCCAGCAATGGCGAAGTAATCACCGAAGGAGCATCATCAGACAGCATAACAGCAGGTACCGACTACTGGGTAAGGCTTGAACACGTCTACCACCAGCCCGACTTTTTCAATGTTGGTGGATGGGGATATATACTGCAATACTCGACAGATGGTGAGCATTGGGTGACAACCGCTTTTCTGGAGACAGCACAAGACCCAATTGTTGCCACCCGTACCATGCGATTAGGCTATTGTGATAATGGCATATATTTTCATGGACAAATAGATGTACGAGAAACATATATCAGCATTGGATCGCAAAAAACCTGGGGTATAGTCGAAAAGGTAACAACAATTTAAATCACAAAGGGAGCACCAATAAAAGAGAATTTTCTGCAATCAAAACCCTGTGCTCCCTACTTTCATACCACATTTTTACAACCTTCCTCTTAAATATTTTCGCATACTTGCTTATCCCTTAATACCACAAAGCTCTTCCCCTTCAAACAGCTATACCACGAATTAGGTATCTCTTTTCCAGTTCGCCACAATGCAACAGCATTAGTTCAACGATTTTCTAAAAAAGAGATACCAAAATTCGTAGCTAAAATTTTTGCTAAAAAGATAAAAAGAAAAACTTTTAAGGACCAACCAACGTCAGCACCTTTCTTTTTTGATTAAACAACACATACGCGCCGGAAATTTCCTTAAGCAGGACAAATCCACCTGCCGCTTGCATAGGCAACAGCTCATCAGCAATAACTGCACCGCAATCATCAAACAAAATACCTCGCCTAAATTCATCAGTTATAAGGTAATAGTTCCCTAGCAACGTAACCGTATAGATGACAGGCCTTCTCATTGCAATACCATTCGGCGAATAAATACCAGAGATAAGTCCGAAGCGATCATATTGCACGAAACAACCATCTGCCATAAACAGTGCATTTTTCACTGCCACAGAAAGCCTTGTTCCATCGGCATAATGCATACGTTGCAAACCACCATCAAGGTTGAGCACAAAGCAACCATTAGGAAAAGATTCGAACCCATGAATAGACGCTGTAGATATAATGCTTCCACCAAAATCAGCCATTTTAACTGAGCTATGCTTATCCTCACGATAAAGCAAATTTCCATCGCCCACCCAAGCCAGACAATGGCGGAGTTTTCGCAATGGATAACCATTAGCCCAAAACAAAGACCATTCGCCTTTAGTTTGAGGAGATTCTGTCGCGTAACCGACATCAAAAACTTTCACCTGAGCAAAATACCCGCGTGTCATCAGCTGATGTTCAGCAGAAAAAAGCCAATGCTCCCCCTTAACCAACAAGTCATACCACCCGTTTGCAAAAAAAGTTGCATTTTCAAAAACAATTTTCTGCCCTTGTTTTTGCCGCACATAGCCACTCAGAGTCATTTCACCCTGTGCTTTAAGTTCCCCGATAGCCATAAGTCCATCGCCAAGATCCACACCGCATGCCACTGTTTTCTCAGAAGTTTTAATATTAGAAACCTGATAGAGCAGGATTCCGTTTTCGTCATAAAGGAACAAACTATATTCCCCTCCATGCGAAGTCAACACTGAGAAGCTACCGTTATTAAACCCGACAATAGCATGCACATCACCGCCATTTTCAAATTTAAGCGGCTGCATAAATTTCATAATCATATTAAAAAAATTTAGTGAAACAATAATTTAAAAACTGAGCATAAAGTGACATATCAAAATATTTTTGTCAACAATTTATTTGCGCTCGCCGTTTCACTAAAGCCCCAACTTTATCTCATAAATTTACATTATAAAGAAGAGGCAATTTCCGGATCAGCAAAATAACTCACCACCGAACGCGTAATCGCCGCCCCCAATTTTTTACGATAAGATGGGTCACGCAAATATTTTTCTTCCGTGTAGTTAGAAACATACCCTAACTCTACCAAAACAGATGGAATATCTGGTGCTTTTAATACAGCAAATCCAGCAAATCTATGGGTATTATTCTGGATTTTCACCTGTTTTTTCATCTCATTAACCACATAAGCTGCAAATTTAGAAGATTTATTACGGCTGTCATTTTGTGACAAAGAAATCAAAACATCATTAATTTCCGGAGAATTATCCGAAAAGTCCATACCATCAATAATATCAGCCTTATTTTCACGCTCAGCTAAGGCCGCTGCTTCCTTATCCGATGCCGTTTCAGAAAGAGTATAAATCGAAAGCCCTTGTGCATTACGATTGACCGTACTATCCGCATGCAAGCTGATAAATAAATCCGCATGATAATTCCTTGCGATTCTCACTCTCTGCCGCAAAGGGATAAAGATATCGGTAGAACGCGTCATAAACACCTTAAATCCTCGTGATTCGAGCTGTTTTTTCAATTCTTTTCCCATTGAAAGTGTAATATTTTTTTCATAAGTTCTGAAAGAACGTCCGATGGCCCCCGGGTCTTTACCGCCATGTCCTGGGTCTAAAACAACAATCTTTTGCCGTTTAGGATTCGGTTTATAAGTTGCAACGGCCTTAGCAGCAGAAGCAGCTTTTGGTGCAGCCGTATCCGGATGGCGAACCAAATCAATCACCAACCGCCAATTAGATTTGCCAGCTTGCGGCTCCAGCGCAAATTTTCGTTTAATATCAGCGTTCCCTTTCAATTCAAAGACCAATCTTTTGCCCTTCCCCCCAGAAAGCTCACCAATACGAAAATCACGAATAATTGCATTAGCCGGCACCTTAGGATTTCCCTTGATAGCAGTATTTTTAAGGTCAATAACTAACCTATTCGGATTACCCAATAAAAAAGCATCATACTGAAATTTCTCCGTACCATCAAACACTATGCGAATACCATCATTTTGCTGGCCAGTACGAATATTGCTAACACTATTCAAAGCCCACGCCACTGAACTATAGCAACACAGTACCAAAAACAATATCACCGCTTTAAGATAAACCAACCGTCTCATATTTTCCTCGTCCAACAACAGAAAGCCCAACAGAGCCTTCAGAGATTATTTGATGCATTAATATAGCAGAGAAGTTATTAAAATAGATTTAAAATCAACTTCTAATGTTCCCTAATCTAACGGTGAGCTTTATAAACATTAATATAGTAACCGACAGAAACCACCAAAGCACCACCGAGCCAAGCCAATGGCGACGCATAATAAATACCGCGATAACCGATAAAATGCGCCAAGATAATGGCTGCAAAAGAACGAATTCCCAACTCCACAAAACCAGAAGCCAAAGGATAATATGGTTTTCCAATGCTTTGCAACGTATTCTTAAAGATAAATATCATTCCTAAAAAGAAATAAAACATAATACTTACACTCAAATAACCACTGCCAATTTCAACCACCTGTGGGTCCGGATTATCCAAAAAACAACCAATAATGTCTCGTCCGCAAGTGAAAACCAATCCGCTTAAAAAAAGACTGATAAGAAAAGAGAGTAAAGCTGTCTGACGAACCCCTTTGCGTACCCGCGCCATACGTTTAGCCCCAAAATTCTGTGCGGCAAACGTTGCCATAGCCAATCCTAAAGCCAACATCGGCTGCGTAGCCAACTGTTCCACCCGCAATGCAATCGTAAAACCGACAATAATCTTCTCCCCAAAGGAGTTACACACTGCCTGAATAATCATAATACTACAAGAGAGAATAGAAAACTGAATAGACATCGGGATAGCAATATGCAAATGCTCATGCATAAATTCCCGAGAGTATTTCCAATCTTGTTTTGTAACCCGCAGTAGTGGGAATTTTTTACCGATATAGATGAGACAACAAACCACCGATACCAATATAGCCGCCACCGTTCCACAAGCCGAACCAATGACCCCCATCTGCGCATATTTAATAAGTACGAAATTGAACACAATATTGAGCAATGACGAAAAAATCAAAAAATAAAGCGGCGTCCGACTATCCCCTAAAGCGCGAATAAATCCTGAAAGCAGATTAAAACCAACCATGAGAAACATAGCCAGCCCTAGGATAAGGATAAAATTATATGAATCATCATATATTGATTCTGGTACATTTAAAAGAGCCATAACCGGATGCAAAAAGGAGACTAACACCAGAGTTAAAATAAAACTGAGTACGACACTAGCACGGATAGAATGTGTCACAGAGCGTCGCACACCTTCATAATCGGCCGCACCAAATCTTTGAGCCGTCACCGCCGTCAAACCACCGGTAAAGCTAAAAGCAATAATGAGATACATAAAATAAACTGGTGCTGATGCGCCAACGGCAGCCAAGGCATTTTCCCCCAGCAATCTGCCGACAATAAAAATATCAGCCAATTGGTAAAATTGTTGAAATAGGTTACCAATCAGAATTGGGATAGAAAAGAGCAAAATCAACTTCAGGGGCACACCCTTGGTCATATCATTAATCATAACATCTCCATCGCTAAAAAAACGAATATAATCTATGCGCAAACAAATAGAAAGTCCAGCAGAATTTAAGATAAAAAACTTGCACAAAATGAAAAAAAATGTTAGAATCACATAGAGTAAAATCCTCTGAAATGGAGATGACTATGGAAATAAATAATATATTGGCACATGCAGTAGAAACGGGAGACAAAAAACGTTATGATTATGCCATTTGTCAGGGGTGCAATGTAAATGCAGCAGTTTCTGCTATAAATATGCAACAAGCTTCCTCTTGGCAAAGAGAAGGTTTCACAACGATAACGCCATTAGCCCTCGCTATTATGCAAAATAACACAGAGATGTTAGAGTATTTATTACGAGACGGTGCCGATTTAACTCAACCTATAAAAACCGACCAAATAACCTATACTAACGCTTTAGCCTTAGCAACCATTCGAGCCTCTCATCAAACTTATGAGCGTATATTTAAGGAAAGTAATCAAGAAATGATAGCCAAGGCAGCCATAGAGTTTAAGAAGGAAGAAATTCCCGTCGCGCATGTATTAGTATGCGGATATATACCAGAGCTAACATCTGCTGAGAGTACAGCACGGCTCGGCCAGTACTTAGATAGAGGTTTAGAGGTAGAGCAAAAAGATCGGCATGGCTATAATTTGATGATGAACGCTGCTCGGGTCGGCAATTTAGATGCGATAATTCTATTAGTGCAGCATGGTGGGGATTTAACAGAAAAGTATCCTGATAAAGAAAAAACCATTCGTGATTTTATCATCAATGCAGATGGCACCCTTTACTGGCAAAAGCATGAAAATGAGCAAGATCGACAGAAAATAGAGCAGATTGAACAAATCTATCAAAATAGGCAGCAAGCAAAAGCTACCAGAAATAGCCCTGTGCAAACCGCAATTAAAGCTACGCGCCACACCAGATAGCATTGTTTAAGTATCATCGCAAAATCAGATTTAAGAAGTGGCTTTGGCTTGTAGAGTGCCCTTCTCCCTCTTCATAAAATTTAAACTTAAAAGCCACGCCAGTGGCTTTTGCCACGGGTGGGATAAAGTGTGGTGCTAGCGATAAATTAACGACCGCGGTGTACATAAAAAGCGTACATAAGGGAGTTAATTTGGCGATTTGACTACACTTTAGCACACCCCCAAGGGGGGCTTGTAGAGTGCCGGTGCTGGCAGTATTTTACCGACTGCAGTGTACATAAATGGGGTACATAAAGGAGGTAAAATACAATCATGACCGGTGCTATAAAAGCCCCCAACCTTTTAAAGTTTATCGGCCAAATATTTATACGTATACCCTCGTGCCTTTTTGACAATCTCCTCCGGCGTTCCTTGGGATACAATTTTACCACCGCCATCACCACCTTCGGGCCCCATATCAACGATATAGTCTGCCGTTTTAATGACATCGAGGTTATGTTCAATGACAACCACGGTATTTCCTTGGTCAACAAATGTTTGCAACACTTTAAGCAAGCGATTAATATCCTCAAAATGCAAGCCTGTTGTTGGTTCATCAAGGATATAGATGGTTTTACCGGTTGCACGTTTAGAAAGTTCCTTAGAGAGTTTAATACGTTGAGCTTCACCGCCTGAGAGCGTGGTTGCAGACTGTCCCAAATGGATATACCCCAATCCGACTTTTTGCAGCAATTCCAAACGCGAGCGAATAGCCGGAATATTGGCAAAGAAGTAATAGGCTTCATCAACTGTCATATCAAGGACATCAGCAATAGATTTACCTTTATAGGTCACCTCCAGCGTTTCACGATTAAAGCGCTTACCGTGACACTGTTCACATTCCACATAGACATCGGGCAGAAAATTCATTTCGATTTTCGTCACCCCATCGCCTTTACAGGCCTCACAGCGTCCCCCAGCAACATTAAAAGAGAAGCGTCCGGCGCTATAGCCGCGCGCCTTTGCCAAGGGCAACTGTGCAAACCAATCACGGATATAGGTAAACAAACCGGTATAAGTTGCGGGATTAGAACGCGGCGTACGTCCAATCGGAGACTGGTCAATATCAATTACCTTATCAATAAATTCTACCCCTTTGAGTGTATCATAAATACCGGCCGGTTCTCGCGAATGGTTCAACTCTTTATTAAGAGCTTTATAGAGAGTTTCCAAGATTAAGGAAGACTTACCGCCACCGGAAACACCTGTGACTAATGTGAGCGTACCGAGTGGAATTTTAAGTTTAACGTTTTTCAGATTATGCGTTTTTGCACCGCTAAGTTCCAAAAAGTGCCCATTACCTTTACGCCTTCTTTTAGGCACAGCGATTTGTTTTTGCCCTTTCAGATATTGAGCCGTAAGGCTATTTTTATTTTGGAGCACTTCATCAACCGTACCCGCAGCAATAATTTCCCCACCTAGTTCGCCGGCACCTGGCCCCATATCAACCAAAAAATCAGCCGCGCGGATAGCATCTTCATCATGTTCCACTACAATCACCGTATTCCCGATATCGCGCAACCGATTAAGCGTTTCCAATAACCTGTCATTATCGCGCTGATGCAAACCAATAGAAGGTTCATCAAGCACATAGAGCACACCGGTCAAACCTGAACCGATTTGTGACGCCAAACGAATACGCTGAGATTCACCACCGGAAAGTCCACCTGATTGCCGCGAAAGCGTCAGATAATCTAATCCGACATTATTCAAGAATTGCAAGCGTTCAATAATTTCTTTCAAAATTTTATGTGCAATTTGAGCCTTTTGCGGACTGAGTTGTGCTTCTACTCCGGCAAACCATTTAAGAGCATCTTTAATAGAGAGGTCAGAAACTTCCATAATATCTTTACCACAAACTTTAACCGCCAGAGCTTCTGGTTTCAACCGTTTTCCGTGGCAAAAAGTACATGGTGCGGCAGATTGGTAGTGTGAAAGTTCTTCACGCGATGCCGGAGAATCTGTTTCCAAAAAGCGCCGCTCCATATTAGGAATAACCCCTTCAAAAGGTTTATCAGAAACAAAAGAAGAATAATAAATTGGCACACACACATTTCCCGAACCATAAAGAATAATTTTTTTTGCTTTTTCCGGCAAATCTTTCCACGGCGTATCTTGAGAGATTTGTAAAAAGTCACATAGAGAAATCAGCGTTTGTTTATAAAAAGCGGATTTAAAGCCATACCATGGAGCCACAGCTCCTTGAGCAATAGAACGATTAACATTAGGCACCACCAAATTTTCATCCATATAGAGTTTAGCGCCGATTCCATCGCAATGCGGACAGGCACCTTGTGGATTATTAAAAGAAAATAGCCGCGGTTCAATTTCCTCTATAGTGAAACCGGAAACCGGACAAGCATATTTTGCTGAGCAGGTAAAGCGGCTATTATCTGTCAAATTTTCAACATAAAGGATATCCTCTCCCAATTTAAGTGCTGTTTCCACCGACTGCGCCACGCGCTCTGCCATTTCTGGTCCTTTAACCACCAATCGATCAACCACCACTTCAATATCGTGTTTAACATTTTTTTCCAAATTAGGCACTTCTTCAAGGTCATAGATTTCACCATCAACTTTAACCCTTTGGAAACCTTGCTTAAGCAAGCTTTCGAATTCTTTTTTATATTCACCTTTACGACCACGGGCGATGGGTGCTGCCAAAATTATTTTTGTTCCGACAGGTAAAGCCAAAATTTTATCCACCATCTGGCTCACAGTTTGTGCCTCAATCGGCAATCCTGTTGCTGGTGAGTAAGGCGTACCTGCCCGTGCCCAAAGCAATCGCATGTAATCATAAATTTCGGTGATTGTCCCCACAGTAGAACGTGGGTTATGCGAAGTCGTTTTTTGCTCGATAGAAATAGCCGGTGCCAACCCCTCAATAGAATCAACATCAGGCTTTTTCATCAAATCCAGAAATTGCCGCGCATAAGCCGAAAGGCTTTCAACATAACGCCGCTGTCCTTCCGCATAAATGGTATCAAAAGCCAAAGAAGACTTTCCCGAACCGGATAGCCCAGTAATCACCGTCAGTTTATCTTTTGGTATTGCAATATTAATATTTTTGAGATTATGTTCACGTCCGCCTTTAATATCAATAAATTTACTTTCTGCCATATCAACAACCCACTAAAAAACACATTAGCTAGACTGATATACCACTTTTGTTCTTTTTGCAAGTAGTTTTTTCGGCAATAAAGTTAAAACTTTCTTTTACCAAATATTAAACCTTAGCTGTTAGATTTTAGTCAACAATTGAAGTTAGGAGGATGAAGATGGCAAGAACACCAGCATCAGATAAACGTACACCTAAGCGGACAGCCGCCAAACGGAAAACTGCCCCAAAGATGACATCTCAAACCACCACCGATACAGAAATTATATCTCCTCTCATAATATTAAAAGTCTGGCTAGATGGGTGGAAAAAAACTTTTACTTTGCATGGGCGCTCTTCCAAATTTGAATTGTGGATATTGATGTTATGTAACAGTGCATTATCCATCACCCTACAATTAAAATGCAGTTATATCCTTTCTTCACGTTTTCTGCGCAGTGCCAATCTGAAAGGCTATAGTTTAGATTTGATAGATAAATACATCATTTGGGCCCAATTTGCCCTATATTTAGTCATTCTGATTCCGCTGTTTCCATTGGGGTCTATGCTCATTCGCCGTATGCACGATTTAGGTCATTTAGCCTGGAAAGACCGCCTAGAACCAGCCTTTATGGGTATGGTTTCTGCTTGGATATTATTCCTCGGTTATGACTTTGTGACGGATTGGAGTGAAATCTATATTCCTATAATATTACTCATGGGAACATGCGTTACAACCAGTTTATATGCCGCCGGATATTATTGCTTGAAGTTTCTCATTCCAACCCTGTTTTATGCCGGCAGTACAGCACCTAACGCCTTTGGGGAAAATCCCTACAACACCCCGCAACATGAAGAATGGGCATTGAAATTAAGCTGTTTTTACATTCTCTTTATTATCACTATCAGTGCGTTATACCTCGTGATGGCATGGTTATAAGCCGGCTACATTTTTATCACAATTGCAATAAAAAGCTCTTGCAATAAAATAAATGATAGATTATAAAATAGCCGTTGCCGTTTTAGCTCAGTTGGTAGAGCAACGCATTCGTAATGCGTGGGTCACGTGTTCAAGTCACGTAAACGGCACCATTTTTTTATAAAAAAAACAGCGCGGGGGCTTATTGGAGCACCGGCACTGTTAATTAATAAGCATCTTTCAAAGATGATGTTTCACATAAATTAATAAATGAGACATATATATAAACGAGGTCTAATGTACGCTAAGGCTACACAAATCACCTCGGGAAAACCATCATAATAAATTAAGACATATAAATACAAAAACTGTGGGGAATATAATGGCATTTTTTTTAAAGTCAAGCAAAAAAGCAAAAAAAAACTGTGAACCTCAAATCCACAGTTTTTTCAAGCAATAAAGATTAATCTTTCAGCCATTCAACGGCAATACGGAAAAAGATCAAAAATACAATGATCAATAAAATAAGACTAAACATAGCACAGCAAAATTTTAAAGGTTAAGCAATTCGTTCAATCAAAATCTTCATCATTAAAAAAGATGCCACTAGAAGACTTAAAATCTCTACAATGGTCGCAGATTTCACAGAGACAAAGCCCTACACAAAGTCCAAGGCCCGCAATAATTCCTGCAATTACAGCCATTCCTATCGGATCGGACAAAAAAGCACTGTATTCACCAGCATAGACCACCGTACAAACAGTAACAAGCAGCTGATAACCGTGCGTTATCTCCTCTACATCAAGATAATGCAGTCCGGCTGCGACCAATGGAATCAGAATCAAGCTCCCGCACCACACCCATTTCATAACCGGCGTAGGGTTATCCATCATAGATGTGTACATTAGAATCATCAAAACGAGTGTCAATGTAACAAGAACAAACCCTTTCAGATTGTCCCAAAACCAATCTAATACCTTTCCCATAATGATAGTTTTAAATAGTTAATAATAATAGTAATTCAAGCCTAGCATATATCAAGATTATTTAGCATGTCAACTTTTAAATTCAACCCCCGCCACACCAAGGAAGCGAGGGTTAAACATCTAAAGAAAATTATTCCTACCGCTTTAGTTGCCGAGCAATTTCTTCCACCAAGCCTTTTTCTTTTCCGGCTCAGCAGTTCCAGTCATATTGGCTGGTGTATCATTTCGGTTTGCATCATCGCGTTCATCACGGCTATAGCGACCACGGCGGCGATTATAACGCCCTCTACGGAAACGATTATTTCTCCGTCCAGAACGCTCTTTTTCATCGTTACCATCATCACTAGCATCATCTTCAATATCGTCATCATCAGCCTCTGTCGTTTCATTAGCTGCGGCATAGGCAGCTGCTGCGGCCACTGGTGCCGGTTTTGCGCGTGCCACGCGTGATTTTTCCAGCTTATAATCATTAATATTGCGACAGGAAAGATCTGCGGAAATAATGATTTCCAAATCATATTTTTCCTCAAGGTCAGCCAACTGCCGGCGTTTTTGGTTCAGAATATAGGTTGCCACATCATACGGCAATTTTAACTCGAGATGATTGTTGCTACCCTTAATTCCTTCTTCTTCGATAGCACGCAACACCAGCATAGCGCTACTTTCCGCACTACGTTGCACCCCCTGCCCTTTACAGTATGGACATGTTACATAGTTGCTCTCGACAAATGACGAATGCATTCTCTGGCGAGAGATTTCCAGCAACCCGAAAATACTCATTTTTGCAATTTGCACGCGTGCGCGATCTGGCTTCATAGCCTCCTTCATACGTTTTTCCACCGCATGATTATTAGCTGGTTCGTCCATATCAATAAAATCGACCACCACCAATCCGGCTAAGTTTCGCATCCGCAGCTGTTTAGCAATTTCATCAGCTGCTTCAAGGTTTGTTTTAAGAGCAGTTTCCTCGATATCCATTTCATGAGTAGCTCGCCCAGAGTTCACATCAATAGAAACCAACGCCTCTGTCGGATTAATCACCAAATATCCACCAGAAGGCAATTGCACCACAGGATTATGTAATTTATCCAGTTCTCTTTCAACCTGATATTGTTGGAACAACGGCTTGTCGTCAGATTTATGAAATTTGATTTTGCGCCCCATATTTGGAGAGAGGATCTTAGCAAAATCCTTAGCTGTTTTATACGCTACATCTCCATCAATAATCACTTCACCAATATCTTTCGTATACATATCGCGCAAAGCACGTTTAATCAAGTTTCCTTCTTCATAGATAAGCGCCGGTGCAGGCGTACTCAAAGCACTATGGCGAATATGGTTCCATGTCCGGATAAGATAATTATAGTCGCGTACAATATCTTCACGTTTTTTATCTTCCCCTGCGGTGCGAATAATCAGTGACATATTATCATTTAGAGGTAATTCATGCATAATATCTTTAAGCCTTCTTCGATCAACCGGAGAAGTTATTTTGCGTGACACCCCGCCGGATTTAATGCGATTCGGCATTAACACACAATAACGCCCAGCTAATGAAAGATAAGTTGTACATGCTGCACCTTTATTACCGCGTTCTTCTTTAACAATTTGAATCAGCAGGGTTTGCCCTTCTTTAATCACCTCTTGGATGGCAGAGCGATAGTAAAGCTTCCGAGCATAGATAAGTTGCCGCTGCACTTCTAGATAATGCTCAAAATCAGCCTCATCTTCATCATTATCAAACTCACGGCATGTTTTTTCATCATCATCAAA
Source organism: Alphaproteobacteria bacterium (assembly GCA_017475705.1). Taxonomy (GTDB): domain Bacteria; phylum Pseudomonadota; class Alphaproteobacteria; order RF32; family CAG-239; genus CAG-267. Next base: position 112,509 of record JAFVFB010000004.1, read on the forward strand.
ATTATCCTCAGCCGCAACCTGTGGGTTATCGGACAAGTCATCATCGTCATCATCAATATCTTCAGAAACAGCTAATGGCTCTAAACCAACAGCTTCTGCAGAAACTTTATACTTTTTAGCAGAACGACCGCGTCCCAGAAAACGTGCTCCACGCCGACGTCCACGATAAGGCTTTTCATCAGACGCCCCTTCACCAGCATCTGCTTCATCTTCTGCCTCTTCGCAATTTTCACCGCACCGACATTCTTTGCCTTCTTGGCAACCGCAAGTACAATTTTCGCCGCACCGACATTCTTTGCCTTCCTGACAACCGCAATCAGCCTGTAACTCGGCTTCATCAACTTCTTCACAAACACGTACCACATTAACTTCTGCTGCTGTCTGGGCAAAATCATCCGTACCTTCGACTGCAACAGAGCCAGCCGTCAACGCCACGCTTGCATTTTCCGCACCATTATTTTCCGCATTACCATTTTCATCAACAGTATTTTCCATTTGGTTTTGTGTTGCTGCAGCTTGTTCTTCTGCTGCCCGGCGTGCTTCATACTCGGCACGTTTTTGTTCGCGTTCGAGTCTCCGACGCTCTTGTTCAGCCTTACGCTCTGCTTGGTACTGGCGTTTACGTTCGATAATTTCTTCGACTTCTGCCTCAACTTCAGCTTTAACATCGTCAGAAACAGTATAATAATCCGGATGGATTTCACTAAAGGCGAGGAACCCGTGGCGATTACCGCCGTAGTCGACAAAAGCTGCCTGCAGAGAAGGTTCTATCCGCACCACTTTAGCTGTAAAGATATTACCTTTAATTTGTTTTTTTGTACTAGATTCAAATTCGACATCTTCAACCTTATTTCCATCTAAAATAACCACTCGGGTTTCTTCGGGTTGCGTGTCATCAATAAGCATTTTTTTCATAACTATTTATTTCCTAACTAATAATTATCGCTCTTAATTTATGATGCGATATACTTTGACCTGATTAACCGCGGCACAATGATTCTGGGGATTCTTATTGTTGATTACAAACCAAAAGCACTGAGCCGGACATTTACCCAAAGCGGCACAAAGCCGAAAATCCTCTCGCCGGAAGGCAGGGCGCAAGCGTTAATTCGCTATGAAACAATAATTTTGCGCCGATGCTTCATGGCATCTCCTAAATTTGAGCAAATATCGAATATATTTATAATGTTTTTTTCCAGAAAGGCAAGTGAAATATAACGATGATAAAATATTTTTTTAAGCCCCCCAAAAAGGGTTGACAGATGACACTTCAAACGCTAAAGTAGAGCAGAATTGTTGGAGTGTGCACTTTAAAGAGTGCGCACTTTTTTTATGCGATAACAGCACCTTGACGGTGCTTTTTTTTATGGGAGAAAGAGATGTTAGAACAACACATGGAAGAATGGGTAGAACGATTAATTTTTCATGAGGGAATACGGTTAATGCCCTATCGCTGTACCGCCGGCAAACTAACCATAGGTGTCGGCCGCAACTTAGAAGACAATCCTCTTTCAACAGAGGAAAAGCGTGCCCTAGGAGACTACATGCACGGCATCACAGAAAATGGTGCCAAGATGTTATTAAGAAACGACATTACCCGCTGTTACAATACGTTAAAAAGTGGAATTAAAGCTTATGATAAACTGTGTGAAGATAGGCAATATGCCCTTTTAGATATGTGCTTTCAGCTAGGGTGGAAGGGCTTAAAAAAATTTCGCTACATGTTATTAGAGATAGAAAAAGGAAATTTTGAGATGGCCGCGTTTGAATGTTTAACATCAGCATATGCCAGACAAACCCCACACAGAGCGCGACGAATTGCGCAAACAATAAAGAGTGGAACATGGCATTTTAGAACCCCTACTCCAACCTCTAGGAACTAACCGAAAATCAAAAACACAATCCTTTTTATACCATTACCCAAAATCATTCCTCCACACATTTCTGATAAACATCTTTTCCAAATATCCTAAAAAATAAAAAAACTCCCGTAAACCGAGAGCTTATTTTTTATAACGGGCCAGCACAATACCGAAACCAACAGCAAAGCAACAATTTCTCTACACAACAAGGTACATAAAAGTGCAGTTTTACAATCATCACCGGAATAGTGCTGACCCACCCTATAGATAACGGGTTCACGCCCCTGATTATCTTGAGTAGAACTCGATAACCAAGTTCGGCTCCATCTGAGCTGCATAAGGTACATCGTCGAATTTAGGAACGAAGGTATATTTTGCAGTCAGTGCTTTTTCATCGACTTCCATATAAGATGGGAAGTCACGAGTTTGTGATTGCATAGCTGCCAAAACGATAGCTAATTGCTTAGATTTTTCACGAACTTCAATAACATCGCCAGCCTTAACGATATAGGAAGGAATATTGACTTTTTTACCATTAACAGTGACATGACCATGGTTAACAAACTGGCGAGCAGCGAAAACGGTTGGGACGAATTTAGCTTTATAGACCAAGTTATCCAAGCGAGATTCGAGCAAACCGATTAAATTTTCAGCAGCATCTCCGCGCCGACGGATAGCTTCTTCATAATATTTATGGAATTGCTTTTCGCTGATATTGCCATAATAAACTTTTAATCTTTGTTTTGCATATAATTGCTCACCATAGTCAGTTGTTTTTTTACGTCTTTGACCATGTTGACCAGGAGCATAATTTCTTTTCAAAATAGGGCTATTTTGGTCACCCCAAAGATTTTGGCCGTAACGACGGCTATTTTTCTTTTTAGCATTAACAATACTTTTCATATTAAATCCTTTATTGGTTAAATAACAAATTTATTGTCCCGATAGTTTTGTTTGAAGAAGAGCACTCATGCACCTTTCCTAGAAGGGCCTTTTGCCATTATAAAACTCTCTAGAAGGAACTTCTGCCTTTAAATCAAAGACCTTCTGCCTTTAAATCAAAGACCTTCTGCCTTTAAATCAAAGACCTTCTGCCTTTAAATCAAAGACCTCCTGCCTTTAAATCAAAGACCTTCTGCCTTTAAATCAAAGACCTTCTGCCTTTACAATCAAAGACCTTCTGCCTTTACAATCCAAAGACCTTCTGCCCCTCTTTAAGAAGCCCTTTTCTGCCCCCTTCAAGAGCAAACGGGGTAATACACCCACTTTCTCGGAAGTAAGGGGAAGTATAGCTATAAATTTTAAATATGCAAGCATTTTTTTGAAAATAGGATAAACATCAAATATCTAGCAAAACAGACATAAAAAAACACCCCTTAACAGAGGTGTTTAACAATCCTTAGCCGATTAAAGGAAGTGCTCTATCAAGCACCAAGGCGCATGATGGTCAAGCGGTCGACCAAGTTCTGCATATCCTTACGTTCTTCTGCCGTTGCTTTTGTTTCCATCCAGATAGATTGTGAGAATTGCACAACTTTGTCATAGAGCTGTTCGATTTTTTCCAGCTGTCGGTCAACCTCCAGAGCATCAATGAGCAGTTCAAAAGCCCAAAGTTTGAACGCGATGAGGCCTTCTTTTTGAAAATACTTTTTTTCCATAAATAATAATTAATAAAGTAATAAAAATATGAACGCGCACTATAGCACCAAATCATCAAAAGTCAACCCCCTGTTCTATACAAATATTTTAGGACTTAATAATTAGGCACGCAAAATCTAGTTGCAAAAAATAAACAAAGGTTGTAATGTTTGAGGCAAAGAACTATTTTTAGATAGTTAGATTTATGGAGAATACATTGTATCAAGAAAAGAAATTGCCGGAAAGAAAGAACAACAAAAAATATGGCAAGAAGAAAGAATATAAAAAGCCGGAACAGCACCTTCAAAGTCCGACTGCGGATAATTATGCTGCGATAGATTTGGGCACAAACTCTTGTCGGTTAGTGATAGCCACGCCAACCACGACATCTTTTCGTGTGGTAGAAACTTTTTCCAAAGTCGTACGTTTGGGAGAAGGTATTATTCAAGATAATGAGCTATCGCCACGCGCGATGAAGCGTACTTTGCAAGCCCTGAGGGTATGCCGAGGTGTTATGGATGAATATATGCCGATAGTATCATCACGATTCGTTGCAACGGCAGCCTGTCGCCGAGCCAAAAATGTCACCAAATTTGTAGAGATGGTTAAACATGAAACAGGCATAGAGTTAGAAGTTATCTCCTCCAAAGAGGAAGCACGTTTATCGGTTGTTGGCTGTTTACCTTTATTAAACCGGCAAATAAAGCGTGTATTAGTGTTTGACATTGGTGGCGGTTCGACTCAAATATCGCTCGCTCGGGTAACAGATTTTGGCCGCACATTTATAGAAGGTTTTGTATCCTTACCCTATGGGGTAGTAACGGTGTCGGAAGCCTTTGCTGGTCATGAAATGAATACCCTTGAGTACTCGACAGTGGTTGAGCGCACGCAAAACATTTTAGCCGAGTTTGAAGAAAAGCACCAAATAACAGAAGCCATAGCCAACCAAGAGATACAAGTTATCGGTACTTCTGGAACGGTCACGGTGTTAGGGGCTGTGCATTTAAAACTGCCGCGCTATAATCGTTCAGCGGTTGATGGCATTGCTATATCAGCACCGGATATAGAAAACACCATTAACAAAATCAAGTTAATGGGTTCTGAAGGGCGTTATAAACATCCTTGCATTGGCCAATCAAAGTCAGATTTGACGATTGCCGGCTGTGCAATAATTGAAGCCATAACCAGTTTTTGGCCGATATCTGAGATTACTATTGCAGATCGTGGCATCAGAGAAGGAATATTATTGGATTTAATGCATTCGCACCGCCAACAACATAAGCACAATAGCAAGAAATATAGCAAACCGCGCCGTTTTCCATTTGAGCGCCGTAACAAGCACACATCTCACCCTGCGCCACATACTGCTAAAAGTCCAAAAAATCCCGAGCATTCTCATTAAGCTGTTCACACAGTGCATCAACATCTTCCCCCACTGTTTGGGCCAACTGATGCAATTGGCTTTGAGCGCTTAAGAGGTAACTACCGTCATTAACTCTATACGGTGCATCAGTTTCAAACAAAACACGCTGGCGTGGCATTTTAGCCCACATTTCTTTGGCTCGTTCTTGTTTAACAAACAAAGTTCCCAAACCGATATAACCACCGGTCCGATTAATAAATTCCAGCAGTTCCTCATTTTTCACAAAACCATGATGCACATAGCGCACAGATTTCAGTTCTGGTTCATGACGCATCAGCGGTTCAAAAGCCTTTGCCGCATGCACAATAACTGGACGAGACAGTTCTTCTGCCATTTTAAGTTGGTAAGAAAACAACCAATGCTGTTTCAAATCGACTGGTCGCCGCAACGCATCAACACCAATCTCACCTACCAATGCTTTGGGATATTTTTTAAGTTTTTCATACAAAGCATCCATAGGTAAATCTGGTTGCCAATACCAAGGATGAAAACCCAATGCCCCCATACATTTTTGCGAATATTTATTGACCCACAGCGGCACTTGTTCTAAGTCTTCAACCCGCGAAGAAATCAGCACCAATTTTTCCGCCACCGGACTATCAATCACAGCCGGTGCACAATCCGGTTTAAAATCTTGCAAATGGATATGGGTATCAATAAACTTCAGCATCATAAAATTTTACTCCAAAGGAAAAAACAACTATGCCAATATATACCACCCCTATTTTTAATATCAACTTAACAAGAATAACAGAGAACTATCATCTTCTAGCTCGCCTATCACAACCAGCATCTGCAGCTGGTGTAGTCAAAGATGATGCTTATGGCCTTGGTGCAACGCAAATAAGTCAGGCTTTATATGCTGCTGGCTGCCGTCATTTTTTTGTGGCTCATGGCTGCGAAGGTGAAATTGTGCGTCAGGTGGCGCCAGATGCCGAGATATTTGTGCTACAAGGTATCGGGACGGATTCGCAGCAATCATTTGCACGTGCACGGCTGATTCCGGTGATATGCTCGCTTGAGATGTTACGTTTTTGGCAACAGCAACCACTAGATGGTATTAAGCCGGCAATTCAAGTAGAGACTGGGCTAAACCGTCTTGGTTTTAGAGAGGCAGATTTAGAGCTGTTGAGCCCCACAGAGTTACAAAGTTTTTCCTATGTACTGTCGCATTTATCCTGTGCAGATGAGCAAGCACATTTTATGAATGCCCGTCAATTAGAAAACTTCCGTCACTTAAAACAACGTTTTTTTGCCCATACACCGGCGACCTTATCTGCTTCTGATGGTGTTTTCTTAGGTGCAGATTTTCACTTTGACCTCACACGGTTAGGCGCAGCGATATATGGCATCAACACTGCCCCATACCGCGAAAATGAGATGAAAAATGTTTTAGAGCTCAAAGCGCCTGTTCTACAAGTAAAACCCTTAGCAAAAGGAGAATTTGTTGGTTACTCGGCAACCTTCCGTGCCCCGCAAGATATGAAGATTGCGATTGTTTCCATCGGTTATGGAGATGGCGTTCCGCGCAGTTTATCCAACCGTGGCAAAGTCATATTTTACCAACACGGTGTAGCACACTTTTGCCCAATTTTAGGCCGTGTTTCCATGGATAACATTATCTGTGATGTCAGCCAATTACCACAGTGTATGGTGGGTGATTTTGGTTATTTAATCTGTGATGATTACACCGTAGATGACGTAGCACGAGATGCCGGAACCATTGCCTACGAGCTAATTTCAAATCTAGGCAAAAACCCGCGCTTTATCAGAAACTACACAGCATAAGTTTTAAGGACATCTGCTGCTTTGTAGACTTCCGAAGAATAATGTGAGCCTTTCATCAGCAGCACATCACCATCTTGCAAGAGTTTATCGCACAAGAAATCTGCGACCCCATTGATATTATCAAAATAATGCTGCTCAATTTCTGCCGGCAATTGTGCCAACATGTCCTTTGTTTCAGCACATACCCCTATTACCACGTCAATATGATGTGCTCCCAAAGCCTGTCCCACACGTTGATGTGCCGCCACTGTATAATCCCCTAGCTCAGCCATTTTTCCGATAACGGCGACCTTACGTCGGCCATCTGTTTTAGCCAAAGCCTCCACCGCCAACACCGTAGCATCCGGACCTCCTGAATAACTATTATCCAAAAGGGTCACTTTCTTGCCATGAATATTGAGCGCAAATTTTTTACCGCGCCCCTCTGGCGCAGTAAAGTGATTAACGGCAGCGACAGCCGGTTCAAGTTTCAATCCCAAAGCTTGAATCACGCTCAGCACTGCCCAAGCATTATAGCGATAGTGTTTTCCCTCTTCAACCAATTTAAGCGCCACTTCTGGATGATGTTTTTCACCAAAGGGAATAACCTGTGTAGTTGCTTTTTGCGCTGCTGCTGCCAAGACATCTGCTTTTGCGCTATCTTCATTATAGATAGCGATACCATTTTCTTTCAAACCACCAAAAATTTCTGCTTTAGCCAAAGCAATATTATCAATTGTCTTTAAAAATTCGAGGTGCATAGGATAGACATTAGTGACCAGTGCCACATCAGGTTCCACCAATTGTGTCAGATATTCGATTTCATGCCGTGCCGACATTCCCATTTCGATAATAGCGAACTGCGCATCTAATTCAATATTCAGCAAAGATTTTGGAACCCCGATAAAATTATTAAAATTGCCGCTAGTTGCACAAGTTTTTCCATAACAAGAGAGGGCTGCTTTTAGTTCTTCTTTAGTTGTCGTTTTTCCCGAACTACCGGTCAATGCGATAACAGTGCCATGGAATTGCCGCCGATAGAATTGAGCCAACTTTCCATAAGCCTTAAGAGTATCATCAACCAGCAAAATTTTTGCCGGATCTACCCCTTCTACCACGTGCTCTGCCAACACCAGTGGCACACCATCATTCAATGCTTTTACAATAAAATCATGTCCATCAAATTTTTCGCCTTTAAGAGCAATAAACAATGTCTGTGCATCAACATCTCGACTATCCGTAGAAACACGGCGGATATGAACCATTGCCGGCTGCTGATTAAGTTCAAGAATTTGAGCGATTTGTAGCGAAGAAATATCAAGCATAATTCATCATCCTCTCTCTATCTATAACATCTTATTTTTTTGCTATTATCACCGCCAAAAGTTAAGAAGCAGTATAAAAAGACTTGATTTTTATCTGTGTTTATAGTATATCAAAAAGCTAACAAGGAGATTAACATCATGAAGTGCCCATTTTGCGCCAGCACCAACACTCAAGTAAAAGATTCTCGTGACACACCGGATGAAAATGCAATTCGCCGACGCCGCGAGTGTCCGGATTGTGGGGGACGTTTTACCACCTATGAGCGCATAGAGTTGCAGGAGTTGACCATCATCAAAAAAAATGGCGAACGAGTACCGTTTGACCGTGATAAGTTGATGCGCTCAATCACTTTAGCTGTCAGCAAATGCGGCATTTCCAGTTTTGAGATAGAAAAGCTGGTAGATGAGATTCGCCGTGAATTCGAAAATTCCGGTATGATTGAAATCACCACTAAAGCGATTGGTGAAAAAGTGATGGATAAGCTGATTCGTATCAACAAAGTGGCCTACATCCGCTTTGCTTCGGTTTATAAAGATTTTAAGGAAGTCAAAGATTTTGAAGAATTTGTCAGCAAGATAAATTCTTAAACAACAACTGGTAAGGATAGCAAGACATGGCAAAATTTGTTTCAGAAAAGATAAGAAAAAAATCCGGTGCGCGCTTAGCGGCAGTTCAAGCGACTTATATGACGGCTTTTAGTGATTTAAGTGTAGATGAAACTATAGAAGATTTTAAATCTGGAGATATTGGCCGCTATGCCATAGAAGAAGATGCTTTATCTGGCGAACATACTGTTGAACTAGAAGAAATGGACCAAGCATATTTTGAAACACTTGTTCGTGGTGTACAGCAAAAAAAACAAGAGCTGGAAAATGCCTTACGCACATATCTGCATGATGCCACGGCCTATGACCATATGAATGCGACCATGCAAGCACTGTTATTATGTGCGGTATACGAACTGGGTTACAGCACAGATATTGATGCCAAAGTAATTATCCAAGAATATGTGGATTTAGCCTATGCCTTTTTCATGAAAAACGAACCCAAGATGATAAATGCCTTGTTAGATCAGATTGCCAAAAAAGTAAGGATATAATGACCGATGACCATACTCACTCTGCACAAATATCCTGAAAAAATATTATCCGAAGTCTGTGATGAAGTTACCGCTGTAACAGATACCACACGGCGTTTGCTGGATGATATGCTGGAAACGATGTATGCTGATAAGGGGGTTGGCCTAGCTGCACCGCAAGTTGGTATCAAACAACGCCTGATTGTGGTGGATGACAAAGTCAGTGAAGATGGCACGCGCGGTCCACATCCATTACGCATGATTAATCCCAAAATTATTGAAAAATCTGCGGCAACAATTTTTTTCAATGAAGGGTGTTTATCTGTTCCCGGAGTGTGTGCTGAGGTGGAGCGCCATCAACAAATCACCGTACAGTATCTTGATGAAAACGGGGTGATGCAAACGCTTGTAGCGCAAGATTATTTGGCTGTAATTTTACAGCACGAGATAGACCATCTAGATGGTATATTATACATAGACCATCTCAGTCGTCTTAAACGCAATATGTTGATAAAGAAAGTTCTCCGCAATCAATAGAATAAGCTTTTTATGCAATGATATCGATAGCCTTAACGACTTTTATTTTTAATAACGATACGCTTATTCTGCCATTCATGGGCCTGAGGTGCCACCAAATATTCCCCCGTGATTTTATCATTTTGGATTTGTCTTTTCTTTAAATTCATATTCATCTTAGACTGGCTTAATTCAGCCTGAACAAGCAGTTGTGCCCATTCTGGATTACCCCGTTTAAGCAAAGAGTGATATTGATCACGCAGACCATTACCTTCAAAGTCATAAATATCCGCTTCCAATGGTTCTGAAACGCGATGTTCTGGTTCCCATTCATCGTAAATTGGTTCGCCGGCATAATCATCCTCAGCTACAATTTTTTCTTCATGAAGAGTAGTGCTATCCAGTGCCTTGTGCCACAGTTCTTTGGTTTTATTTTTAAGCGCATGGTAGCATTGAGCTGTTTTACCGTATACAAACTCATACCCGTCTGTAAATTTATTTTTCAACCGAGCCAAAAAGCTTTCTCTAACCAGTTCAGTTTCCAAGCTCGTTTCTGGCAATAATTCTTCCACATCTTTACCATAAATTTTTTTAAGGTTTTGCCCATGATAGGTATAGAGTTGATCTATAGCTTTTTGATAGGCCTCATCATTATCATCAGCAATAAATAACGTATGTGCGCTCTGTTGCGAAATTTTACGGATAATTTCTTGTTTTTGGTTCTGCCAAGCCGTTGCAAGAGCTGGATTTTCTGCCAATTCTTTTTTTAATTCCTCAAAAGCAGATACAGTTATTTCTTTAAGGTCTGCCTTATTATCGCATGTATGACAAAAAAGCTCAGGATGACGCCACATAACATTAGCCACAAACATTTGCTGTTCTGCAAGTTTCAGTTGCTGTTCAGGGCTCAACTTTTCATCAAGTTTAATTTCCGGTGCAAAGATTTCGTTATCTGGATCATAGTAGCAGAGGTTAGCTTTTTTCCATATTTCTTCAGTAGAAAGCCCAGCACGGATTTGTGCATCGATTTCAGCAAATTTAGGATTAGCCACAAACGGGGCATCTTCCACCCCTTTCAGATATTTACTAAAATCGATACCATAGGCAGAAAGTTGCTTTTGCACGAGCAGCTGAAAAGCCTTATCATTAGTTTTATTTTTTATGGCCTTACGCGCCTGCTCTATCATATCGAAATTAAGTTCTTCGACAGGTTGATTATAAATTGTTTGTACACATTCTTGACGCAGGAGTTTACCGATAAATTTTTCTTCATCTAGAGCCATTCCACCGGGATTTGGTTTAATTTGCTTATTTTGTAAAGCGATTAAGTACTGTTGCGCCAAGGGAGAGGTTGCAATTAATTCTTGTTGTTCAGCTGGGGTAACACAATTAAGCCACTGCTGGCGGATTTCAAAAATTTCCAATAAATCCTGTTTAATAGGTATCAAAGCAGAGGTATAGGCAGCCTGAGAAAAATCGAGAGACATATTTTGCGGCCGCAATGCCTGTAGAACCTTATAGCGATTATTGGATTGTGCCACAAGTTTATCCGCGGTGCGTATATTATCGTTAATACAATTGGTGTCATCAAGATACTGACTAAAATCGATTCCACCGATAGTATAGATAGTTTTTCTAGCCTTTTGATAATTTTTAGAATTAGGTTTTAATTCTTCGAGACTATGCGCTTGGAAATAGGTAAGTACTTCTGCGGTTAACTGGTCCTGGTCATAACGGACAGAAAGATGGGTTTGCCACATTTTTTGGGTTTCGCGTGCAATAAACTGCATTTCATTTTGGAAATCTTGCGGAGATGAAGAAAAAGGATTAATTTTTCCCTGTTCGATAGCACTAAAATAATAAGCATAATGCTTTGCAGGATCAGAATTAGCAATTTCATTTCGTTCTTCTGCAGTTTTAGCATTAAGGTATTCTTGGCGCAATTGGAGCAACCCGACAATAGAGGCAGAAAGTTCATTATCTACGGCAAGTTTATAGCGTTCTTCGAGCCCCATATGCAAATTAAGTACGCCGGTTTTATGGATATGTTTATGCCAATATTCATGAGCCAAAGTTGTTGCAGACTGAGAAAACTCATTGGATTGCTCTTCTTTGACAAACAACTGAATAGCATTTTTTTTAGAGATAAACCAAGCACTAGCGCCTTCCAGACTATCTGCCGGGATTGTATCATTTTGGAATTCGACCGGCTTTTGAGGAATAGGAACAGGTATAGGATTAAGCACAAAGCGAGGTTGTTTTTTTTGTTGTGGCATAATAGACACTCCCAAAGTTTATAGAAACAGTATAGCCTCATTTCACAAAAAAGTCAACGCTAACCGAAAGGAGGCAAAATACAATCATGACCGGTGCTATAAAAGCCCCCTAACAACAAAATCTGCTCTTTCATACACACTTTCTTCCACCCCATCATCAACCAGCCATGCGGCACATTGTATCAGGAAAAAAGTCGTATACCAATCAATAAGTTCTTTGGTATGAGCGGCCCCATCTTTCCACACTTTAAACACCACGAAGTCCGGTTCTGCCTCAGAAACAAGCATAGCTTCGTGTTTACGATTACGAGAGAACAGACCAACAAACTTATTTTTGCCCAATTTTTGCCGCAGTTCAGACATTTTTTCTACAAGATTTTCATCACCAAAATCAAGGATAACCCCATCTGCCTGATAATTTAAGCAGCATTGTTCTGCATTATGACCATAAAACAACACTATTTTATCGGAATGAGCAGCACAATCAATAAATTTACGGCAAAAATCTGTCTCTAGTGTATCAGCCAAAGCGTAACAATCTTCAGTTAGGTTTTCATCAAAGTGCGATAAAGCACGTTCTATACGAATAATCTTTTGCATAAGTTATTTTGCCTCTTGTAAATCTCTAATTAAACCTTAATATAAAGCAGTATAACATACTGTTTTTAGAAACGGAAGTCAAAAGATGGAAGATTATTCAAAATATTTTACACAAACTGCCGGTGCCTTAGAAAGCTTACGTCAAACTGTAGAAAGTTTAGACCAAGACATTACGGTGGAACTAGCCAGCAAAGATAAGTTAAAAGAAGCGGTATCACATCTCAAGCAGGAATTGCGAGACAAGGCTGCGCGGATAGACAGTATTATTGAAACCTTAAATGGAGCGTTGAAGTAATGGCTCAAGTAATTATTACCATAAATTATCGTGAATATCCAATTTCTTGCCAAGATGGTGAAGAAATACAGATTATGAAACTGGGCCGTTTACTGGATGAAAAAGCACGCTCGCTGACAGAGGCTCTTGGCTCAATAAATGAAAATTTACTCTTAGCGATGACGGGGCTGCTAGTCGCAGATGAGTTAAGTGAAACCCAAAAGAAGATGACCGAGGTTGATCAGCAAATAGCAGAAAAGACAGCGCAAGTGACAGCCGCTGCTGAGCAGCAGACAGAAGCCCTAAAGGCTGAAAATCAACAAACCCTGCATCAGCTGAATAGCTTAAAGGAAGAGATAGAAAAATTAGCAAAAGAAAAACAAGAACTAGCCGCCAATCTCCACCAAGCCCAAGAAAACAACGAAATTTTGAAGGCCGAAAATATTGCAACCAATCGAAAAATATCAGATGCCGATACGGCAACTTTTGAGGCGCGCCAACAGATTACAGATTTAGAAACCAAGCAACGCGAAGATGCACAGAAGATTACAGATTTAGAGACGCAAGCACAGCAATCAGCCCAGAAGCTATCCGAAGCGGAAACAACTGCGCTAGAAGCCTTGCAGCATATATCTGAACTGGAGGTTGAAAAACAGCAAGCCACGGCAAAAATTTCAGAGTTAGAACAAAAATTACAAACCAGCATAGAGCAAAATAATCTCCTAACCACAGAAAAAACGACCATTGCGCAGCAGCTAGCTGAGTGCCAAACCTTAACTGCTGTGATGCAACAAAAAAATACCGAACTTGATGTTCAGCAATTAGAGGCCAGCAAAAAAATCTCCGAAGCAGAAACAACTGCCTTAGAGGCCCTACAGCGCATTACCGAGCTAGAGACTGAAAACCAAAACAGCCGCCAGCAACTCTCTACCATACAGACAGAAAAGGAAAACCTGCAACAGCAAGTGGTCAGTTTGACCAACGCTAATGAAACGGCAACTCAAAAGGCAACAGCGTTAGAGCTAGAAATTACAACGGCCCAGCAAAAGATTGCAGAACTTGAAGCCTCACTAAGCGAGATACCAGCCACGCCGGCCGTAGCAGATATAGAGCGTGAACTGCGCGAAGTCGATAATAAGCTCGCGCAAAACATAAATTATTTAACCGAGCTAATAAAATCTATTGCATTAAAGTTAAAATCCGTATAAAATAGATTATATAAAAAGAAGGACTGCCCTTCGCGTGTTTAACCGCATGTCATCCGGGCCAACACTACTTATTAGGGAACTGTCACTGTCAGGATCGTGGTCCTGTTATATGGTGCCCACCTTATCTTGCGGGTATCGGATAGAATGATAAAAGCACGGTCTGGGCGGTCCGCCTCATTAAAAAGGAAGAACGGACGTGAAGATTTTATATTGCGGTGATATTGTTGGCCGCGCAGGACGGAATGTTATTATCAAACACCTCAAAGAGGTACGCCAAAAATACCAAGTGGATGCCGTGCTGGTTAATGCAGAAAATGCCGCGCATGGTTTTGGCCTAACGCCAGGTATTGCGGAAGACTTATTGCATAACGGGGTTGATGGCATCATTACCGGCAATCACATCTGGCAACAAAAAGAGATTTATCCTTTTTTAGATAGCAATCAGCAAATTATCCGCCCGCTGAATTATCCGGAGACACTTCCCGGTAAAGGTGCTCAAATATTAAATATAAATGGCAAAAAATTACTGATAGCCCAAGTTTTAGGAAGGCTGTTTATGCCACCGATAAACAGCATAACCGAACCGCTGGATAAACTCTTAAAGCAATACCCCCTTGGCAAAAATGTTGATGCCATATTGATTGATATTCACGGTGAAGCAACCTCAGAAAAATTAGCATTAGGCTATTATCTGGATGGCCGGGTGAGCCTTATTGCCGGCACCCACACCCATGTACCGACAGCCGATGCGCGGATTTTACCTCAGCACAGCGGATACATCACCGATATTGGCATGTGTGGCGACTTTGAATCAGTACTGGGTTTTGAACCGGCGACACCGATAGAACGATTAACTGAAAGATTAACCATCCAAAATCGCCTTATTCCTGCAAACGGTGAAAAACTGACCATTTGGGGTATCTTAGCCGAAACCAATTCCGATGGTCTCTGCAATCATATAACCCAAATTAAAGAAGTTTATAACAACGATTAGAATTACATATTGATGCGTGCATCAGAGGCAGAAAATTCGCCACCTGCGGTTGTTCCATAGCCGATCCCCAGACCGGTACCAAACCCCTCTGCAAACCCACTCCAGAAGCCGCCACCTTTCCGCCCGCCGGATCTGCCGCTGCTAACACCACCCTCATCCCCAAAGGTATCGACGACCTCGATTTCAGATAGTCCATCCATCGCATCACCAGTTGCATAACTGATAATTCCGGATGCGGCAGAGACCAAAGCTAAACCAAAAGCCAAACAAGCAAACCACGCCCATTTCATTTTACCAAAGATGGCATGATAAGCAATTCCGACTAACCCGAAACCACCAACGATAAGAATAATTCCTTTAACAGCATTGAAAGTTTTTACGCTTTTAGTGGCAGCCATAGCCATCAAATCATCATCGCCAGCATAAGCAGTTCCCCCGTAGATACAAATAAACAGGAGCAACAGAAATAAAACCTGCATATACTTTTTCAGAACTGCCATAACAATAACCCCATCTCCAAACTTTTCCAAGTATAGCATATTTTTCACAAAAAGTCAAGTTTTTCCGCACTCTACCTCAATTGTCGAATAATATTTGCTTATATAACAGCCCTAATCATATGGTCAGTTAAGCCCAAAGTTATATTTGAATTTTACCAATAGAGATTATCTATATACTGAGACCAAACAGCCAACAACGGATAAAGGAGAAAGAAATGAAAATATGTCGAAGTGAACTATTGCTTATGGGTGGAATGTATCAAGTCTTAGCGTTTTTATTTGCCTGGTTTAATAACGAAATATCCTATGCCATGGGCGGAATATTGTATGTCGTATTCTGGGTTGCTGTGCTGGCGTTATCCTTAGCATTAATACCATCGTGGGGTTTTGTACATCGGATGAACGAGAGTTTTCCACGGATTTCCGTCTTTTTAGCTTCTATTGGATGGATACCATATTTATCGGTTATATACGCGATTGCAGCTTATTTAGTGGATGTATTTACCCGCGGCACAGACACCATGACCACTTATCTCAACAGCTATATGCCGGTATATGATATCTTCTTAACAGCGGTAGTACTCTCATTATTGTACGCTTGCTATAAAGTATTTTACAAGAAGGAAGATTTAGAGATGAGCTGCCCTTTTTAGTAGCCATTTCATTTTTCAAGGTTTGAGAAAGTGTTGTTCTCCACTTAAAAAATTAAGCTTAAAAGCCACGCCAGTGGCTTTTTCCACGGGTGGGATAAAGTGTGGTGCTATCGATAAATTAACGAGCGCGGTGTACATAAATGGGGTACATAAGCGAGCGCCGATGCGCCTATGACAGCGCTTTACCATGTCCCCCCATTTAAAACCGAAAAGCCACATTGTGGCTTTTGCCTAGGGCTTGAGAAAGTGCTGGGCTAGGTGTAGCGCCGCGAGCGCGGTGTACATAAATGGGGTACATAAGCGAGCGCCGATGCGCCTATGACAGTGCTTTCTCAAGCCCCCCCAATTTATTGTTGATTTTTTAACTTTTCCCCACTATACTTACGTTGCTGGAATAGCCCAAATTCCAGCTGGACATTGACAGTCTAAATAACACGGGCAAGGACATACCTTTTGTATTACATTGTAATATAAAGGAGAATGGTCATATTGGGCATCTCACCGTAACGGGTGGATGCCAGTGAATAAGGCATATACCCAATAACTGGGCTACTTTTCGTGTTATTTGTAGTGTCAACGTCCACCCACCTTGCAAGGTGGGTAATTTTTTGGGCTGATAGGTTGATTAGCTTGAGTATATGCGCATTTTTTGGTCATCGCGACACCCCCATGGTGGGAGCGATAGAAACTCATTTAAGGGAGGTCGTCCGTGACCTAATTTTATACCATGATGTTGATGAATTTTGGCTTGGCGAGCAAGGCACTTTTGATAGCTTATCACTCATTGTCATGCGGGGTCTGAAACAAGAATTTAAATGGATTTCCCTATGTATATTGCCAGCCTATTATCCCTCCGAAGCCAAGTTGGACTGGATGTACGAACAGGGCTATGAATTGATCTATCCGGAGGTGGTGGACAAAGCCCTGCCGCAAATTGCCATTTTACGCCGTAACGAGTATATGACGCAGCACGCAGACTACATTGTTTGCTATGTCAAGCACAAATCCGGCGGTGCTTTCAAGGCTGTCGAACAAGCCAGAAAAAATGGTAAAAAAATAATCAACCTTGCTGAATATATTTAGAATTAGCCCCCACATTTAAACAGCAAAAGCCACCTCGTAGCTTTTTACCACTGTTAAATTAACCACCTCATCGCACACAAAAAAGGCCGTTTCAATAACGACCTTCTTTTTGCTAAAAAACAAGAAAATTTTGCGAAGTAACCGCAGGAGCCCACCGAAGTACACGAGCGTACATAAAGGTACGTGACGTACCGATGAGTGGCTTCCTCCTGCGAGTTAATTCACAATAATTTTTCCCTTTATTATTCGATGATTTTGGTTACAACACCAGCACCAACAGTATGTCCGCCTTCGCGAATAGCAAAGCGCAATCCTTCATTCATCGCA